>JAUHVK010000026.1 GCA_030425145.1 Alphaproteobacteria bacterium | reverse complement strand
GCAAGCCCGCACCCTCTGGGTGATCCATAAAACGCGCCCCTCGCAGCCTTCAACACCATGTTTTATATAGGAAATATAATGGTCAGGACAGCGAAATCAGCGCCTTACTTGGGAAATGTGGGGTAAGGGAGATTGCGTCGGCTACGGGGTTCAATTCCACAACCTTGTTCGCGCGACATTTCAAGTCAAAATATGGCGCGACGCCATACGGAACACGAAAACAGACGTGAGCGTGCCTGCAGTGAAACCAGGATCAAAAGCGCAAGTCCCTTGGGCGCATACTGATGTGATACCCATGTTTGGACCAGCGGCAGGTAGAGTTTTCCGGCTTCTGCTCTGCTCCCAGCCAAGAAAGATTAGCCGAAAACTCCAGCTTCAAACGGTCCAGTTTTCAGGGGGAAGAGCAGTTGTCTGGTTCTCCATCACTGGTGGTTCCGGATCAAATGAGGCGTTCACAGGACTTTTCGAAAGGGCCTAGGTGGTGGCATTCTTCATGCCATACCTCCTTGTTGCAGAGTTTTTTCTGCGCAGAAGAAAACCCAATCAAATAGAGAGAGACTGACAGACGAAGTGGAGGGTTTCGCCGTCTATGCCGTAACTCGGCGTCGGCCCGCAGCGCCTGGCATGTTTGCGGACCTAAGCTTTCATTCCGCCTTCGTCTGCATATAGCCCGAACTGCGGAATGCTGCGAATTATTCGAATAACCGCTGACGACCAAAACAGCTCGTATCTGCGATGCTGTTGTTGTCCTCGAATTTCCGGTTGCCGAGGGAAATAAAAACGGTTTGGCGCCAATGTTCAGATGCTGGTTTAGCTTTGGTTAACCAATTCTTTGGCGAAATCACGTAAGGCAAATTTCTGGATTTTGCCGGTCGAAGTTCTGGGGATGCTTGTAATGATGAACCTGCCTGGAACTTTGTAGGCAGCCAGTCTCTCGCGGCACCATGCGCGCAACGCTTCTGTGTCGATGTCCTGACCGGGTGCGGCTTCGATAAATGCGCAGGGGGTTTCGCCCCATTTCTCATGGGGCATGGCGACGACAGCGGCAATTTCTACTGCAGGGTAGCTGTAAAGTACCTCTTCTACCTCGATGGAGGAAATGTTTTCTCCGCCAGAGATGATGATGTCCTTTGAACGATCCTTGAGCTGGATGTACCCATCGGGATGCACCACGCCAAGATCGCCCGAATGGAACCAACCACCCTCAAAGGCTTTCTGTGTGGCGGCCGGATTTCGAAAGTAGCCTTTCATCACGACGTTGCCTCTGAACATGACCTCGCCCATCGTTTCCCCATCGCGGGGAACTGGGTGCATCGTTTCAGGATCAAGCACATCCAGCCCTTCAAGGGGCAGGTAACGCACACCCTGACGCGATTTCAGCCGCGCCTGTTCATGGCTTGGTAGTGAAGACCAGTCTTCATGCCAATCGTTCACGACAGCGGGTCCATAAGTTTCAGTGAGCCCGTAAAGGTGGGTAACGTCAAACCCTGCGGTTTTCATGTCGGCCAACAGCTTCTCTGGCGGTGGTGCAGCTGCAGTGAAGAACTGAACTGTATGGTCAAGCGCTCTTTGCTCTTTTGCGGGCGCAGAGATCAGTAGCGACATCACAATCGGAGCGCCACAAAGATGGGTCACGGTTTCATCCGACAATGCGGCCCATATCGGCGCAGCCCGGACTTGCCGCAAGCAGACATGGGTTCCGATGATCGCGGATAGCGTCCACGGGAAGCACCAGCCGTTGCAATGAAACATTGGCAGCGTCCACAAGTAGACGGCGTGTTTGCGCATCGAGGTGGTCAGCGCATTACCCTGTGCCAACAGATACGCGCCACGATGGTGGGAAACGACGCCTTTCGGATCGCCTGTTGTCCCGGAGGTGTAGTTGATCGAAATGGCGTCCCATTCGTCTTCGGGCATAAGCCAGGCAAAGTCCGGATCGCCTTCGCCTAAGAAGCTCTCATACTCGGTCCCGTCGAACGCAGCGCGTGCGCCGTCATATTCAGGATCATCGACTAGGATGACAGTGGGACTGACCTGCGCCAATTCCAACGCGTCTTGCATCAGGGGCAGGAATTCAGCATCGACAAAGACGATCTTCGACATCGCGTGATCAAGTTGGAATGCGATGATCGCGGCGTCGAGCCGTGTGTTGATCGAATGAAGAACAGCGCCGCACATGGGAACGCCGTAGTGGCATTCAAGCATGGCCGGGATATTCGGGAGCATCGCAGAAACCGTATCCCCCCGTCCAAGTCCGCGCTGTGTCAGTGCGGACGCCAAACACCGTGAGCGCGCATAGAAGTCTGCATAGCTGCGCCGCAAGCCGCCATGGACAATCGCGGTGTGATCGGGGAACACGTTGGCGGCCCGCTCCAGAAAAGTGAGAGGCGTAAGCGGCTGGTGGTTGGCCGGGTTGCGATCCAGATCGGTGTTGTAAGGATTTGTGGCCATGTCTTAGGCGTCCTGCCACTGAGGGATGCGTTTTTCGATGAAGGCGCCGATGCCTTCCTCGGCATCTGTTGCCAGCATATTTTCGACCATCACCTTTGACGCGTAGTCATAGGCATCGGCCAAGGGCATCTCGCGCTGTGCGTAGAACGCGCGTTTTCCGGTGGCCAATGTCATGCTCGATTTCGACGCAATCTTTAGTGCCATTTCTGAGGTCGCCTGTCGCAGCGAAGCCTCGGACACGACGCGATTGACCAATCCGATCTCGGCGGCGCGGGTTGCAGGAGTCATGTCGCCGGTCAACAGCATCTCCATCGCGTGCTTGTTGGACACGTTGCGCGACAAGGCCACCATGGGCGTGGAGCAGAAGAGACCGATATGAACGCCAGGAGTGCTGAATTGTGCGGTCTCGGCGGCAATGGCCAGATCGCAGCTTGCCACCAATTGGCAGCCTGCCGCTGTGGCGATACCTTTGACCTCTGCAATGATAGGCTTGGGGCAAGCTACAATGCCCAGCATGGCCCCGGAACACAGGGCCATGACCTCTGCGAAATAGGCCTTGCCACCGTCATAATCGCGGCGTCTGGCTGTCAATTCCTTCAGATCGTGACCGGCACAAAAGGCAGGCCCGTTTGCAGCAAGGATGATCACCCGGACCGAAGGATTACGGCCTGCATCCGCGATGGCTGTGCGGAGTGTATCCAGCATCGCCTCGGACAACGCATTGCGCCGTTTCACGTCATTAAGGGTCAGGCGCAAAATGCCATCTTCGCTAAGATCCCCGAGAAGAATTTGATCCGTGTGCATGGGCGCGGTCCTTTAGCGAATGTTGATTTCGACGCTGTCGGCCAGTGTATTGGCGATAAAGCAGTAGCGGTGCGCCCGATCCTGCATCTCGGCCAGTTGCGCATCGGTCACAGTAAAACCTGTGTCGAAACGGACCACCGGGTGCAGATCAATCCGCGTCACCGACATCTGACCTTTCGGGTTCTTGCCAAGATGCGCCTCGGCATAGTCGTGATAGCTTGCGACGGGCCATCCCGCCTTGGCAGCCAGAGCGAGGAAGGTCATCATGTGGCAGCTTGAAAGAGCCGAAGCCAATGCTTGCTCGGGGTTAGTATTCGACGGGTCACCGCCCCAATCCGGGGCAGAGTCGACGGTAATATCGTACAATCTGTTCATCTGCACGATATGTGCGTTTGAATAGGTGCCTGTCGCAAACACGGGTTCTGCGCGCTGCCAGTGCAGCTCGATGGAAAGATCAGACATATTTGAAATCTCTGACGAAGGTGAGAGGTGCGGCGGCGCGTGCCTCCCGAGGATGCCCGCGCCGCCTTTGATCCTGGCCCGTTACGCCGCTGCGATTTGTTTCTTGGGGTCGTAGAAGGGGAATTCGACCACAGTCGCCTTGGTCGGTCCGGATTTCGTCACGACTTCGACTTCCGCACCAAGAACCACAGCATCTGCCTCAACCATTGCCAATGCGATGTTCTTCTCAAGACGGGGCGAATAGACTGCCGATGTCACCTTGCCGATTTCCGCCCCGCTCTGGTTGATTGTCCAGAATGTCGTGTTCGGGCCTGTGAGCGGGTCGCAGTCAATCACCAAGCCGATCTGCTTGCGCTTGGGGCCTTCTTCTTTGATGCGACGCAGCGCGGCCTTGCCGATGAATTCCGCTTCCATGTCGAGATTCACAAGGCGATCAAAGCCTAGCTCGAACGGATTGGTGTTGATGTCGGCATCTGCGTGATAGGACAGCATGCCACCTTCGATCCGGCGGATCGAGGAAGTGTGCCCTGGCTTGAGACCGAATTCCATGCCCGCAGCCATGATGCGTTCCCAAAGAAGGTCGCCTTTGGAGCTGTCCCGCAGGTAAAGCTCATAGCCAAGCTCGCTAGACCAGCCGGTACGCGACACGATAAGTGGAATGCCGTCCAGATCGACTTCGCGCAGCCAATAATATTTCAGGTCCAAGATGCTGTCACCGAACAGAGCCTGCATGATAAGGCCAGACTTTGGCCCTTGAAGCTGAAGCGGCGAAACATCGGGTTCGCGAATTGTGACATCCATGCCAGAATGCACCGCCACGCCCTGCGCCCAAAGCAGGATGTCGCTGTCCGCCAGCGAGATCCAGAAATGGTTTTCCGCGAGCCGCAGAAGGATCGGATCGTTCAGAATGCCGCCCTCGGCGTTTGTGATCAGGATATATTTGCACTGGCCCACCGCCATCTTGGAAAGGTCGCGCGGTGTCAGCATTTGGACGAATGCAGCCGCGTCCGGACCAGTGATTTCGACCTGACGCTCAACGGCAACGTCACACAGGATCGCGTCATTCACGAGGTTCCAGAAATTTTGTTCCGGGTCGCCAAAGTCGCGGGGGATATACATATGATTGTAAACAGAAAAACCCTTGGCGCCCCAGCGGACTGTTGCATCGAAATACGGGGATTTGCGGATTTGTGTGCCGAAGCCAAAGTCGTCTGTTTGTGTCATGTTTTCGCCCTCGCAGCAGGTGGCCTGACCGGCCTGTGAAGTCTTGAAACCTGTCGAAGACTTAGATTGAAAATCGGGGTGGTTTCGGTCTGATAACGCGCGCTGATTAGGCCGTTCAGACCAATTATCAGTCCAAGTAGAGGCCGTTCAGTCTGGAACCGTGCTTACCTGCTTTTTGCGATCAGTTTTGCCAGATTGGGCCTGCTGTTTTTGATCTGACGAGTCGCGATGTATGTCATGTAGCGTTCAATCGAGAGTTCGGCCGCAAGCATGTCTTCCATGATCGCCTGAAAGGCAGCAAGGCTGGGTGTCGCGACTTTCATCACATAGTCCATACCACCGCCGGTCGCGATGCAATCGGTGACCTCGTCCAGCTTCATGATGTAGTCTTCGAAGCGAACGAACTCGGCCTTACGGTGTGATCCCAGTGAGACCGTGACGACGACTTGGGTGAAATCGACGATCCGCTCCAACGCCAACTCGGCGTGGTATCCGCGGATATAACCTGCGGCTTTCAGCCGGTCGAGCCGCGCCCAGCAAGGTGTTGGCGACAGGTTCACAAGCTCGGCCAAACGCGTCTTGCTGAGTTGTCCATGCTGCTGGACAGCACTGAGGATACGAATGTCCGTTGCGTCTAGGCCCAGCTTCTTCATGCGTTTGCGTGTCTCACTTGATCGATGTGCCGGTTACCCGAGCATTAGGGGAAATTCATCCTTGGAAAAGGTCTGGCATTTCCCGGGATGAGGCATACGCTTTTCCGACCCATCTCGTCGAAATCGCGAAAAAACCTTTCTGCGAATAATGCCGACGGATAAATCGAAGCCAGTGTTGGGGGCGTAACAAGGCGGTCAATTACGCGAACACCATGTACCGCACGGGCTCTTGTAATGTCGCTTTTTTAGGGCAAGCCGATTCCTGAGCGAACGCGGCAAGGCGCCGCTTTGTCCTCCATCTTCCCAATTCGGCACCGGAGCGGCGAACGGCGGCTTCAGATTTGGGCTTGGCAGCTTGATCTGAAAGTCTGCTTCCACCGCTTCGCCTCGGGCTCTTCGCTCTCGCAGAGAATGTCTGGAATCCGCCCATCGCTACGAATGCCGCGGGCATCACCGACGACCACTTTGGGCTGATTGTGTTGAAAAACTCGGACAGACGAAAATTGTCTGAATTTCTTGGCACACTGTTCTAAGGAGTACTCCTTCAGAAAATGACGTTCGCGAAAACGGAGTTCTGCGGGAGGATATTCTGCTTTTTTCACCTTTCACGCTAAGACACCGAGTTTTTCAACAAAATAGGCTCTCTACGGACCTCGGAGGCGCTCCTGGATTGTTTGGCCCCTATCTCGGAAGAGTGGCTCGACCAGGACCTCCATGCTGCGCCCGAAGAGCACAGCAACGCCACAGAGGTCCGAGACACTTGGGACGGCCCGTCCCAGTTCAAGCGGGTGCAGAACATCAAGGCAAACCGCCATGGCAAGATCTCCACCCGTCATAATCACCTCTACCGCGAGTCATTACGGTGCGGGTTGTATCACGGTCCAATGAGCCCAGAAATTCAGAAGGGTCATGTGTATTACCGGTGTCAGACGACGGCCTGTCCAACCAAGACCATACGTGAAGATCGGCTTGAAGAAACGATCCTCAGAGCGTTGAGACAGTTGGAAATCGATCCGAAGGTCGCAGACAAACTACGCAAAGCATGGGACGCAGACCCAGTTGATTCACAATTGGGCTCGCACCGCGATGCCATCAAGCTGCAGATCGCGGCGGACGAACGCCGGCTGGATCGCCTGACCGATCTCTTAATCGACGGCACCCTCGACAAGACCTTATTCGAGAAGCAGAAAAACAAGCTTGAACTCAACCTGGCGACAGCCATGGAACGCCTTGGCAACATGCCCGATCCAAAGCAAGTTGCGCAAAACCGCATTCAATTCCTCGAACTCATGAAAAGCCTTTCCAGGCTTCATATTTGCGCCACTGCCTCCGAAAAACGCGAAATCGTCGAAAACGCGTTCTCGAACCGATCGATCATCCGAAACGACGTTGAATTAGAGCGCTATGATTGGCTTCAGAGAGCCAGTTCCGGCATGTATGTCTTCGATGGTGGCCCTTATCGGGACACATCTCGAACCGAAGGCCACGAGCCTCCTGGACAAGAACCCGCTCTTGCGCGGCTTTTGGCGGTGCTGGGCCGTCGCCACATACCTCATGAAGATCAAGCTTTTGGTGACAGATAGTCTCTTGGACGGTGACTGGAGGACAACACTGCGCGCAAGAAAGACCAGATCTGTGACCCTTGAACTCGCGTTTTGTCTGACTTCAAAAAGTCGGACCTGTCAAAGACAGACACTTCCCCTCATTCGAGCAGCTAAACACTGCCTCTTCAACAAGCAGTGCGATCACTCCAACAGTGCGAACCTACGCATTGTCGAGATCTCACCACAGTTCCGATTGGGTGACCGAGGTGTGCACCCTCGGCCACCCAGCTCCTTATTCAGGAGTGTCGGGTGCGGTGTCCCGATTGGCCAGCCGTTCTTCAAGCCACTCCAGCACTTCGGCTTCAACCCATCCCGCTCTGTTCGGGCCAAGCTGAATCCGCTTCGGGAACAGGCCTGCCTTCTCCAGATGTGCGACATGTTGCGGCGAATACAAGACCAGCTCCTTCAGCTGACGTTTCGAAAGTATCCTCATCGCGATCTCTCCTTCATTGAAGAGCATCGCGATGCCCAAGGTTACGACTATACCTAGGCTGATTGAGGGTAGCTGATGTTTGTCTTTGAAGCGAGTCCGCCAGAAAGGGTGAACATCGCAGAGCATGCCTCACCACCCCAAAGCCTTGCGCCTGAAGTGACTAAAAAGAGACTAAAAATTCAAAAAGGCTCAGCGAATACACGCTAAGCCTTTGAAATTAATGGCGGACCGAGGAGGATTCGAACCCCCGACCCCTTGATTCGTAGTCAAGTACTCTATCCAGCTGAGCTATCGGTCCACGAGGCGGGGGAATAGACGCAGTGCGGGGATGATGCAAGCGCAAATTCCAAGAATTTTCGCACCCACTTCAGAATGCGTTACGTCAACCCGCCCATGGGCAAGCGAATGCGAAATGACGTGCCGCCCTTGTCGGTTTTGAGGAGCGTCAGCGTTCCGCCATGACCGCGCACCAATTCCTCGGCAATGGCGAGGCCCAGACCGGAACCACCTTTGCGCGCACCGCCTTGAAACGGCTGGAACAGGTGTTCGACAGCCTTTGGCGGCAGGCCCGGCCCGGTATCGGTGACATCAATACACCATGCATCGTCGCAGACCCGTGCCGAGACATTTATCTCACCCGATGCACCGGTGCCGATGATCGCCTGCCGCGCATTGCGCACAAGATTCGACAGCACTCGGAACATCTGTTCCGGATCAGCCCGCAGCATCAGGTTGCCCGGCACATCTTCGCTCAGGCTCAGGTCGAAATCGCCAATGGCCAGGCGTTCGCTGTCTAGAACATCCGACACCAATTGCGCGAGGTTGAACAAGGTCAGCGTCGGCGCGGGTTCTTCTGCCCGTCCGAAGGCCAGTGTGCTTTCGCACAACGAAACCGCGCGGGTAATGGAGTTCACAAGCTTCGGTGCCATGCGTTTGACCGCCGGGTCCTCGCTCATCTCGATCCGGTCGGTAAACAGCTGGGCCGATGTGAGGATATTCCGCAGATCATGGCTCACACGGGCAACGGCCCCCCCCAATTGCGCCAAACGCTCTTTCTGCTTCAGCGCTTGTGTCAGCTGCGTCTGCAAGCTTTGCAGTGCGGTCTCGGCCTCACGCAACTCGGTCACACTGGCCGAGGGCTGTATGATCCGCCGCGCATCCTCGGGGGCTTTGGCGTAGCTTTGCATATGGCCGACCACACCCTTAATTGGCTTAACCAGAAGTATCCGCACCGCAAGGAACAAAAGCCCCGCTGTGAACACCGAGATCACCGCCGAGAGCGCCAGAATGCGGAGCCCGTAGTCGAACATCGCCATGCGCAATTCACCGGTATCGAGCGTGATCTCGATCAGCAGACCACCATCGCGGAACGGGTTGCCGATCACTCGTATGGTCTCGTTCTCGGGATTGATCAGACGCGCCATCGCGTCCCGGATCAGGCTCAGCGCTGTCGCCTCACGCAGGTCGAAAGTCTGCGCCACCTCGCTGGGCATCGGCGAAGACAGAACCAGCTGCCGCAGCTCGTCCCGCCGCAACACCACGTTGAATACCCCGGCATTGAGCAAGAGCTCTGCTTCCAGATCGGTGTCGATCATGTCGTCCGCCAGCAGCGCAAGCGATGCGATCTGCGCCCGCTCCAACCGGTTCAGAAGAAAATCCTCCCGGTACCGCGCAATCGACGGAACAAAGATCAACACCTCTGCCAACATCACGAAGACAGTGGTCAGGATAAGGAAGCGACCGGAGAGCGAATTCAGCACAACTACAGCTCCGCCCCGGTCACGTCATGGCAGCCACTTCTGAACAAGTCCGACAACTTTCTTCACTGTGTCACTTTCAAACAGTCGGGGTGAGAAATAAGCCCCCGCAGCCCTTTTGTTAAGTTCTCCGATTGTGGGATAGGGCGCGACCATATTGGCAATCTGGCTCATTTTCATCTTGTTGGCGATCACCAGCGCCCAAAGGTTGATGAGTTCCCCCGCCTGTTCGCCAGCAATCGATGCGCCGACCGGACGCCCCTTGACCACCATCACCTTGATCAGACCGCGCGTCTTGCGCTCGGCAATGGCGCGGTCGTTGTGGCTGAAGAGGAACCGCACAACTTCAAGCTTGGTTCCATGCTCCTTGCGCGCCCGGGCTTCCGTCAGCCCCACCTGCGCCAGTTCCGGCTGAGTATATGTGGCCCAGGGAATGTGCCGCGTCGTTGCCTTGGAAGGCAGACCGAACAGCATCGACCGGATGATCACACCGGCATGGTATCCGGCCACATGGGTGAATTGCAGCCCACCCGCCACATCGCCAATCGCATAGACCTTCCTGTTGGACGTGCGCAGACGGTCATCCACCGCGATGCCCGAGCGCGTCGTCCTGATGCCAGCCTTGTCCAGATCGAGACCCTCGGTATTGGCGCGCCGTCCCACGGCAACAAGGATATGCGTGCCCTTGAACACGCGCCCATCCTCGGTCTGGACCTCAATCGCCCCCGCGGCGCCGCGTACCTCCTTGGCGTTCGAACCTTCGGCAATCTCCAGCCCCTCGGCGCGCAGGCTGTCCAGTACAATCTCGGCCATCTCCGGGTCATCCTTACCCAGCGCCTTGGCCCCTTCGATCACCGTCACTTTGGATCCCAGTCGCAAATGCGCCTGCGCCATCTCCATTCCGATCGGCCCGCCCCCTATCACCAAGAGATGCTCCGGCTGTTCGCGCAACTCCCAAAGGGACTCGTTGGTGATGTAGGGAACGCTGTCCAACCCGGGGATCGGCGGCACAAATGGCGACGATCCCGTGGCGATCACGATCCGTCGCGCGGTGATCCGATAAGGCCCCGCCTCAACCTCGGTCGCTGAAACAAAGCGCCCGAATTCGCGGATGACCCGCACGCCCAGCCCTTCGAATCGTTCCTGGCTGTCGACCGGTTCGATCTGGCCAATCACATCCGCCACGTGATCCTTCGCCGCTGCATAATCCACCTGCGGCGTGACGCTGGCGATCCCGTAGTGGTCCGCGTGGCGCATCGTATGGGCCGTCTTTGCCGAGGCAATCAGCGCTTTAGAAGGAACACATCCATAGTTGAGGCAATCGCCCCCCATCTTGTGTGCTTCGAGCAGGACCACGCTGGCCCCCATCTGCACAGCACCCGCCGCCACCGACAACCCGCCAGAGCCTGCGCCGATCACCAACACATCCGTCTTGATCGTTTCCATGATCACAGCCCCTTTTTGCCGCGCACGGCCTTCAGCACAATCGGCAGCGCCGCCAGCGCACAGAGACCAAGAATCGGCAGCAGGATGTGCGGCTCGAAAATGATCCCCAGATCAGGAGTTTCACCCCGTGCGAACACTTCGCCCAGACCGGCCCCGACCGAGGTATAGACCACGCCCCCCGGAATGATCCCGAGGAAGGTCGACACAACAAACCGGTAGAGCGGCACGCCCACCAGCGCCGGCACGAGATTCGCAACAAAGAACGGCACCGCCGGCACCAGCCGGATCAGGAACAGCATCGACCATTGGTTCTCATCGATCCCGTCCTTGATCTTGCGCACGACGCCAGCGCTCGCATCCATCCTGGCCGCCAGCCGTTCCCCCAACCCGTAACGCGCGGCCAGAAAGATCACTGTCGCGCCAATCGTAGCCGCCAGGACGTTGAACAAGGCGCCGGGGAACACCCCGAACAGGAACCCTCCCGTCAGCGTCGCAATCGTCGCCCCGGGCAATGAGAAACCGACGATCCCCACATAGGCCAGCATGAACACAGCGGCGGTCAGCAGGTAATTGGCATCGCGGAACGCCTCCAACGCCTCACGATTCGCCGCCAGCGTCTCAAAACTCAGGTAATCGCGCAACGTGACCGCACCAACCAGCGCCACCGCGCCGATCACGATCAGGGGAGCGTAACGTTTCCACACGGTGGTGTCTCGGGTCTCAGTCATATCCGTCATGTCATACAGGCCAGCTTGTGCCGCCTCTCCAGATGATGCGTCTGTGTTGCCCAAAACATGAGCCTTGCAGCCCCGCTGCAACACCCGGTTCACGCCCGCTTGATCCGGCGCTCTGCTTTACGTGAGAATTCTGTCAGGATCGCCCCGGATTGAAACAATCCCGGCCAACACCGCCGCGCTTTGTTGCAGTCTGTGTCAGACCCACACGCGCCCATGTGCCAATATTTCAAACCACAGGCACTCCCACTCAATCTCACTATGCTTCTCTGGTTCAAAAATACTTCGGGGGAGTCGCCCATCGGGCGACGGGGGCAGCGCCCCCAATTGCGTTCCGCAACGTAACGCACACGATGCGTCGGCGCATCGTGCGTCTGAACAAGAAAATCACCGAAAATCCGCGACACAGCGTTTGACAACCCAAAGTCACCTGCCTATAGCACGGGCTTCGAACACACCCGGTCGCCGAATCCGCGCGGCCCGGCCCGATTAAACGGAGTTGGACGCGATGAAACGCACCTATCAGCCCTCGAACCTCGTTCGTAAGCGCCGCCACGGCTTCCGTGCGCGCATGGCCACCAAGGCTGGCCGCAAGGTCCTGAATGCACGCCGCGCACGCGGTCGCAAGTCGCTGAGCGCGTAAGCCTCCGCGACCCATCAGGCGAACTGACATGACACCGCCGGAGGCCTCCTTGGACACAAGGGGAAATACGCCTCCGGCGGTGTTGTCATGTCCGCATGTCACTGTGTTGCGTCACCGCGCCGACTTCCTCCGTGCCGCCCGGGCTCTGCGCCGGGGAACAGACGGGATGCTGGTGCAGGCCCGGCATCGCGATGACGGCGATCCGACAATCCGCGTCGGCTACACCTGCTCCAAGAAGATCGGCAACGCGGTCGCCCGCAATCGCGCCAAGCGCCGACTGCGCGCTGTCGTTGCCGAAGCGCTGATGTTCGGTGCACAGCCCGGCTGGGATTACGTGCTGATCGGGCGCCCCGGCGTGACCATCGACCGCGACTTTCAGGCGCTCAAAGGCGATTTGACCTACGCCTTGCGCAAGATCCACGCTTCGACATGACCCCGCTGGCCTGGACTCTCGCCCTGCCCGTCCGCGCCTACCGACTGATCTTCAGCCCCTGGGTCGGCCACAACTGTCGCTACCATCCCACCTGCTCTGCCTACGCGCTCGAAGCGTTGCGCAAACATGGCGGGATCAAGGGTGGATGGCTCGCCGCGCGCCGAATCGCCCGCTGTCATCCCTGGGGTGAGTCCGGCGTCGACAACGTGCCCTGAACATCGATCGACTCACCACTTAAGCGACCGTCAATGATTTTGCCGGACATTGCGCTCTGAAAAGGAGCCCATGTCTTGGTCGTCGTCATCAATGCAGTAAATAATGAATTCGCGATCGCGTCGGGCAGCAATGTCAACGTGACAACGGAGTACAGCTATTTCGACTACCCGCCAAACTCGACCAGGGATCTGGTAATTACTTCGAATGAAGGCGATCCGTCGCCCTATGAATTCGGTGTGGGCGACGCCTATGATCTGAGCTGGTCTGGCAATGGCGGCACTACCACGATGGCTGACGCAACCATCATCCGCAGTGATTATGTCGGACCGGGGCAAGGCGCCGTAGTTTTCGAGGGCCTCGATTCGGGATCAGGCGAGTTGGTGCAACTTGTCTGGTCGCCGGGTTTCGATCTCGAAGGGTGGTACTGGTCCAATGGTGGCAGCCGGTCCCAACCCAACGCATTCTGGACGTCAGACCGCGATACGTCTGCAACATATCAAACGATCTGCTTTGCGCAGAACACCCGCATCGAAACTCCTTCGGGGCCACGCTCGGTCCAGGATCTGCGTCCGGGCGATTTTGTTCGGACCCTCGACAATGGCGCACAACCGGTGCTGTGGACCCGTCGCCATCTGCAAGTGCTGGACCAGCACTCGGAAAAGTCGGCACCAATCCTGATCCGGGCATCGGCTCTTGGGCCTGACCACCCCGCGACAGACCTGATCGTATCACCACAGCACCGGATCCTCGTCGGGGGACAGGGGCAAATGTCCCATCGGTTCCGGACCGAAGTGTTTGTACCCGCAAAAGCCCTGGCATGCCTTCCGGGCGTTCGTCAGTTACGCGGGAAACGCGCCGTGACATGGATTCACTTCGCCTGTGCGCGACATGAAATCGTCTTTGCGCACGGATGCTGCACCGAAACATTGCTGCTGGGCGCAATGGTCATGGCGGGCCTGACAGCACGGGACCGCGCCTGCCTCCACCGTTTGTTCCCGGCATCTCCGGACAGTTCCCAAGCTCTGAACGGACCACCCGTGCGTCCCTGCCTGACGGTCAGCCACAGCAGGGACCACCTGCGAAAACGAAAAGCCCTGCAAAATGCGTCGCGCAAATTGCAGGGCCTAAAAAGCGGTCAAAAACAAAACGTGTTTATCTGTGATTACACGCCGAGGCAGTAGCGCATGATCGCCTTTTGCGCATGCAGCCGGTTTTCCGCCTCATCAAAGATCACTGATTGCGGGCCGTCCATCACTTCGGATGTCACCTCTTCCCCGCGATGCGCCGGCAGACAATGCATGAAAAGCGCGTCCGGTTTGGCGTGCCGCATCAGGTCGACATTGACCTGATAGGACCGCAGCATGTTGTGCCGCCGCTCCTTGGCCGACTGCGCGTCATGCATCGACACCCAGGTATCCGCGACGACAAGATCGGCCCCCTCAACCGCCTTGAACGGATCGCGCTCGATTGCCACCGAAACACCGGCATTGCGCGCCAGCCCAACGAACTCCATCTCCGGATCAAGCTGAACTGGCCCGGTGAACGTGAAGTCGAACCCGAACTGCGCTGCAGCGTGCAGGAAGGAAGCGCAGACATTGTTGCCGTCGCCGCACCAGACCACCTTCTTGCCCTTGATCGGCCCGCGATGCTCTTCATAGGTCATCACATCCGCCATGATCTGGCAGGGATGGGTGCGGTCGGTCAGACCATTGATCACCGGAACGCTCGCATATTCCGCCATCTCTTCCAGCACCGCCTCGTCAAACGTGCGGATCATGATCAGATCGACATAGCGGCTCATCACCCGCGCCGTGTCGGCAATGGTTTCGCCATGGCCCAGTTGCATGTCCGACCCGGACAGCACCATCGTCTGACCGCCCATCTGGCGCACACCGACATCGAAGGACACGCGCGTGCGCGTCGATGGCTTCTCGAAGATCAGCGCGACCATCCGCCCGGCAAGCGGCAGTTCATCATCTGGGGACCCTTTCGGACGCCCGTTGCGGCTGCTCTTCATGGCAATGGCCTGATCGATCACGGACCGCAGATCGCCCGCATCGGTTTTGTGAATATCCAGAAAATGCTTCATAGTCCTGCCCTCAGCCCTGCGCCTCGCGCACCGCGTCTGCCGCGAATTCCAGCCGGTTCACCGCTTCGGAGATCTCGTCCTCGCTGATGTTAAGCGGCGGCAGCAACCGCACCACGTTGTCCGCCGCGGGCACGGTGATGACACCGCACTCATAGCCCGCCTTAACCACCTCAATCGGCGCCACCTTGCACTTGAGCCCCATCATCAGGCCCATTCCGCGGACGCCTTCGAACACGTCAGGATGCGCCGCGACGAGACCTTCAAGCTTTTGACGCAGGAACCCGGCCCGCGCATTCACCGTGTCCAGAAATTCCTGTGTGCTGACAATGTCCATCACCGCGCAGCCCACGGCACAGGCCAGCGGATTGCCGCCATATGTCGATCCATGCGTGCCCGCCGTCATGCCCGACGCAGCCTCTTCGGTGGCCAGAACGGCACCCAACGGAAAGCCCCCGCCGATGCCCTTGGCGACCATCATGATGTCCGGCGTGACCCCGGCCCATTCATGCGCAAAAAGCCGACCCGTCCGTGCCACGCCACATTGCACCTCATCAAGGATCAGCAGGATGCCCTTCTCGTCGCACAGCGCGCGCAGACCCTTCAGACACTGGTCAGGCAGCGGACGAATCCCGCCTTCACCCTGAACCGGCTCGATAAGGATCGCGCCAACCGTCTCTTCGATTGCTGCGTGCAGCGCATCATGGTCACCCCAGCCCACATGAGTGAACCCTGGCAGGAGCGGCGCAAATCCCTTGATCATCTTCTCGGATCCAGCAGCCGCGATCCCGGCCGACGACCGACCATGGAACGATCCGCCAAACGTGATGATCGTGGTCTTTTCAGGATGACCCTTCTCGTACCAATACTTGCGCGCCATCTTGACCGCGAGTTCGCAGGATTCCGTCCCCGAATTGGTGAAAAACACCGTATCGGCAAAGGTGCTCGCCACCAGCTTGTCGGCCAGCGCCTGCTGCTGCGGAATCTCGTAGAGGTTCGACACGTGCCACAACTTCTGCGCCTGGTCGGTCAACGTTTGAACCAGCGCGGGATGGGCATGGCCCAGCGCGTTTACGGCAATGCCCGCGCCCAGATCGAGAAAACGTCGACCGTCCGCCTCGATCAGCCAGGTGCCTTCGCCTTTCACAAAATGAAGCGGCGCGCGGGAATAAGTCGGCAAAACAGAGGGGATCATGGGAAAACCTCACTTCAGGAAGCCCAAGCCGTGCCAAGCGGCGCGGGCCAAGTCAACGGAAAGGATGTGAATTCAGACAAAAGGTGACGGATCGCCCACAGTTCTGGGCGGCAAAACAAGATCAGAAGTCTCGTCGGATATCGGTCAGATGTGTCATGGCCTGTCTCATCGGGCAAATTTACCCGCAAAACAAGTCCAATTCTTCTCTGTTTCACAAATACCTCGGGGTCTGGGGCAGAGCCCCAGGCAGATTTTCAAAATCTGCTTCCCCCGATGATCCGCGCACAGCGCAACAATGCCTAACGCTGAAACGGATCGTCCGGATAGCCTACACCCACAAGATACAACCCCTGTGGCGGACAGACCGGTCCGCAGGCCGCCCGGTCCCGTGCGTCCAAGGCCGCCTTCACATCTTCCGGCGCCCACGCCCCGGCCCCAACACGCTCCAGCGTACCGACAAAGCTGCGCACCTGATTGTGCAGGAAAGACCGCGCGCGCAGGCGGAATTGGAACTCCGCGCCCCAATCGGTCTCCACCTCGCGGATATCTAGCGCATCCAGAGTTTTCACAGGCGAAGCCGCCTGGCACATCGTGGACCGGAAGGTGGTGAAGTCATGCAAACCGATCAGATGCTGCGCCGCCTTCTGCATTGGCGCACGCTCCAGATCGTGTTTCACCTGCCAGACCTGACCGGCCTCTAGCGTCAGGGGAGCTCGGCGCGACACCAGCCGAAACAGATACCGCCGCTCCATCGCCGAGAACCGCGCATGCCAGTCGTCTGCGACCTGGGCCGCATCGACAATCGCCACAGGCAGAGGTTTGAGATGGTAGTTCAGCGCCTCCGACAACCGGAACGGCGACCAGTCCTTGAACAGATCGCAATGGCAGACCTGCCCGCGCGCATGCACGCCCGCATCGGTACGCCCGGCGGCCGCTATCGTGTGCTCACCCGGCTCCAGTTTGGCAAGCGCGGCTTCGATTGCGCCCTGTACAGACGGGTGTTCCGCCTGCCTTTGCCATCCGGCAAAAGGCGCGCCATCATATTCGACTTTCAGGGCAAATCTGGGCATGCGCCCCGCTTATCCTGACGAATTGCGCCGAACAATCCCCCTTGCGCAGCACTGGTAACCGAGGACATGCGCCTTTATCTCTGGGGCCAACGCAATGAAAAGAGGCCGCCCTTGGTCATTTCCACCATCGCCGACACGCTGACCCGCGGCTTCGAGAATGTCACCGACACGGTGTCGGGCGCGTTTTTCGAACCCACGATCCGCCTTGGCGTGACGGGCCTCGCGCGGTCGGGCAAGACGGTGTTCATCACGTCTCTGGTGTCGAACCTGATGGATCGGGGGCGTATGCCCGGCCTTCTGGCGCAAAGCGAAGGGCGCATTCTCTCGGCCTATCTGCAACCGCAACCCGACGACACGCTCCCGCGTTTTGATTACGAATCCCATTTGGGCACTTTGACGGCCCGCGATCCACACTGGCCCGACAGCACGCGCACAATCAGCGAATTGCGCCTGTCATTGAAAGTGCGCCCCTCGGGGCTCTTGTCCGGGCTTCAAGGCCCACGGACCATACATCTCGACATCGTGGATTATCCCGGTGAGTGGTTGCTTGATCTTGGCTTGCTCGACAAAAGCTACCACCAATGGTCTGAAGAAACCCTTAAGCGGATCGAAAACCGCGACCTTGCGCAGGACTACCTTGCCCTTGCCAAAGCCGAAGACACCACTGCGCCGCTCGAAGAACCCCGCGCACAGGCGCTTGCCGCCCGTTTCACCGCCTATCTGACCGCTGCGCGGCAGGCGGGGTTCTCCGATTGCACGCCCGGCCGCTTTCTTCTGCCCGGCGATCTCGCCGGCAGCCCGGTCCTCACCTTCGCCCCCATGCCAGCCACGCCAACCCCGCCGCGCAAATCCCTCGCCCGCGAGATGGAGCGGCGGTTCGAGGCCTACAAATCCCAGGTCGTCAAACCCTTCTTCCGCGATCACTTCGCCAAGATCGACCGCCAGATCGTGCTGGTCGACGCGCTGGGCGCGATCCATGCCGGCCCTCAGGCGGTCGAAGACATGCGGCAGGCGATGGCCGACATCCTCGGCGCGTTTCGCCCCGGCCAGAACCAGTTTCTGACCCAGCTCCTCCTCGGCAAACGGGTTGAGAAGATCCTTTTCGCCGCCACCAAAGCCGACCACCTGCACCACACGCAGCACGCCCGCCTGACCGCAATCATGGAAGCGCTGACCCGCGATGCCCGCGACCGCGCCCAATTCGCAGGGGCCAAGACCAGCGCCATGTCGATCGCATCCTTGCGCGCCACGGTCGAGGAAATGCGCGCGCATAACGGCACCGAACTGCCCTGCGTGCGCGGCACCCTTCTGGACAGCGGCAAACAGGCCGCCTTCTACCCCGGAGAGCTGCCGCAGGACCCGTCGCACCTGCTTGGCCCCGCGCGCGACGGCGCGGAAAAGTGGCTGGATCAGGATTATCAGGTCATGCGCTTCGCCCCGGCGCAGCTCAATCTCAAACCCGGTGATGGCCCACCCCATATCCGGCTGGACCGCGCTGCCGAATTCCTGATCGGAGACCGGCTATGACCCTGCTCCGACCTGCAACCCCGCTTGATGCCGGTCGTGTCGGCGCGATCCTGTCGGCCTGGATTGACGAAACCCCGTGGATGCCCCGCATCCACACCCGCGCCGAGGACATCGGTTTTGCGGGCCTGATGGTGGATCGCGGTTGGGTTACTGTTTCCGAAAGCACAACAATCACGGGATTTCTCGCCCGCGACGGCGACGACATCCACGCGCTCTATATCGACCCTGAAGCGCGCGGGCAGGGCATCGGATCAAAGCTCCTGACCGACGCCATGCGAAATGAGGATCAGCTGACACTCTGGACCTTTCAGGCAAACACCCGCGCACAGGCCTTTTACGAACGCCACGGCTTTGCCCCCATCGAACACACCGACGGTGCAGGCAATGACGAAGGCCTGCCCGACATCCGGTATCACTGGCAAAGGACCGACGCATGAGCAACGCCAAAGGCCCTGTCCTGTTTGATCTCGAAGACGCCGCGCCGACCCAGACCCCGGCAGAGGCACCCCCGGTTCCCGACCTGCTGGAACCAACCCCGCAGGGCCAGGCCATGACCACCGCCGCCGCCCTCGCCGCGCGGCCCGTATCCCGGCTGGCGCGGTGGTTCTGGTCGCTTCTCGTTGCGCTGATCACCACCGTGGCTTCCGTCGCCGCGTGGAACTTCGTGAACAATCTGGTCAGCCAGAACCTCTATCTCGGCTATGCCGTGGCCGGCCTCTTCACGCTCTTCCTGCTGGTTGTCCTGCTGATCGTGATCAAGGAACTGTCGGCCTTCGCCCGCCTTAGCCGCATCGACCGCATCCAACACGCCGCCGACGCCGCTCTGGTCAGCGAAGACCTGACCGCCGCCCGCGCCGTCGTCAAAGACCTGACCGGTCTATACGCCTCCCGCGATGACACAAAATGGGGTCGCGACCGGCTCAAGGACCGCGAGGCCGACATGTTCGATGCCTCCGCCCTCATCGCGCTTGCCAATCACGAGCTCCTCGGCCCACTCGACGCCGCCGCCCGGCGCGAGGTCGAAGCCGCCGCCCGTCAGGTCGCCACAGTCACCGCCCTTGTCCCGCTGGCACTGGCTGATGTTGTCGCGGCCCTTGGCTCGAACATCCGCATGATCCGCCGCATCGCCGAGATCTACGGCGGTCGATCCGGCACACTGGGCAGTTGGCGCCTGACCCGCGCCGTTCTCTCGCATCTTGTCGCCACGGGCGCTGTTGCAGTGGGCGATGACATGCTGGAACCAATCCTCGGTGGAAGCATTCTTGGCAAGCTGTCCCGCCGCTTTGGAGAAGGTTTGGTCAATGGCGCTCTCACCGCCCGCGTTGGCGTGGCCGCGATCGAAGTGTGCCGCCCCCTGCCCTTTGCCCCCGGCAAACGCCCCTCGGTCCGATCGATCATCAAGACCGCCCTTTCGGGACTCGTCAGCACCAAATCCCGCTAAGCCGCCATTTGATCCAGCGCATGGCAGGCAAAAAAAGCCTGCCGCAGTTTAGGCCATATGACCCAATCCCCCGGAGACCACGGCCACAGCCAGGCCGAAATTGAAGCCCGCATCGACGCCCCCGCCGGGCGCGGCTATCTACGTGACATTGTCTATGGCGGTATCGACGGATCGGTAACCACCTTTGCCATCGTGGCTGGCGTCGCCGGCGCGGGCCTCAGCTCTTGGGTCATCATCGCCCTCGGCATCGCCAACGTACTGGCCGACGGCTTTTCCATGGCCGCCGGAAACTACTCTGGCACCAAGGCCGAACTCGACGATGCTCGCCGCCTGCGCGAGATCGAAGAACGCCATATCCGCAAGTACCCCGAAGGCGAACGCAACGAGTTGCGCGAAATCCTGCGCCGCAAGGGGCTGTCGGGCAATGCGCTTGACGGCGCAGTGGACCAGATCTCGCAGAACCGCGAACAATGGGTGCAGCTGATGCTCGAAGGCGAATACGGCCTCGCCTCGGTCGATCCGCACCCGCTCAAGGCGGCTTGGGCGACCTTCGCAGCCTTCCTTGCCGCCGGCATGATCCCACTCCTTCCGTTTCTCTTCGGCCTGCCCGACGCGTTCCGCCTCTCCACCATCGCCACGCTGATCACCTTTTTCGCCATCGGCGCGTACAAGTCCAAATGGTCACTCGCCCCGTGGTGGCGGTCCGGGTTGGAAACCCTGCTGATCGGCGGCACCGCGGCGGCCATCGCCTATCTTGTCGGAACTCTGTTCGAGACCTGACCCACCGCCCTTCTTCTTTTCCCAAATATGCCGGGGGGCTTGGGGGGCTGGCCCCCCAATCGGTCCCGGCCTTCAAAGCCGGGAAACACTGTCTGGACGTTGACCCAACTCGCTCCTATAACGCGCCGCATGACGCATTTGATCGCGATCATCATTCGAATTACATGCCCGGCGCTCTGAGCAATCGAGCCGCCGGGACAAGGCGTATGGACAACCGCGCCGATCCTCTCAAACATCATTGATCCGAACACCCGAGGACGCTCCACATGTGCGCCGATACACCTGAGTACAAAGATACGCTGAACCTGCCCAAAACCGATTTCCCGATGCGCGCGGGTCTTCCGAACCGCGAACCGGCATGGCTGGAAAAATGGGCCAAGATGGGAATCTACGACCGCCTGCGCGACAAGGCAGAGGGTCGGAAACCCTTTACCCTCCATGACGGCCCGCCTTACGCCAACGGCCACCTGCATATCGGTCACGCGCTGAACAAGATCCTCAAGGACATGGTTGTGCGCAGCCAGCAGATGATGGGCCGCGACGCGCGCTACATCCCCGGCTGGGACTGCCACGGCCTGCCCATCGAATGGAAGATCGAGGAACAGTACCGCGCCAAGGGCAAGAACAAGGACGAGGTCGATGTCGTCGATTTCCGTCAGGAATGCCGCAAATTCGCTGAAGGCTGGATCGACATCCAGCGTGACGAGTTCAAGCGGCTCGGGATCACCGGCACCTGGGACAAGCCCTATCTGACGATGGACTACCGCGCCGAGCGGATCATCGCGGAGGAGTTCCAGAAGTTCCTGATGACCGGCACGCTCTATCAGGGGTCCAAGCCCGTGATGTGGTCGCCTGTGGAAAAGACAGCACTTGCCGAGGCCGAGATCGAATACCACGACCACAAGTCGCACACGATCTGGGTGCCGTTTAAAGTGGTTGATGAAACCGCCGCCGATCTTGAGGTAATCCGATCACTCATCCCCGACGAATTGGTGACCTCATTCGAGTCACCGGACGGGTTTGAGCGTTATTGCAAGAGCGTACGGTCTCTTGCCAGCGCCAAGGTCGTGATCTGGACCACCACACCCTGGACGATCCCGTCCAACAAGGCGGTCGCGTACAACAACACCATCGCTTACGGCCTCTACGAAGTCACTGGCCGCCCCGAGGAATGCTGGGCGCGGATCGGCGACCGCTACCTCTTGGCTGATGCTCTGGCCGAAGACGTGCTGGCCAAGGCGCGGCTTGAGCCGTCGATGTACCGTCGCCTGCGTGATGTGTCGGCGGACGAGCTTGGTGCATTGACCCTCGCTCACCCCTTCCGGGGTCTCGACGGCGCGGACGGGTTCTGGGATTACGACGTCCCGATGATCGACGGCGATCACGTCACCGACGACGCCGGCACGGGCTTTGTCCACACGGCCCCAAGCCACGGTCAGGAAGACTACGACGCCTTCGTCGCGCGGGGCTGGATGGACCGGATGACGCACAACGTAGGTGAGGAGTCCGAGTTCCTGCCGCATGTGCCGTTCTTCGCGGGTCTGCGCGTGCTTGACCACAAGGGCAAGGAAGGCAAGGCCAATACTGCCGTGATCGACAAGCTGGTCGAGGCGGGTGGCCTTTTGGCGCGGGGGCGGATGACGCACAGCTATCCGCATTCGTGGCGCTCCAAGGCCCCGGTGATCTACCGCAACACGCCGCAATGGTTCGCCGCCATCGACCGCGCCGTTGGTGACGGCCAGGACGAGTATGGCACCACGATCCGCGAGCGGGCGCTGACCTCCATCGACCAACTGGTGAAATGGACCCCGCAGACCGGGCGCAACCGGCTTTATTCGATGATCGAAGCCCGCCCCGACTGGGTTCTGTCGCGCCAGCGCGCATGGGGTGTGCCGCTCACCTGTTTCGTGAAGAAAGGCGCATTGCCGACCGATGTGGACTTCCTGTTGCGCGACGAAACCGTGAACGCCCGTATCCTCGACGCGTTCGAGGCCGAAGGGGCGGATGCATGGTACAAGCCCGGCGCGAAAGAGCGGTTCCTGGGCAATGACTACGATCCCAACGAGTGGGAACAGGTGTTCGACATCCTCGACGTCTGGTTCGACTCCGGCTCGACCCATGCGTTCGTTCTGCGCGACCGCGAGGATGGGTCCGAGGATGGTCTCGCCGATCTTTACCTCGAAGGCACCGACCAGCACCGCGGCTGGTTCCATTCGTCGATGCTGCAAGCCTGCGGCACGCGGGGCCGCGCGCCCTACCGTGGCGTGCTGACCCACGGCTTCACGCTCGACGAGAAGGGCAACAAGATGTCCAAGTCCTTGGGCAACACCGTGGCGCCCGAGGACGTGACCAAGCAGTACGGCGCGGACATCCTGCGGCTCTGGGTGGCGCAGGCCGACTACACCGCCGACCTGCGCATTGGTCCGGAAATCCTGAAAGGTGTAGCCGACGGCTACCGCCGCCTGCGCAACACCATGCGCTACATGCTCGGCGCGCTGTCGCACTTCTCCGAAGCGGATCGTGTCGAGCCTGCCGATATGCCAGAGCTTGAGCGTTACGTGCTGCACCGTCTTGCAGAGCTCGATGAGGTCGTGCGCACCGGCTACGACGCCTATGATTTCCAGGGCGTGTTCCAGCAGCTTTTCAACTTCTGCACGGTCGAACTAAGTGCCTTCTACTTCGACATCCGTAAGGATGCTCTGTACTGCGACGGCGACACGCAGCGCCGCCGCGCTGCACGGACGGTGATGGACATCCTGTTCCACCGCCTGACAACGTGGCTGGCACCCGTGCTGGTGTTCACAATGGAAGACGTCTGGCTCGACCGCTTCCCCGGTGACGACTCGTCGGTGCATCTGCAGGACATCCCGGAAACACCTGCGTCGTGGAAAGACGAAGCGCTCGCTGCGAAATGGGCCAAGGTGCGCCGCGCCCGCCGCGCCGTGACTGCCGCGCTCGAAGTGCAACGGACGGACAAGGTGATCGGTGCCTCGCTCGAAGCCGCACCGGTGGTGCATATCGAGGATGCCGAGACGCTAGCCGCGTTGAAGTCGGTGAATTTCGACGACATCTGCATCACCTCGGGCGTCGTCCTGACCGGCGATCCGGCCCCGGCGGAAGCGTTCCGCCTGCCCGAAGTCGAAGGCATCGGTGTGGTCTTTGAAAAAGCTGATGGCGAAAAGTGCCAGCGCTGCTGGAAGATCCTGCCGGACGTCGGCACGCATCAGCACGCGGGCACTTGCCAGCGGTGCAATGACGCCCTCGGATAACGAGATCGCGGACATTCTGCTCGACCTCGCGCATCAGCGCGGGGTCGGAAGAACCTTTTGCCCCTCCGAAGCCGCGCGGCGGCTGTCCGACGATTGGCGTCCCCTGATGCCCGAGGTGCGGCGGGTGGCGGCTCAGCTTGATTTGCAGGCAACCCAAAAAGGTGCAGCGGTCGATCCGGTCACGGCCAAGGGGCCAATACGGTTGGGGTTGCCGGGATGAGCCGGTTTGAACAGGCGGTCGACTCGCCGCTGGGACCTCTGACGCTTGTCGCGGACGCGGTGGGGATCACGGCGCTCGAGTGGCGTGATGGGCGGCAGGACGGGACGCCTTTTCTGGAACAGGCCGCAGAACAGCTTGCAGAGTATTTCGCAGGGAAACGGCAGGACTTCACCGTGCCGATCCGGCTGGCCTGCTCCGACTTTCAACGATCAGTCTGCACGGCCATGTCTGCAATCCCGTTTGGCGAAACGCGCACCTATGGCGATCTGGCGGCGCAGTTGGGCGTTCCGGCGCAGGCGATTGGGCAGGCCTGTGGAGGCAATCCGATCCCGATTATCATTCCCTGCCACCGGGTGCTTGGAGCAAACGGTCTTGGCGGCTTTTCCGGTGATGGCGGGGTTGAGACCAAGGTTTGGCTGCTCAAGCACGAGGGAGCGGCGGGATTGTTGATCTGACGCTCGTATGTGCGGGCACGAGCCCTACAGAATGTTTCGCGCGCGAAACATTAGGTCCGAAGCGGACCTAACTTTGCAAACCCGGTTAATGGCGCATTAAACTTTGCAAACCGTTAATTGGCGTTAACACTGTGGCCGATAAAACCTTTCACGCGCCCCCATGTTCCAGCCAGGCCCGATCCTCCGGCGTCAGATGTGCATCCATCATCGCGTCATAGGCTGCCAGTTCGGCTTCGGTCAGTTTGCCCACCCATTTGCCGTTGGTGCCGCTGTCAAAGAAGTCCGAGTCAGACTTCATGAACCCTTTGCCGCCGGAGGGTGCGAAGCGTTCGGCGTTCTGTTTCATGTTGTCGAACCTTGCCGCTGCGATCAGTTGGTCCATGAGGCTATCGGGATGTGAAATACCCAGCAGACCCGCAACTCGCGCAAAGGTGCCCGCGAGATCGCGCTTCATTTCGGCGTAGTGGAAAAGCGACACGTTGGGACGGTCAGACAGAGCCTTGGCCGCTTGATAGTGGCGCAGGATATGCGCGAGCGGCATGGCGTCGGTATCGAACCCTTCGGGCCCACCATCCAGAAAGCGGCGGAAGGTGATTCCGTCAGGATCGTCTTCGGGAAACCAATGATCGAACCACGACATCGGGATGTTGCGCACATGTTTGCGGAACGAGAAATGCGCATCAAGCGGGTGACGGAAGACACAAAGGTACTGCGCCTGATCGTCGATCGGCAGTCCGTCCATGGGTGTGTGGCTTTTCATGCTGCGCCGATGGGCCATGGCATCCAGCCGTTCGGCGACCTCGGGCATTTCGCGGATACGGATGTCGACCCAAGGCATCTTCACGGACAATTCGGTCTCGACCTCCGGGTCGCCGGACAGCAGGAGCGCGACGATTGTCTGCATCCACGTGGTGCCGCATTTGGGCGGCGTGACCACAATCACGTCTTCGGGCCGGATGGTGACCATGTCCCAGCGCCGGTTGTCGGTCAGCGCCCCGAGGTAGAGCTTTCGGTCCGTCATTCTGGCGAGTCCCTCTGCTTCATCCAGTCAGCAGACGAGGAACCCGACCACAATTCAACTAAAAAGACGGTTAATCGCGGCGCGCGTCGCGGGGATAGGTGCCGAGGATGTTGAGCATATCGGTGAAGTAATCCAGCTCTTCCAACGCCAGTGCCACGTCAGGATCATCGGGATGGCCTTCGATGTCGGCGTAGAACTGAGTCGCGGTGAACGACCCGTCGACCATGTAGGATTCGAGCTTGGTCATGTTGACGCCGTTGGTCGCAAAGCCGCCCATCGCCTTGTAGAGCGCTGCGGGGATGTTGCGGACCTGGAACACGAAAGTGGTCATCATGCCATGCTCGCCACGACGGGTATTGTCGCCTTCGCGTGCCATGAGCAGGAATCGAGTCGTGTTGCTGTCGGTGTCTTCGATGTGACGCGCGAGAACTTTCAGGCCGTATATCTCGCCCGCCAGTTCGCTGGCCAATGCAGCCGCGTGTTTCTCTCCGCGCTCCGAGATTTCACGGGCGGCGCGGGCGTTGTCCGCGTTCACCCGGCCCCGGATGCCGTGCTGGGACAGGAAAGTCCCGCATTGCGGCAGCAGAACGACATGCGAATGCGCTTCGGTCACGTCTTCCAGCTTTGCGCCGGGGACGCCCAAGAGGTTGATGTGCACGCGCACGAAAGCTTCGTCGACAATCTTGAGACCGCTTTTCGGCAATAGACGGTGGATGTCGGCCACGCGGCCATAGATCGTGTTTTCCACGGGCAGCATCGCCAGATCCGCCTCTCCGGTCTGAACCGCAGCGATTACGTCCTCGAAGGTGCGGCAGGGCAAAGGCTCCATGTCGGGGCGCTTGTACCGGCAGGCTTCGTGCGAATAGGCTCCGAGTTCACCCTGAAAGGCAATGGCGTTGGTCATACGGACTCCGACAATTGGCCCTGCGGGCGTTTGGTCGCGGCTTCTACACCTTGCCTTGATCGAGGGGAAGCAATAGATACCCGCGCGACACGCAAGAAAAACTAGCGGACAGGTACGCACACAATGTTGGATACAATGACCTTCACCAAGATCGTCGGCGGCTTTTGTGGCGCCTTTCTGATCTTCCTTCTGGGCAAGTGGGCTGCTGAGACCCTGTACCACGTCGGTGGCGCGCATGGCGAAGAGGTTGCGGTCTACGTGATCGAGACCGGTGAAGCGGAATCGACAACAGAAGAAGTCGCCGCAGTGAACTTCGACACCATGATCGAAACGGCAGACGCCGCGAAGGGCGAAAAAGTGTTCGGCAAGTGCCGTGCCTGCCACAAGCTCGAAGCCGGTGCAAACGCCTCTGGCCCGTACCTCTTCAATGTCGTGAACCGTGAAGTCGGTACCGCAACAGGCTTCAACTACTCGGGTTCACTGACCGCTGTGGCCGATGTCTGGACTCCTGAGAACCTGTACCACTTCCTCGAAAACCCGCGTGGCTTTGCGCCCGGTACTACCATGGGTTTTGCAGGTCTGAACAAGTCCGAAGATCGCCAGAACCTGATTGCTTACCTCGCAACCTTCACTGAGTGATAGACCGAACTCCTCGCAAAGAGGTGAATTTGAGCCGCTGCCCCACGGGGCGGCGGCTTTTTCTTTTTCACAATCACGTTTTTAATTCGGCATTTGGCCCCGGCTCGCGCATTCTCGCCTTGAATGTGGGCAATTTCGTTCTTTAGCTTACATCAAGGTGAAACCGCACGAGCAAGCCACGGAGACTTGAACATGCCCAATAAACCCGGCCGTCCTTCCTTTGCAGACTTGAATCGTCGCCAAACGCTCCAGTTGCTGGGCGGGACCGCTGTTGCGGCGGGTGCGGGTGCCTCTGGCACGATGTCCTTTGCCGAAAGCCACGGTGGTGAGGATGAGATCATCCGGTCGCATGGCTACTCGTATTTCGGCGATCTGAAGTATCCGCCGGACTTTTCGCATTTCAACTACGTGAACCCGAACGCGCCGAAGGGCGGAGAAATCGTGCTGAGCGCGCGGGGCACGTTTGACGGATTCAACCGCTGGGCATGGCGCGGCAATCCGCAGACCAACTCGGACGTGGTGGGGGAATCCCTGCTGGCAGGCGACACGTTCGGCACGGCAGTTCCGGCAGATTCGCTGACCGATCAGTACTGCCTGATTGCGCGCGAGGTCGAGTATCCGAGAACCAAGGAATGGTGCGTCTTCCACCTGCGCGACGACGTTGTGTTCCGCAACGGCGCGCCGCTACGAGCGCAGGATGCGGCGTTCACCTTCAACCTGTTCATCGAACAAGGCATCCGGTCGTTCTCGCGCTCGGTGAGCGAGCGGATCGAAGGTGTCGAAGTGATCGACGACTACACGCTGCGCTACAAGTTCGTGGATGGCATCTCGCGCCGGTCGCTGGTCAGCCAGGTGGGCGGGATGATCGTGCTATCCGAGGAGTGGTACAAGGAAACCGGGGAGCGTCTGGATGAGCCGTCGGTCATGTCACCAATGGGATCGGGGCCGTACCAGGTGGGTGACTACGAATTTAACCGTTACGTCGTCTACGAACGGAACCCGAATTACTGGGGCTGGGATCACCCGGTCAACGTGGGGCGGCACAACTTTGACCGCATCCGGATCGAATATTTCGCCGATGCGACAGCAGAGTTCGAAGCGTTCAAGGCGGGCGAATACACGTTCCGTTCGGAAGGATCGAGCAAACGCTGGGCGACGGGATATGAGTTCCCCGCGCTGGAAGAGGGTCATGCTGTGCGCACGTCCCTGCCGGATCAGACGGCACCATTGAATTCCGGTGTCATCTTCAACACGTTGCGGTCGCCGGTCGACAACCGCAATGTGCGTCACGCGCTGACCCTGGCCTTCAACTTTGAATGGACCAAGGAGTCGCTGGAATTCGATCTGACCACGCAGCGAAATTCCTTTGCCGAGGGTCAGGAGTGGGAAGCCAAAGACGTGCCGCAAGGGGCGGAACTGGCGTTCTTCGAGTCGCTGGGCGACGTGGTACCGCCCGAGATGCTGACCGAACCGGTGGTTATGCCGCATACATCGAACAAGGACACCCCGGTGGACCGCCGCAACAAGCGCACGGCGCTGCGGATTCTGGCCGATGAAGGCTGGACGGTTAACGATCAGGGCCGGATGGTGAACGAAGCGGGCGAGCAGATGTCGCTCGATTTCCTTGTGCTGTCGACATGGGACGATACGCGGCAGGCCACCATCGAGACCTATGTGAACACGCTGCGGGATTGGGGCATCGAAGTGAACGCCAACGCCGTGGATTCGGCGCAGGGACAGCAGCGGTTCCTCGATAAGGACTACGATCTGATCCAGACATCGATGCAGACCTTTGCCACCATTGGTACGGGGCTCAAGCAGCTGTTCGGTTCGGAAACCGCCGAGGTGTCGTCGTGGAACCCGTCGGCACTGCGCAGCCCGGTGGTGGATGCGATCATCGAAGCGGCGCTGAACGCAGAATCGCGGGAAGAAGAAGTCACGGCAATGATGGCGCTGGACCGCGCCTTGCGCTACGAGCGTGTCATCGCCCACGCGGGCTACGTGCCGGAATACTGGATCGCCTATTATGACATGTTCGAACACCCCGAAGACCTTCCGCCGCTCGGGATCGGCGTTCTCGACTTCTGGTGGTTCAACGAAGAGAAATACGAGGCCCTCAAGGCCGCTGGCGCGCTGAGGTAAGAGACTCTTGGGAGCCTACATCCTTCGACGGCTTTTGCTGATCATTCCGACTTTGTTCGGGATCATGGTCATCAACTTTGCCCTGACCCAATTCGTGCCCGGTGGACCGATCGAGCAGACGCTCGCGCGGTTTCAGGGCGAGGGCGATGTGTTCTCGAGCTTTTCCGGCGATGGCGGCGGCAACCAGAATGCCGAGGAAACCTTTGGATCGGACAGCGACTATATCGGTGCGCGGGGTCTGCCCAAGGAATTCATCGAAACGCTGGAAATCGAGTTCGGCTTTGCACGTATCGTCTGTGAAGACGGTTATGCCGGAGAGCCTGATCTGGATGATCCGGCCTGCCAGAAAGAAGACATCGGTGCGATCGAACGCTTCGGCATCATGATGTGGAACTATATCCGGTTGGATTTCGGAGAGAGCTATTTCCGGTCCATCGGTGTGATGGAACTGGTACTGGAAAAGATGCCTGTGTCGATCACGCTGGGCCTGTGGTCCACGGTCATCGCCTATATCGTGTCGATCCCTCTGGGCATCCGCAAGGCGGTCAAGGACGGGACATCGTTCGACACATACACCTCGGCTGCGATCATCGTAGCCTATGCCATTCCGGGGTTCCTGTTTGCGATCCTGCTGCTGGTTCTGTTTGCAGGCGGGTCGTATTTCCAGATCTTTCCTCTCAGGGGACTGACATCTGAAAACTGGGATGAGCTGTCGCTCATTGCGAAACTCGCAGACTATTTCTGGCACATCACGCTGCCGGTTCTGGCCTCGACCATTTCGGCCTTTGCGACGCTGACGTTGCTGACCAAGAACAGCTTTCTGGACGAGATCAAAAAGCAATACGTGATGACGGCACGAGCCAAGGGTCTGGCCGAGCGGAACGTGCTCTACGGCCATGTGTTCCGCAATGCGATGCTGATCGTGATCGCCGGTTTCCCGGCGGTGTTCATCGGCGTGTTCTTTTCGGGTTCGCTTATCATCGAGACGATTTTCTCGCTCGACGGTCTGGGCCGGCTTGGATTCGAAGCGGCTGTGGCGCGCGACTATCCGGTGATCTTTGGCACGCTGTTCGTCTTTGGCCTGATCGGCCTTCTGGTCGGCATCCTGTCGGACCTGATGTATGTGCTGGTCGATCCGCGCATCGACTTCGAGAAGCGGGAGGGCTGACGGATGGCGGCCAATCCCGACCCGAACGATGTTGGTATCGTGACCGAGCCGAGCCCTGTGGCGGCGGTTGCCCCACCGCGCAGCCGGTTCACATTATCGCCGCTCAACCAGCGGCGCTGGAACAACTTCAAGCGCAATCGCCGTGCCTTCTGGTCGCTGATCATTTTCTGCGTGTTGTTTGGCCTGTCGCTGTTTGCCGAGTTCATTGCCAACGACAAACCGATCCTCGTGCAGTACCGCGGTGAGTATTACACCCCGATTTTCAACTTTTACGCAGAGACCGATTTCGGCGGCGATTTCCGAACCGAGGCGGCCTATCGCGATCCGGAGGTGCAGTGTCTGATCCGCACTGGCGGGCTTGAGGAGTGTTTTGACGATCCCGAAGGCCTGATTGAACAGGTCGATCAGGGCGTTGTTCCGGATGGCGATTTCTACAAAGGCTGGTCGATCTGGCCGCCCATCCCCTATGACTATCAGACCCCTGTGGACCGCCCCGGCGCGGCCCCCCTACCCCCGAACGAACAGAACCTGCTGGGCACAGACGACACCAAGCGCGATGTGCTGGCCCGAGTGATTTATGGCTTCCGGCTGTCGATCTTCTTCACCTTGATCGTCACGGTTCTGGCGAGTGTCGTGGGCATCGTTGCTGGTGCGTTGCAGGGCTATTTCGGCGGTTGGCTGGACCTGATCTTTCAGCGGATCATCGAGATCTGGTCATCGACGCCATCGCTTTACATCATCATCATCCTGTTCGCGATATTGGGGCGAAGTTTCTGGCTCCTTGTGTTTTTGACAGTGCTGTTCGGCTGGACCGCTCTTGTGGGGGTTGTCCGGGCGGAATTCCTGCGGGCGCGGAACCTTGAATATGTGCGGGCGGCCAAAGCCCTGGGCGTGTCCAACACGACGATCATGTTCCGGCACATGCTGCCGAACGCAATGGTGGCGACACTGACCATGCTGCCCTTTATCGTGACAGGTACGATCAGCACGCTGGCAGGTCTGGACTTCCTTGGGTTCGGCCTGCCCTCTTCGGCGCCGTCGCTGGGCGAGCTCACGCTTCAAGCCAAGCAGAACCTGCAAGCGCCTTGGCTGGGCTTTACGGCGTTCTTCGTGTTCGCCCTGATGCTGTCGCTGCTGGTCTTCATCTTTGAAGGTGTGCGCGACGCGTTTGATCCGAGAAAGACGTTTACATGAGCAGCATCCTAGAGGTGAAAAACCTGACCGTTGGGTTCCGGCAGGACGGGCAAACCGTGCCTGCGGTGAAGGGTGTGTCGTTCCAAGTCGAGCGCGGTGAGACCGTAGCGCTGGTGGGCGAATCCGGGTCGGGTAAGTCGGTTACGGCGCTATCGACGGTGTCGCTCCTGGGGGAGTCGGCTCGTGTCGGGGGATCGGTGCTCTACAATGGCGAAGAGATGGTCGGTGCCGATGAAGCGCAGTTGCGGCGCATCCGGGGCAATGACATCAGCTTCATCTTTCAGGAGCCGATGACCTCACTCAACCCTCTGCACACGCTGGAAAAGCAGTTGGCAGAGTCGCTGGCGCTGCATCAAGGGCTGGTCGGAGATGCCGCGCGGACGCGAATCATCGAGTTGCTGACCAAGGTGGGCATCCGCGACGCCGAAAGCCGATTGGGCGCGTATCCGCACCAGTTGTCCGGTGGGCAACGGCAGCGCGTGATGATCGCGATGGCGCTGGCGAACGGGCCGGAACTGCTTATCGCGGATGAGCCGACGACCGCGCTCGACGTGACCATTCAGGCGCAGATCCTTCAACTCTTGGCCGAGTTGAAGGAAGCCGAGGACATGAGCCTGCTGTTCATCACCCATGACCTTGGCATCGTGCGCAAGATCGCTGACCGGGTCTGTGTGATGAAGGATGGCGAGATCGTCGAGAGCGGTAAGACGGCCGAGATATTCGCCAACCCGCAGCACCCCTATACCAAGATGCTTCTCAGAGCGGAATCGACCGGGTCGCCTGATCCGGTTAAAGAGGGCGCGGAAGAGATTGCGCGGACGGACAACCTCAAGATCTGGTTCCCGATACAGCAGGGGTTCCTGAAGCGCACTGTCGGCTATGTGAAGGCAGTCAACGACGCGACCATCGCGGTGCGAGCTGGTGAAACCGTCGGCATCGTGGGCGAATCCGGGTCCGGAAAGACGACGCTGGCACTGGCGGTCATGCGGTTGATCCAGTCGGAAGGCGGGATCACCTACCGGGGGCAGAACGTGCGCAATTGGTCGACACGCGAATTGCGGCGGCTGCGCAGCGAGATGCAGATCGTGTTTCAGGACCCCTATGGGAGCCTCAGCCCGCGCATGACCTGTGAACAGATCATCGCCGAAGGGTTGGGCGTACATGGGTCTCCGGACGGGCGTTCGAACCGGGAACTCGTCACCGAAGTGATGCGCGAAGTTGGGCTCGACCCGGCGATGATGCACCGTTACCCGCACGAATTCTCTGGCGGTCAGCGGCAACGCATCGCGATTGCCCGCGCGATGGTACTGCGGCCCAAGCTGGTGGTGCTGGACGAGCCGACTTCGGCTTTGGACATGACCGTGCAGGTGCAGATCGTGAACCTGTTGCGTGATCTGCAACGGAAATACGACCTGGCCTACCTCTTCATCAGCCACGACCTGAAAGTGGTGCGCGCGATGTCACACAAGGTCATCGTGATGAAGGCCGGGGACGTGGTGGAATATGGCACGGCGGAAGGCGTGTTCACCCATCCGCAGACGGATTACACCAAGGCATTGATGGCAGCGGCGTTCGATCTGGCAGGTTAAATCGCCGAACTATGCCCGGCTGAGGACAGATCGTACGCGTCAAAGCTGCGCGCGATCATCCGGGTCAGCGGACGTGCTTCGGGCGGCACAAAGAGGCCGTCCCTGTTCACCACCAACAACTCGTCGAACTCCGAATTTGCGCGCTTGAGCATCGCGGTGACTTCGGATTCGGTTGTCTTGTAGTCGCGGACCAGCTCCGCCGTGTTCACGCGGAAATCGCACATCAGCATCTCGATCATCCGGGCGCGCAGCTTGTCTTCTTCGGTAAAGCTGTGGCCGCGAACGGTTGAGAATTCCTGCGCCCGGATCGCCTTGGTGTAAGCCGAAGTGGCGGGTGCATTCTGCGCATAGCCCTGCGGGAATTTGGAAATCGACGACGCGCCCAGTCCGACCAGCACGTCAGACGTGTCGTCGGTATAACCTTGGAAATTCCGGCGCAGTTTGCCGTTTCGGGCCGCGACAGACAGACCGTCCTCGCGCGTGGCGAAGTGGTCGATGCCGATCTCGTCGTAATTGTCCCAAACGAAGAGTTTGCGGGCGGTGTCGAACAGATCGAGCCGTTCATCGGGACGCGGCAATGCGTCCGAGGGAATCATCTGCTGGCGCTTGGCCATCCACGGCACATGCGCATAGCCATAAAGTGCCACGCGGTCAGGTGAAAGCGACAGCAGCTTTTGCACTGAATCGACAATCTTGGTGCGGTTCTGATCCGGAAGGCCGTAGAGGATATCCGCGTTCAGGCTTTGGATGCCACGATCGCGGATCATGTCGACCGCGCGCTTGGTGGTGTCGAAGCTTTGTTCGCGGCCAATGGTTTTTTGAATACCCGGGTCGAAATCCTGCACCCCGATGGAGGCGCGGTTCATCCCGCTTTCGAACAAGGCGTCGAGGCGATCTGAATCTATTTCGTTCGGATCGATCTCGACCGAGAATTCATAGCCCTCTGCAAAATCCGCGACATCCCGCACTGCGGCGGTCAAATCGCGCATGTGGTTCGCTGACATTAGCGTCGGAGTGCCACCGCCCCAGTGCAAACGTGAAAGCTGCACGCCGCGCGGCAGGTGCCGCTTCAGAAGCGCGAGTTCATCCTTGAGCGTTTCCACATAGGCCGAGACCGGTTCACCGGTCGCGGTGCCCTGTGTTCGGCATGCGCAGAACCAGCACAGGCGGCGACAAAACGGCACATGCAGATAGAGCGAGATTGCCGAATTTTCCGGGATCGTTTCGATCCAATTGGAAAAATCCCTCGGTTTCACATCATTCTTGAAATGAGGCGACGTGGGGTAACTCGTATATCGAGGTACCTTCGCGTCGAATAGTCCCAACCGGGAAAGTTGTGTTCTGGCTATCATGTGCATAGCATTAAGAGACATAACTCAAATCAACTTTGATGCAGATCAAGACCGGGCCCATGTTGAAAGACGACACCTTCTCCGTCACGCAGGATTGCAGCGAATGTCCCATCCGCCACCGTGCCGTCTGCGCCCGGTGCGAGGCGGACGAGTTGGCGCGTCTTGAGGACATCAAGTATTACCGCCGTTTCGAGGCAGGTCAGACCGTCATCTGGTCGGGAGACCGGATGGATTTCGTCGGCTCTGTCGTGTCCGGGATTGCGACACTGACCCAGACCATGGAAGACGGCCGGACGCAGATGGTGGGCCTTCTTCTTCCTAGCGATTTCGTTGGGCGGCCCGGGCGCCAATCGGCGGCTTATGACGTGGTGGCCACAACCGACGTGGTAATGTGTTGCTTCCGCAAGGCACCGTTCGAAGATCTGATGGAACGCACTCCGCATATCGCGCAGCGCCTGTTGCAGATGACTCTGGATGAACTGGATGCAGCGCGCGAATGGATGCTGGTACTTGGGCGCAAGACCGCGCGTGAGAAGATCGCGTCGCTGCTGTCGATCATCGCCCGTCGTGATGCGACATTGAACATGGCTGGCCTCGACGGGCCGGTGACGTTTGATCTTCCTCTCACACGCGAAGCTATGGCGGATTATCTTGGCCTGACGCTTGAGACCGTGTCGCGGCAGGTGTCGGCGCTCAAGAAAGACGGCATTATCCAGCTTGAAGGCAAGCGGCACATCACTGTGCCGGACATGAGCCTGCTTCTGGAAGAGGCCGGGGATGATACCGATGGCGGGATGCTGGTCTGACGCTCATTGATTGAGCGCGGCGACGTATCCTATGCACGCCGCAATGATCAGCCCGAGAATCACGGCAATCGCGATTTTCCAGACCGACCAAGGGCGTTCGCCTTGCACGGCGCCGGTGCGACCGTTGACGACAAAGCGATAGCTTTTTCCCCGATACTTGTAGGCGGCAAGCCAGACCGGAAGCAGGATGTGCTTGAAGGTCACGTCCGACACGCGTGTATCGATGTCATGGACCCGCTGACGATCGCCCCCGATGTCGAATTTCACGTCGCGCATGATGACGCGGTCCATATAGGTGCGCGCCTCGTGATAGCCGTCATCAAGGGCAACACTGTACGACTCGGCCCGGAAGCCGGCGAGATATTCCGGCTGGTAAGGCTCAAGCTCTGACAGATCCCAAGGTTCCAACGCGTCGGTGTATTTTTTCGGCAACGAGCGCGAAGCCAGAACCAGCACATCGTCAAAGAACCGAGCCACTTTGCCAGACGCCGGCCTCCAGCGGACCTTGGCAACACGTACGGTTTCCGACTTGCCGTTCCGCACCACGCGGCGGGTTTCGTAATACACTGTGCCGTGTTCACCCCGATAAGACGATTTGGTGTCGGCATCGAAAGTCCAATACGGCACGTAGATGCCGGTCATCCTGCGCCCCTTGCGGGCGTAATCCTGCAATCCATTGGGTGCGAACCACAAACGACCCAGCCAATCCGTCATGGCTTTGCGGGCGTCTTTCTCATCCAGTGCGAAGGGTAGCAGTCCCTTCGGTTTGATGTGGCGATTGGGGCCTGTATCGGTGACAACAGGTGTCGCACAAAACGGACACTCGGCCGCATGAACGCCGGGGTCGAATTCAACCTCGGCGGCGCAGTTCGGACACTTGGAAACACGCATTTCTTCCATGTCCTGCGACGGTAATTTGTCGGTGATCGCTGTCTGAAAGTCGATTTCGCGGATGGCTGCTCCTGCCCATGGGCCCGTCCCAGAAATGCTCTCGGTCGCTCCGCAATGATCGCAAAGCATCTGTCCGCTTGCCGGATCGAACCGAAGATCTGCGCCGCAGTTTTCACAAGGGAAGCGATGTTGAGTTTCGGCCATGCCAGATTGTCTCAGTATCTAAATTGGCGTCGGTAGAGGTCGTTCATCCAAACGAGATTGCATGACGAGGACACACCATGACCCAAACAGACCTTTCCACAAAACTGAACGAAGCCATTGGCGCGCATGGCGCATGGAAGCTTCGGCTGCGCATGGCGGCTCAGAAAGGCGTCAGCTCCGAGGTTATCGCCAATGCGGGGGACTGCCATGTTTGCGATTTCGGTCGCTGGTTGGACAGCCTGCCGAGCGACGTGCGTGCGCAGCCCGAAGCGCGCCAGACGATAGACCTTCATGCCGCGTTCCACACTTGCGCCGGCCAAGTTGCTCAGATGGCGGTTGACGGCCGGAAAGATAAGGCTCTCGCAATGTTGGACAACGAGTTTGCCGATGCCTCCAACGCATTGAAAAACGCGGTGGTGAAATGGAAGCAGGTTGCAAAGTGATGCAATTTGCCTGGGTGTTAGACTCATGCGGGCGTTTCGAAATGATGCGCGCGCCATCGGTCACGCACCCGGAGGGGGTGGTGGCAAGACCGTAAAGAGTTGCGCCAGTTCAACCACGTCTTCGGCCTTTTTCCAGCCGTCCTGACCTGCGGTCCAGACATAGCTCTCGCGGGTCAGAGCGCCTTCGCGGGCCATGCGCCCCATCGCGGCCTTTGAAAACGGGCCTTTGGTTTCGCCGTTTTCCGCCACATGCCACACATGTTCAACCGGCGGGGGCGGCGGCATCTGGCGCGATGCCGGGACAGCGCCTTGCACCTGTTGCGGAGCGGCTCCCCATGGGCCAGCCTGCGCGGCAGCAGCTTGGCCAATCTGCATACCCAGCCCTGCGCCCAGACCGGCCTGAATCGCCGCTGCGCCAGCGCCTTCTTTGCCCAAGGCTTCGGCAGCCTGAAACTGGATGTACTGGTTCAGATTGCCGATGACGCCCATTGACGACCGCTTGTCGAGCACCTCTTCCACCGCCGGGGGGAGCGAGATGTTCTCGATGTAAAGCTCTGGCAGCTCCAGCCCGTATTCCGCCAGCATCGGCGCGATTTCCTTGGCCAGCAGCTTGCCCAGTTCTCGCGTGTTGGCGGCCATATCGAGTACAGGGATCCCCGCGCGAGCGATGGTGCGCGAAAACTCTTGTACGATGATATTGCGGATCTGGTAGCTGATCTCGTCCATGGTGAATTCGCCGTCGGTCCCGACGATTTCGACAAGAAATTTCGCCGGATCAATAACGCGCACGGAATAGGTGCCGAAGGCGCGTAGGCGTACCGGGCCGAATTCCGGATCGCGGCAAATGATCGGGTTCTTGGTGCCCCATTTGAGATCCTGGAACCGGGTGGTGTTGACGAAATAGACCTCGGACTTGAACGGTGACCGGAAGCCGTGATCCCAGTGCTGCAACGAAGTCAGGATCGGCATGTTGTTGGTTTCGAGCATGTAGAGACCCGGCGTGAACACATCCGCCAATTGGCCTTCATGCACAAACACCGCCGACTGCCCTTCGCGTACGGTCAGCTTGGCGCCGTATTTGATCTCGTGGCCTTCGCGCTCGAACCGCCAGACCATCGTATCTCGGGTGTCATCGGTCCAATGGATGACATCAATGAATTGGCCGCTCAGGAAATCGAAAATCGGCATCTGGGTCTCCGTTCAGTCAGCTGGGTCCGCCATCGACGAGTTCCTGGGCGATACTGCGCACGAGGGGTCGGGCCTCATCTGCAGTCATGCCCGGACTTAGGCGGGGGTCATAAAGGATCTTCAAAAGTAGTTCGTCATGATTGGTCAGCAGCGCGAATTCCTCGTCATCGTTAAAGATCGACGGGCGCGCGTTCCGGTCGTCATTGGCAAGGCCGAGCCCCTGCGCCAACTCTTCGTGGTAGCAGGCGCGGCGTGTCAGGTCGGGGTGTTCAGTGCGCACCAGAGCGACTGCCTGCCGATAAGCGCTGCTGGCACTGCTGTCGGCAAAGGCTACGACAAGACAATGAATTGAGCGCGGCAGATTCAGGAAAATCGCGCGGCTCGACGCCTCCATGCCCGGCGCGATGCGGTCGAGCGTGGCGCGCAACTGATCCTTGTCGTCCTCCCCCATGACAAGGACGTGGAAGTTCGGCTGCGTCGAAACCATAGAAATCGGATGGCCGGACACGCGTGCCAGTCGATTGGTGTATCGCGCCAGTTCTGCGCGGTCTCTTGCCTGCCCTTCTTCCGACAGGCTGTTGCCGAAGGTCACGCCGACGCGCACCGGGATTGTCCATTTCTTGATATCGCCCAACGCGCCACTTGACGGCTGGAGACCCGCGCCGCGGGTGTATTCCTCGGCCAGTGCGATGCGTTCGAAATTCCGGGCGAGCATCTGGTCGGTAAAGGGCGTGTCCACCCCGCCGCCATCTGTGCGCAACAGTCCCTGCGCCAGCAGGTCTTCCTGCACCCGCGCATAGTAGCGCTTGAGGGCAAGTGCCTGTTGCGATGGGGCCTGTGATGCCGGGGGCGCATCGGCCGCCGGGCGTTCCGGGCGCGCCTGCGGTTTGGTATCCGCAGGCACATTTCCAGTCATGAAGGGATCGCAGGCGGACAGGACCGCCAGAGCGGCGCAGGACCAAAGGAGATGAGACCAACGCTGCCCCACGATTTTACTGGTCCGGCATGGACGCGGCTGTAGTGTCCCCAATCCCGTCCTTGCGTGCTTTTGCAGCGGCCAGCGTGTCGCGCAGTTCCGCTTCCATCTTCTTGAGTTCGGCTTCGGCGGCGGCGCGCTTGGCCTTGCCTTCATCGGCGATTTGAAGGCTTTCCTGAATGGTGCCGATCAGGTCCGCATTGGCCTGTTTGACAGCTTCAATATCGAACACACCGCGCTCCATTTCCTCGCGGATCAGCTTGTTGCTGTCGCGCAGGTTCTTGGCATTCGAAGTCAGCAGCTCATTGGTCAGATCATTGGCATCGCGCACGGCGGCGGCTGCTTCGGCCGAGCGTTGGATGGTGACCGCCTGAGCCAGCTGAGTTTCCCAGAGCGGCACGGTGTTGACCAGCGTGGAGTTGATCTTGGTGACCAGCGATTTGTCGTTTTCCTGCACCAGACGGATCGACGGCAGCGACTGCATGGTGACCTGGCGGGTCAGTTTCAGATCGTGCACACGACGTTCAAGGTCGTCGCGGGCGGCACGCAGATCGCGCAGTTCCTGCGCTTTCATCACCTGGTCGTTCTCGGCTGCGGCCTGTACTTCGGCTTCCTTGGCCGGGATGTCCGTTTCGTCCAGTTCCTTCAGCTTTTCCTCGCCCGCAGAGATATAGAGCGCGAGTTCGTCGTAGAACTGAAGTGTCTTGTCGTAGAGCAAATCCAGCGACTTAATATCCTTGAGCAGCGTGTGCTCGTGCTTGAGCAGGTCATCGGTGACCTTGTCGATCTGGCCCTGCACCTTTTCGAATCTGGCCGTGAATTTGGCGAAGGGCGCGGCACGACCCAGCAGTTTTTCCCACCAGCTACGTTCCCGGCGGACATCAAGCTCCGACACGGAAAACCCGCGAATGGTGCTAACGATGCCACGCAGGCTGTCGCCTGCTGGACCGACGTCTTTATTGCGGACATCCGCCAGCATCGCTTGCGAGATTTCCTGCAACTCGGCCTGCGCATTGGAGCCGAAAGACACAATGGACTGGGTGTCGGCCATGTCGATCTCGGACATGCGGGATCTGATTTCTTCACTCACCATCGGATCCGCTTGCGCGAGTGGTACAATGGCATCAGCCGCTTTGGGTTCCGGCAGGATCACGGCATTTACTTCTTCGACCAGTGCAAGCGTTTCCTGGGCTTTGGCGCGGGTTGTTTCAGACATCAAGGTTCCCTTCACAAAACAAGTTCTACTCTATTTCATTTCCCGATCAATTCGGACACCTTCGCGCTGCAAACGATCACGGAGAACATCGATTTCAACAGTGAGATCGGACCTGTCGTCGAGCAGCATCTTGCGGGTGCGCGCGGAGAAATTCTTTTCCAGATCATCCAGCAGCGCTTCGTAATCGTCACGCGCCTTGGGGTCGTTTGTGCGGGCATAAACATCCGCAAACTTGATCGTCGCATCGCGTGCGCCCATCAGGTAGACGCTCAGATACTTGCGCGCAGAAGCGAGGTCTCTTGGGTCATCCTCGACCGTGCGGAACAGGTCTTTCGCCGTGCTCTGGAACCGCTCGACCCGCGCGATCATGGAACGGTCGCCAGATCGTGTGATCGCATCGCGCATGGCAGCAAGGTGCTCTTCGGCTTCGTCAACGGCGCGAGCCACGCGATCCTGTTGGAACGTGTCGACCCCTTCCATGCCTTTGTCACGCATCGGGTCGATCCCGAACGCACCCACGTGGAGCACCGCCGCTGCAGCACCGTAGATCAACGGGGCGATGACACCCGGCTCGTTGGAAAAGGCCGCAATACCGACGCCGACGCCAGCCAGAAGCGCCGCAGCAATCTTGCGCGGGAATGCGGGACGGCGCGCGACCTTGCGCGCGTTGTATGCGGCTTCTGCAGACAGCCCGCCGCGCAGCAGCCACGCACCAAGCAAAAGCGCCCCTGCCCCGGCAAGTCCCAACCCCAAGCCGACAGCGCCATCGTTGATCGACGTGAAAGCCAAAACGATCGGAGGCACGAACAGAACATTCGAGCGCGCGCCTACCGGATCAACAGTGGCCCCCTTGTAGGCACCGGACGAGGACGGGTTGTCTGATTGCGAGGACGTGCCGTTCGGGCTGTATTTTCCGCCGTAACGCTGGGCCATGCTCAGAGCCCTCCCAGCCAACCGCTTGCCACTCCAAACAGCACCACAAGCAGTAATGCATAGCTTACTTTTTGCAGGCCGGCACCGGACATGAGACCCCCTTTCCCAAGTGTTGTTGGAAACTTAGGGGATGTGCCAATGCCTTGCTAGGGGGAAGTCGGCGCTGTTCCGCTCATGCCGCGCGATATCGGTTCATGCGAGTCAGCAAGAGATCGGTCTGAAGTTCGAAATTATCGCGGCCCTGGCCGATGCCATGTTGGCGGGCGCGTGCCTCGAACGCGTCAACAAGCGTCTGGATTTTTACCAGGAACTTACGTCGCGGGAAGGCCGACACCGTACCATCTGATGTATTTGTCAAAGCGGTCACTTCGAGATGAAGTTTGTCGATCAACTGACTCACCTTCGGAGCGATCCGTTGCAGGACCGGCGTGTCCGCATCAATCGTACCCAAAAGGCCCATGATGGTGTCCACGACGACACGGGTGCGTCCATAAAGATCGTCATCCCCCAAAGGCTCCAGCACTTCCAGAAGCGCTTCACAGCGGTCGTCGAAGTCCTGGTAAAGGGCGGTGTTGATCACGCGGAGTTTGGCCGCTGGGTTGTCCATACCTTTGTCGCGCATCGGGTCGAGGCCGAAGGAAATCAGGCACAGGATAAAGGTCGACAGCGCAATCACGAGGGGTATAGCAGCCACTGGTATCTTGGTGGTGGCCAGCAACCCAACCACCAAGGCCACGATCGTACTGCCGATCAGCTTGAACGGAATCTTGGGCCGTGGCGTGATTTCGGCCGTATCATAAGCGATATGTGCCTTTTGCCCGACCGACAGGCACAGCAACCCGATGCCAAAGAGCGCGATAATCAACACCGCCGATGCAAAACCCGCCACGGTGCCATCAAGCAACCACAGGATCAGTGGGCATGTCGCCAGCACCATGAAACCGACCGGCACGTCTTCGGCCGGTGCGACCTTGCCCAGCGCAGTGCTGCGCTTGTTGTCGAAAAGTCGCATTCCCATTAGCTCCATTACAGCAACCCCAAGGAAAAAATTGTGAGCCAGAGGATCGCGAACGCGACCGAGGACGCCATCGCCCCTTCGGCGCGGATGCGTTGCATGGCCCCGCGCAGCGCTTTCGTTGTGTCATCCGCCACCGTTCCAAGGTTCGATAGAACCAGCAGGACAGAGGTCACGAGAATAGCAGAGGTGATGAACGTAATGAGCATGACACCTACCTCGCCATCAAACCGGGCGGAAAATAGGCGTCAAAAGGGAAAGATCAGGGAGTCTTTCCCGGCTTGTTTGGCCGAGGCTTGCGGCGCACCGAATTTGTCTTTTTATTCAGCGCCTTACCCGTTTTCGGCTCGGGTGTGCTGTCCAGCCCCAACTGGTCGCGAACGACCTTGCGGCGCAGTTCCTCAACCTCACCGGGTTTGAGCTGCCCCAACTGGAACGGACCATAGGAGATGCGGATCAGGCGATTCACCGTCAGGCCCAGATCGGCCATGGCGCGGCGAATCTCGCGGTTCTTGCCTTCGCGCAGACCGACAGTCAGCCAGGCATTGGCGCCCTGCTGGCGATCCAGCGTCACGTTCATTGGCTGGAAACGCTCTCCGTCAATCACCAAGCCCTTGCGCAGAGGTTCGAGTTTTTCGTCACTCGGCGCGCCTTTGACCCGGACACGGTATTTCCGCAGCCAGCCCGTCGATGGCAGTTCAAGCTTGCGCTTGATCCCGCCGTCATTGGTCAACAGCAGCAGACCTTCCGAATTGAGGTCGAGCCGCCCCACGCTCATCACGCGCGGCATCTCTTCGGGCAGTTTATCAAAGATCGTAGGGCGACCCTGTTCGTCTTTGGTTGTCGTCACAAGGCCCACAGGCTTGTGATAGAGCCACAGCCGTGGCTCGTCCGGGGTGCCGACCACCTTGCCGTTGACCACAATTTTGTCGGACGCTGTGACGTTCAGTGCCGGGCTGTTGATGGTCTTTCCGTTGACCGACACGCACCCTTGAAGAATCAACTGCTCGGCTTCGCGGCGACTGGCAAGACCCGCGCGGGCAATAACTTTGGCGATGCGATCACCAGGGGGCGTGTTCTGTGTCATAGCAAGCGGCTTAGTCCAAATCGGCCCCTTGGGAAAGCCGATTGCGCGGTCTATGAGGGGCATATGATGTTCCGTTCCAATATGTCGCTTGCGCTGGATCAGGCGCGTGACGCCGCCGACAGGGGTGAAGTTCCGGTGGGTGCCGTGGTCGTCGCTGCGGACGGGACCGTTGTTGCGGCAGCGGGCAATCGCACCCGAGAATTGAACGACCCCACGGCCCATGCCGAGATGCTGGCGATCCGCCAAGCCTGTGCCGTGCTGGGCGTCGAGCGGCTCATCGACCATGATCTATACGTAACATTGGAGCCGTGCCCGATGTGCGCGGGTGCGATTGCCAATGCCCGTATTCGGCGGCTTTATTTCGGGGCGCAGGACGCCAAGTCGGGCGGTGTTGCGCATGGGGCACGGGTGTTCGCACATCCGCAATGCCATCATGTCCCCGAGGTTTATGACGGTGTCAGCGCGCCCGAGGCAGAAAAGCTGCTGGTCGATTTCTTTGCCGAGAAACGAGGCGCAGGCGCATGACCCGCATAATCCTGTTCAACAAGCCGTTCGATGTCTTGTCGCAATTCACGGACAAAGGCACCGAAGGATCGGCACGGCGCACCTTGTCCGAGTTCATAAACGTGCCGGGGGTCTATCCGGCGGGTCGGCTCGACCGCGACAGTGAGGGACTGATGGTGCTCACCGACAACGGCAAATTGCAGGCCAAGATCAGCAATCCGAAGTTCCGGTCGCCGAAGACCTATCTTGCGCAGGTCGAAGGCACACCAACCGAAGACCAGTTGGATCAGCTGCGCAAAGGCGTGGTTCTGAAGGACGGTCCGACCCGGCCCGCGCTGGTCGAACAGATCACGCCACCGGAGCTATGGGAGCGCGACCCTCCTGTCCGTTTCCGCAAGACTGTGCCGGATGCGTGGCTACGGCTCACAATCACTGAAGGGCGCAACCGACAGGTGCGCCGCATGACGGCGCATGTCGGCTTGCCCTGTCTGAGATTGGTGCGCTGGTCCGTCGGAGAATGGTCACTGGACGGTATCGCGCCGGGAACGTGGCGCGACGCCTGATCCTCAAACCCACTTCGCCAGCGGCGGAAGGCTCATCAGGACCGCGTTGGCATCATGCCCGGTTTCAAGCCCGAATTTCGTGCCGCGGTCATAGACAAGGTTGTATTCGGCATAGAGCCCGCGATGCACAAGCTGGGTGTCCTTGTCGGCATCTGACCAATCCTGCACGCGGCGCTTTTCCACCAGCGGAAGAAACGCAGGAAGAAACGCCCGACCGATATCCTGTGTCAGCGCAAAGTCGTTTTCCCAGTCGCCGGTGTTATGGTCATCCATGAAGATGCCACCGACACCGCGCGCCCTGCCCCGGTGCGGAACATAGAAATACTCATCCGCCCATTCCTTGAGTCGCGGGTAATGCGCTTCTCCGTGTGGGTCGAGATGTTGTTTCTGCGTATCGTGGAAATGCTGGGTGTCCTCGTCGTACTCGATGCAGGGATTAAGATCTGACCCTCCGCCAAACCACCATGCGTGGGGCGTCCAGAACATCCGCGTATTCATATGGACTGCGGGGCAATGCGGGTTTTGCATATGCGCCACAAGGCTGATCCCGGAAGCCCAGAAGCGTGGATCGTCCTTCATGCCGGGAATACCCTTGCGCGCGGCCATCGCCAACTGCGCCCGCTCACCCAGAGTGCCGTAAACCGTCGAGACATTCACGCCGACTTTTTCGAACACCCGACCGCCGCGCATCACGCTCATCAATCCGCCGCCCGCATCGGAGCCGTCGTCGGAATGGCGTTTGGTTTCGGTTACCTCAAACCGCCCCGGAGCGGCATCGCTCAGTGGTCCTGTATCGTGGCTGTCCTCGAGACCTTCGAACGCAGCAACAATCTGATCGCGCAATTCGCGGAACCACGCAGATGCGCGCGCTTTTTCGGTGTCAAAGTTTTCAGTCATTTTATTGTCCCATAGTTCTGGCCGGACAGTAGCGCGCGGCACGGGAATCACAAGCCGACCCAAAGGCTTGGGTGTACGGCAAAAGCGATCAGTGGGCCGGGGCGCAGACCGGGTCGATCAATGTCCGGCCACCATCGACGGTCATGATCTGACCCGTGATGAAACCGGAGCTTTCCGAAGCAAGGAATTGCACTGCCTGCGCCAATTCGGCGGGACTCGCAATACGCCCAAGAGGCGTGTTGTCTTCGATTTCCTTGCGATACTCGTCATGTTCCTTGAGCGACAGCGAGAGGCTGGCAGACATTACCGACCCCAAAGCAACCGAGTTCACCCGGATCCGGTGCTCTGCGAGGGACACGGCCAGAGAGCGGGTCACTTGATCAAGTGCCGCCATAGACACCGAAAAGCCAAGCAGTTCCGGTTGCGTCCGCCGCGCGGCAATCGAAGACAGGTTCACAATCGCACCGACCTGACCTTCTTCTTTGTCAGCGGCCTGTTTGATCATGCGTTTTGCAACCATCTGCGACAGGCGAAACGTGTTTGTCACGTTCTGCATTATCAGAGCTTCGAGCGTTGTATCGTCCAGATCGAGCGGATCGGATCGCAGAACCTGGCGGCTGCCGTTGACCAAAATATCAACGCGGTCAAAGGCATCGATTGTGGCGGAGAGCAGGTTTGCGAGAGTCAGCCTTTCCCTGAGGTCGCCCGCAAAATAGCGGATATTGCCATCTTCTTCGATGACCTCGCCGCATTCGTGGTACAGACGAGCTTCATCCATGTCGGCAAACATGACGTTTGCGCCCTGGTTCACGAAATGGCGCGCAATGGCGAGGCCGACCCCGTTTGCTGCGCCTGTTACGATGGCTGTCTTGCCTTCGATCGAGAATGACATTCCGGGTCTCCCTCAGCGGCGTTTCGCGCGGCCGGGTTTGTCAGCGGCCTTTGGTTGATCCGCCTGAAGTACCTTAAAGCGGTTGTCCCCGTCCAGTTCCGCGACGTTTGCAAAGCAGGACGAGAGCGTTGTCTCGTAAGGCAGATGCCGGTTTGCGACGAGGATCAGCGTTCCTTTCGGCCGCAGCAATCGCGCGGCAGACCGGATGAAATCCTGCCCCAATGACGCGTCCGGTGTGCGGCTGGTGTGGAACGGCGGGTTCATCACAATCCAGTCGAGGGTGCCACCTGTACCCCAAGTCGTCGCATCGGCCCAATGGAAGGCAACGCGCTCGTCTGCCACGTTCTGTTTGGCACAGGTCAGGGCGCGCTTGTCCGCCTCGACCAGATCAATATGCGTCACACCCGGCAGAGCCAGCAGATGCCGCGTCAAGTATCCCCAGCCGCCGCCAAGATCGGCACCGCGGCCTTTCAGAGATTTGGGCAGTACAGCAACCAGCGCTTCGGACCCGGCATCGGGCCCATCCGCCGAAAACACCCCCGGCTGTGTGATCCAGCCAGAGGTCCGCGGTGCCGGTTCCGGCAAGGCGCAATCCTGAAAACCGGTACCCGCATTGAACCAGAAAATCCTGCCATGGGCCTTGGAGATCTGCGCGTCGATCGAGATCCGGCTTTTTGCAAATTTTAGAATAGCATCGATACCATCGGTCTTTGCGCCATCAACAATCACCAGACCGCCGGGCGCGATAGCCTCTGCCTGCGCCAGCAGTCCACGCGCAAGCTCTCGGCTGCGCGGCAAGGTCACGTGAACCACGTCTGCCGGGCCGGTCGCATCAGTTGTGACGGAGACACCCATTGCCTCGAACTGATCATAGGCGTGTTTGAGGTTTTGCTGGACGGTGAGATCACATGATCCAAGGACGCCCAGATCGGCGTCCGGCGCGGGTTCGAGCAAAACGATGCGTTTCGCTTCGGACAGGGTCAGTGCGCCTGTCTCGAGCGCGTGGTCTAATCTGGCTAGTGTCATCGGAGATCCCGGGTATTGGCCCGGTTATTCCTTTTCCATGGTGCATTGCAGCGGGTGCTGATGGCGGCGGGCGAAATCCATCACCTGCCCGACCTTTGTCTCCGCAATCTCGTGGCTAAAGACACCGACAACGGCCACACCCTTTTTGTGCACGGTCAACATGATTTCGAAGGCCTGAGCATGGGTCATCCCGAAGAAACGTTCGAGCACATGCACCACGAATTCCATTGGCGTGTAGTCGTCGTTCAACAGCATCACTTTGTACAGCGGCGGACGTTTCGTCTTGGCACGCGTCTCAACGACGACATTGCTATCGTTGTCTTCGTTCGACGGTGGCCCTGCCTTGGGGCGGGACGATGTAGTGATGGCCGACAGCTGTCTCATGCTTGGGTCTGGACCTCGGGTTCCATATCCTAGATGGCTCTATATAACCTGTCCTGACTGCGAGAAAAGAGGTGCGTGCCTTGCGATGACGCGAAAGCTGCAAACAATCGGCTTTGATGCCGACGATACGCTCTGGCACAACGAGCGGTTCTTCAAACTGACGCAGGAGCGATTTGAGGAATTGCTGTCCGATTACACGGACAAATCTCTACTTCATGACCGCCTGATCGAAGCCGAGCGGCGCAACATCGGGCACTATGGGTTCGGTGTGAAAGGCTTCGTCCTTTCGATGATCGAAACCGCGATCGATGTGACCGACGGAGCGGTACCCGGCCATGTCATTCGGAACATCCTTGATGCCGGGCAGGACATGCTGGCACATCCGATCGAATTGCTGCCGCATGTGCAATCAACGGTCGAAGCGCTGACTCAGTCGTACAAATTGGTTCTCATCACCAAAGGCGACCTGCTGCACCAGGAACGAAAGTTGGCGCAGTCAGGCTTGGGCGACCTCTTCGACGATGTGGCTATCGTGTCAGAGAAATCGGTCAACACGTATCAGACTGTCTTTGGGCGCCACTCCGGTGGTGTGGATGCAGCCATGATGGTTGGCAATTCCATGAAGTCCGATGTGGTGCCGGCCGTCAGCGCAGGCAGTTGGGGTGTATTCGTTCCCCATGACCTGGAATGGGACCTCGAAAAGGCGGACCCACCGATCAGCCCGCGCTTTTTCAGCATACCGGATTTGGGTGACTTGCCGGCACTCGTGGCAGAGATCGGCTGAGCGCGCCCGCCACATTCTTGCCACAATAGCCGACCTAGTTGGCATATTTCGGACACCCCCAAGATGTTGGGGGCACATCTGCGCAAGTCGGGAAAAAAGATATAAAAATTAGAGCTTTATAGAGCAATCTGCCTGTGTTACGCTAAATTTCATAATAATGCTGACCGGAAAAATCCGGCAGATAGAGGCAGAGAAGGCATATATCGTGACGGGACGGCGTAGAAAGCCGGGCCGAATTGGCCTGTATTTGATCACCGCAATTTGGCTGGCTGTGCTGCTGCCGTTCAGCGCCATGGCAGCACCTTACGCAGCAATGGTTATGGATGCCCGGAATGGCGAGGTCATCCATTCGGAAAACGCCGATACCCGATTGCACCCCGCCTCTCTCACCAAAATGATGACGCTCTACATCGTGTTCGAAGCCGTCCAGAACGGTGAGATCAGCATGGACACGAAGGTGCGCATTTCCCAGAAAGCCGCCGCCGAACCCCCGTCCAAACTCGGTCTCCGCGCTGGCTCGACAATTCAATTGCGCTACCTTGTTCGGGCCGCTGCGATCAAATCCGCCAATGATGCTGCAACCGCCCTTGCCGAAGCCATCTCAGGTTCAGAAGCAGCTTTTGCGCGGCGCATGAACCGCACGGCAAAAGCTCTGGGCATGAGCCGCAGCACGTTCAAGAACGCACATGGCCTGACGGAGAAAGGTCACCTGTCCTCGGCGCGGGACATGACGATCCTCGGCCGGCATGTGCTTTATGACTACCCGCAATACTATAATCTCTTCTCGCGCCGCAGCACCGATGCCGGGATCAAGGCGGTCTCCAACACGAACCGCCGGTTCCTCGATGCGTATAAGGGTGCCGACGGGATCAAGACAGGGTACACGCGCGCTGCCGGGTTCAATCTTGTCGCCTCCGCTGAGCGCGGCAGCGAACGGATCATTGTGGCGGTATTCGGCGGCAATTCCACCGCGTCGCGCAATGCGCAGGTGGCCAAGCTGATGGACCTCGGGTTCAGAAAAGCCCCCAGCCGTATGGCCCTCCGCACACCGCGCAAGCCGCCTTATCTTGGCCCGGACACGTCCGCCGCCACGGAAACGGTGATCGCACGTAGCCAAACGCCTTCGACAAACACGCGCGCCAAGTCGATCCGGGTTGTTGCCGCCGCCGTGAAATCCAGCCTGCGGCCAACCGCACGGCCGGAGACAGAACCGGTATTGCCAGAGGCGCTGGTCGCGGAGTTGAAAGAGGACATCCAGTCGGTTCTGGAGGATGTTCAGACCGCAGAAGTGAAAAACGTGGCGGCCACAGCAGCACAGGTTGCAATTGTGCCAACGGTTGAAAAAGCCACTGTCGCAGCCGCCGATTCCAGCGACCAAAACGCGCCGAGCGCGTCGGTGAAACCGGTAGTACGCCCCCGCACCATCATTCTTGCCTCGGCCACGACACAGCAGGCTGCTCAGGCAGCGCCTGCCCCAAAGCGTGAGGCTGAGGTGGTGACCCGCATCTCTACATCGGGCGGACGGCACTGGGGCATCAATGTCGGACGGTTCTCCAGCCGTCACGCCGCCGAAAAGGCGCTCCTGCAAACAGCCTTGGCGGAAATGGCCACACTCGACGGATCGCTGCGCAAGGTGGTGAACGGATCGCGTGGGTTCGATGCGAACTTCATGGGCTTGTCCCGCGAAGCAGCCGACCTGGCTTGCCGCCGCCTGCAGGCGCGGCAAGTGACCTGCTTCATGATCGGGCCAAGCTGACCCGATCGTTCATGGCTTGGGGTGATCGTCGTAATCGTCCGACAGGATGCGCTGCGCCGCGCCTTCCGGGTCTTCGTACTGCTTTGACCGGACCGTGAACACAAACGCCACAAGCCCTATGCTGCCAAGGATCAGCGATACTGGGATCAGATAGGCGAGGACGTTCATCAAAAGCTCCGGTTTATTTGAGGCGCAGGGCGTTCAACGACACGGTAATCGAAGACGTAGACATCGCCAAGGCGGCGATCAGCGGCGAACACAGCCCCGCGACGGCCAGCGGCACCGCGATGATGTTGTACCAAGTCGCGATGCTGAAGTTCTGACGAATCCGTTTGATGGCCACGCGCGACGTGGACAGCGCATCTGCAATCGGATCGAGCGATTTGCCCAAGAGCACAACATCCGAGGCCACACGCGCCGCATCAAGTGCCGTGGCCGGAGAGATGGACGCATGTGCTCCCGCGAGAGCCGCAGTGTCGTTCAGGCCGTCCCCTACCATCAGGACGTGTTTGCCAGTGTCCCTGAGTTGGGCAATCCGATCAGCCTTGTCCTGCGGCAGTGCTTCGGCAACCCATTTGGTGATGCCAAGGCGGTTTGCAAATGCCTCGACCGCAGGGGTGGTGTCACCAGACATGAGCAGGACTTCGTACCCGTCTTCCTTGAGCTTGGCGACCAAGGCTTCAGCCCCGTCACGGATGTGGTCGGCAAATCGGAAGGGATCAGCCACCGTATCCCCGACCCGCAGCCACGCGCAGGTTTCCGCGCTTTCGCCGCCGCCAACCCATGCCGCGCGACCAAGGCGCACGGTTTGCCCCATCCAAGTACCTTCGGTTCCGTGGCCCGGAATCTCGGACAGATCAGTGACCTTCGCGGGCGCGATACCTGCCTCTTGAATGGCCTTGGCAAGCGATTGCGACAGCGGGTGCGACGACCCTTCGGACAAGGCCAGCGCGATGCTCAGGTCGCGGCGTGAGTGATCGCCAAGATTGACGACTTCAGGTGTGCCTGCGGTCAGCGTCCCGGTCTTGTCAAAGACCACCGTATCCACCTGCGCCATACGCTCCAGCGCGGTTGCGTCCTTGATCAGAAGCCCTTTGCGGAACAGACGACCAGACGCCGCTGTGGTGACGGCAGGCACTGCCAGCCCCAACGCACAGGGACACGTGATGATGAGCACCGCCGCTGCAATATTAAGCGCGGTGCGCAGATCGAAGGTGTAGATGTACCACCCCGCGAAGGCGAGCGCGGACAGGATATGCACCCCGGGCGCATAGAGCTTTGCCGCCTTGTCCGCGAGCGAGGTGTAACGTGACCGCCCGGATTCAGCGATGGCGACCAAGTCGGCCATGCGATACAGAGAGGTATCCCGGCCCACGGCGCTGGCCCGGATGATCAGGGGGCCGGTGAGGTTGACCTCTCCTGCGCTGACCTGTGACCCGACACCGGCATAGACAGGCCGGGTTTCGCCGGTCAGCAGAGAGCGGTCCAGTTCCGACTGCCCCTCGACAATTTCTCCATCCACCGGCATCCGCCCTCCGGGGCGTACGCGGATCAGGTCGCCGACAATCAGCTCGGCCATCGGGATCTGCTCTTCTCCGGCATCCGTGACGCGCCAGACGCGGGGTACTTCCAAGGCTGCCAGTTCTTCGGCCGCTGACCGAGCCGCGGCCCGCGTGCGGTGGTCAAGATACCGCCCCGCCAACAGGAAGAAAGTGAGCGTGATCGCCGCGTCGAAATAGGCGTGTTCCCCGGACAGCGATGTTTCCCAAAGGGATGTAGCCACCGCCAGCGCAATCGCGAGCGAGATCGGCACGTCCATGTTGAGCCGCCCTGCCCGCAAAGCGGTCCAAGCGTGTTTGAAGAATGGCTGCGCGGAAAACGCGATTGTCGGCAATGCGATGGCTGCAGATATCCAATGGAACATATCCCGCGTGGGACCATCGGCCCCCGACCACACCGCGACCGACAATAGCATGATATTCATCGCCGCAAAGCCGGACACCGCAAGGCGCATCAGCAGATCGCGCCCGGCCTTGTCCGTGTCCGTGGCACGCAGTGCGGTGGTGTCGAGCTCATGCGCTTCGTACCCAGCACGCTCCAGAACCTTGATCAGGTCGTCGGCGGTCACCTCGGACCCTGCCTCGATCTGCGCGCGTTTCAGCGTCAGGTTCACCCGCGCGCCCTTGACGCCCTCAGTTGCGCCGAGAATACGCTCCACTCCGGAGATGCACGCGGCGCAATGGATCGACGGCATGGACAGAACGATGTTCACGTCCTTGGGCACAGCCGCATCAGCCAACGCCTCCGCCGCAGGTGCGGCGGAACAGGCGGGACAGGCCGAGGCCGGAGGGCGCATCGCGAGGGTCATGGATCAGCTTTCGACGTGGAGGACAACGCGCTGTTCAAACGGAATCCCGTCCAGCGATGTGGCCTTCATGCGGATGTTCCAGTTGCCCGGTGCAAGAGTTTCGCGCGCCACGTAGGCCTGGCCGTCAAAAGCGAAATCCGGTGTACGGTCATCCTTAACATGGGTCGCACGGCCCAGAACGGCATCCAAAGTGCCGGCCTGAACGGGTTTGCCCTGACCGTCCTTGATGCTGAGGATCAACAGCCCGCCTTTGGCTTCGGCATACACTTCCCAACCAAGGGACTCCTGCTCCGTCCGACGGTCGTCAAAGTTCTGCGACGCAACGTAGGAGTTCTTTACCTCCACGCCTGGAAAGGTCTTCACTGCGGAGTAGGCCAGGACAAGGTTGACCGAGATGATCACCGCAAAGCAGCCGCCGAAAATGGCCAGTGCGTGCCAACCGGTGAGTTTGCGTTCCTTCGCCATCAGTTGCTTCTCCCGTTGAAGATCGTGTCTGTGTAGGCGCGGTCGCCATTGGTCAGGTCTTCGACCCAGAAACGGATGTCGGTGCGTTCGGCCTCGGCCGGATCAGAGCCCGGCGCGGCCACGACATAAACGCGCTGCAGGAAGGTTTCGTTGGCCGGCACATCAACTGTTTCATAAGGCGTGCCTTCAAGTTGGACCCGCAGGGCGGGGTGGCCGGTGACCGAGACCCGGAAGGGGCGATCCTCGCCGTGCTTGTTCAGCAGACGCACATCATAGGTGTTGCGGATGGACCCGTCTGACAGCGTGACAAATGTCGGGTTGCGGACAGGGGCGACAGTCATGTCGATTTCTGGCCGGATGAAAAGCGCAAAGACAAGGCCAATGCCGACCAGCGCCCAGAGCGTGGTGTACATCATCGTACGGACACGGAAGATGTGGAACCATGCGGTACGGGGCTTTTCCCCGGCGCGTTCGCGCGGTTCGTCCGACAAAGCCAGGTAATCAATCAGGCCACGCGGTTTGCCGATCTTTTCCATGATGTCATCGCAAGCGTCGATGCAGAGACCACAGGTGATGCACTCCATCTGTTGCCCATCGCGGATGTCGATACCCATCGGGCAGACGTTGACGCAGGCCATGCAGTCGATGCAGTCACCCAGTTGCTCGGCCCCGTCGCCCTTGCGGTGCTTGCCGCGCGGCTCACCGCGCCATTCGCGGTAACCGATGGTCAACGTGTCCTCGTCCATCATTGCCGCCTGAATGCGCGGCCATGGGCAGGCGTAGATACAGATCTGTTCGCGGGCAAAGCCGCCAAAGAAGAAGGTCGTCGCGGTCAGGATCAACATGGTGGTGTAGGCCACCGGATGTGCCTGACCAGTCAGCAGATCGCGCATCAGCGTTGGCGCGTCGGCAAAATAGAAAACCCAAGCACCGCCAGTCGCAAGTCCGATCAGGAACCAGGACACCCATTTCGTCACCCGCAATCGCGCCTTGCGGAAATCCATCTTCTTTTGTCTATGCAAACGCAGGCGCGCGTTCCGGTCGCCTTCGATCCAGCGCTCGACGAGGATGAAGAGGTCCGTCCAAACGGTTTGTGGGCAGGCATAACCACACCACACCCGGCCCAGCGCCGAAGTGAAGAGGAACAGTCCGAGCCCTGCCATGATGAGCAGCCCCGCAACGAAGTAAAATTCGTGTGGCCAAATCTCGATCCAGAAAAAGAAGAACCGGCGGTTGGCCAGATCGACCAACACCGCCTGATCGGGAAGCTGTGGCCCCCGGTCCCAGCGAATCCACGGCGTGACATAGTAAATGCCAAGCGTGATGATCATGATGATCCATTTGAAGCTGCGGAAGTTTCCTTTCACACGTTTCGGAAAGATCGGTTCGCGCGCAGCGTAGAGATTCGGCGGCGTTTGGTTTTCTGCTTGAGACACGAGAGAATAGGCTCCCAAAGACGGATTGGCTTGATCGTCTTTTCTCAGGGGTGCCCGCGATAGACTTTGACTTGCATCAAATACTGTATCTTTAATTCAGGTTTTTCCCGCTTCCCTACGTATCCAACGCAAAAACGCCTTAAGCGGAGCACGCTGAACACCGGGCCGCGTAACGAGGTTGTAACCGGCATCCAAACGGTCTTCGAAAACAGCGATCAGGCGACCGGCGGCAAGGTCTTCTGCCACAGCGATTCGTGTGGAAACAGCCACCCCCTGCCCGTTCCGCGCGCCATCGAGCATCAGGTTGCCGGGCACATGAGTGCGCGACAAAACCTTTGCATTCGACAGCCCATGCTGGGTCAGCCAAGCCGAGGATTCGGACGTTCCCAGTTCCTCAAGCCAAGGATACGCGATCAGATCGCGCGGCTCTGACGGGATTGAGCCCTTGAAAAGCGATGGCGCACCGATCACCACCAACGGCGATGGCAAAAGGCGTTCGCTGTCCAGACCGGGCCACCCCCCGGTGCCATACCGGATTGCCACGTCGATGCCGCCAGGCGACGGGTCGGTCAACATCGGGCTGGGGGTGACGATCATGTCGATGCCGGGATGTTCGACCTGAAACCCGGCCAAACGGGGCATCAGCCACGCGCTGGCGAAAGTCGGTGTGCAGCCCACGTTCAAGGGGCGCTGCGCATCGGCATTTGTAAGAGCCTCGACTCCGCTGGAGATCCTGCTGAACCCATCTTCTAACGCGCGGGCAAGGTCGCGGCCGTCATCTGTCAACTCCAGCGCCCTGCTTGTCCGATCAAAAAGCGGCGTGCCCAGATGGGTCTCAAGACTGCGCAATTGTTGGGAAATCGCAGCGTGGCTGACATTCAGCGCGGACCCGGCAACGGTCACGGACCCTGTTTGCACGTAGGCACAAAAGGCCCGAAGAGCCGAAAGTGAAGGCAACCGAGACCAATCAATCATGTAAATTCACCTTACACGTTGAATTTATCCTTGAGTCGCATTTGCAGCGTCAAAACGCAAGTATGAGTGCAGGAGCACAGCGATCACAGGAGACCGACATGTTCAGCACGTTTGCAAAAACCTTCTTTCGCGCCAGTGGCGTATCCCCGACCCGCTACCAGCCGACGATCCCGTCATCCTGGTATCGCGAAGGCCTGCGCGGTCAATCCGCGCCGAAAAGGTGGGAGGATTGGCGGTGATGGACCCGGTCATCTATCTGCCACCCCGGATTTGGCATGATCCGCCAAACAAAAACCGCGCCCGGCGATGGCCGTGGCGCGGTCGAAGATGGCAATGAGCCGAAAAATATTAAGCGCCGATGCCTCGAAACGCGCGAACAGGAAGAGGCATCGGCGCTTTCCCGTCTGGCCCGAAGGCCAGACGGTATCAGGTGTTATTCAACCGCGGCTTCGCCCCCGCCCAGACCATGCACATAGGTGGCCACAGCGCGGATTTCGGCTTCGCTCAGACGATCCGTCCACGGCGGCATCACGCCATAGCGCGAGTAGGTCACGGTCTCTGTCAGGGTCTCGTAATCCCCCCCATAGAGCCAGATCGCATCCGTCAGGTTCGGCGCACCTTGCCAACGGTCGCCTGTGCCCTCGTCCATGTGACATGCGGCACAGTTGTCGAGGAATACGGTCTCACCAGCGGCCACCAAAGACGCGTCCTGCGGTTCACCCGAGAGCGACATCACGTAGTTGACCACCTGGCTGATCTCTTCCTCGGCAAGCAACTCGCCAAAGGCTGGCATCTCGGAATAACGAGCGTCCGGATCTTCCTCGTTGCGGATACCGTGGGAAATCGTAGCGTGGATTGCCTCGATGTCACCGCCCCAGAGCCAGTCATCGTCCAGCAGGTTCGGATACCCCTTGGCACCGGCGGCACCCGATCCGTGGCACTGCGCGCACCATGTGCGGAACACCGCGGCACCTGCGTTCTGCGCGAACTGGTTGAGATCCGCATCCTGCGCGATCTCGGTCAGCTCAACAGACGCCAACTGTGCGTTGATGCCAGAGTTGGCATCTTCGAACCGGGCGATGTCTTCTGCGACCTGCGCCCGTGTCGAGAACCCTAGGAGACCCGGTGTGGCGTCCTTGATACCCGGCCATGCAGGATAGGCGATCGTGTAGAGTACACCCCAGACGATGGTTGCGTAGAAGGTCCACAGCCACCAGCGCGGCAGGGGCTTGTTGTATTCCTTGATCCCGTCCCACTCGTGACCGGTGGTTTCGTAATCAAGATCGTCGTCTTGCTTTTTACTCATGTCCTCGCCTCCTTGGATGCGGCGGGTTTGTCTTCATTGCGGAACGGGATGCTGGCCGTTTCACGGTGTGTCTTGTTGCTGCCGGGGCGGATGGCCCAGAGGATCACCCCGACAAAGAACGTGAACAGCACCAGAAGCATCCAGCTGTCTGCAAATTCACGGAGTAACGAATATGTTTCCATGATCGTTCTCCTTACCGGCTTGCATCAGGCGTGAAGGTCGAGAAATCGACCAATGTACCCAGCATTTGCAGATAGGCGATCAGAGCATCGGCTTCCGACACACCCGGCTGACCATCGAAGTTACGCACGTTGACGGTTTCCCCGTAGCGCTCGAGCAGACCATCGTAGTCACGGTCCGGATCCGCCTGTGCGCGGAAGTCCTGGGTTGCGGCTTCGATCATCTCGCTGGTGTACGGAACACCGACGAAAGCGTTGGTCGCCATCAGTTCGCCAATATGCTCGCCTTCCAGCAGTGTCGCTTCGAGGTAACCATATTTCGGCATCACCGATTCCGGCACAACCGACTGCGGGTCACGCAGGTGGTCGACATGCCAGTCATCCGAGTAACGACCGCCGACACGGGCCAGGTCAGGCCCGGTCCGCTTGGAGCCCCACTGGAACGGGTGGTCGTACATCGACTCTGCCGCGAGGCTGTAGTGGCCATAGCGTTCGACCTCGTCACGCATCGGACGGATCATCTGGCTGTGGCAGACATAGCAGCCCTCGCGCAGATAGACGTCCCGACCCGCCAGTTCGAGAGGTGTGTAGGGGCGCATGCCCTCGACCTCTTCGATGGTGTTTTCGAGGTAGAAGAGCGGCACGATCTGCACCAGTCCGCCGATGGTCACGACCAGGAAGCTGCAGATCAGCAACAGCGTCGCGTTGGTTTCAAGTACCTTATGCTTGTCAAGAATACCCATTGTCCAAGCCTCCTTATTCGGCCGCGACAGCTGCGGGCGAGGCCGCGGCGTCTTTTGCCGGGCTGCGCTTCACAGTCATCCACAGGTTGTAGCACATGATCAGGGCACCGGCGACGTACATCACACCACCCAGAGCACGCACGACGTACATCGGGAACTTGGCGCTCACGGTGTCGGCAAAGCTGTTCACGAGGAACCCGTTTGCGTCGACTTCACGCCACATCAGGCCTTCCATGATCCCGGTGACCCACATCGAGGCCGCGTAGAGGATGATGCCGATGGTGGCGAGCCAGAAGTGCCAGCTGACCATGCTCAGGCTGTAGAGCCGCTCGCGGTTCCAGAGCTTGGGCACGAGGAAGTACAGAGCACCGAAGGTGATCATGCCGTTCCAGCCAAGCGCGCCAGAGTGCACGTGACCGATGGTCCAGTCTGTATAGTGCGACAGCGAGTTCACCGCGCGGATCGACATCATCGGGCCTTCGAAGGTCGACATGCCGTAGAAGCCGAGCGAGATCACCATCATCCGGATGACCGGGTCGGTGCGCAGCTTGTCCCATGCGCCCGAGAGCGTCATCAGACCGTTGATCATGCCGCCCCAGCTGGGCATCCACAGAACGATCGAGAACACCATACCGAGGGTCGAAGCCCAATCCGGCAGAGCGGTGTAGTGCAGGTGGTGCGGACCAGCCCAGATATAAAGGAAGATCAGAGCCCAGAAGTGGATGATCGACAGTTTATAGCTGAAGACAGGACGTTCCGCCTGCTTCGGCACGAAGTAGTACATCATGCCGAGGAAGCCGGCGGTCAGGAAGAAGCCCACCGCGTTGTGGCCGTACCACCACTGAACCATTGCGTCTTGAACGCCCGCAAAAACCTGAACTGACTTAGAGCCGAAGATCGAGACCGGGATACTCAGGTTGTTGAAGACGTGAAGCATCGCAACAGTAATGATGAAGGACAGGAAGAACCAGTTGGCCACATAAATATGAGGCTCTTTACGCTTGATGATAGTGCCGAGGAAAACCGCCAGATAGGCCAGCCAGACGATGGTCAGCCAAAGATCAACATACCATTCCGGCTCTGCGTATTCCTTGGACTGGGTCGCCCCCAGCAGGTAACCGGTCGCAGCCAGAACGATGAACAGGTTGTACCCCCAGAAGACGAACCAGCCGAGGTTGCCCCCCCACAGGCGAGCGGCACTGGTGCGCTGCACAATGTAGAACGATGTCGCGATCAAGGCGTTGCCGCCAAACGCGAAAATCACCGCAGAGGTGTGCAGCGGACGCAACCGCCCGAAATTCATGTAACCTTGCGCCCAATCGAAGTTGAGCACCGGAAACGCCAGCTGAAACGCGATAAAGGTCCCCGCAAGGAACCCGACCACACCCCAGAACGCCGTTGCAATCACGCCGTAGCGGACCACACCGTCCATGTAACTTGTTTCGAGAACGGCCGCGGGAACCGGTTCATCGGTGTTCCGCAGCGTCCAGAGGAAGAGCCCGGCAGAAACCGCCATGATTATGATGGCGTGAACCTGATAGGCCAAATCGCGCGCGTAGCTTGCTGCGATCATCGCGAAAAGCGTGATCAAACCAAGCGCGATCAGCTTGATATAGTTCAACATTTTTTTGTCCCTTCGTCTTACCCGCACGATTCGGCTGCCGCGCAGGCGGTTTTCAGACTGGGCCCTTAATGCGAAACTTGGCTTTGCGTATCCTTGATCTGCATCAATAGAATTGCGGGTCTTATTTGACGGGTGTCAAAGCGCATCACCCGACTTCGGCGGATGGTGGTGTCAGGGAATTCATCCAAGGGAGTTACTCATGTCTTTCAAATCGATCCTGGCCGTGGTCACAGATCACGCCCATCTGAACGAGACGCTCGCGAAGTCGATCGCCATGGCCGGCGCACTGGACGCCCATCTTGATGTCTTGTGTATCGGCGTGGATCGCACGCAAACCGGATACTATTACGCGGGAATGAACGCTGCCGTTTTGCAAGAGACGCTGCATCAGGCGCGCGAAGACGCGGCATCCTTAGCCGCCGCTTCGAAAAAACTCCTAGAGCAATCTGGCTTGCGCTGGGGGGCAACCGAAGCGGTATGCCAATTGGCGGATGTCGCCCGGTTTGTCGCGTCACATTCGCGATTTGCGGATCTTGCTATCGTCCCCCGCCCCTATGGCGAGGACCGCGGCATCGAGCTCGAGCCCGTCGTCGAAGGCGCATTGTTTGAAGGTCAGTCGCCGGTGGTCGTGCTGCCCGATTCCGGACCCGAGCTGAAGCTTCCGACGCGCATTGCCATCGGTTGGAACGAAAGTGCCGAAGCATTGCGCGCAGTGCGCAGCGCCCTGCCCTTCCTGAGCAATGCGCAATTCGCTCATATCGTGGTGATCGATCCTCCGAAACATGGGCCGACACGATCCGATCCGGGTGGGCAATTGTCTCAATTCCTCGCGCGTCATGGAGTTAAGGTCGAAATCGACGTTTTGTCCAAGACGATGCCTCGGGTCTCCGACGTGATGCGCCGCCATGCGATGGACATCAACGCAGACATGGTCGTGATGGGAGCTTATGGCCACTCTCGCTTCCGCGAGGCGATCCTCGGCGGGGCGACACGAAACATGCTCGAGAACTGCGAAATTCCGGTGTTCATGGCCCATTGATCGCTTAATCAGCCGGTCAGTAAGCGCAGCCCTTGCGTCACGTCTGACCGAACTGCCAAACGGAGGCCGGGTTCATCTCCGGCCTTCAGAGCGGCCACGATCAGTCTGTGATATTGCGGCGCTTCGGTGCGGCGCAGGCGTCCGTATAGTGCGCGCATGGTCGGACCAAGCTGCAACCAGACCGTTTCGGCCATCGCCAGCATCGCCGGGGCTTGCGCCCGCAGATATAAGGTCCGGTGAAAATCAAGGTTTGTGCGGATATAGCCCGACGCATCCCGGTTCGAAATCGCGTCTGAGATCGCGCCATTGATCGCCTGCAATCGGTCGATCAGTGCCAAATGCGCACGCGGCAAGGCACGGCTGGCCAGTTCCACCTCAATCAGAGCGCGCAGGGCGGCCAGCTCCTCGATCCGGTCATTGGACAGCTCCGGCGTCGACACCCGACCCGACGCAGACATCGACAGCGCCCCTTCAGCGACCAACCGCTGGAATGCCTCTCGCGCTGGGGTCATCGAAACATCGAACTCGCGCGCAACACCCCGCAGGGTCAATTGCTCTCCGGGTGACATCTGGCCGAACATGATTCTGTTTCGCAAACCGCGATAGACGCGATCATGTGCCGAGAGGGTCGGCTCCGTGGTTCGGGACAGTGCGCTCATACTGAACTGTGATCACAGCTGTGAAAGCGGTCAAGCGTCAAACCGGTAGCGATGCAGCTTTGGGCCTTCATGCCGCAGCCAGGCCCGAGCATCCTTGTGAGGACCATAGAGTCGGTCCACCACATTCCAGAAATCGGCTGAGTGGTTCATTTCCTCTAAATGGGCCACTTCATGCGCAGCCACATAGTTGAGCACCGAGGTCGGAGCGAGAATCAACCGCCAAGAATACATCAACGCCCCTGCGGACGAGCATGATCCCCAACGGGACCGAGTGTCTCGCAATGTGAGGCGCGAGTATCGGCGGCCGAGTTTTTCCGAATAGTGATCCGAAGCACGCGTCAGGGCAGCCCGCGCCTGCTCTTTCACCCAGGCATGCAAATGAATGCGCCCTTTTTCTTCGGGTTCAGGCAAGTGAATACGGCCTTCTGTGACCGACAATCGCTTTACCGACCCTTGGACAATTTCGAAACGCTGCCCCCCGAGCTCAAGGTGGCAGCCCGGCCCAACGTACTCTACGCGGGGCTGTTTCGACAGATGTCCGACAACCCAATCCCGCTTCTCGGCGGCAAAGGCCAAAGCCTCGCGCTCCGACACACCACGCGGCACAGTGAGCGTCACGCCGCCGTCCACCCGCGAGATCCGCAGCGTCATGCGCCGCGCCCGCGCGTTCTTGCGCAGTTTTAGTGGGATTCCGGGGTTGCCGGGAAAGCTAGTGACGCCCATATGCCGCTCAATGAACTCTGCGCCCTAAAGCCTTTGACACTGGTTCGGTGTTATGGCAGTTGGCGCAGATTGTCGATATGACCACGTAATAAAGGGGATGACCCATGCCCAAGGAAGAATGGGGCGTCAAACGTGTTTGCCCGACCACCGGCAAGCGCTTTTATGACCTGAACGCCAATCCGATCATCAGCCCGTATACCGGCGAAGTGGTCGAGATTGACCACGGCAAGACCCGCATGATCGCGGCCGATGCCGAAGACCGCCAGAACAAGGCCAAGATGGACAACGACGATGATGTCGATGTTCTGGAAGATGATGATGTCGATGTCGATCTCGAAGACGATGATGTTCTCGAGGACGATGACGATGATAATGTGTCGCTGGACGACATCGCAGACGTCGCAGGCGACGACGAAGATTAATTCTGCCAAAGGGGCGGAATCACGCTTGATCCCGCCCCCGGCTTTGCGTAATTGAACGCGCATACGGGGCCTTAGCTCAGCTGGGAGAGCGCTTGCATGGCATGCAAGAGGTCAGGGGTTCGATCCCCCTAGGCTCCACCAAATTCCCAGACATCGTTGTTTTGACCAGATGAATTGCCGTGGCGCTGCGATCTGCCCGCGCGTATTATGCGTTCTGGACTCAATATCTCGCGCTCGTTACGCTCTCACGAATTGATTTTTGATGTTCGTTTGTTGAGTGGTATTTATGTTGAACAAGACTTGGCTTGGAATCGCTGTTGGTGGCGGGGCCGCCGTACTTTACGGAAAAGCCGGATATATCCTCCAGTTCGTCAACTTGGATCACGCGAACAACACCGTATCCTGTACGGTCGGCGGCGTTCGCGTGGGCGCGGCACTGCACGCAAGTTGCGGGGTTTCGTTTGCGTTGATGACCGGCGTCGGGTCGCCAAAGGATCTGGAAGCTGTGACAGGCAGCGGATTCGATTTCGCCGCGGATCTTGGCGGACGATTCGCTGAAATAGCGAAACTTGGCGGGCGTGCAGGAAGCGCCGTCGCCGATGGTGTGGCTTCCTTGAACAAAA
>JAUHVK010000079.1 GCA_030425145.1 Alphaproteobacteria bacterium | reverse complement strand
TGTCGTGTGCTGCGCTCGGAAAACTTTTGCGCCCGGCAAGCCGGCGGCTGCGCCGTCCCTGACCCGGGCAGATTCGGAAACCAGGCATTCGGCCATGCCACCACACTCACGTGGTGGTCGAACCCAATATCTGGAGAATGAATATGGCTTACGATACCGCAAACACCTACGAGACCATTGAGCTTTTCGGGCTGACCGAGAAGGACGCACAGCTGCCGATCCCGGAAGATCACATCCTGACCGACCGCGTCATCCGCGAGAGCTTCGAGGCTCTGCTTGGTCAATTGCGCAATACCGGCCTTGAGGCAGAAATCGAACCGCTGGCGCACGGGCTCGCCACGATCCTGCAGCGCCGCAAGGTGGCGCTCGGAAAGGAGGTCGACCGCACCGCTGACAAGATCGGCGCGCTCGCAAAATCCCACGATGGATCAGAGATCGCCGAGACCGCGCTCGAAGAGGCGCAGGCGCGTTTTCTGCACCTGCGCGAGATCGTCGGCGCGATCGAGGTGATGAGCGAGGCGGCGGCGGAATGCTATGAGATCGAGACGGGTCACGCCTTCATCCCGGCAGCCGGGTCGCGGGCGAGCGTCCGGGCGCAAGAGACCGGGGCGGTCTTCGAGGCTCGGCAGCTCCTGGAGCAGCATGATCGCGAAACCGCCGAGAAGTCGAAAGTCGAGGGGGTGCCCCTGATCGTCTCGGGCGCCACCGACTGGACCGATGTCGATGTGATCTTCAACACGCTCGACAAGGTTCGCGAGCGGATCAAGCAGAACCGTAACCAGGAGATCTTCCTCTGCCACAAGGGTGGCAAGCACGGAGCCGAGATGATCGCCGCCCGGTGGGCCCGGGCACGCGGAGTAGCGCAGGCGCGCTTCGATCCGCGCTGGTCCGCGCATGGGCGGGCGGCACCGTTCAAGTGCAACGACGAGATGCTGGACGACAAGTTCGCGGCGACAGGGGTTGTGCTCTTCGGCGGCAACGGAGTCGCGCTGAACCTCGGGCAGAAAGCGGAAGCGAAAGGCCTGACGGTCATGCGGGTTGCGGACCCGGCGAAGAAGACTGCCGAGACGTGAATTGAGAGGGTCGCCTTCGGGCGGCCCTTTCGTCATGTCTCATGGCGCGTGCGATCGGTCACACTTGATCGGCAGCTCACGGCGTCCAGCACCGTCATCCCTCTACCCAGCCCGTCAGAGTTCGGCCCATCCGCATCGGTACGGGCTGGGGATGGTGCGCACCTCGCACATCGTCAGCAGCGCAAGACCGAGGGGTCGAAACGTCGCACATGAGGCTGAAGACCTGCACAACCCTCGGGGGGTGTTTCGGAACATCGCATCCACGCGGGCGGGCTCCATCAGCACCCCGGCCAGGATCGGCGGAACTAGGACGCGGAAGGTGGCTGCGGCGTAATGACAGGGGTCATCCGGATCACTCCTTTCTGCTCATAGATGTGGATCGCACGGGATCGGCCCAATCGTGCCCTCAGCTCACGCTTCGGCAAGCACAAATACGGTTTCCACGGCGGAGCCGCGGACCCTCCGCATTTGCGCTTGCGACCGGGCCTTTTGCCCCCGTGCCGGGTGATCCCCATCGCAACAAGGAGTAACCCAAATGACCAACCACTACGTCGCCACCGTCCCCGTCAAGTTCACCGACACCGATGGCCAGGAGCGCACCCGCTTCCAACGCGTGGGCGCGATGTTCCGCAACACCCGCAACGGGGACGGCTCGGAGTTCTTCAGCCTCAAGCTCGACTTCCCGGTCGCGGTCTCGGAGCTGGTGATGTTCCCGCCGAGCGCAAAGGATCCCCAGGACTGAATCCTCTCACGAGGATGGGCCGCCCCAAGGACGATCTTGGGGCGGCCCGATCCCTGTTCCAGGGATGCCGGTCGCTGCGCGTTCAAGGGACGCACTCCTCCCGGAATGATCAGGCCGCGACAGATCGGCCAGTCAGCCTCAAGGGTGCCATCCACAAAAACCTATCGGCCAGGGCCTCCCGGTTTTTGCGGCAGAGATTTGGCGGAGCCAAATCTGGCCCTCCTTGACCCTGCGTGTCCGCCCTGTCGGTGGGGTTTGCGCCCGCCCGCGGTTCCGTCCGAACACATGCGTGTTCGGCCAGACCCTCGGGCGGTGCTGGGGAAGGGGACCCATTGGACAGGTGGGTCGCCCGGTGGTGAGGGCGGCAGAGCCGCGTCCCTGCGGGCCGCGGGGGAAGCGGACACCAAGGCTGCCTGAGCCTGAAAGCGACGTAAGTATATAATTGACAGCTAGGTATATTATCGTAAGGTAGGGGCAGCCTTGGTGGAAGGTGGCAGGAAATAGGGGGTCTTTCTTCGCATGTCGCGCTCAAAACGTCTCACAGATGCGGACCGCATGGAGATCGTTCGCGAGGCTGCGGAAGGTGTGTCTACATCCGTGTTGGCGGAGCGGTTTGGCGTGTCGCCCCGGGCGATCCAGTACACGCTCAAAGCTGATGCGGAGCGCCAGACGGATGCCGCGATCCCGGTCTCAGCGGTCAGTGTGAAGGTTACGGCTGCGGAGCTTGAGGCGCTCGACGCAGTGTTGGCGAAGGCCGGGATCGAGAGCCGGGCCGAGGGTCTGCGGCGGCTCATCCAGGCGGCGGGTGGGGTGTTCGTCCCGGACGCGCAAATGGCGGTCGAGATGGCGCGATACAGGTCCTCTTTGCATGAGGTTGGCAATGGGGTCGCACAGATCGCCAAGCAGATGACGCGCGCCAATCGGATGGGGCAGGGGGCTGATGGTGGCACGCGTGCCGAGTTCTCCGAATTGCGCCTTGCGCAGATGCGCGGGTTGGCGCGGTTCATTCTAGACAGTGCTGACGAGATCGACCTGCTCCTGCGCCGCCGTCGGGACGCGATGCAGCTCGAGGCCACGGCCGCGCTAAGGGAGTTTGCCCATGCGGCTGAATGATGCGGTGGACGCTGTCACAGGCGAGGTCTTCCGGGACGGCTGGAGCCGGATCCGGGGCTCGATGCAGGGGCTGCATGTTGCCAAGCAGACCCAGCTTATGCGCGCGGCGGCAGGGCACAGGCCGGCGGTCTTCAAGGCGATCCGGGGCGGCGGTACGCATACCAAATCACAGCTCACAAACCAGCTCGAGTACCTCACCACCAAGTCCACCCATATCGTGGACTCGAGTGGGTTTCTGGATGGCAAGGCGAAGCTCGAGGCGGGTGACATCAAGGACCTGACCGAGCGCTTCACCAAGCGGTGGGATGCGGGGTTCAAGCCCAAGCTTGGCCAGACCACCCATATGCTCATGTCCTTCCCCATCGGCACGCGCGGGGAGGATGTGCGCGACATCGCGACGGATGTGGCCGAGCGGTTCTTCCAGAGTGACGCGGGGCATTTCGACTACATCATCGCGGTGCATGAGGACCGCGATCACCCGCATGCGCATCTGGTGCTGAACCGCCGCTCGCAAGAAGGCGAGTTCTTTTTCCTCGGGCGGAACCATCGCTTCAACTATGACGATTTCCGCCTCGCCATGGTCGAGGAGGCTGAGAAGTACGGCGTGCGATTGGAGGCCACGCGCCGCGTCGATCGCGGGGTTGTGCATTACCCCGCCCGGACCAGCGAGATCTATGCGGCGAAAGAAAAGGGTCGGGCGCCCCGCGAGCGCGAACGCGTGGGGCAGGACCTGACGCGGACGCTGGCGGAGATCGCCAATACCAGAACTGTCTACCACTCGCTTGCCGCAGAGGCCTCCCGGGAAGCCCGGGAAGACATCGCCGCAGCCCTCTTCCGCGCGGGCGAGGTGCTGGCGCGCGGCGGGCAGGTGGACCGAACAGGAGATGTGTACATGGCCGAGGATCAAAGTTTCGAGGATCTGAGAAGCCTCTATGCGGAAAAGCTCGCCCGGGTGCAGGGCATGATCGCCGAGAAGTCCGATGCGGAACGTCCCGTGCTGGAGAAGCGTCTCATCGAGATCCAGACGCAGGTCCAGCACATGCAGCCGCTCGGTTTGCGATCATCCACACTCTCCGAGGCTCCGTCGGAAGGAGGGGTCTATTCTGAGGCCAATATCGACACCAAACAGCTAGAACGTCTTGCCGAGCCGGACTTGCGGTCGCGCATAGACACCGCCCTGCGCGGCACCGGGATCAGCACAGCGGAAGTGGTCGCCCGGATCGAGACCGGGGCCTCGAATGCGGCTCTCGAGCATCAATGGATCGCCGATGATCTCTCCAAGGTGGCCGAGGCGCGGGATCTGAATCTCGAACGCCGCGCCGATCTGGAACAGGCGCGCGACATTCTCAACGATGTCCATGTCGAACTTGGCACGCTGTTGGAGCGGGAAAACGTGCTGCGCCGGGATGGCGTCGTGGAAGCCGAAGCGGTCAGCGAGCGGTTCCACTATCACGAGGGCGCGGTGCGGGCGATGGAGGGGACAATCCGTCAGGAGATGCGCGCTGACGGCCTGACAGCGCAGCAGATCAAGGACCGGGACTGGGAGGTTGTCTCAAGGGCGGAGAACCGGATCGAGACCGAGCAGCGGGCGTATCTCGAGGCACATCCGGAGCTGTCCGCACGCCCGGGCGATGTGATCGATCGGTCCCAGCCCTACAGGGAGACCATCACCGATGCGGCCCGCGCCAGCGAGATCACTCGCGAGGTCGACCGGATCATGGAGGCACGCGACCTCCGCACGCCCGTTGCGGATGCTGTCACGGATGACTTGCGCGCGCGCTATCCGGATATGCCGTCCCATCTCTCCCGTGGGCTCGGCGCGACCTACGCGGCCGTCGTCGAGATACGGGACACGGAGGCCATCAATCAGGTTCGCCGCGACAACGAGTTGCGCGACGGGCTCGGGTTGGGCACGCGTGACGAACGTCTAGCCACCCCCGATGAAACTGCGCCGCAGTCTGACCGTGCCGGCCGCCTCGCGGATGAGATTGCCCGTGTCCTGGACCATGAGCGGGCAGGGGAGTTGTCCGCGCCCTTCGAGACGGAAGCCGATCGTGAGGCATTCCGCGAGGAGATCGCGCGGGTGCTGGATGACCGCCAATTGGACCGGCTGACATCCGGCGATGCCGATGCGCTGGACAAGGTTCTCGAGGACCGCCTCGACCGGCTCTATGTCGCCAAGGTCTACCTGCAATCCGATGCCGCGACGGCCAACACGGAGGCCTTGCGCCAGCTGGTTGATGAACTGGCCGACGCCGAATACGAAAAACACCGCGCGACAGACGTGGATGGCGAGAGCGAGCGGGGACAGGTCCATTGAGCACCACCATGGGAAAAGCGCGGATCGCGACCGGCGTTTTGCTGGTAACGCTGGTGACCGGGGCCATGGGCTATACCATCGCCTCGGCGGTGCTGACCTACCAGGATCTCGGTTTCGGGGCCGAGATCGACTTCGCTTATATCGCGCAGAACTATCTGGCGATCCTCGATCGCCGCCCGGAGGACGCGCAACTTATTCACCTGATCATCGGCAGCTTCACCGCCGCCGGCCTGATGCTGAGCCTCGCCCTTTCGGGATCGGCCCTCACACGCTTTGGCCAGACGCATTGGCAGTCTGCGCGCGAGATGAAGGCCAATGGTTTTTTCGGGGCACCCGGGACCGGGTTCATCCTCGGCAAGCTCGGTTCTCCAAAATCCAGCGCGAAATACATTTGCTCGAAAGTCTTCCCGCACGCGCTGATCGTGGCCCCCACCGGGCGCGGCAAGACTACGGGCTTTGTCATTCCAAACCTGCTGACCTGGCAAGGCTCCGCCGTGACGCTCGATGTGAAGGGGGAATGTTTCGAGGCTACGGCCCGGCACCGCGCCGCCCAGGGCGACAAGGTCTATCGCTTTGCCCCAACAGATTGGGAGGGCAAGCGCACGCATCGCTACAACCCGCTCCTGCGCATCTTTGAGCTGAAAGATCCCGCGCGCCAGCAGATGGAACTGCAGCTTCTGGCGACGCTCTTCCTGCAAAGCGACAATGACCGGGTGCAGGGCCTCCTCAAGGGCGGGATTGATCTCTTCGTGGCGGCAGGCCTGCTGGCGTTCCAGCGCAAGCGTCCGACTCTCGGCGAAATCTACCGCATCGCCGCTTCGGGCGGGAACAAGCAGAAGGAATATTTCGCGCGGGGCCACGAGGTGGAGAACAGGGCCGCCAAGCTGATCTTCACGCGGCTGGCCTCGACCAATAACGATACGCTGACCTCTTACGTCTCGCTTCTGATGACCTCGGGGCTCGATCAGTGGCAGAACCCGGCCATCGATGAGGCGACGGCGGTGTCGGATTTTGATTTCCGCACGATCCGTAAGAAACCCTTCTCCGTCTATCTCGTGGTCCAGCCGTTGATGGTCAAACCCCTCGCGCCGCTGATCCGGCTCTTCTTCTCTGACCTTCTCTCCGCCATGCAGGAAAAGGACCCCGGGCCGGATGAGCCCTGGCCAGTGATGATCATGCTCGACGAGTTCAATCGCCTCGGCAAGATGCCGATCGTGGTCGAGAGCATCGAGACCTTGCGGACCTACCGCGGTCATCTGGCCGTAGTCACCCAAACCATCCCCGCCCTCGATGAAATCTACGGCGAGAACACCCGCCGCGCGCTGCAGGGCAACGCGGGGGTGAAGCTCTACCTGACGCCCTCGGATGAGAAAACCGTCGAGGAACTGAGCAAGGCGGTTGGCAAGACCACGAAGACCGTCATCACGCGTTCGCAGTCCATCGGCAAGAACCCGTTCGAGGGCCGTAGCCAATCGACACGGACCGAAGAGAGCTCTCTGCTCCCCGAAGATGAGGCCCGCCGCCTGCCGCTCGATGAGATCGTCATGGTGATCGATGCGCAAATGCCGGTCCGGGCGAAGCGGATCCAGTATTTTGACGACCGCCTGTTCAAGGCGATCCATGATGCGCAGACGGGCGAGTTGCCGTTTCCGGAACTAGGGGGAGAGGGATCGCAAGGCGCGCTGCCGCTGAGTGTGCGGGCCATGCCGATGACACCGCCACCGGACGGGTCTGGCGGATCCGAGGCCGACGTTGAGGCCGCACGCCAGGCTGCTGGTGGCCAATCGTCAGGGCAAACCGATGTCACCCCAAAGAAGAACGCGCCTGTCGTTCAAGCCGTTATCGCTGAGGAGCAGCGACAGATGGAGATGGATTTTGGAAACCAGGTCGCGGATGCCGAGACAGTGGGCGTGGATGATGAGGCACAGATGCGCTCTGCTGTCGATGGTCTCGATATGTTAGAGGCAACTATGGAGCGGAGCAAGAACGGCGTACGAGAAGGGATCTAGTTATCATATTGGTTCGTAGTCCGTTTTCGCGCGCTCAAGCCGTGCACCTACGGTACCCAACCCCCATCGACGATCAAAAAAGAATTCCAGCGCTTTTCTGGTTTCGACACGGAGCCATTCGCCTTCAAAGCCGAATTCACGTCTGACGACCTTTGCTTGCTCATCTGAAAGTCCTGTTTTTGGGCGCAGCCAAATGATTGCTCGAGTATTCCAATCCACGTCCTCCGGCAGAGGCTTGTCTATGGGTTTCTCCTCGAAGGAGCTGTCAGGATCGATGCGGATCGGGAGGTAGTTCCGATATTCACCGCGTTTGAAACTGTGGGCACGCAAGTGCACGCTTTCACCATCGGACGTGAAGCGGGTCGGTGCGATCCACTGCCCTTCGTCGGCACCGGACGACATTGATGTGTATCGGACGTGGACGGCTTTCCCCGACCTGATTGCCTGGTGAAGCAGGGCGATGGTCCTCCGATCTGCCTTGCGTTCCGGTCGTGGTAACGCGGAAGGTGGCGTGCTTTCATCATCGCTCGTCAGTATAGCGAAGGCTTCGGTCAGGCCGGATGGTGCCAAAGCCTCGTGTTCGCTCGCAGCTATGTAGGTCTTTCGCGCCGGATCATAGGTCGGCGGGGAACTGTGCGCGAGACCAAGATAGACACGGAAGTCCAGCGCTGCCTGCGCGGTCGAAATACCGAAGCGGTCGATCAGATCCTTGCGATTTGCCATACCCCGCCAAGTCAGGCAGCGGTCCAGAAAGATCAGGCGCTCTCTCTGCGCATGTTTGAGGTCATCGAGCTTCATGCGCGCATCCCTACCTTGACTCTCGCCCACATGTCCATCTAGAAATTATACGATTAAAAAATATACGGGTTATTGTCATGAGGATTCTTCACACCGCCGACCTCCATCTCGGGCGTCAGTTCAACGGGATTCCTCTCGATTCCGATCACGCCGCAATACTCGACCAGATCGTTTCGGCGATCATCTCCCGCGACGTTGATGTTCTTGTAATTGCAGGAGATATTTTTGACCGGGCTGCCCCGCCGACGTCAGCCGTGCGGCAGTTCAATGGGTTCTTGGCGCGCGTTGCCTCGGAGACTGACGCGGCTGTGGTGATGATCGCCGGCAATCACGACTCTGGTGATCGAATCGCATCCATGGCGATCATGACAGACACACGACGGGCTTTAATACGTGGGGCGATCAGTTCGGACGAGAAACCGCTGGTCCTCACGGACGCCCACGGACCTGTGGCGTTCACAGGGTTGCCCTTCGCCTACGAGTATGCCGCCCGTGAATGTTTTTCCGACGAAGCTCTCCACACGCCCGAGGACGTACTCGCGGCTCAGGTGGCTTGCGGTCGGCGTAACATTCCCGATGGTACGCGTTGGGTCGTCGTTTCGCATGCTTTTGTAGCCGGGGCTTCGAGCAGCGAAAGTGAACGACCTCTCACCAGGGTCGGCGGCATCGAGACCGTCAGTTCGGCCGTGTTCGAGGGTGCCCACTATGTGGCTCTTGGCCATCTGCACAGGCCGCAATCGGTTGGTGCCCCTCATATCCGGTACTCGGGATCGCCATTAGCTTTCGGGTTTGATGAATCTGACTGCCAGAAGTCGATGAGCCTCGTCGAGATCGATGCAGTCGGGCAAACCACGAT
>JAUHVK010000025.1 GCA_030425145.1 Alphaproteobacteria bacterium | reverse complement strand
ACGACGCAATCCTCGATGCAGGCTGCCAGGCCTGGAACAACCTGATCGCCCTCCCGGACGTCATCACGTCGATCGGATCAAGAGATTGGGTGAAAGTGGGTCGATGATCGGAGCCCTTGGTATAAGTCGCAACATGTGAGCCTCCGGTAAAATGCTGTTGAGTTAGGACTTGTCGATTCACCCTTCGGTTGCAACGATCTTTATTAATGGTCTTTTATCGTGCAGCATGGAGCTGTTGCCGATTTGCGATACTTAAGGTCGCACAGACTTCGATCAGCCTGCGGAGTGTCGCGCGTTTGTGATGTTTCGTTGGCGGACTATCCCAAAGAGCAAATGAATTTGGCGACTTTGGTGAGCGGAGGTCTGGTGGCACGGGATTGAACATCTTGCTGGGATGGGCAAGTGTCTGACATCTAATAAAAATGTCGTTCCCCTGTCCGAAGGCAACGCGTCGAAAATCTATATTGGCGAAATAGAGTGCGGTATACTTCCGGCCTGCAGAAGTGTGTCGCCGCGCCCAAAGCGTGGGCGCGACCAGGCTCCGACGCGTCAGGCGCAGTTGCGGCACAAAGCGGCTGTCGGAACCGCGCTTAGTCTTTCATCCGAAATTGGATCGCCGCATTTGGCGCAGGTGCCATAGCTGCCATCTTCCATTCGCGCCAATGCGGCGTCGATGCGGCGCAATTCATCAAGTTCGACGTTTCCAAGCGCTTCAAGAACTTCGTCGCCCTGGCGTTCCGAGGCGCGGTCTTCCCAATCTTTCGGCATCGGATCATCGAGTTTGTCCTCGATGTCGATCAGGTCTTCGGCCAACTCGGCCCGGCGCTTTAGAAGCAGATTTTTTTGAACAGTCAGGTCCATCGTGGCTCTCCTTTTACGCCAACTTTCTGCCAGACATGAAACACGCCGACGTTGACATCGGTCAAGTCGGCCAAGGCCTGTGTTTTGTGCTTTTGATAAAAGAGTTGCCCGACTCTCGGCGCAGGCGGTAGCTTCGTGGGTATTCAATCAAATTTTTTTAGATCGGAGTATTCAAATGGCCTACACGATCAACGTCGTGCGTAAGAACGGGAACGGTACACTCACCTTCAAGAGCGGTTCGGTCAACATCTCTGAAACCTGCTGGTGGGATCAGGAAGTGGTCATCGACGCCGGGTCCTATACGGGCTACGCAACGAGGATGGCGAACAAGACAGACGGAACCGATGGCGGAAATCGCGAGGCGATCTGGCTTGGCCTCAATGTGCCCTATAACGGCAATGGCAATACCGCGAACGGGTTCTTCATCCACAAAGGCACAAACGCCTCATGGTCAGATGGCTGCATCGTGATGCCGGGTGCCAAAGTTTATCAGATGTGGTCGGAAATCACTCCGAAAGAAAGCGGCAACATCACGGTGAACATTTCCGATGAGACCGTCGAACGCGGCCGTCCGCAGGATTCAGACTGTACCCGGCAGATGCATACGCTTTGGGGCGGTATGCCCGCGTTCGACTGATGGACCGACAAAGCCTTTGGGCCGTCATGGGCCTGTGCCTTGCCGTTTCCACGGCCGAGGCGCAAGACGCGCGTCCACCCGATCCGGCAGATGCGGTCGAGATGATTGAACTGATGCTGGGCCGCGTGCCGTCCCGGCATGACACCCCCTTGGCCGCCATGCATGGTTTGGCCGACCTCTACGGTCGCAGTCATGAACAGGCGCAGTCCGGCTCGGCTGGCCTTTGGCTGCTGCTCGGCGATATCGCGCTGCGCAGCGTGGATGCGGGGCTGACGCAATCCTATGCGGCGGATGTACTGCCGCTCTACCGCGAGCAGCCGGACACCATCCTGTCGGTGCTGTCGGATGCGCCGTGGCTTGCCACGTCCACCTGCCACCACTTGTCTGCCTATTTCGGATCAGAAGACAGACCGGAAGACGATCGAGCACCTTTCGTCGAGGCCGAGGCATCACGCATTACCAAAGCGTTGCCCGAACCCGTCGCTGCTGCCTGTCTCGACACACTCTCGACGCCGCAGTGAGGCTAGAAATCGTGGTAGAGCTGCAACATCTCGCAAGATGTGGGGCGCACCCTGCGCCACCGCTTGATCCGGACTGACCCGCAGGCTACCTCAAATGCATTAGGTGCATAGACGCGGTATGCAATTCTGACGCTCGGGGCCAAGGCTGAAACACCAGCTTTGGCCCTGTTCCATTCTCAGTCCTGTTGAGAAAAAAGAGAAGACGTCAGGTGCTCAGACGCGGTCTTTGCAATGTGGCTAAAGCCACCATCCTGACGCCTTCCGGAACATCCGGGTCCAAGACCCTTCCGTCCAAATGCCTCCGCTCCAAAGAGCTTCGAGCATCGCGGGATCGAACCTTGCGGCCCGTCCCCCCTCCGGTTCCGGTTTGCACCTTCCCCGGCCACACGATGGCTTTCTGCGCCGCCTTCCCGGTTTTACTTCAATGAAGCGCCCCGTTTCGACCTGCGTCCCGAAACTCTCAACACGGGGTCCGTCCGGCTCGCGCCCGTCTTTCCCCGCTCCAGCCCCGGAAGACCTTCGCGTCCCGCGCCGGGTCTTGCGACCCCTTGCGTTAACTCAACGCTGGCTCAGCACCCCCGAGTCGCGCAACGGGAATTTTAGCTCTCGGCCAAATTTCTTGGGGATAGATCTCTGGACCGCATTGGGGATAACTGGGGGATCGTTGCCGATTATCGCGACGGGGCAGGGCGTTGGGTCGGGAAAAGTTTTTTAGTCCTCAACATCGACCACTTGAAGCCCGACATTGCCGATAACCGTATTCCGCCCTGCATCCCGGTGCATCAGCACACCATCGACGATGTAAAGCTTCTTCACGTCGATCAAAAACGGCCCGACGCCAGCAGACGCGATCCGCACCTTGTCCTCGCTCGCCAGTGCATTGCGGCCCTTAAGCGTGACATACTCCGTACCCTTCGGGATCAGCCGGAACATTGTCGGGTCCGAATTGGCCGACAGGTTCGACACGATATAGAGGATCTCGTCGTAGTCGGTGATCCGCTCCTGCCGCAGGTAACACGCCCCCTCATAGCTGCCGAGCGCCACCGCCGTCAGCCCGGCCACCGCGATGGTGACAGGTGCCGTGGCGATCGCGGTCGCCGTTGTCATCGCACCACCAGCCCCGGCAGCCACGCTGCTGCCCGCCGCTGCGGCACTGCTGACTCCACTGCTGATCATGCTCACACCCGAAACCGGATTTTCGAGCGCATAGACCCCGACAGCCCGCACGGTTTCCGTTGCAGCAGAGGCCACAGCCCCCGCCGTTGCCTTGGCCGCCTGACCGGCCTTGCCAGCAAGGATGCTGGGTCGGAAATCGCAGATATCGGCCTGCACGAGGGTTGGGGCCGCCAGAAGGGCAGCAAGAAGAATCGGGCGCATCTTTGTTGGTCCTGCTCGGATTGTTTTGGTGCAGATTACCGCAGAACCGCCTTCCAGCGCAGGGGGGTGCTCATCACGAAAGAGGGATCGGCGGAGGGTTGCCCGAGAGAGCTTCGCGCTTTTCGTCGGGCGAGGGTCATATGGCGCGTGACATCACGCACCATACGGAAACGTCAGGAATCCATCTTCAACGCCGAGATGAACGCTTCCTGCGGAATCTCGACCTTGCCGAACTGGCGCATCTTCTTCTTGCCCGCCTTCTGCTTTTCCAGAAGCTTCTTCTTCCGGGTCGCGTCGCCGCCGTAACATTTGGCGGTCACATCCTTGCGCAGGGCAGACAGGGTTTCGCGGGCGATCACCTTGCCGCCGATGGCCGCCTGGATCGGGATCTTGAACATGTGACGCGGGATCAGGTCCTTGAGCTTTTCGCACATGGCGCGGCCGCGCATTTCGGCGCGGTCGCGGTGAACCATCGTGGACAGCGCATCCACCGGTTCATCGTTCACGAGGATCTGCATCTTCACGAGGTTGTCCTCGCGGTAGCCGATCATCTGGTAGTCAAAACTGGCATAGCCTTTGGTCACTGACTTCAGACGGTCGTAGAAATCGAACACCACCTCGTTCAGTGGCAGGTCATAGACCACCATCGCGCGGCTGCCGACATAGGTCAGGTCAAGCTGAAGCCCGCGACGGTCCTGACAGAGCTTGAGAACATCGCCCAGATATTCATCCGGCACAAGGATCGACGCCTTGATGCGCGGCTCTTCGATATGGTCGATGGTCGACGGGTCGGGCATATCGGCGGGGTTGTGCAGCTCCCGCATCGCACCGTCCTTGGTGTAGACGTGATAGATCACCGAGGGCGCGGTGGTGATCAGGTCAATGTCATACTCGCGTTCCAGACGGTCGCGCACCACTTCGAGGTGCAACAGACCAAGGAACCCGCAGCGGAAACCGAAGCCAAGAGCGGCAGAGGTTTCCATCTCGAAGGTGAAAGAGGCGTCGTTCAGCGCCAGCTTCTCCATCGCGTCGCGCATGTCTTCGAAATCGTTGGCATCGACGGGGAAAAGTCCACAGAACACTACCGGGATCGACGGTTTGAAGCCGGGCAGGGGTGTCGCGCAGCCCTTCTTTTCCGTGGTGATCGTGTCACCCACACGGGTGTCGCTGACCTGTTTGATCTGTGCGGTGATATAACCGATCTCACCCGGCCCCAGCTCATCGACGGCCTGCATCGCCGGACGGTAGACGCCGATCCGGTCAATGTCATAGGTGCCGCCGGTTTTCATCATCTTGATGCGCTGGCCTTTTTTCAGAATGCCGTCGATCACGCGCACGATAACCACAACGCCCAGATAGGGGTCGTATTTACTGTCCACGAGCATCGCTTTGAGCGGTGCGTCCCGGTCGCCCTCAAGCGGCGCCGGCAGGCGCTTGACGATGGCTTCCAGCACCGCGGGAATGCCCACGCCGGTCTTGGCAGAGATTTCCAACGCATCCGACGCGTCAATGCCGATCACGTCTTCGATCTGTTCCTTCACGCGCTCGGGTTCGGATGCGGGCAGGTCGATCTTGTTCAGAACCGGCACGATCTCGTGATCCGCGTCAATCGCGGTATAGACGTTGGCCAGTGTCTGCGCTTCCACGCCCTGCGTGGCATCCACCACCAGCAGCGATCCTTCGACCGCGCGCATCGACCGCGACACTTCGTAGGCAAAGTCCACGTGTCCGGGCGTGTCGATCAGGTTGAGGATATAGACCTCGCCATCCTCGGCCTTGTACTCGATCCGAACCGTGTTGGCTTTGATCGTGATGCCGCGTTCCCGCTCGATATCCATCGAGTCGAGAAGCTGTTCCTTCATCTCCCGTGCCGACACCGTGTTGGTGGATTGGATCAGCCGGTCGGCCAGGGTGGATTTCCCGTGGTCGATATGGGCAACAATGGAGAAATTGCGGATGTGCGATAGCTCTGTCATGCGCCGGATATGATGCGGTTTTGGGGTCTGGTCAAGGTGGCGCGAACCCGGCACGCCGCTTGACAAAAGGTGATTTGAAAACACGTTGCGTTTCAGGCATGTTTCCAGCAGGCAGTTGGCCGTGTCACTGGGCAAAAGACCCGGGCGCTGGCCTCAGACAGATGAGAACAGGCGAAATGAGACTCCTGGCAGCACTAATGGTGACGGCTTTGGTCGCGGGATGCGGCGGCAATCGGTATGATCGCGGGGATAGCGGGGTCGTGACGCGGTTTTCGACCGGGCCAATCAGCCGGGCGTGTTTGTCATCCGATCGCAAGGCGCGCAACGCGCGGCTCTGTGGCTGCATTCAGACCGTGGCCAACCAATCGCTCTCCGGCTCCGATCAGCGCAAGGCATCGCGGTTCTTTTCCGATCCGCAGGCGGCGCATGACACTTGGATGTCCCAGTCACGCTCGGACGATACGTTCTGGGAACGCTACAAGGCATTCGCCGCGCGGTCCGAACAATCCTGTCGCGGTTACTAAACTCGGTCGAGAAACGCCCTTACTGACGCTTCGAACTCACGCGGTTTTTCGGCGTGCAGCCAATGCCCCGCTCCGGGGATCTTGGCAAAACGCGCCGTCGGAAACAGTCGTTTGATCGCCGGTCGCGCTTCGGGTGTAACGTATTCGGACAACGCTCCGGACAGGAACAAAGTCGGCTTGTCGAAGCTGGCGTCGATCTCGGGAAAGCTCAGTATTTTCGGCATTTCCGCCGCCAGCGCATCAAGGTTCAGCTTCCACTTCTTGCCTTTCACATCGAGCGATTGCGTAAAGAACGCCTGAAGCGTCGCATCGTCCACAAGCTGCTTGAGCTGCTCGGATGCGTCCGAGCGTTTCTCCACCTGTGACAGATCGACGGCCCGCATCGCTTCGATGAACTGAATCTGCGAATGGGTGTAGGCGACCGGCGCGATATCCGCCACGATCAGCCGCTCCACCAATTCGGGCCGTGTCAGCGCCAAAACCATGGAGGCTTTACCGCCCATGGAATGACCTACCACATCGACCGGTCCGCCCTGAGCCTCGATAACCTTGGCCAGATCGTCAGCCATATCGAAATAGGAATGACTGTCCGACCAGAAACTGTCGCCGTGATTGCGCTGGTCCACGGCGACCACCGGGCCGCGATCCGACAGGCGTTTGGCAATCACACCCCAATTGCGACCCGACCCATAAAGGCCATGAACGATGAGAACCGGACGCGCCGAGCCGGTTGAGGCAGTAAGCAAAGTGTTCAGCATATGCGTTGCATACTGTGCCGCATCCGTATTGAGCAAGAGGGTGCACAGGCTTATGTAGATGAGATGGAACATGCAGAGACCATCAAGACCAATGCAGCGGCATTACGGGCGCTCATGGCCAAACGACTTGGCCTCAAGCGCGGGTCTCTGTCACGCCGCGTGGCCAAGGCTGGGCGACGGCTTCCTGCTGGTGTGCGCAACGACATTGCCATCGTTGCCGAAGCCGAAAAGATGGCCGAAAATCCGAAACTTGCGATCCGCCTTGATCCGAATGCCACGAAAAGCGCCTATGATCGCGCGTCGGCGCACCTAAAGGCCATTGATGTTGCAGATCGACGCAAAGGCATCGTGCTGTCGATGCTTGGCAGCATGGCGTTCAACTTTCTGGCTGCCGTCACCCTTTTCATCATTGTCCTGCGCTGGCGCGGATTGATCTGACCCCGTTGACCGGCGGATCCGCCGCCCTAGCTGGCGGATCATGGAATCAGCACTCATCATCGGATCAAGCGGCGGCATCGGATCGGCGCTGACAGACGCCCTGACCGCGCGCGGCGTTGCCGTGACCGGGCTGTCTCGCAGACACGATGGGCTGGACGTGACCGACGAGGCCAGAATCAAAGCGTCGCTGGACGCGCTCGACGGCCCGTTCGACCTTGTCTTCGTTGCCACAGGGGCTTTGGAAATCAACGACGCGGAGCCGGAAAAGACGCTGAAGCACGTGACTGCCGAGGCCATGATCGACCAGTTCAAGCTGAACACGGTCGGCCCTTCGCTTGTTCTCAAACATGCGATGCGGCTCTTGCCGCGCAAGGGGAGGGCGGTCTTTGCTGCGCTCTCCGCGCGTGTGGGGTCCATCGGGGACAATCGCTTGGGCGGCTGGTACAGCTACCGCACCTCAAAGGCTGCGCTGAACCAGATGATCCACGGAAGCGCCATTGAACTGGCGCGCACCCACAAAGACCTGATTTGCGTCGCGCTTCATCCCGGCACAGTCGAAACCCGGTTCACCGAGAAATATGTCGGCCACAACCCGTCCGTTCCTGCCTCGGACGCGGCCGAAAACCTGCTTGGTGTTCTCGAGGGTTTGACACCTGACGACACAGGCAAGTTCTTCGACTGGCAAGGAAAAGAGGTGCCTTGGTGACCCGACTGGTGCTTGTGCTGGGGGATCAGCTGACCGACACGCTGTCGGCTTTGAAAGCGGCTGACAAATTGACGGACGTCGTGGTCATGGCCGAGGTTGCCGAAGAGGCGACTTATGTCCAGCACCACCCCAAGAAGATCGCCTTCATCTTTGCCGCCATGCGCAAATTTGCCGCCCGCCTGCGCGAAGATGGCTGGGACGTGCGTTACACGCAGCTCGACGACACGGAGAACGCAGGCAGTATCCCCGCCGAACTCCTGCGCCGCGCCGAGGACACCGGCGCGTCCGAAGTGATCGCCGCCCAGCCCGGCGAATGGCGTCTGATCGAAGCGCTCGAGGACATGCCGCTTAAGCTGACGATGAGACCCGACACGCGGTTCGTCAGCACGCAAGAAGAATTCGACGCTTGGGCCAAGGGCCGCAAGGCGCTGCGGATGGAGTATTTCTACCGTGACATGCGCCGCAAAACCGGCCTCTTGATGGATGGCGACGACCCCGAGGGCGGCAAGTGGAATTACGATTCCGAGAACCGCAAACCCGCTCCGGACGACATCGCCTTCAGCGGGCCGATGCAGTTCACCCCCGACGACACCGTGGAAGAGGTGCTCGATCTGGTCGAGGCGAGGTTTGGAAACTCCTTCGGCACGCTGCGCCCGTTCTGGTTTGCCACCGATCAGGGACAGGCCCGCCGCGCGCTTGCGCATTTCATCACCTACGCCCTGCCGCGCTTTGGCGATTTTCAGGATGCGATGATGAACGACAACCGCTTCCTCTATCACGCGCTGATCTCGCCTTACCTGAATGTCGGGCTGCTCGACCCGATGGAGGTCTGCAAGGCGGCGGAGGAGGCGTACAAAGACGGTCACGCGCCGCTCAATGCGGTCGAAGGGTTCATCCGCCAGATCATCGGCTGGCGCGAATACGTGCGAGGCATCTATTTCCGCGAAGGCCCGGACTATCCCCGCCGCAACGCGCTCAATCACCAGCGCAAACTCCCGGAGTTCTTCTGGACGGGCGAGACCGAGATGAACTGCCTGTCAAAAGCGATCACCCAGACCGCGGAAGAGGCCTATGCCCACCATATCCAACGCCTGATGGTGACGGGTAACTTTGCGCTGCTCGCCGGGATCAACCCGCACGAGGTGCACGAATGGTATCTGCGCGTCTATATCGACGCGTTCGAATGGGTGGAGGCCCCGAACACCATAGGCATGAGCCAGTTCGCCGATGGCGGCATCATCGCGTCGAAACCCTACGTTTCGTCAGGGGCTTACATCAATCGCATGTCGGATTACTGCAAATCCTGCCGCTACAAGGTGAACGACAAGACGGGCGAAGACGCGTGCCCGTTCAACCTGCTCTATTGGCACTTTCTGGATCGGCATGCGGACCGGTTCAGCGGCAACAACCGCATGAGCCAGATCTACGCAAACTGGAAGCGGATGGAGGAGGATCGCAAGCAAACGATCCTCTCCGAAGCCGAGGCGTTTCTCGACGGGTTGAGCTAGGGTTCTGGGTCATCCCAAAACCGCGATGGGTTGACCCATCGCTTACCCGTACTGCGCCACCGGCGTACCCGCGATGGCAGCCATGTTCAGCAGGCCCCGCGCGGTGATGCCCTGTGTCACCACATGTGCCCGGTTGCCCATGCCCATCAGGATCGGACCCACTTCAAGCCCACCGGCGCGCATCTTGAGGATGTTGCGCACAGCCGAGGCCGCATCGGCATGGCCGAAGATCAGCACGTTTGCGACACCTTTCATGCGGTTGCCCGGCAGAAGCCGCTCGCGCAGCTCCGGATCAAGCGCGGCGTCCACATTCATCTCGCCCTCGTAGCAGAAGTCACGCGGCGCGGCATCGAGCAGCGCAATCGCCTCGCGCAGCCGCTTGCCCGAACCTTCCGACTGGTTGCCGAACTGCGACTGTGAACAGAATGCGATGTTCGGCGTCAGGCCGAAGCGCCGCACATGCCGTGCCGCGCCGATCGCCGTTTGAGCCAGTTCCTCCGGCGTCGGCAACGACCGCACATGGGTGTCAGCGATGAACAATGGCCCATCTTCGAGGATCATCATGCTCAGAGCGCCGTGAGGCGTGTGTTGCTCGGTTCCCAGAACCTGCGTCACGTAGTTCAGGTGCCAGCGGAATTCCCCAAACGTGCCGCAGATCAGACTGTCGGCCTCGCCACGGTGCACCATGACCGCGCCAATGGCGGTGGTGTTGGTGCGCATGATGGCGCGGGCCAGATCTGGCGTCACACCACGGCGCGACATGATCTTGTGATAGGTTTCCCAGTAATCCCGGTAACGCGGGTCGTTTTCCGGGTTCACCAGCGTGAAGTCGCGCTCGGGCCGGATTTCCAGACCCAACCTTTCACAGCGCGACGCAATCACTTCGGGACGGCCAATCAGGATTGGCGTTTCTGTGGTTTCTTCCAGAATGGCCTGCGCCGCGCGCAACACACGCTCGTCTTCGCCCTCGGCAAACACGATGCGCCGCGCTGCCGTGGCGGCGGCGTCAAAGACCGGACGCATGAGCAGGGCGGACTTGTAGACACTCGCATCGAGCCGCGCCTTGTACGCCGCCAGATCGTCCAGAGGGCGCAGTGCCACACCCGATTCCATCGCAGCCTTGGCCACGGCGGTGGACACGACACCCGACAGTCGCGGGTCAAAGGGTTTCGGGATCAGGTAGTCCGCCCCAAAGGTCAGTTGTTCACCGCGATAGGCTGCGGCGGCTTCGGCGCTTGTTGTCGCGCGGGCGAGTTTGGCAATCCCCTCAACACAGGCGATCTGCATCTCGTCGTTAATCTCGGTCGCGCCGACATCCAGAGCACCCCGGAAGATGAAAGGGAAGCACAGCACGTTGTTGACCTGGTTGGGAAAATCGCTGCGTCCGGTCGCCATGATGGCATTCGGTGCCACCGCGCGCACCTCTTCAGGCAGAATCTCGGGTGTCGGGTTGGCAAGCGCGAAAATGATCGGCCTGTCCGCCATCCGCGCCACCATCTCGGGCTTCAGCACCTTCGGCCCGCTGAGGCCAAGGAAAAGGTCTGCCCCGTCAACCACGTCATCCAGCGTCCGCAGGTCGGTTTTCTGGGCAAACGCCGCCTTTTGCGGGTTCATGTCCTCGGCCCGGCCTTCATAGACCAAACCGTGAATGTCGCAGAGCCAGACGTTTTCGCGCTTAACCCCCAGTTTGAGCAGCATGTTCAGACAGGCGATGCCAGCCGCACCACCACCGGTCGACACGATCTTGATATCCTCGAACGCCTTGCCCGCCACGTGCAGCGCGTTGGTTGCCGCAGCGCCCACGACGATCGCGGTCCCGTGCTGGTCATCGTGGAACACCGGAATGTTCATTCGCTCACGGCACAGCTTTTCGACGATAAAGCAGTCCGGCGCTTTGATATCCTCAAGGTTCACCGCGCCGAATGTCGGTTCCAGCGCGCAGACGATGTCGGCCAGCTTTTCCGGGTCGGTTTCGTTCACCTCGATGTCAAAACAGTCGATATTGGCGAATTTCTTGAAGAGGACCGCCTTGCCTTCCATCACCGGCTTGGAGGCCAGCGCGCCGATATTACCCAGCCCGAGGACTGCCGTCCCGTTTGACACCACTGCCACGAGGTTGCCCTTGGCCGTGTAGCGCGCGGCGTTTGTTTCGTCGGCCTTGATCTCAAGGCAGGCTTCGGCAACGCCGGGGCTGTAGGCGCGGGCTAGGTCGCGGCCGTTCGCCAGCGGCTTGGTTGCACGGATTTCAAGCTTACCGGGCTTGGGGTGTTCGTGATAAAACAGGGCCGCCTGGCGTAGCGTTTCGTTGGTATTGTCCGACATGAATCCCATCCCGCTCAAATTTGGTTTAGAGCTAAACCTTTTCTGGGCCGAGGGAAAGACGCTCAGTTACCCCTGCGGCAAGAAACTCATTTCAGGTATTCCTGAAGAAGCGCAATCCGGCGTTCGGCCTGACGGTGCGTGAGGCTGCCGTCAAAGGGCTCATCCGCCTCGCTGGATAGTTCGCGCAGCGTGATGGCTTGCTGTTCGGTCATTAATTCTTCGGCGTCCGAGTCCCGTTTCAGGTTTGGATCAACTACAACGGTGTTTATCGTTGGCATGGGAGCCTCCTTTACTTCACGGAAAACGTGATGTGAGCGGTCGCGGTTCCCGCCAGCCCTTGCAATCGGGGCCTCAGGCTCGCAATCATGACGCTTATGAATTCGGGGGCAGGGGACAGATGAACCTCAGAGATGCGGCAGTTCGGGTGCGGGAAAAAGCCTATGCACCCTATTCCAATTTCAAAGTGGGCGCGGCGCTGCGCACGGCGGACGGACAGGTTTTTGTCGGTTGCAACGTGGAAAACGTGGCCTACCCGGAAGGCACCTGTGCCGAGGCTGGGGCGATTGCTGCCATGGTCGCTTCCGGCGTGCAGGAAATCGCCGAAGCCTATGTTGTCGCTGACAGCCCAAATCCCGTACCGCCCTGCGGCGGGTGCCGCCAGAAACTGTCCGAATTCGCGGGCCGTGACGTCCCGGTAACGCTCGCAACAACTGACGGCGCAGAGCTCAAGACCACCGTCGGCGATCTACTGCCCGGCGCGTTCGACGCCGGCCATATGGACCGCACCTGATGGACGCACGGGCAATCATCGCAACGCTGCGCAAAGGCGGCACCCCGGACGCCGACTCGCTGGCCTGGTTTGCACAGGGTCTTGCCGACGGCACCGTAAGCGATGCGCAGGCCGGCGCCTTCGCCATGGGGGTCTGTCTGAATGGGTTGGACGACACAGGCCGCGCTGCCCTGACCGCCGCCATGCGCGACAGCGGGAAGGTACTCCACTGGGATCTCGACGCGCCAGTACTGGACAAGCATTCGACCGGCGGTGTGGGCGATTGCGTCAGCCTGATCCTCGCACCCGCGCTTGCGGCCTGCGGTGTCTATGTTCCGATGATCTCGGGGCGCGGGCTGGGCCATACCGGTGGCACACTCGACAAACTGGAAGCGATCCCCGGTTTTCGCACCACTCTGACCGAAGACCAGTTCCGCCATGTGGTCGCAAAAGTTGGCTGCGCCATCGTCAGCGCCAGCGCTGACATCGCCCCAGCCGACAAACGGCTTTACGCGATCCGTGACGTGACGGCGACGGTGGAAAGCCTCGATCTGATTACGGCTTCGATCCTGTCCAAGAAACTCGCAGCGGGTCTCGAAGGGCTGGTGCTCGACGTGAAATGCGGCTCTGGCGCGTTTATGAAATCGCAGGACGACGCCCGAGCATTGGCCCGCGCCTTGGTGGATACGGCCAAGGCCACCGGCTGCCCGACCTCAGCGCTGATCACCGATATGTCACAACCTTTGGCCCCCAGCCTTGGCAACGCTCTTGAGGTCATCGACGTCATGCGCGTTCTCACCGGCGCAAGCTCGGGGCGATTGCTCGATCTGACCATCGCGCTGGGCGGCGCGTTGCTGGAACAAGCCGGGATCAGCGATGGCAATGCGAAGATCGACCAAGCAATCGCCAATGGCGCGGCCGCCGAAAAGTTCGGTGCTATGGTCTACGCCATGGACGGCCCGGTGCACTTTGTCGAGGACTGGTCCCGTTTCCTGCCCGAAGCGCCCGTCATCCGCGAAGTATCAGCCCCCAAAACCGGGACGGTCACGGCCATCGACGGCGAAGCTCTTGGCCTCGCAGTGGTGGAACTTGGCGGCGGGCGGCAGATCGAAACCGACGTTGTCGATCCCGCCGTTGGCTTGAGTGATGTGGTCTCCATTGGGGACAAGCTGACCAAGGGCCAGCCGCTGGCCCGCATCCACGCCGCCCGCGAGGCGCAGGCAGATGCCGCCGTCAAAGCCGTACTCTCTGCGATCACAATCGGTGACGGGCCCGCTACGCCTCAGCCCCTTATTCTGGAGCACATCACATGAGCCGCGCATTTCTCATCGTGATCGATTCCGTCGGCATCGGCGGTGCACCAGACGCCGACCAGTTCTTCAACGGCACGTTGCCCGATACCGGCGCAAACACCGTCCTGCACATTGCCCAAGCCTGCGCGGCGGGCGAGGCCGAAGAGGGCCGCAGCGGCCCGTTAAACGTGCCGACCCTTGATGCGTTGGGACTTGGACACGCGGTCGAATTGGCGTCGGGCCAGCGCGCACCCGGTCTTGACTCAACACCCACCGGACGCTGGGGCGCGGCCACCGAGGTTTCCAAAGGCAAGGATACCCCTTCCGGCCACTGGGAACTCGCGGGTCTCCCGGTGCCGTGGGACTGGACCTATCTGCCGAACACCGTGCCATCCTTCCCGGACGACATCACCCAGCGCATCTGCGAATTGGCAGGCACGGACGGTATCCTTGGTAACTGTCACAGCAACGGCGTGAAGGTGATCGAGGATTTCGGCGCGGAACACCTGCGCACCGGAAAACCCATCGGCTACACCTCTGCCGACAGCGTCCTCCAGATCGCCGCGCATGAGGAGGCGTTTGGCCTGGACCGCCTGCTAAAGCTCTGCGAAGACCTCGCGCCCATGTGCCACGCGCGTAAGATCGGCCGTGTGATTGCGCGCCCCTTTGTCGGGGAGGAGGGCAGTTTTGAACGAACCACCAACCGCCACGACTACGCTATTTCGCCGCCGAAACCGGTGCTGACAAACTGGGTGCAGGACGCTGGGCAAGCAGTGATCGCGATTGGCAAAATCGGTGACATCTTTTCCATGTCCGGCATTGATGCGGTTCACAAAGGGTCTGACGCGCAACTGATGGCCCACCTCGCGCATCAGATCGACACCGCTCCCGATGGAGCTCTGATCTTTGCGAATTTCGTGGAGTTCGACAGCAAATACGGCCACCGCCGCGATGTGTCCGGCTATGCACGCGCGCTGGAATGGTTCGATGCCGAAATCGCCAAATTGCTGCCAAGGCTCAAACCCGATGACCTGTTGCTCATTACCGCAGATCATGGCAACGACCCCACGTGGACCGGAACGGACCACACCCGCGAACGGGTGCCTGTGTTGATCGCAGGTACAGACAGCGGGAAGATCGGCCATATCGCGTTTGTCGACGTGGCAGCAAGCATCGCCAAACATCTGGGTGTGGCGTCAAAAGGATCGGGGCGGAGTTTCCTGTGATGGATGAAGAAGAACGCGATCGTCTGAGCCGTCCGATGGACGAAGAGCAGCTTGATCGTATCATGCGCCTGCCCAAGGTCGAACTGCACCTGCATCACGAAGGCGCGGCTCCGCCGGCCTTCATCAGGGGGCTCGCCAAGGAAAAATCCGTCAACCTCGACGGCGTGTTCAAAGCTGATGGCAGCTACGCCTTCCGCGATTTTGTCCATTTCCTGAGTGTCTACGAAGCCGCGACCAGCGTGCTCAAGACCCCCGAGGATTACGCCCGCCTGACCAAAGCTGTGCTTGAAGAAAGCGCCGCAAACGACGTCATCTATTCCGAGACCTTCCTGTCCCCGGATTTCTGCGGCGGCAGTGATGTGGGCGCATGGCGCGAATACCTGCACGCGATCAAAGACGCGGCTGATGAGGCCGAACGCGATCACGGCATCATCCTGCGCGGTATCGTCACCTGCATTCGCCATTTCGGTCCCGAAAAGGCCAAGGCTTCGACGTTGTGCGCCGCTGAAACAGCAGGCGACTGGATCGTCGGCTTTGGCATCGCGGGTGACGAAATGAAAGGCAAACCCAAGGACTTTGCCTACAGCTTTGACATGGCACGTGAAGCCGGGCTTCGCCTGACAGCCCACGCGGGCGAATGGGGTGGCGCGCAATCGGTGCGTGATGCGGTCGAAGATTTGCGCGTCGAACGCATCGGCCACGGCGTCCACGCGATCAACGATCTCGCCCTTGTGGACAAACTTGTGGAGAACGAGATTACCCTCGAAGTTTGCCCGGGTTCCAACGTGAACCTTAAGGTTTACCCGAGCCTTGCCGAACACCCCATTGAGAAGCTGCGCAAACGCGGTGTGAAGGTTACGGTCTCTACTGACGACCCGCCCTTCTTCCACACCACGATGCGCGACGAATACGTCAATCTTGCCCGTACCTTCCGCTGGGACGAGGGTGTATTTGCCGAACTGAACGACACCGCCGCCCGCGCGGCCTTCTGCGATGAGGACACCCGCAAACGTGTCCTGAAACGACTGGAGCGCACATGACCGATCACCTGACCATCGTTGACCACCCGCTTGTTCAGCACAAGCTGAGCCTGATGCGCGAGAAAGACACCTCGACCAAATCGTTCCGCCAATTGCTGCGCGAAATCAGTCACTTGCTGGCCTACGAGGTCACGCGTAACCTGCCGCTGACCACCAAGTGGATCGAAACGCCGCTCTGCGAAATGGAAGCGCCGGTCATCGACGGCAAGAAACTCGCCCTGGTTTCGATCCTGCGCGCGGGCAACGGGCTGCTCGACGGCATCCTCGAACTGATCCCGGCGGCGCGGGTTGGCTTTGTCGGCCTCTATCGCGACGAAGAAACGCTCAAGCCGGTGCAGTACTACTTCAAGGTCCCCGCGCAACTCGAAGATCGTATTACGATTGTTGTCGATCCGATGCTCGCCACCGGCAACAGCTCGGCCGCCGCGATTGACCTGCTCAAAGACGCAGGCGCCAAGAACATCATCTTCCTCTGCCTGCTCGCCGCGCCCGAAGGTGTGGCCCGCATGAAAGAAGCGCACCCGGATGTGCCGATCGTCACCGCGTCGCTGGATTCGCACCTGAACGAACTGGGCTACATCGTTCCCGGTCTCGGGGATGCGGGCGATCGGATGTTCGGAACCAAATAACCCTTTACACCCAAAGGGCTGGGGGGCAGTCTGACCCCACATCTGTGGGGACAGACCATGACCGTAAACCGTATCAAGGCCGCAGCGGCTCTGGCCGCGCTGCTGATGTCAACTTTCTCCGTTTCGGCGCAGGGCTTGCAGGTCACGCCGCCCGCCGAACTCCCTCCTGCCAGCTATGACGGTCGGCAATATGTCGACAGCCGAGGCTGTGTCTATGTGCGTGCCGGAATTGACGGGGCAGTGACCTGGGTGCCGCGTGTCGGACGTGATCGACAGTTGATTTGCGGACAGACTCCCAGCATCGTGCGGGCTGCACCGGCGCCCGTAGTCGTGGCGGAAGCGGCGCCAGTGATCATCACCCCGCAGCGCATCGTTCCGATGGTCCCCAACCGCACGCCTCAGGCGCAGAAGTTCAGTCAGCCGCAACCACGTGTCTATGAAGAGCGGATCGTGCCCAAACACGTCTATGATGCGCAAGTCAAAACGCTGCCTCCGGTGCCCAAGGGCTACAAACGCGCCTGGGAGGATGATCGCCTCAACCCGCATCGTGCGCATATGACCCGTCAGGGGCATCGCGCCACCCAGCAGGTCTGGAGCAACACGGTGCCACGGGAATTGCTGCGCGAGGGGCAGAAGATCAAAGAGCCGATCATTGTGGGTCGCGGCAAAGGCCTCGGCCACTGATCACTCGCCGCAGATGCCCTGCAACCTCAGCCAGTCCGCATCGCTGAGTACAGGGCGGGTATCCTTGCCCGCCATTGGGTCGGCTTCGATCAGTCGCAGAGTGCTTTCGCCGGTGATATCAACGGCATAGGCATAAGGTGTCGTGCGCAGGTTCGCCATTTCGAACCCGGCGATGACCACGTCATTCGACAGCTTTTGCGGTGTCTGCGACAAGAGGTGCTCGCTGTATCGGTCCAAATCCGCATCGGCCATCTCGCCGGTCGTCAGCAGTCGCAGGCTTGACCAGAGGCCAGTCTGGACAAGCATCTCCTCAAGCGGGTCCTGCGTCAGCGCCCGCAGCCTTTCGGTCAGCACATAGCCCGCGGTCACGTCCGGTTCTTCCGGATCTTCGATCAGCGACCGGTTCAACAGAATGCGCCCGCCTGGAAGATGGGCTGTCTCGGCCACGCCACCGGGCAGCACCACCAAAGCACCGCGCTGCGCAGGCCCCAGCACCCGCGAGGCAAGACGGCGCAGCGGTTCCCGTGCGTCCCGTGTCATGCAGGCCTGACCGGAAATCCGCATGATCCGTGCCAGCAACGCATCGCCGATCTCGACCCGTTTGACCGAAGGCACCACCTGAACCGTGTGTCTGAGCAACGCATCGGGCAACCAGAACAAGATGCCACCAATCACCGTTGCCGCGATCAGCCCGGTGATCCAGAACCGCAGTTTGCCAGGTTTCGGGCGCGTCCGGTCGATGGCCGAGCGAATGCGTTCGATCGCCTCGATCATCTGCGAACCGTCTTCCCCGAATTCGAGCGTTTCGCCCGGATCGCCGTCAGGATGATAGATCGCCGGCATCTGCCCTTTGTTAGCCCGCGCAACCGCCGCAACCGACCAATGCGCCAGCACGTTTTCCCGCAGATCGAGGATCGTCAAAGAGGCATCGCCCAGGGACACAATCACGTCCTTGCGCTGGTCGGCGGGCGTTGCACGCCATACACCTTCGGCCTCCAGCCGTTGAAATTCCTTCAGCGCGGTCATGCGGGCTGCTCTGCCTCATTATTTGCACGGCAGGGTACACCCGTGCGGTGTTTCGTGCAATGCGGCTAAGTCGGTAGGAAGCTTTGGCTCATCATAGCCGCCACCTGAAGGGCCAATGGTTCCTCCGAGCTTAACGCCTGTCCGCTGTGTAGTTCGCGAATTGCCTCGTCTGCCTTTTTAACATGCAATAGACCATCGCCAGCATATGCAACTATCGTCACTCCATTCGGCGCAGCGTCTGTAGTTATGTCCGTCAGACACCACAAATCGCCTTCTGGCGTGCGATCACCCACGAACGCACCTAAGTCTTCCCCAAAAACAAGTGTGGCGTCGGAACTGCGACCCAGACACTGTAATGCGCTCCGTTCAACACCGCGCGCTCCAACAACAAGCGAAACGCGATCGGTCCCAAGACCATATCGAACCAAGTCTTCTGCCGTCGCTGATACCACGGCGATTTCAGCAAGCGGGTTGTTGAGAGCTGCTTGTATTCGGTTCGAACAACGCGCGTTCTTGTCTTGAGTGAAGACATGTCCACCCACCGCCAACCCGTCCGAGGTTGATTTTGCGACGACATGTGAAGCGGCCAATGCAGACGCAATCAATTCGGCGATTTCTGGTTTTTCCTCGATGCACACAATGATCGGAATTCGGCCATGTGTCGGAGCGGGGAAAAAACTCCGCACGATCTGGTCTTCCAGGGAGGTCCCGTCCTCCATCATGAACCACGCCGGCGTTGCGTTGACTTCAATAATAGCGCCGTTTTTCTCCAGTAGCGGAGACCCAATGTCGGTCGTCTGCATGTCCACGCCAGCAAGATCGAGCCCAAAGACAGCGGCCGCTGCCTCGGCCAATGCTTTGTTTGCCGGATGAACGTCATCGGTGACGCGTTCGCACGTCCCGCCTTGTGAAATGTTTGTATTGCCTCTGAGCCGAACAACCTGATCTCTGGCAGGGACGCTATCCAAGTCCAGCCCAACTCGATTGAGCATTTGAATAAGTCCCTCGTTTATCTCAATTTTTTTCCAGTCGCGGCTGAGATAATCTTTGCGGGTTTCGTTTGTTTTCGCGATCAGTTCAGACACCGAAGACCGGCCATCGCCAATCACATGCGCCGCTATTTGGCGGACGGCGGCAATACACTTTCCGTTGTGGACAAGAAGGCGGTGACCGTTCCCTTCAATGTGTTTTTGCACAAGGACCTCGCCAAATTCTTTGGCTATATCAAACGCACCTCGAAGCTCCTGCGCATTACGGATGCCGGTGGTGATCCCCACGCCAAAATCGGTACGCGCTGGTTTGACGGCAACGGGCCACCCGATTTTTGCGGCCACGCGCTGAGCGTCCTCAACGGTGCCGGCCATGGCTTGTTTTGGAACAGGCAGTCCTGCGTCATACAGCATCTTGCCCATGATGTTCTTGGGCGTGCTGAACACCGTACCGATTTCCGATGAGGCGGGGGTAAAAGCCTGCCAAAAAAGCCGCCGATGAACCCCTTGTCCAAGCGCAATTAGCGGGCGGTCGCTTTTGGCTACCACTTCCCAGGGAATGCCCAGACGAACCGCGGCTTGCGCCGCATTATGCTCTATCCCCGGTTTCCATTGACGGGCCAGTTCAGTCGCAAGCCGTTGGGCGCGGTCCGTCTGGTTCGCATTTTTACCGATCTCAAAAGCAAGCAGCGAGATGTAGCGTATCAAGTCGCGGCCGAGTTCCGGATTGATACACTCGAAACCTGACTGTCCGTCGCCCAACCCGGTTTCAACGATCCTCATCCCCGGAACGCCCATCAAATTCTGAACGTCTACAGCCTGCCGGGCCAGCTTTTCGGCCACGGTTGAGCTTTTCTCATCCAGAGAAAACAGGACCACTGGATGTCGGGAGAACCTGTTCGTGGCACCGAGAAGGACTGTTCTTATCTGCATACACCACCACACATGAATTCGATTGGCCCAGCGTCCAATTCGACTTCAGTTGAAACTGCACGGGACTTCCGGCTCAAAGCGCCTTTGCCCGCTCGCGCAGTTGGAACTTCTGAATCTTTCCGGTCGATGTCTTGGGGAGTTCCTCGAACACCACTTTCTTCGGCGTCTTGAAGCCCGCCAGTTTTGTCCGGGCAAATGCGATCAGCTCTTCTTCGGTTGCGTTGTGGTTGCCTTTCAGTTCGACAAAGGCGCAAGGCACTTCACCCCATTTCTCGTCTGGTTTGGCAACGACCGCGCAGAGCAGGACCGCGTCATGCGCCATCAGGCACCCCTCCACCTCAACGGAGGAGATGTTCTCACCGCCCGAGATGATGATGTCTTTCGCGCGGTCCGCGATCTGGCAGTAATTGTCCGGGTGCATCACCGCGATGTCGCCGGAATGGAAATGCCCACCTTCGAACGCTTCTTCGGTCGCTTTGGGGTTCTTCAGATACCCTTTCATCACCGAGTTGCCACGAATGACGATCTCGCCCTGCGTCTTGCCATCGCGTGGAACAGGCGCGCCGTCCTCGCCGATCACGTCGATATTTTCCATCATCGGGAAGGCCACACCCTGACGCGCCTTGATCGCGGATTGCGCATCCTGCGCCAACCCGTCCCAAGCATCGCCGTTCCAGACGCATTCGGTAACGTGACCATAGGTTTCGGTCAGCCCGTAAACCTGCATCACGTGAAAGCCCAGATCACCGATCTTGGCGAGCGTTGCCGGGGCAGGGGGCGCGCCAGCAGTGTAAACTTTTACCAGATGGTCAAATTCCCGGCGGTCCGCAGGGTCAGAGTTGACGATCATGTTCAGAACGATGGGCGCACCGCCGAAATGGGTGACCCCTTCGTCGGCAATCGCATTGTAGATCGCCTTCGCGCTGATGTCGCGGCAGCACACAACCGTGCCGCCCAGCAATGGCATCATCCAGGTGTGGTTCCAGCCGTTGCAGTGGAACAGCGGCACAATGGTCAGGTACTTGGGCCGCAGCGCCATTTCCCAGCTCACGGCCGTGCCCATCGTCATCAGATAGGCGCCACGGTGGTGATAGACGACCCCTTTTGGCCGCCCGGTCGTGCCGGAGGTGTAGTTGAGCGCAAGGCTCTCCCATTCGTCCGCGGGCATGATCCAGTCGAAATCCGGATCGGCGCCCGCCAGCACATCCTCGTATTCCGGGTAATCGCTCGACGCGTTCACGCCTTCATGCGGATCGGCGACTTCGATCACTTTTGGGGCAGGGCCCTCCATCTGGTCCATCGCCTCAGCCAGCACTGACATGAACTGCGGATCACAGAGGACGACCTTCGCTTCGCCGTGGTCGAGGATGTAGGCGATGGTGTCTACATCCAGACGCGTGTTGATCGTGTTCAAAACCGCGCCGCAGGCTGGCACGCCAAAATGCGCCTCGGCCTGTGCGGGGATGTTTGGCAGGATTGTCGCCACCACGTCGCCGGGCTTCACACCCATCGCGGACAAGGCCGAAGCCAATCGTGTCACCCGCTCGTGGTATTCACGGTAAGTCTTGCGATGTGGGCCATGCACAACGGCGATTGTGTCGGGAAACACCTCAACGGCGCGCCGCAAATGCGATAGGGGCGTCAACGGCACAAAATTCGCTGCGCGCTTCTCCAGCCCGGTTTCATCCCGCATCCAACCCATCGCACATCCTCCCCTGCGACAATCCGTAGGGGGTGACATAGCGCAGGGATCGAAGTTGGGAAAAGCCAAAACTTGCGTGATATGCCCCAAACTGGCACCTCTGGCGCATGATCCTGTCGCCCGCCCGAAAATTCATCTTTGTTCACATCCCGAAAACCGGCGGCACGTCGCTGGCTTTGGCGCTGGAGGCGCGTGCGCATCGGGATGACATCCTCATTGGCGATACGCCCAAGGCGATCAAGCGCAAGGGTCGGGTAAAGGCACTGAACGCGAAGGGGCGGCTTTGGAAGCACAGCACCCTGGCCGATCTCGATGGCGCGTTGTCTCCAGAGGATCTGGACGGGATGTTCGTCTTCACCCTCGTGCGCAACCCATGGGACCGGATGGTCAGCTATTACCACTGGCTGCGGCAGCAGCGGTTCGATCATCCGTCGGTGAAATTGGCCAAATCCACCGATTTCGCGGGTTTCGTCCTGCACCCCGAAACCGATGCCAGCCTGCGCGCCTATCCGGCGGTACGTTATGTCACCGATGCGTCAGGGGCCGAACGGGCGGCGGCCTTTGTCCGGTTGGAGCATCTTTCAGACGATCTGGCCCCGGTGGAGGCCCATCTGGGGTTCCGGTTGACGGTGCCACATGCAAACGCCTCGGACCGGCCAAGTGACTATCGCAGTGCGTATTCAGATCAGACCGCCGCTGCCGTGGCCGCCATGTGTGCCGAAGACATTTCCCGGTTTGGATATCGGTTTGATGCCTGAACCCTGTGCTGGGCGACGCGTCTTGCACAGCGTGCGCTTCACCCAAACGAAAACCGCCCGCGCAAAGGCGGGCGGCTTCTTCGTGTCTCAAATAAGCGGTGATCAGGCCGCCGATTTCTCCGGCGCAAACCGACCGTAGAAGCTCTGACCTTTCGCCGCCATCTCGCGTAGAAGGTTGGGGCAGGCGAACCGGTCGCCATAAGCTTCGACCAGTTGATCGCAGCGCTCTGCAGCGTATTCCGATCCCAGCATGTCGAGCCAGGACAACGGGCCACCGGACCACGGCGCAAAGCCCCAGCCCAGGATCGCGCCCACGTCGCCTTCGCGGATGTCCATCAGCACGCCATCTTCCAGTGCGCGGACGGCCTCGAGAGACTGCACAAACAGCAGACGGTGCTGCACGTCGACCAGATCGGGCTGATCCTCGGCCTGCGGATATTGCGCCTTGACCACCTCGGACAGTCCCTGACGTTTGCCCTTCTCGTCATAGTCGTAGAACCCGGCCTTCGCCTTCCGGCCCAGACGGCCTTGCTCTTCCATCCAGAAGATCACCTCGTCCACCGCGCCATCGGGATAGGCATCGCCCATTGCTGCACGTGTCGCACGGGCGATCTTGGCCCCCAGATCAATCGAGGTTTCATCGACCAGCTGAAGCGGACCCAGCGGCATACCAACCATCTTGGCGGCGTTCTCGATCAGGGCAGGGGACACGCCCTCCTTCACCATCCGGATCCCTTCGTTGATGTACGGAATGATGCAGCGGTTGGCGTAGAAGAAGCGCGCGTCGTTGACCACGATCGGCGTCTTGCGGATCTGACGCACGAAATCCAAAGCTTTCGCCACCGCGCGATCCCCGGTTTCCTTGCCCTTGATGATCTCGACCAGCATCATCTTCTCGACGGGCGAGAAGAAGTGAATGCCGATGAACTGCTCGGGCCGCTTGCTGGCCTTCGCCAGATCACTGATCGGCAGGGTCGAGGTGTTGGTGGCAAAGATGCAGTCCTCACCAATCACCGCCTCAACCTGTGCCGTCACCTCGGCCTTGATCTTGGGGTCTTCGAAAACCGCTTCGACAATCAGGTCACAGCCCGCCAGATCGTTATAATCCGTGGTCGCCGTGATCCGCTCCAGCATCGCATCGGCCTTGTCCTGCGTGATCTTCCTGCGCGACACGCCCTTGGCCGCGTAATCGGCGGAATAGGCCTTGCCCTTGTCTGCCGCCGCCTGATCGCGGTCGAGCAGCACAACTTCGATGCCCGCCTGCGCCGACACCAGCGCAATGCCCGCGCCCATCATGCCCGCGCCCAGCACGCCAACCTTTTTGACCCGCTGATCTGCCACGTCTGCCGGACGGACCGCACCCTTCTCAAGCGCCTGCTTGTTGATGAACAGCGATCGGATCATCGCCGAGGAGGACGGGTTCATGATGACGGATGTGAACCAGCGCGCTTCGATCTTGAGCGCGGTGTCAAACGGCACCAGCGCGCCTTCATAGACCGCCGACAGCAGCGCCTTGGCCGCTGGGTAGACGCCTTTGGTCTTGCCGTTGACCATTGCGGACGCGCCGACAAAGGTCATGAAACCTGCCGGATGATAGGGTGCGCCTCCTGGCATCTTGTAGCCCTTGGCATCCCACGGCTTGAGTATATCCGCATCACCCGCGCTCAGCACCCAGGCGCGCGCATCGGCCATCGGATCGGCGGAGACTTCGTCAATCAGACCAGCCGCCTTGGCCTTGGCGGGGTCGGACAGTTTGCCTTCCAGCAGGAACGGCGACGCCGCCATCGCGCCCATCTTGCGCGCCACACGGGTTGTGCCGCCAGCACCTGGGAAGATACCCACAAGGATCTCGGGCAAGCCGATCTTGGCCTTCGGGTTGTCGGCCGCAAAGACGCGGTGGCAGGCGAGCGGGATCTCGAGGCCGATGCCCAGAGCCGTACCCGGAAGCACCGCCGCCACGGGCTTGCCACCCTTGTTGGTCTTGGCATCCATGCCCGCGCGTTCGATCTTGCGCAGCACGCCGTGCATTTTCATGATCCCGTCGAACACCGCTTCGGCGCCCGCTTCCTTGAGCGTGGCGAGCACGTTCAAGTCCATACCAGCGGCGAAATCGGCCTTGCCAGAAGTGATGATGATGCCCTTCACAGCCTCATCCGCCAACGCGTCATCCACCAGATCGTTGAGCGTCTGCAAGCCTTCGAAGCTCAGCACGTTCATGGACTTTTCGGGGACATCCCACGTGATCGTTGCTACGCCCTCGGCGTCAGTTTTCATTGTGAAATCGGTCATATCCGTAATCCCTAATCGCGTTATCAGACGCGCTCGATGATGGTCGCCGCACCCATGCCGGATGCGATGCAAAGCGTGGCAAGACCGGTGCCTTTGCCAGTGCGCTCCAGCTCGTCCAGCAGCGTGCCGATGATGATCGCGCCGGTTGCCCCCAGCGGGTGACCCATCGCGATGGAGCCGCCGTTCACGTTCACCACGCTGTCGTCCACGTTGAACGCCTGCATGAAGCGCAGAACGACCGAGGCAAACGCTTCGTTCACTTCGAAGAGGTCAATGTCGCTGACGCTCATGCCGGTATCGGCGAGGATCTTCTCGGTCACCGGGACCGGGCCCGTCAGCATGATGGTCGGATCGGTGCCGATCTTGGCGGTCGCCTTGATCCGGGCGCGGGGCTTGAGACCCCATTTCTCACCGAATTCCTTGTTGCCGATCAGTACACCGGCAGCGCCATCGACGATGCCCGAGGAGTTGCCCGCATGGTGAATGTGATTGATCCGCTCCAGATGCGGGTACTTCATCAGCGCAATCGCGTCGAAGCCCGGCATCACCTCACCCATCTGCTGGAAGGACGGGTTGAGAGCACCAAGGCTCTGCATGTCGGTGCCGGGGCGCATGTATTCGTCATGGTCGAGGATCGCCAGACCGTTCTGGTCGCGCACGGTGATGACCGACTTGGCAAAGCGCTTGTCGTCCCACGCCGCCTTGGCGCGGCGCTGGCTTTCCACCGCCAGACTGTCCGCATCGTCGCGGGAGAACCCGTATTCGGTGGCGATGATGTCCGCCGAAATGCCCTGCGGCACGAAATAGGTCTCCATCGCAACTGATGGGTCCACGGCAATCGCAGCACCATCGCTGCCCATGGCAACTCGGCCCATCATCTCGACACCACCGGCGATATAGGCTTCGCCCGCGCCGCCTTTGACCTGGTTGGCCGCAAGGTTGACCGCTTCCATGCCGGACGCACAGAACCGGTTGATCGCAAGGCCCGGGATCGACTGATCCAGCCCCGACGCCAGCACGGCGGTCCGCGCAAGGCAGCCGCCCTGTTCACCGACCTGCGTGACGTTGCCCCAGATCACGTCCTCAACCGCGTGGCCATCCAGACCATTGCGATCTTTCACCGCGTCCAGCACCTGCGCCGACAAACGGACAGAGGTCACTTCGTGCAGGCTGCCGTCTTTCCGGCCCTTGCCGCGCGGTGTGCGCACGGCGTCATAGATATACGCTTCAGTCATTCTGCTCTCCGTCTCAGGCCCGATCCGCAGGGGATCCGGGCATCAAATCGTAAGGGTGTTTCCAACCGGGCAGTCCCTGAATATTGGACAGCCAACGGTCGATATTCGGCCAGTCCGCGCGGTCAAAACCGAACGGTTCGGGGTAAAAGAGGTAGCCGCAGCAAGAGATATCGGCGTTGGTGATGCCGTCGCCGACGATCCAGTCGCGCTCCGCCAGATGCGCATCAAGTACCTGATAGGCGGCTTTCAGGCGGCCTTGCATGAAGCCGATCACATCTGCCGGGCGTTTGTCTTCGGGCAGAAAGTTCATCAGAAACCGTGTCATGCCCGCCTGTGACGAAAGCTTGTGGTTGTCCCAGAACACCCAGCGCATCACCTCGCGTGCCTCCTCCGGCGTCGTGCCGCCGAACTTGCCGGATTTCTCCGTCACGTACATCTGGATCACGCCAGACTGTGTCAGCTTCGTATCGCCGTCCACGAGGACGGGGGCTTCGCCCATCTCGTTGATGTTGGCGCGGTATTCCGGCGTGCGTGTCTCGCCATTGAAGAAATCCACTTTCACCGGCGTCCAGTCGAGCCCACTGAGTTCCAGCGCGAGCGCCGCCTTGTAGGCGTTGCCGGATTCGCCAAAGCAATAGAGTTGGATGGTCATGCCGATGCTCCCATATCTGATGTTGCAGGGGGCTCTGCCCCCGTCGCTTTCAGCGACTCCCCCGAGGTATTTGGAAAACAGAGAAGGGAAAGCCGGAGCATGGTCTTCTCTGTTTCAAAAATACCTCCGCCGGAGGCTCCTTCGGTTTCAGAAAGCGCACTGATCGGGCGCATCAGAGCGCCCTCGCAATCAGCTCTTTCATGATCTCGTTTGTGCCGCCGTAGATCCGCTGCACGCGGGCATCCGCCCACATCTCGGCCACTGCGTATTCCTGCATGTAGCCGTAGCCGCCATGCAGCTGTACACATTCGTCCAGCACTTCGCCTTGGGTGTCCGACAGCCAGTATTTCGCCATCGCGGCTTTTTCGACGCTCAGTTCGCCGCGCAGGTGTTCTTCCATGCAATTGTCGAGGAAGGCGCGCGCGACGGTGGTCTTGGTCTGGCATTCCGCCAGCTTGAACCGGGTGTTCTGGAACTGGGTCAGCGGCCCGCTGAAGGCTTCGCGTTCCTTACAGTAGGCGATGGTGCGTTCAACCGCGCCTTCCATTGCACCAACAGCGCCGCAGCCGATGATCAGGCGTTCCTGCGGCAGTTGCTTCATCATCTGGTAGAAGCCCTGGCCTTCTTCGCCACCCAGCAGGTTTTCCGGTGCGATTTCGACATTGTCGAAGAACAGCTCAGATGTATCCGCCGCATGACAGCCGATCTTTTCCAGATTGCGCCCACGCTGGAAGCCGTCTGCGCCATCGGTTTCCACGACGACCAAAGACGTTCCTTTTGATCCGAGCGACGGGTCGGTCTTGGCCGCAACGACGATCAGGTTGGCATGTTGGCCGTTGGTGATGAACGTCTTTTGCCCTGACAGGCGGTAGGCGTTGCCGTCCTTGACCGCGCGGGTCTTGATACCCTGCACGTCCGACCCGCCCGAAGGCTCGGTCATCGCCAACGCACCGACCAGTTCGCCCGTGACCATCTTGGGCAGCCAGCGTTTCTTCTGCTCTTCGGTGCCATAGGCAAGGATGTAATGCGCGACGATGCCGGAATGGATGCCGTGACCCCAGCTTGCCAGATTGGCGCGCCCGGCTTCGATCAGGATCACCGCCTCATGGCCGAAATCACCACCAGCGCCGCCGTATTCTTCGGGAACGGAGGGGCAGAGCAGGCCAAGCTCGCCAGCCTGAACCCAGGTGTCGCGGTCCATCTGGCCCTGCTTGCGCCACTTGTCGTAGAGCGGCTGCCATTCGGTTTCGATGAACTTTGAGGTCATCTCGGCAAGCATCTCGTGCTCGTCGGTCATCCAGTTTGATCGCATGGCTCCCCCCCCATCCCGCGTTATCGTTTGCGTGCGTCAAGCTCTGCATTGAACAGCCTGAGCCGATGTCCCAGCGCCTCGCTGTCCGTGACGCTGTCGAAATTCTCGAAGAGGAAGGAAAGCGCCTCACCTTCGTCCAGACCCGCCTCTTCGGCAAACCGCTTGAGGCGGCGATAGCCATCCTCGGTCATTGCGGCCGGAAAGCGACGGGTCAGTCGAAAGCGTTTGGGCATCTGTCCTCCCGGACTTTAAAAGTTGGCCGCCTCCAGCGCCATCACCGGATCGGCACCGGTTTCGATGCGCGCAAGGTGCATCTTGGTGGCAGGCAGCTGGCGTGCCATGTAGTAGCGTCCGGTGGCCAGCTTTGTCTCGTAGAACGCAACGTCGGACGCACCGTCCTTCAAAGCCTTCGAGGCTGCAAGCCCCATCCGCGCCCACATGTAGCCAAGGCAGACATGGCCGAACATGTGCATGAAGTCATACGACCCGGCCAGCGCGTTGTTGGGGTTCTTCATGCCGTTCTGCATGAAGTACATTGCCGCCGCCTGCAGGTCCTTCGATGCCGATTTCAGCGGGTCGAGGAAGTCGCGGTCGAAGGCTTCGTCCTGACCTTTGTTTTCAGCCGCAAAGGTTTTGATCATCTCGAAAAACGCCATGACATGCTTGCCGCCGTCCTGCGCGAGCTTGCGGCCCACCAGGTCAAGCGCCTGAATGCCGTTTGCGCCTTCGTAGATCATGGCAATCCGGGCGTCGCGGGCGAATTGGGACATGCCCCATTCTTCGATATAACCGTGGCCGCCATAGACCTGCTGGGCGTTCACCGCCATCTCGAAGCCCTTGTCGGTCTGGAAGCCCTTGATGATCGGTGTCAGCAGGGAAATCAGGCCGTCGGCTTTCGCGTCCGAGTTCTTGTGTGCCCGGTCGATCAGGTTTGCGCCCCAATAGGTGAAGGCGCGGGCGCCTTCGGTAAAGGACTTCTGATCCATCAGGTTGCGGCGGATATCGGGGTGCACGATGATCGGGTCTGCCGATTTCTCGGGCGCTTTGGCCCCGGTCACGTCGCGGCCCTGAAGCCGGTCATTCGCGTATGCCACAGCGTTCTGATAAGCCACTTCCGCCTGCGCGTAGCCCTGAAGACCCACACCCAGACGCGCTTCGTTCATCATGGTGAACATGGCGCGCATACCTTTGTGCATCTCACCGATCAGGTAGCCGGTCGCTTCGTCATAGTTCATGACGCAGGTCGAGTTGCCGTGGATGCCCATCTTTTCTTCGATCTTGCCGACCGAGACGCCGTTACGTTCGCCCAGGCTGCCGTCTTCGTTCACGATGAACTTCGGTACGATGAACAGCGACACACCCTTGATGCCCTCTGGGCCGCCGGGGATTTTTGCCAGAACGAGGTGAATGATGTTCTCGGCCATGTCGTGATCACCTGCCGAGATGAAAATCTTCTGGCCGGAAATCTTGTAGCTGCCATCCTCCTGCGGAACCGCCTTGGTGCGCATCAGGCCCAGATCCGTCCCGCAATGCGGTTCGGTCAGGTTCATGGTGCCTGTCCATTCGCAGGTCGTCATCTTCGGCAGGTAGGTCTGCTTCTGCTCGTCCGAGCCGTGGAAGTAGATTGCCGAATAGGCGCCGTGAGTCAGGCCTTGATACATGTTGAAGGCCATGTTGGACGACACAAAGGGTTCCTGTGCCGCAGTATGCATCAGGTAGGGCAGGCCCTGACCGCCATATTCCGGATCGCAATCCAGCGCGGTCCAGCCGCCTTCTTTCATCTGCTCGAAGGCTTCCTTGAAGCCGGTCGGCGTGCGGACCACGCCGTTTTCCAGCACACAGCCTTCGGTATCGCCAACGGCATTGAGCGGCATGAGTACTTCGGATGCCAGCTTACCCGCTTCCTCGATCACCGCAGCGGTGAAATCGCGGTCGAGTTCGTCATAGCCGGGAATGTCCTGTTCCGAGGCGTTCAGAACGTCATGCAGGATGAACTGCATGTCTTTCAGAGGTGCGGTATAGCTAGGCATGGCGGTCTCCCTAAATGCGATGCGGCTTACTCAGCCGCTTTTTGGGTCTGATCCATTGACGCGAGCATTTTCTCGCCCCAACGCATCTGTTCCTTGAGCTCGTCAATGGCCTGGTTCAGCTCGTCCCGCTGCTCTTCCATGTCGGAAAGGCGCTGCTGGGCGATCTCATAGGTCCGGGCCAATTGGGTCTGCTGCTGGTCACCCATGTGGTAGAGGTCCAGAAGCTGACGGATTTCTTCGAGGCTGAAACCAAAGCGCTTGCCGCGCAGGATCAGCTTGAGGCGCGCACGGTCACGCTTGGTAAACAGGCGTTTCTGACCTTCGCGGATCGGAAACAGCAGTTCTTTGGCTTCATAGAACCGCAGGGTGCGCGGTGTGACGTCATAGGCGTCACACATCTCCCTGATGGTCATGATGCGGTCGTCGGTCATTTTGATCATCCTTTTTCGGTGCCGTGACGGCATCGAAATGCGAAGGTTGCGGGTTTCTTACAATGGGAATTTACGTTGACGTAACTCAGACGCCACGTCACATTTAGGTTGACGTAAGATCAGGCAACGTCAGCCACAGGTTCCTGAAACTTTCTTTCAAAGCGCTTTGGCTGTGAGCGTGCTGTTGGGTAAGGAATTCCTGCCCAAGGGCAACGCGATCCCGGTCGCGACTCAGTCCAAGCCGTGCGAACGCTGTGCGTTTCGGGGGGTCAGATTGGCTCAGTCGCCAAGGCTGGCGGCGGTGTCGTCGCGCAATTTCTGCAATTCGTCGATGGCCACATCCAGCTGTGCGCGCTGTTCGGCCAATTCGCCCAATTGCCGATCGGCCATCGCAATCCATGCACGCATCTGGGCATCGGTGCCTTCGTTTTCATAGATCAAAAGCCACTGACGGATGTCTTCAAGCTGGAACCCGAATTTGCGCCCGCGCAGGATCAGGGTCATCCGTGCGATCTCTTTAGCGCCGTACCAGCGCGCCCGGCCGTCGCGCTCCGGTTGTAGGAGTTCGATATATTCGTAGTATCTGAGGGTGCGCGGTGTCACATCGAACTTGGCACACATCTCCTTGAAACTCAGACGCTTGTCGCTCATGAATTTTCCTTCTCCCTAGGCGACCATAAAAGCGCTCAGCGGGTAGGGCAACAGGCTGATGGCGTGGCTGGCTTCCCAGAACAATCCATCGTAAACCGGGCACAGCAACGAAGGACATAGTATGACCGTCGACAAAGCCAAGATCGCCCGGCAATTCATCCAGACCATTCCGCATTCCAAGGCGCTGGGCATGGAAATCACCGCGCTGGGCGATGGTATGGCCGAAATCACCATGCCTTATGACGAACGCTTTATCGGCGACCCCAAGACAGGGGTGATTCACGGTGGCGCGGTCTCGGCGCTGATGGATACCTGCGGCGGGGCTGCGGTGATGAGCCATCCAGACGCGCCTGCGGGTACGGCCACCATCGACCTGCGTATCGACTACATGCGTGCCGCCACTCCCGGGCAGATGATTACGGCACGGGCCGAGGTCTATCACATCACGCGCTCGGTCGCCTTTGTCCGCGCCACTGCCTGCGACGACGACACCGACCGCCCCGTGGCCACCGCCACCGGGGCCTTTACCGTGGAGGGCCGCTGACATGGCACGCAAGGCTCCCGAACCCGTCCAGGTGGTGAAACAACGCCGCGATGCCGCGCTCAAGGCGCTGGTGGGCGGTGTGCCCTACATCACCTTCATGGGCATCAGCTTCGACCGGCGCGGGGACGAACTCACCGGTGTCCTGTTCTTCGACGAAAAACTGATCGGCAATCCGTTTCTGCCTGCGATCCACGGGGGCGTGACGGCGGCTTTTCTGGAGGTCACCGCGATGATCTCGCTCAGCTGGGCCTATATTTGGGAAGATTTCGAAAGCGGGGCGCTCGATGCCGAGGCTTTGGCCGCCGGCAACCTGCCGCGCCTGCCCAAGACCATCGATTTCACCGTGGACTATCTGCGTTCGGGTCTTCCACGCGACGCCTATGCCCGCGCCACGATCACCCGCGCGGGACGGCGATATGCCAGCGTGCAGGCCGAAGCATGGCAGGACAACCGCGACCGCCCCTTTGCGCAGGCCACCGCGCATTTCCTGATGCCAAGACAGGACCAATCCACCGATTCCAGCAGTGACTGACGCGGACCTCGCGCCGCAGGACATCACCAATCGGCGCGTTCTCAAGATCGCGCTGCCGATTGTTCTGTCCAATGTCACCATCCCCATATTGGGCGCGGTGGATACGGGTGTGGTCGGCCAGATGGGCGAGGCCGCACCCATCGGTGCGGTGGGGATCGGCGCTGTCGTGTTGACGGCAATCTACTGGATCTTCGGTTTTCTGCGCATGGGTACCACGGGACTGGCGGCGCAGGCGTTGGGGCAGGGCAACCGCGCCGAGGTGGCGGCGCTGCTGACGCGGGTGCTGATGATCGGCTTTGTTGGTGGGGCGCTGATCATCTTGCTGCAAGTTCCGATCCTTTGGGCCGCCTTCCGCCTGTCCCCGGCCAGTGCCGAGGTCGAGACATTGGCCCGTGGATATATGCAGATCCGCATCTGGTCGGCCCCCGCCGCCATTTCCGTGTTCGGCATCACCGGCTGGCTCATTGCCCAGGAACGCACCCGCGCCGTGCTGGTGTTGCAGGTCTGGATGAACGGGATCAACGTGTTGCTGAACCTGTGGTTCGTGCTGGGCCTCGGCTGGGGCGTGAACGGCGTGGCCTTTGCCACCTTCCTCGCGGATTGGAGCGCTCTTGCGATGGGGCTCTACCTCTGCCGCAGCGCGTTTCGCGTGCCCGACTGGCGCGACTGGGCGCGGGTGTTTGACCGCGTCAAGCTGCGGCGCATGGCGCAGGTCAATTCGGACATCCTGATCCGGTCGCTGCTGCTTCAGGTGATCTTCCTGTCGTTTCTCTTCCTCGCGGCCGATTTCGGAGATGTAACGCTGGCGGCCAATCAGGTTCTGCTGCAATTCCTGAGCATCACCTCCTATGCGCTCGATGGATTTGCCATTTCTGCCGAGGCGCTGGTCGGGCAGGCCGTGGGCGCGCGGGCGGTGCCGCTGCTGCGCCGCTCGGTTTGGGTGGCGAGCCTCTGGGGGCTGGCGGCCTCGGTTCTTCTGGCGGTTGGGTTCTGGGTGTTCGGCAATGACATCGTCGCGATCATGGCCAAAAACGCCGAGGTGCAGGCGGCGGCAGCCACCTATCTGCCATGGATGGTCTACGCGCCGGTTCTGGCGCTCGCGTCCTTTATGCTGGACGGCATCTTCATCGGTGCCACACGCACCGCCGACATGCGCAACATGATGGCTCTGTCGGCGCTGATCTATGGCGGGGCGGCCATGGCGCTTGTCCCGGTTTTCGGAAATCACGGCCTGTGGATTGCGCTGCTGGTGTCCTTCGTGGCGCGCGGCGCAACACTCGCGGCGCGCTACCCGGCGCTGGAACGGGCGGTGTCCGAATAGCCGTTCAAAGAAGCGCTTCCCCTTGCTCATCCCGCATCACCCCGCTACCTGTGTCCCGTTCGACAAAAGAGGCGCGCGATGAACGATCTATTCAACAGCTTCATGACCGGTCCCGACGAAAAGGGCCGGTTCGGTATCTTCGGCGGGCGGTTCGTCTCGGAAACGCTGATGCCGCTCATCCTCGAACTGGAAGAACAGTACGAGCGCGCCAAGACCGATGAGAGCTTCTGGGCAGAGATGGACTTCCTCTGGAAGCATTATGTCGGCCGTCCGTCGCCGCTCTATCATGCCGAACGCCTGTCCGAGCGTCTGGGCGGTGCCAAGGTCTACATGAAGCGCGACGAGTTGAACCACACCGGCGCGCACAAGATCAACAACGTGCTGGGCCAGATCATCCTTGCCCGCCGTATGGGCAAGACCCGCATCATCGCGGAAACCGGCGCCGGTCAGCACGGCGTGGCAACCGCCACCGTCTGCGCCAAGTTCGGTCTGAAATGCGTCGTCTACATGGGCGCGCACGATGTCGAACGCCAGCAGCCCAACGTGTTCCGTATGAAGCTGCTTGGCGCCGAGGTTATCCCCGTGACTTCGGGGCGCGGCACTCTCAAGGACGCGATGAACGACGCGCTGCGCGACTGGGTGACCAATGTGCGCGACACGTTCTACTGCATCGGCACTGTCGCAGGTCCGCACCCGTATCCGGCCATGGTGCGCGATTTCCAGGCGATCATCGGCAAGGAAGCCAAGGAACAGATGATGGAGGCCGAAGGCCGTCTGCCCGACACCATCATCGCCGCCATCGGCGGTGGCTCGAACGCGATGGGGCTGTTCTACCCGTTCCTTGACGACAAAGACGTGCGCATCATCGGTGTCGAAGCGGGCGGCAAGGGCGTGAACGAAAAGATGGAGCACTGCGCCTCGCTCACCGGCGGGCGCCCCGGCGTGCTGCACGGCAACCGCACCTATCTGTTGCAGGACGAGGACGGCCAGATCCTCGAAGGGTTCAGCATTTCCGCCGGTCTCGACTATCCGGGCATCGGGCCGGAGCACGCCTGGCTGCATGACATCGGCCGCGCCGAATACGTTGCGATCACCGATAAGGAGGCGCTGGCCGCATTCCAGCTTTGCTGTGAGACCGAGGGTATCATCCCGGCACTCGAACCCAGCCACGCGCTGGCCCATGTGATGAAGATCGCACCCGAACTGCCGAAGGATCACATCATCTGCATGAACATGTGCGGACGCGGCGACAAGGACATCTTCACGGTCGCCAAACATCTCGGATTCGACATGGGCTGAGGGCCCGCCGCATAAACTTGCGGTCTAAACCGGACATCAAACCCCTCGCTCTCCGGTGCGAGGGGTTTTTCTTTTCCATAAAATCCTCAAGGGTCCGTATAAACCTCGGTTTAGACGTGTGGGGCATGGGTTTATGGACCCCGAATTAAACCATCTGCAAATGTCCCGAAGCGACGGAGGCGGTCAGGGTCGTCGTACCTGCTGATGTGCAGGCCACCGGACACGAAAGGACTTTACCAGTGAAAAAGACATTGCTTTCCGCCGTTGTAGCGACCTTCGCAGGGACAATGGCATTCGCCCAATCCGCAACCGATCAGATTATCAGTGATCTGACCAGTCAAGGTTTCCAACACATCGAGATCGACAATGGCATCGGCCAGATCAAGGTCGAGGCGATCCGCGGCACGCAGAAGCTTGAGGTCATCTATGACCGCGCCACCGGCAACATTCTCAAGCAGGAAGTCGAGCGTGTGCGCGCTGGCGAAGACACCACTCCGGGCGTCCAGATCCGCAACCGTGACCGGGATTTCATCGATGTTGCCAGCCAGTCCGATGACAGCCGCGCGACGGTCACATCGACAACAACAACAACGACGACAGCCAACGTCACGACTGGCAGCACGTCGACCGATCAGCTTGTGAACGATCTTCAAGAGCAAGGCTTCACCCGTATCGAAGTCAAGACGGGTCTGACGCAGACCAAGGTCGAGGCAATCCGCGGCACCGAAAAGGTCGAGACTGTCTTTGACAGTGCCACCGGCGACGTCATCAAGCAGGAAGTCGAAACCGTCGACTCGGATGACGACACCCGCCCCGGAGTCGAGGTGCGTACCCGCGACCGCGATTTTGTCGATGGCGCCGGGTCCGACGATGACGACGACGATGATGATCGCAGCAGCGGCCGTGATGATGACGACGACGATGGTGATGACGACCGCAGCGGTAGCTCGGGTAGTGACGACGATGATGGTGACGACCGCAGCGGTAGCTCGGGTAGTGACGACGATGATGATGACGACCGCAGCGGTAGCTCGGGTAGTGACGACGACGATGATGACGACCGCAGCGGTAGCTCGGGTAGTGACGACGATGGTGATGACGACCGCAGCGGTAGCTCGGGCGGTGACGACGACGATGATGATGACGACGATGATGACGACAGCGACGATGATGATGCCGACGACGACGATGATAGCGATGACGACGACAGCGACGATGACGACAGTGACGACGATTGATCCATCTGATAGCTGAAGAACAGGGGCTTCCGCCGGGTCGGCGGGAGCCTTTTGGAGGGAGACAATGAAACGAAGACAGCTTTTGGCAGGTCTGCTCGCCAGCGCGGCGATGCCCGGCACGCTTCTTGCGCAGACGGCTGAGGATCAGGTGATCAATCAGCTCAAGCGCCAGGGCTATCGTCGGATCAGAATTGCGCGGACCTTGCTTGGGCGTACGCGAATTGTTGCTACGGGGCCGCGCGGAAGCCGCGAGATCATCCTCAATCCCTCCACCGGCGCCATCCTGCGGGACTACGTGGAGCGCTCGGACAATGATGACCTCGACGACGACCGCGAGGACGACAGCAGCAGCGGCAGTAGTGATGACGACGATGACGACCGCGATGACAACAGCGGCAGCAGCAACAGCGGTCGTGACGACGATGACGACGACGACGATGATGATCGCGATGACGACCGCGAGGACAACAGCGGCAGCGGCAGCAGCAACAGCGGCCGCGACGATCGCGACGATGATGACGACGACGATGATGACGATGATGACGACGATGATGATGACGACGATTGATCAGCCTCGGTGAGGAGCCTCGACGGGACTGTGAGAATCTGGGTGGTCCTCTTTCCACTTCTGGCGCTGCAATTGTGCAGCGGCCTGTTCCTGTTGTGGGATATCGTGGGCAGCATCCTTGGCATTTCATCGTCACCCATTGCCTGGGTTTATTACGAACTTGCGCAGATCGGTGCTGTGATCGGCCTGATCCTTGGCATGGTGGTCAGCGCATCGCTCATGCTGCGCTCGATCCGTCGTCAGCGCGCGGCCGAGGAAAGCCTGCGGTTGGCTTCGGGCGCTTTCATGGATGTATTGCAGGAACGGTTCGCTGAATGGGAACTGACCCCGGCGGAAAAGGACGTCGCACTGTTCTCGATCAAGGGGTTGAGCACCGCGGATATTGCCGGATTGCGCAACACCTCCGAAGGCACCGTAAAGGCCCAGACCAACGCCATCTACCGCAAGGCCGGGGTGTCGGGCCGCCCGCAGCTTCTGAGCCTTTTCATCGAAGAACTGATGGGCGAGCCAATCGCTGTTGTGCCGCCAAGCGACACAACGGCGGTGATCGAAAAAGCCTCCTGATCCGCGTCAGGCCTCCGAGGCGTTGATGTCGTATTGCTCCAGAACCCGCATCGGCACGATGTCCAGCGCCCGCTTGTGCGTGGCGGTAAGGTTCACCATCGGTGCGCAGCCTTCGTCATGGGCTTGCAGGAAACGCGAGGCGCACAGGCACCAATGATCGCCGGGTTTGAGCCCCGGAAAGCGGAATTGCGGTACCGGGGTGCTCAGGTCGTTGCCCACATATTTCGAATAAGCGAGGAATTCCGCCGTCATCACCGCGCAAACTGTGTGGCTGCCCTGATCGGCAGCGCATGTGTTGCAATGGCCGTCGCGGAAGAACCCGGTGAGCGGTTCTGTAGAGCACCCTTGAAGCGGGCCGCCCAGCACGTTGATTGGGTCGTCGGGTTCCATCGGGGCCTCCTGCGTTGCGGTGGTTTCCACAAAATCTAAGCGCGATTGTCCGCCCAATCCACCCAGCGCCCGTGAAAATCTGCCCGTCCCAAGGTGATGTGATGATCGCCGGGCCAAAGCCGTGCGGTCACCGACGCGCCCCGTGTCTCTCCATCTGCTTCCATACGCAGCCACGCCAGAGGCGCTTCTGCCGTTGCCCGCGCACCCGCCGCTTCGATCAGGGCGGTTCCTGTGGCCTGACGCTCGGCCGGGAAGTATTGCCACGCGATGGTGTGGTAGATCAGGTGCATATGACCTGCGGGGGCATCAACCAATCGTTTCTCCAACCAATCCACCGCATCGCCCTTGTCGACCTCTGCCGCGTTCGCCCGGATCGCCGCGTTGGTAAGCGTCAGCCGATGTTCCTGATCCGCCCAGAGATACGCGCGCAGGCGCAGCGCGTGATCGGGGTTGTGCGGATCAAGCGGGTTGAGGTCCACACCCCGCCGTTCGCTTACGGTAAACGGCGCAGCCTGAGGGGCAGGCCCGACCCAATCCGGTGACAACGTCAGCGCTGCGTCCCCCGGCCCCAGCCGAGTTCCGCTTGCGTCCAGCGCGTAGCGGTCGAACATCAGGTTCAGCCCAGCACTGGCTCCCAGTTCCGACAGGCGCAGATCGGTCACGCCGGTCCGATGCACCAATTCATGCGCTGCTGCGATCAGAACCGCCGAGCGGCGCACCTCGTTGGTCTGGGGTGGCGAGGTGATCCATTGGGTCAAGAAGGCCTCATACCGCGCCAGCGCGCCGGTCAGGGCCGTTTTCAGAGATTGATCCGACACATCATTGGGCGGGTAGGCCGCGATCAGCTCGGCGTCCTGCCCGGTCAGCACCAACGCATGTAACCCTGAGGCCAATCGCAAGGGCAGGGAATGGCCTTTCGGGCCGATGTCACCGGTAAACCCGCGCACCGCCGCGTCCAATGCCGACCCCTCCGGCCAGACCTCTGCCAGAAGCGGCAGCATCCGCGCCATGAAAGGCGAGCCGAGTGCCGCGCAATGCCCAGCCTGATCGGCCAGTGCGTCTGAAAGGCTCACCGGAAGCGGTCCACCAGCTTTTGCAGCGGGTTGCGGGTGTCGGGCTCCGGTTCGGCCTCGGGCTTCGGGGCCGGTTTCGGTACATCCGCCTTTTCTGCCTTCGCCGGGGTTTTCGACGACCGGGGTGGGGCGACGCGTAACGCCACGGCGTTCATGAACTTGCCGGTGTCGCCATCCGCCAGATTGGCGGCGCCATCCGAAATTCCGCGCAGAAGGTCGTCCAACCAGACCTCATCCGCTTTTGGGAAATCGTGCAGCACGTATCCCGCCACGGCGTCTTTGTGGCCCGGATGCCCGATGCCCAACCGCACCCGACCGTAAGCCTCACCGATATGCCCGTGGATCGACCGTAACCCGTTATGCCCGGCATGACCGCCACCTTGCTTGACGCGGCACTTTCCGGGGGCGAGGTCCAGCTCGTCGTGGAACACCACCACATCCGCAGGCTCCAGCTTGTAGAACTGCATCGCCGCCTGCACCGACTGACCGGATCGGTTCATGAAAGTGCCGGGTTTCAGCAGAAGCACCTTGTCGCTGCCCAGCCGCCCTTCGGTGACTTCCCCTTGAAACTTGGATTTCCACGGGCCAAATCCATGATCCGACGCGATCTGATCCATCGCCATGAAGCCGATATTGTGCCGGTTCCTGGCGTAGCCCGACCCCGGATTGCCCAGTCCCACAAAGAGTTTCATCGCTGCCCGTGCCTCCAAGTGCATCGCCTTTGCCCCTCTCTAGGCGAAACCGGGGCCAAGGGCAAAAGCCCAAGCGTCAGATCTGCGCCAGAACAAGGGCCGCAGCGGCAGAGATGCCCAGAACCCAGCCAATCGCCAAATGCGCGCGCAACAGCAGCACTGCCGACATCGCGATCAGGGCGATGGCTTGCCAGTTGATCGTTGCGATGTCCGGCGACCAGAGCCGCAGCACTCCGATACGTGTCTCCGTCACCGTGCCGAACAGCACATGCAGCGCGAACCAGAGTGACAGGTTCAGGATCACCCCAACCACAGCCGCCGTGATCGCGCGCAGGGCACCGTTCAGACGCGGCTGCGCGGAAATCCAGTCGATGTAGGGCGCACCGACAAAAATCCATAGAAAACAGGGTATAAAGGTCACCCAAAGCGTCATCGCCCCACCTAAGATGGCCAGCGCATATCCACCTTCGCGGAACGCAGCCAAAGTGCCGACGAACTGCGTGACAAGGATCAGCGGACCGGGGGTGGTTTCGGCAAGACCCAACCCGTCCATCATCTCGGTCGGGGTGAGCCAGCCGTAAAGCCCCACCACGTCCTGCGCCATATACGCCAGCACCGCATAGGCGCCGCCAAAGGTCACAACCGCGAGTTTGGAGAAGAAGAGCGCGATCTCGGTCAGGATCGTACCGCCAAAGGCCAGATCGACGACCAGCACAGGCAAGCCCCATGCGGCCAGTCCGATCAGGATCGTCACTAAGCTGCGCTTTGCCGACACCGCGATGGGCAGGGCAGGGGTCGCCTCGATCGTCGCCACCATCGCGCCGTATAGCCCTGCCGCCAGAACGATCACCGGGAACGGTACCGCAAAGAAGAAGATCGCAACAAACGCGAGGCCCGCCAGCACCCAATGCGCCACCCCATGAAGCGCGCGCTTGGAAACTTTCAGCAGCGCTTCGACGACGATCACCACGGCCACCGCCTGCACGCCCAGGAACAACGTGTCCACCAAAGGCAGGTCGCCATAGGTCACGTAGAGCAGCGACAGCGCAAAGATCACCGCTGCCCCCGGCAGCACAAACAGCAGCCCCGCAATCAGACCACCCAAGATGCCATGCAGCCGCCAACCGGAATAGGTGGCCAACTGCATTGCCTCCGGCCCGGGGAGCAACATGCAAAAGCTCAACGCGTTGAGAAACTGCTTTTCCGTCAGCCAGCCGCGCTCATCCACCAGCATTCGATGCATAAGCGCGATCTGCGCCGCAGGGCCGCCAAAGGACAGCAAACCGATTTTGAGGAAGACGGCAAAGATCTGGGCAAGGCTGGGCGACATGAGGGGCGGTGTCTCTGATCTGCGTGTCATCGCGATGACACTTGTCCCCTTCCATGACAGATCAGTTGCAGGATGTCGCGTTGCGCCGTGCGGTTTCGAAGATCCAGTCGGGCTTGTAGCCGAAATGCGCCGTCAGGTTGCTGTGATGCGTCCAGCCGTCAAACTCGCCATCATCGTCCACATCGACCTCGATCAGCGTGTCCGTCGCAGCCCCGACCCGCGCGGCATTGGCGAAGTCGATCTTGGGCGGCAGCGCTTTGGCCTTGCCCGCCTTGCACTCGGTGATCCGCGCCACGTCGGACGAGGATGATACCTTGTCGCGCCGTACCACCGCGTCGCCGTCGCAGGCAAAGCGCCGGGTTGCGAAGATGTCGAAAGTGCGCCCTTCGTCGATGATAAAGCTCTCGCTTTGCCGCCAGAGGCCCACATCAGAGTCCTGAAACATGTTCTGCACATTGGTATCGAGCGGCAAACCACGCGAGCACCCCGATCCGCTGCTGCCGAACCATTCCCGATCAACCTGGTTCTGGAAGAGATGCCAGTTGCCAGATCGGTGAAATTCGCTGGTGCGGGAAAAGGCGCGCGAGGCGGAGATCCATGAATACTCGATCAGCCCGGCACCCTTCAGGATCTGATGCGCGTGCCCGCTTCCATAGGCTCCGGTCCGATAGCCTGCCGCATCCATCCGCGCTTTGATCACCCGGAAATAACGCACCATCAGGTCAATGGTCTCGGTGTCGCTGTCGGCAAAGTTGAAATCCACTCCGAAATAGATCGCGGTGCCACGCGGCTGCCCCAAGGCCTGCGCCTGAGAGATGGCCGCCTGCACATCAAGTTCCGCTTCCTCTTCCACGCTGCGCCCCACACCTGTCCAGTTGCAATTGGCATCTGGCAGGGCTTTTCCATCGCGGTTCTGTCCGCGAAACTTGTTCGGGGTGTTGCTGTAATACTGGTAGACCGACAGCAATGCGAAGCCCTTGGCGAACATCTGCGCAATCTCGCTGCCGGGGTCGCTGGGGCGCCCCTGATTGATGAGCCGCTTTTCGGTCAGTCCGTATTCCGGCTGATCGCATCGCGCGTAGTAGCGCCCGATGGCAACGACACCGCTCTCTTTCAACCGGTCGAGATAGGGGCGGGTGTCATAGGCGGTATCGATAATCGCCACACGGGTTTCGGCAGCGACCACTGAGGCCAGCAAGGAGAGTGCGACGGCGCAACGGATAAAGGCGGTTCTGAACATGAGGCGCCTCCGCTCTTGGGGCAGGGACCGCTCAGGGTAGGTTCACGTCACGGTGATGCTCAGGGCGATGCGGATGTTGGTCCGGCCTTGAATGACAAAGGTGGTGCTGTCCTGACCTTTTCTGCGCCCGGCCACGTAATAGACCAGCAGTACGCTGAAGCGCTTGCCCTTGCAGGGGCCGTTCTGCGGTGTGAATTTCCGTCTCACTGTGCGGAACTTGCCCAGCGACGGTGCTTCTTCAACCACGAGCTTCGGATAGCCCCGGTCGGTGCAGGTGCGTTCATCGTAATTGAGCCACTGGAATTCAATCTGCTTACCCGCTTCGACGGTGCGGCTGAGGTAACGCAGGCTTTGGGCGTGGGCTGTCTGGGTTTCAGTCAGAAAGAAAGCTGTTGCGACAAGCAATGTCAGAATTATAGAAAAAAGACTCCTGTGCCGGTTCATAAAATCCCCCTGAAATTTGGTCTTTAAAATAAATGTGCCGCGGCGATGGCAGTCGACTCTGCGGTGATATTCTTGCTAGGCTTTCGGCATGTTGGCGACCTGTCAACGTATTTCTGGACTGGAGCCATGTACGGTTCTGCTGTTTTAAGGGCCGCGATTCCCGCGGTTGTTATTGTTTTTGCGTTTGTTTTCGCCGCGACCCCGGCTTTGGCCGGGCGGGTGGCGCTTGTCCTTGGAAATGCCGAATACGAACATACCGTCCCACTGGCCAATCCGCGCAATGATGCCGAAGCCATTTCCGCCGCCCTGTCCGATCTGGGGTTCGAGGTGTTTGACGGGTTCGATCTGGGGCGGGCCGCAACCGAGGATTTGATCCGCGACTTCGCACGCGCTGCAGGAGAGGCCACCACGGCGCTGCTCTACTACGCGGGGCATGGTCTCGAAGTGGGTGGGGTCAATTATCTGGTACCGGTCGATGCGCAGATCCGTGATGAGGCGGACCTCAAGTTCGAGACGATCAATCTCACCGACATCTTGCAACTGATGGAGCGCGAAAACCGCACCAACCTGATCTTTCTCGACGCCTGCCGCGACAACCCGATGGCGGGCAATCTGGCGCGGAGCATGGGTACTCGCTCGGCCTTTATCGGTCGGGGTCTGGCGCGGGTGGATACCGGGGTGGGCACGATGATTGCCTATGCCACGCAACCCGGCAATGTCGCGCTTGATGGGGTAGGACAGCACAGCCCGTTCACCTCGGCGCTGCTGGCGCATATCGCGACCCCGGCGCTGGACGTGGAAATCATGATGCGCCGTGTGCGCCGCGATGTGATGGATCAGACCGCCGGGCAGCAGGTGCCGTGGAGCAGTTCGTCTCTGACCGGCAGTTTCGCCTTCAAACTGCAAGAGGCGCCACAGGTGGCCCCGGAATTGCCACAGATCGCAGTGCTCGCGGTTCCCGAGGTCGAGGAGCCCACCAGAAGCGAAACGCCCGAGCCGGTGACCGACGCCCCGTTGCCCGACGCACCTGAAGCCGAACCCACGCCGGAAGCGCTTCAGCCCGAGCCCGCTCTTGATGCGGCGGTGCCTGAGACAGCGCCCGAGCCGCTTGCCGATCCGTCGCCGGTGGTGGACGAAGCACCGGTTGTTGAAGCGCCCCTTTCGGACAAAGAGATCGCGCAGCAGGCGCAGGCCGAACTGAACCGGCTGGGCTGCGACGCCGGGGTCGAGGACGGTATCTGGGGTCGGAACAGCCGCAGCGCCCTTGAACGCCTGTCCGAACACGCCCCTCAGATCGAATTGGCCGGATTGGACCCGAGCGAAGACCTGTTGCGGCAGATGGAACGGATGGACGGGCGGATTTGTCCGCTGGTTTGTGAGGCCACGGAAGACCTTGTCGGCGATAGCTGTGTCCGCAAGACATGCCCATCAGGACAACGATTGTCATCCAAGGGTGTGTGTTTCACCCCGCAGACCACCACCAGCCGCAGCAGTTCCAGCGGAACGCGCAAAAGTTCAAGCTGCTTCCAGTTCAACGGCCAAACCTTCTGTCAGTGACCGTCGTGGTCTGTGTTTTGCGGCCCCCCGCAATGACAAAAAAGGTGCCCTGATATAGACTGACCCTCGTTCAAAGGGGGCGGGCCATGACCCATACAGACAGTGTTGCAGAGCACTACGCGCCTGGTGCGTTGCTCAAACGCATATCCGGTGGCTGTGCGGCTTTGAACCTGACGCCGCCGATTGACCCCGACGCGCTGGCCCCGGTGGACGAGTTCCACATCGGCGGACGGTTTGCGACTGTGCCGTTTATGGCGGCGCTTGGGCTCACCTCCAAGGACCGCGTGCTCGACCTTGGCTGCGGGCTCGGCGGTCCGGCGCGCTATGTGGCGGCAAATACGGGTGCGCAGGTGACAGGCATCGACCTCACACAGGAATTTGTCGATACCGCGCAAGCGCTGACCGAATGGACGGGGCTTGAGGACCGGATTGACCTGATCCAGGGCAGCATCCTCGATCTGCCATTAGAGGCCGGCACCATGGATGCCGCCTACATGATCCACGTTGGCATGAATATCGCGGACAAGACCGGATTGGCCCGCGAGGCGGCGCGGGTGCTCAAACCCGGTGGGGTGTTTGCGATTTACGACGTGATGCAGGTCGGAATGGGGGACATCACCTTTCCGGTGCCTTGGGCCTCTTCCGCCGAGCAAAGCGCCCTTGCGTCGCCAGATCATTATCGCTCGGCGTTGACCGAGGCCGGGTTCGAGATCACCCAGCAGATCGACCGCACCGATTTCGCCAAACAGTTCTTCGCTGATATCGCGGCGGCGCAACGTGCTGCGAAAGGCCCGCCGCCGCTGGGGCTGCATCTGGTGATGGGCGACACAACTGCGACCAAATTGCGAAACATGGTCGAAAATGTCCGGTCCGGGCGCATTTCGCCCATCGAGATCCACGCACGCAAGCGTTCGGCATAAGAGCTACGGCGAGTGAGCGGCACAAAAGAAAACGGCCCCGCCCGGAGAGGCGAGGCCGTTCGAACCTTGAGCAGGTCCGGCAGGATCAGTCTTCGGACTGCTCGGTTGCCGGAACTTCGTCTGCTTCTGCTTCGCCTTCTTCGTTGTCGGACGAACGCAGACCCGACGGAGCCGAGATGTTCGCGATCACGAAGTCGCGGTCGATGGTCGGCTTGGTGCCTTCCGGCAGCGTGATGTCGGAAATCGTGACGGTGTCACCGATGTTCAGGCCGGTCAGATCGACGGTCAGCTTCTCGGGGATGTCACCTGCGGTCACAACCAGTTCCACTTCAGGCCGCACAACGGTCAGAACGCCGCCGCGCTTGATGCCCGGTGCTGCACCTTCGTTGAGGAATTCGACCGGAATGAACAGGTTCACTTTGGTCGTGCGGCGCAGACGCATGAAGTCGACGTGCGTCGGCAGGTCTTTGACAACATCGCGCTGAACGTCGCGGCAGATCACGCGCACATCGTCGTGGCCTTCAACCTTGAGGTTGAACAGCGTCGACTTGAACCGGCCTTGCTTGAGGCGCTTGAACAGTTCGTTGAACTGAAGCTGAATCGGAAGCGGCTCTTTCTCGCCACCGAAAACAATGCCCGGAACCATGCCGTCGCGGCGTGCCTGACGAGCGGCGCCCTTGCCTGTCCCCGTCCGTTCCAGAGCTACGAGATCAGGAATCTCACCAGCCATGATATATCTCCAAATTGTAAGGGCAGGGTGCCTCCAAGGCTGTCACCCCGCGTGAAGGCTGCGCGATAGACCGGATTGCGCCGCAGGGCAAGTGCCTAGGAGCCAGATTCCACCCCGAATGTGGCGTTTGTGGGCTGGACCACCGCTCTGCTCCGTGGCACGGACTGCGGTATGAGCCTTTTGCGTGATCTTTACATCAGTCGCGGACCGGCCGCCGGATTCGCAGCCGTTGGCGTGTTCTGGGGCAGTTTCGCCGCCCTTGTTCCGGTTCTCAAGCCGCAAGTCGGGCTGTCGGACGGACAGTTTGGGCTGGCGCTGCTCATCACTTCGGTGGGCGCCGTGATGGCGATGTGGCTGGCCCCGCTGGCCGAACGTGGCCTTGGCGCGCGGGCCTTGGGGGTTCTTACGGCCATGCTGGCCGTGGCGACGTTTCTGCCCGGCCACACCACCAATGGCGTGATGTTCACGCTGGCGATGCTGGGGGTGACGATGAGCTCGGGCACGCTCGACGTGGCAATGAACGCGCGGGTCAGTGCGCTTGAGGCGCAGGTCAAACGCAGCCTGATGAACCTTAACCACGCGGTGTTTTCCGTGGCCTATGCGATCTGCGCCATGGCAACGGGCTTTGCGCGCGAGGCGGGGTTCGGCCCGGCGGCCGTCCTCACCGGGGGTGGTCTGGTGATCGGGCTGCTGATGCTTCAGACCTTCGCCGCGCCTGTAGCCGATGCCGAACACGAGGCTGACGGGGTGGAGGTCGCGCCGTTGCCCTGGACGCTGCTGCTGCCCGGCGGGATGATCATCCTTATTGCCTTCATGTCGGAACAGGCGACCGAAGGTTGGTCGGCTCTGCATCTGGAGCGCAATCTGGGGGCTGGTGCCGCACAGGGCGCTGTCGGTCCGGCGCTTCTGGGTGTGACCATGGCGGTGGGACGATTGGCTGGTCAGATCGTGGCCAACCGCGTGTCCGAGCAGGCCGTGATCCGCTGGGCGGCCGTCACCGCCGGGATCGGCGCATGCATTGCGGCTGCAGCGCCATCGTTGATGGTAGCCTATCTCGGGTTTTCGATCCTCGGGCTGGGCGTATCGGTGATGGCACCGATGGCCTATGCGTGGATCGGGCGCATGGTGCCCAACCGCTACCGCAGCCATGCGATTTCGCGGATTTCGGTGGTGGGTTATGCCGGGTTCTTTATTGGCCCGCCGATGATGGGGTTCCTGTCCGAAGGGTTCGGACTGTCCACTTCTTTTGCGGTGATCGGTGTGCTGCTATTTGCCGTGACGCTGGTTTTGCTGCCGGTTCTCAGCCGCGTCGCGCTGCGACGGGTGTGAGGCGGGCCGCATTTTCGAAAATGCGGGTCAGAGCCTTTGAAGGCTCTGCGAAGACCTTCCGAAAGGTCTTCGCACCGTCCGCACGGTTTCCAAATCCTTAACGACTGGCACCGCATACCCCTGCCCACGATGCGCATCGAGCGGGAAGGGTCACTCCCATGCCGCGACACCATGAACTGACACTCTCTTGATCCCCGAAAGGGGCGACCATGAGAAACCGGTTTCAGAAGGCCCCGACAGGGGCACAGGTCCCGGGGGAGACCCCGGCAGATGAGAGAAACGTCAGGCCCACAAGGGCGGCGCCGCTTCTTCTTCGATACAAACGTCATCCTCGGGCGAAGACCCGAGGAATTCAATCCAAAGACATCCTCGGGTCAGGCCCAAGGATGCCTCTAATGCGTGGCGTCACTCTTCCCAATCGCCGGAAAACCCCTTCGGGATCATCAGGATATCGCGGTCGAGCGTGTTTACATCGGTGCGCCCGCAAAGACCCATCGACACCTCGAGTTCCTTGTGGATCACGTTCAGCGCGTCGGTGACGCCCTGTTCCCCCTTGGCTCCGAGCCCGTAGACATAGGCGCGGCCGATATAGGTGCCCTTGGCTCCCATCGCGAGCGCCTTCAGCACGTCCTGACCGGAGCGGATTCCGCTGTCGAGATGCACCTCGATCTTGTCACCCACCGCGTCGAGGATCGGTTCCAGAGCGCGGATCGACGACAGCGCGCCGTCAAGCTGACGACCGCCGTGGTTCGACACGATGATCGCATCTGCGCCCACGTTCAGCGCTTCCAGCGCGTCGCGCGGATCAATGATCCCCTTGATGATGAGCGGACCGTCCCACATCTTGCGGAACTCGCGGATGCGGTCCCAATTGAGCGACTGATCGAACGCCTGCGCCGTCCATGACGAAAGCGAGGACGGGTCTTTCACCCCTTTCGCGTGCCCCACGATATTGCCGAAGAACCGCCGCTTGGTCTGGAGCATCCCCAGACCCCACTGCACCTTGGTCATCATGTTGGCGACCGAGGAAGGGGTCAGCTTGGGCGGGGCGGAAAGACCGTTCTTGAGGTCCTTGTGACGCTGGCCCAGCAGTTGCAGATCGACCGTGATGATCGCGGCCGAGCACTTGGCGTCCTTGGCGCGATCGAACAGGCGCTGCATGAAATCGTCGTCTTTAAGCGTGTAGACCTGCATCCAGAACGGCTTGGACGTGTTCGCGGCCACATCCTCGATCGAACAGATCGACATGGTGCTGAGGGAATAGGGCACGCCGAACTTTTCCGCCGCTTTGGCCGCTTTGATCTCACCGTCGAAATGCTGCATCCCCGTCAGGCCCACCGGGGCCAGAGCCACAGGCATGGACACATCCTGACCGATCATCTGTGACGCGGTCTTGCGGCCTTCCATGTCGATGGCAACGCGTTGACGCAGGTAGATCTTGTCGAAATCCGAGGAGTTCTCGCGGAAGGTCTGCTCGGTCCAACTGCCCGACTCCGTGTAGTCGAAGAACATCTTGGGCACCCGGCGTTTGTAGATTCGGCGAAGGTCTTCGATTTCGGTGATCACGGACATGAGTTGGCCCCTCGGATGTATTGGTTAGTTTTCTTTACCAATGAGGTCGCAATCGCGCAACGTGGCATTTTTGTCCGCTTTCGCTTAACTGGTTCGATTTCGTACTAAATAGTGCGATGTCGTACAAAAGGAGATTTACATGACCTATTCAAGACGAAAGACACTTGGACTGATTGGTGGTGGTACCATTGTTGCCGCGACTGGGGGCATCGCCGTTTTCGCAAAGACCCGTACCCCGACAAAGGCACTGGCGCCCTGGGACATGGCGGGGAACTATGACGATCCACGTCTGCGCGCGCTGTCCTACGCCTTGCTTGCACCAAACCCGCACAATCGCCAGCCGTGGGAGGCAGGGCTGGTTGGCGACGACACCGTTGCGATTTGGCGCGATCCCGCGCGCAATCTTCCGGTGACCGACCCGTTTGCACGGCAGTTGACCATCGGCATGGGCTGTTTTCTGGAGCTGATGCGCATGGCTGCTGCCCAAGAGGGATATGGGATCGACCAGACGCTTTATCCCGAAGGAGAGACTGGCCCGGTCGCGATCTGCCGCTTTGTTGCGGGGGCCGCCACGTCCGATCCACTTTTTGCGCATGTGATGGAGCGACGGTCGCACAAGGAAGTGTTCGAGCCCCAAAGCCTCGACGCGGCCGCCCGCGCGGCGATGATGCCTCACTTGTCCCTGCTGGCCGAAGATAGCGAAGCCGACGCGCTGCGCGAAATTGCGACTGAGGCGTGGCTTGTCGAGGCCGCAACGCGGGATGCGTGGAAGGAAAGCATCGACCTTGTGCGCATCGGGAAAGCCGAGATCAACGCAAATCCCGACGGGATCGACCTTGGCGGTCCGATGTTCGAAGCGCTGGCCAAGGCTGGTGTGTTGACCCGCGAAGCCTCGCTCGACCCAACAACGATGGCGGCGCAGGGGGCCATTAAGGGAACTGTGGACGCCATCGCCTCGGCCCCGGCACTGGTGCTGCTGACCACAGACGGCAACACGCGCGAAGATCAGATCGGTGCGGGCGCCCGCTGGTTACGGGCGAACCTTGCGGCGACCGGGGCCGGATTGGGACTCCGCCCGGTCAGTCAGGCGTTGCAGGAATACCCGGAAATGGCCGACCTCTATGAGGCGATCCATGACGCCTACGCCCCAGCGGGGGGCACGGTTCAAATGCTCGGTCTTCTGGGCTACGCTGTGCCGACGTCACGCACCCCACGCTGGGCGCTGGAAACCCGGATGAGGCCAATATCGAATAATGCCTGACACACACTCGGCACCCGACCTGACCGGGCTCTATTTCGAACTCTTCAATGAGATCGGTATCATCAGTCAATTAAGCCGCGCGTCCTTTGAGGCGCGGTTGCCGGACGGGATGGTGTTGCCGCATTTCTCGGTGATCAACCATTTAATCCGGGTGCAGGACGGGCGCACGCCCTTGCAACTCGCGCGCGCGTTTCAGGTGCCCAAGACCAGCATGACCCACACGCTGGCTGGGTTGGAAAAGCGCGGTCTGATCGAGATGCGCGCCAATCCCAAAGACGCGCGCAGCAAACAGGTCTGGTTAACCGAGGCCGGACGCAGTTTTCGTCAGGACGCTATCGCCAGCCTCATGCCGGATGTGGCTGAGATATCCGACACGTTTACGCCGGATGAACTGAGCGGCCTCATCGAACGCCTGGAAACGCTGCGCAAAAGGCTTGATGCGGCAAGGGACTGACCGAGAACGAGTGCAGATGCAGGCGCGCCCGGCAGCCCGGAAGGCCACGAGGCGCGGGGGAGATTACATCTCCTGAACGGATTGCAGGTAATAGACCAAGCCCAGGATGCGCCCCTGTACAACATCCTCGGCGGTGACGCCGGGATGGATGGTGCGCGGCAGCGCGTCCTCGGTGAAGAGGTCACCCCAGATCGGCATTTGCGTGTTGCCATGGGCGGTGATATCGCGGCGCCCGTCTATCGACTGATAGACCTCGCTGAAGGGAAACGTGTTGTTGTTTTCCTTCGCCAGCAGTCTCAGGTTTCGGGGTCGCTGGGCAAACAACTCTGCGACCGGGCCATCCCCTCCGCCTGTTGCTCCGTGACACACTGCGCAATTCTCCTGAAACAGGCTCTCCCCATAACCTGTGTCTTGCGCGGAAACCGGTGCGGCGCTGGAAAGTGCCAGAGCCGCAATACTCATCAGGTACAGTTTTCGTGAATGGGTCAACATTATAACCCCCTCCATTCTAGTGTACCGCGCGCTTCGGGATCACGGTAGCACAAACATTCCAAAAATAGAAGGTGAAGGGAGTGTGGCGGCTTCGGGTCAGGCGAAGGTGACGGACAGACCTGTCAGAAGCGGTGTGTCGAAGGTGGTTGTCCAGCGTTGTCCCGGTGCAATCGGCCGGGCATCGGTAAGCGTTCCGGTGGTGACGATTTCACTGGGCTGAATGATGGATGCGCCGGGCATTCGGTCGATCTGGCCCACGAGATACTGAAATGCGTTGAGCGGTCCGCCCAGCACATCTGCCCCGTGGCCGGTGAGCCTTTCCTCAGGCCCGGTCAGGGTGATGCTGCAGATGGGCAGCGCCTCCAGCCGCTCCGGCGTTGGCTCCAGTCGCGGGCCGATCCAAAGCGCACCGTGCATCGCCATTGCAGCCACGCTGTCAGGTGCGGTGAACCGCCAGCCAGGATAGAGCGAGACGACGATCTCGAACCCGTGCGCCACCCAGTCGATACACGCGGCCAACTCGGACAGGTCCATGTCGGGGCTGGGGGAGGCTTTGAAGCCGAACACGATCTCGGGTTCGATCCGGGGTTCGGGAAGGGCGGGTAGGGTGATGACGCCATCGGCTGGAACATCGTGGACGCCGTCCTCATACATCCAGCCCCAGACTGGCGCATGTACATTGTAGATGGGCCAGATGGTGCGGTTGGTGAACCCGATCTTGCGCCCGACGACTTTTGCGCCATTGGCAATCCGCTTGGCGTGAACTTCGGATGCGATCTTGTAGCCCTGATCCAGTGTCAGGTCTGGCAGGGTGTCGGTCAGTGGCGGCACCTGACGGTTGCCGTGAAACGCTGCATAGAGCGTCTCTGCTGCCGCCCGTCCCGCCATTCGATCAGGCGCGGTGTGCGCCGTCGGCCAGCGATTTGACGAAGGCCAGAACCTCGCTCACCGGCTTGCCGTTGGCCAGTTCGGCGACGATGGCCGAACCCACAACGCAGCCATCCGCCACACCGGCAATCGCCTCCGACGCGTCGGGGGTCTTGATGCCGAAGCCGACGATGACCGGCAGGTCGGTCTTGGCCTTGATTCGCGCAACTTCGGGGCCAACATCGGCGGCCTGCGCTTCGGCGGCGCCGGTGATGCCGGTGATCGACACGTAGTAGACAAAACCGGACGTGTTCTGGAGCACCTTGGGCAGACGCTTGTCATCGGTGGTCGGTGTTGCCAGACGGATGAAGTTCAAGCCCGCCGCCTGCGCCGGGATGCAAAGCTCTTCATCTTCTTCGGGCGGCAGGTCGACGATGATCAGACCGTCGATGCCTGCTTCTTTGGCCTGGGTCAGGAACAGATCCACGCCGCGCGAATAGATCGGGTTGTAATAGCCCATCATCACGATGGGCGTGGTGTCGTCACCTTCACGGAAGATCCGCGCCAGCTCCAGCGTACGGTCGAGTGTCATGCCGGCTTCCAGCGCGCGCTGACCGGCTAGCTGGATCGTGCTGCCATCGGCCATCGGGTCGGTGAAGGGCAGACCCAGCTCGATGATGTCCACGCCAGCACCCGGCAGACCCTTGACCAGCTCAAGCGAGGTGTCGAAGTCGGGGTCGCCCGCCATAACGTAGGACACAAAGGCCTTTTTTCCGGCTTTGCGAAGCTCTGCGAATTTGGCGTCGATACGGGTCATGGCGATCTCCTGAATTGCCCGAACCCGATTGCCGGAGTTGAGCGGGAAAATCAATGGGGCAGGGGCGGCTGATTTTGATGCGTGTCAAAGAGACCTTTTTACAATCCTGTTACGATGCCTGCGACGAACACATTTATTAGCAGGAGTTTTGCATGCCTTCATCCCAAGCCATTGCCGCTGACGCTAAAATCGAACCGCAACCGAAGGGAGCCCTTCCCGAAGTGCCCGTCTCGCCGCAAAAGGCGGTCACCGCCGACGAGGTGCGCCGTGCATTTGAATCGGGCAAGTACCCGTACCGTTCGCGGCTTTCCCGGAGCAGTTACGAGGCAGAAAAAGCCGCGCTTCAGGCTGAATTGCTCAAGGTGCAGCTTTGGGCGCAGGACACCGGCCAGAAATTCGTGATGCTGTTCGAAGGTCGGGATGCGGCGGGCAAGGGCGGCACGATCAAGCGGTTCACCGAGCACCTCAATCCACGGACGGCACGGGTGGTTGCGCTGAACAAACCGACCGATGTCGAACGCGGGCAGTGGTACTATCAGCGCTATATCGAACATCTGCCGACCGCCGGGGAAATCGTGCTTTATGACCGGTCTTGGTACAACCGCGCCGGGGTCGAGCGGGTGATGGGCTTCTGCGAACCCGGCGAATACCTCGAGTTCATGCGCCAGACCCCGGATTTCGAACGGATGCTGACACGCTCGGGCATCCGGCTCTACAAATACTGGTTCTCGGTCACACAGGCCGAACAGAAACGCCGCTTTGCCAGTCGCGAGACTGACCCGCTGAAACAGTGGAAGCTGTCGCCCATCGACAAGGCGAGCCTTAACAAGTGGGACGATTACACCGAGGCGAAAGAGGCGATGTTTTTCTACACCGACACAGCCGACGCGCCGTGGACCATTGTCAAATCCGACGACAAGAAACGCGCCCGTCTGAACTGCATGAAGCATTTCCTGTCGACACTGGACTATCCTGGCAAGGATCACAGCATCGCCACAGCGCCCGATCCGCTGATCGTCGGTGGGGCCGGGCATGTGATCCATCGGTCTGACCACATTCTGGGCACATCGCTGCATCCGGACACACGCAAGGCGCGCAGCTAAAACCTGCGCAAATCTCTGCCGTTCGTCGCCGGAGCAGCTTGCCTTGGGGCGCCGGGGGTCTTACCTCCGGTGTCCATGAAGAATATTCTCTGCGCTCTCGCACTCGGTCTGGTCGCCGCGCCTCTTGGCGCGCATCCACATATCTTTGTCGAAACGGCTCTGCGGTTTGAAATCAACGATGATCGCGAGGTGACAGGCGTCACGGTCTCCTGGACCTATGACGACTTTTTCACATTGCTGATCCTTGAGGACATGGGCCTTGATTCCGATGGCGACGGAGAGTTGACCGAGGCCGAACTGGACACGCTGTTCGGGTTCGACCTGATCGAATGGCCGGAAGGGTTCGAAGGCGATCTCTACGTCTATTCCAATGGCGAAAAGATCGAGATGCCACGCCCGCGTCCGATTGGTGTTGAGGTCGAGGGTGGATTCATCACCGCCACGCATTTCCGAGAGATCCCGCCCGTTGCGGTCGAGGCGATCGAAGTGCTGCAATACGACCCGACCTATTACGTGGCGTATGACGTGTCGCAGGGCGTGACCCTGACCGATTCCGGCTGCACCGCCACCGTCACCGATCCCGATCAGGCGGCCGCACAGGCCGCCGTGGATAAGGAACTGAACGGCGGGTCGATGGAGGACATCTTCAACGAGATGCGCGTCGGCATTCATTTCGCTGATACGGTCACCATGTCATGCGCACCGCCCTCCAACTAGCTGCTGTTGCCGTCGTTGCGCTTGCCGTCTGGCTTTGGGGCTTTGACGGGGCGCAGATGCTGGAACGCTGGGCCGCCGAGGGCCAACGCGCGGCACAAAGCGGGATGGCGCAGGGACTTCGGGCACTACGGGCCAACGAACCGGGCGCACTCCTGACATTGATGGCGGTCTGTTTCGGATACGGGTTCTTTCATGCGGTCGGCCCCGGCCACGGCAAGATCCTGATTGCAGGCTACGGCGTGGCCGAGCGTGTGGCGCTGACACGGCTTTCCGTCCTTGCGGTGTTGTCGAGCATTGCACAGGCAGGGACCGCGATCATCGTGGTCTATACCGGGGTCTGGCTTTTGGGGCTGGGCCGCGAAGAGATGGTGGGCGCGGCCGAGGATTGGTTCGCGCCGTTCAGCTATGCCGCGATCTGCGCCATTGGCGCGTGGCTGGCGCTGCGCGGGGCATCGCGGCTCTGGTCGAACTGGCCGGTGCCGGATCACCACCACGACCACGGTGAGGACGGTGTGTGCAGCACATGCGGCCACGCCCATGCGCCGACGCCCGAGCAGGTCAAGAAAGTACACTCGCTGCGTGATGCGCTGATGCTGATCGGAGCCATTGCGATCCGACCCTGCACTGGCGCGCTGTTCCTGTTGATCCTTTCGGTCAGCATGGGGATACAAGCGGCTGGTATCCTTGGCACATTTGCGATGGGGCTGGGCACTGCAAGCGTCACTCTTGCCGCTGCCATCGGGGCGGTCACGTTCCGCGAAGGCGCGTTGGCGCGGTTCGCCAACGGGCCGCACACCGCGCGGATCGCCGGGGTGATTGAAACCGGCGCTGGGCTGATCATTGCCATTCTGGCCTCACAATTCCTGATCCGCGCACTCTGATCTGACAAAACGCTTGCTCCGGTGACGGGGCAGGTCTAACCGACCATCATGCACACAAAAGAGATGTCATATCCGGCCCATATCCGGGCCATCCTCGTTCTGGGGCTGCCGCTGGTTGGCGGGCATATGGCGCAGATGTCCATCGGTCTGACCGACACGATCATGGTCGGCTGGTACGGTGCCGAGGCGCTGGCCACGGTCACATTGGCCAACACGCTTTTCTTCACGCTGTTCCTGTTCGGATGCGGTTTTGCCTGGGCGGTGATGCCGATGGTGGCCTCCTACGCGGCCGAGGGCGATGACCAGAAAGTCCGCCGTGCCACGCGAATGGGGTTGTGGCTGTCGGCGCTGTTCTGCGTGGTGATGTTCCCGCTGCTGTGGTGGTCGGAAGCTTTGCTGCAACGGTTGGGGCAGACGCGGGCAATCTCCGCCGAAGCGCAGGTCTACCTGCGGGTGCTGGCCTTTGGACTGTTGCCTGCACTAGTGACGATGGTGCTGAAAAGCTATCTGGCCGCGCTGGAGAAAACCAAGGTTGTGTTCTGGGTGACAGCGGTGGCCGTGCCTTACAACGCATTGGCGAATTTCGCGCTGATCTTCGGCAATTTCGGTTTTCCGGAACTGGGCCTTCAGGGCGCAGCCATTGCCTCGCTCAGCACACACGTGTTCTCGATGCTGGTGATCGTGGTCTATATCCGCGCCTTCGTGCCCGAACACAGCCTGTTCCAGCGGCTCTGGAAGTCGGACAACGAGATGTTTGCGCAGGTCTTCAAACTGGGTGTGCCCATCGGCTTGACCTCATTGTCCGAGACCGGGCTTTTTGCCGCCTCTGCCATCATGATGGGCTGGCTCGGGACCATCCCGCTGGCCGCACACGGGATCGCGCTGCAACTGGCGTCGATGACCTTCATGCTTCATCTGGGCCTGTCCAACGCCGCCACCGTGCGCGCGGGCAATGCGTTCGGGCGCAAGGATTGGCCGCATATGGCACGGGGCGGCGTCGTGGCACTGGCGCTCTCGGCTTTCGTCGCGGCACTCACCATTGTTCTGTTCGTCGCGCTGCCGGAACCCCTGATCGCGGCCTTCCTCGACCCCGACGATCCTGCGCGGGCCGAAATCATTGCGCTGGGCATCACCCTGCTGATCCTTGCTGCGATCTTCCAGCTGGTGGACGGCGCGCAGGTCGTGGCACTGGGCCTCTTGCGCGGGGTGCAGGATGCGCGCGTGCCGATGATCTATGCCGCCGTATCCTATTTCGGCATCGGCCTGCCAGCCGCCTATGTGCTGGGTTTTGTCGTAGGATGGGGCGCCACGGGTATCTGGATCGGGCTGGTGTTTGGTCTGGCCGGGGCGGCGGTGCTGTTGAACCACCGGTTCTGGCGGCGCATGATGCCCGATCTCAGCCGTCTTGCAGCGCCGACGGTCAGCGCATAGAAGCGGCGCAAATTCGCAGGATCAGGAGAGATCGACATGGGCTTTAAGGTGGGAATCGTGGGTTTGCCGAACGTGGGCAAGTCGACCCTCTTCAACGCGCTCACCAAGACCGCAGCGGCGCAGGCGGCGAACTTTCCGTTCTGCACGATTGAGCCGAATGTCGGTGATGTGGCGGTGCCTGACGCGCGGCTGGATACGCTGGCCGGGATCGCCAAGTCCAAGCAGATCATCCCGACGCGGATCACCTTTGTCGACATCGCGGGCCTCGTGAAGGGGGCCTCCAAGGGCGAAGGTCTGGGCAACCAGTTCCTTGCCAACATCCGCGAGGTGGACGCCATCGCCCACGTGCTGCGCTGCTTTGAAGACGGCGATGTGGTGCATGTGGATGGCCGGGTGGACCCTGTGGCAGATGCCGAGACAATTGAGACCGAGCTGATGCTTGCGGACATCGAGAGCCTCGAAAAGCGGCTTCAGAACATTGTCCGCAAGGTGCGCGGCGGTGACAAGGATGCGGTGCAGCAGGAACGCCTGATGCGCGCCGCCCTGGCCGCGCTGGAAGAGGGCAAACCCGCCCGCACCGTGTCGGTCGACGATGAGGACCGCAAGGCGTGGGACATGCTGCAACTGCTGACCACGAAGCCCGTGCTTTACGTCTGTAACGTGTCCGAGGCGGATGCGGCCGAAGGCAACGCCATGTCGAACGCGGTTGGCGAAATGGCCGCCGCGCAAGGCAACAGCCGCGTGGTCATCTCGGCCCAGATCGAAGAAGAGATCAGCCAGCTCGACGCCGAAGAGGCGAAAGAATTCCTGTCCGAAATGGGTCTTGAGGAAGCGGGCCTCGACCGCGTGATCCGTGCGGGCTACGAACTCCTGCAGCTGGAAACCTATTTCACCGTCGGCCCGAAAGAGGCCCGCGCCTGGACGATCACCAAAGGCACCGCTGCCCCGCAGGCCGCCGGTGTGATCCATGGCGATTTCGAAAAGGGTTTCATCCGCGCCGAAACCATCGCCTATGACGACTACGTGTCCCTGGGTGGTGAAAACCCGGCCAAGGAAGCAGGTAAGATGCGGGCTGAAGGGAAGAGCTATATCGTCAAAGATGGCGACGTGCTGCACTTCCTCTTCAACACCTGATCAGGGCGCACGTCAGAAGAGCGTGCGCGCCCACTCAACAAACGGTTCGACCAGAGCGTGGCGCGGTCCTTTGGGCGTTACCGAAAGGTAGCGCGCATAGAGGGTTCTGGGCCGGGGCACCTGTGCAAGACGCCCGGTGGCAAGATGCTCGCGGGTGAATTATTCGCTGAACAGCGTGGCCCCAAGCCCTTGGCGTACCGCCTCCATCAGCAGGTTGGGCGTGCCTGCGCGACCTTAGCCGATCTTACGGCGTACGCCATTCACGGTCGTCATCGTCAGATACCACAGGAAGGTGCCGATCGTGCTGATGCGGTGGATGGTCTGGGGCTGCTCCCCGCGCGATATCCGGGTCATTTGCGACACGTAGTATTCGACGCTTGAGGCGGTGTTCACCAGGTTGGTGAACCAGCTTTTGGTGTTGGCGCCCAAGGAACCCGTACCCAGCATCAACCCGGCCTCGTCGATGCCCACCTGCCGCTTGGTCCCGTCGATCAGCTTGCCCGCCGCGTCCGGGTCGATGCAGAGCGGCCGGGCGAGGCCGATCATGTCGATGCCATCCTCTGTCAGCGCCTGCTCCATTGCGTCGGTATTGCGGAAGCCGCCGGTGACCATGATCGGGACGGTCACGGCTTTGCGCAGCTCGCGCGCGTAATCGAGGAAATACGCCTCGCGCCGCCTGGTGCTGTCGCGCTGTTCGGACGTGTCGGTGCCGTTGACGAAACTCATCTGCTCATAGGTGCCGCCTGACAGTTCGATCAGGTCGATGCCGTCCTCCTCCAGCCACGCCGCGACGCGCGTGCTGTCTTCAAGGCTGAACCCACCCTTCTGGAAGTCGGCGGAGTTCAGTTTGACGGCCACCGGAAAGCCGGGCCCGACAGCCGCGCGCACCGCAGAATAGACCCGCCGCAGGAACCGCCCGCGGTTCTCGACCGGACCACCCCAGTGATCGCTGCGCCGGTTGGTGATCGGCGACAGGAACTGGCTTATGAGATAGCCATGCGCGGCGTGGATCTGCACACCGTCAAAGCCCGCCTCCTGCGCGATCTGTGCGGTGGTGGCATAGCGCTGGATCGCGTCTTCGATATCGGCCTCGGTCATTTCCCTTGGTTTGCCAAAGAGGCCAAGGATGCGGAGCTTCTCGGCTGAAGGCGAGAGCGGGCGCATGGTCACGACAATCGGACATTGCCGCCCCGGATGGCTGATCTGCATCCAGATCTGACTGCCCCCTGATTTCCCTGCGGCAGCCCAGGATTTCAACGCTGGCAGGTCGCGCCGATCCTCCACCACCACGTTGCCGGGGCGCTCCAGATATCGCCGGTCGATCATCACGTTTCCGGTCAGCTGCACTGCCATGCCACCCTTGGACCAGCGCGCGTAAAGCGTGTCATGCGCCACGTTCGGCGCATCGTCGGCTCCGGCGATCGCTTCAGTCATCGCGCTCTTGCCGATGCGGTTCGCCAGGCGCAAGCCGCAGGGCAGATCAAGCGGCGCGGCAAGCGGGGACGGGGGCATAACGGGTTATCCTCTCGGCTGCATCAGACCGTTTGCCCCTCAAGCTAGTCTTTTCATCTGTCCTTGGTCAATTTGGCCTTGTCCCCGCCTGCACGCTTCCTTAAACGGGTCGACGGAGACGTGGCCGAGTGGTCGAAGGCGCTCCCCTGCTAAGGGAGTAGGCCCGGAAGGGTCTCGAGGGTTCGAATCCCTTCGTCTCCGCCACCAACCCATTGAAAATGAAGCGTTTCATGTCCGGGCTGGTGGCGCGTCTTGCGTCCGTAGGGGAGCGGGCGCAAGTCGGATCTGACGCGTTCCTTATTCGTTCTCACGGTTTCCGGGGCTGGTGAGCGCGGTCGGCGGGGCGTGGCCGGCCTCCCGCATCGCGGCGCGCAGCACCTCCTCCTCGCCGGGTTTCAGGTCTCTCATCGATCCGGGACGCTTATTCTTGACCCGATGCGCGTCCGAGGCGATGGTCGGGAAAACCGGAGTGGGTGATCAGCATGTCCTTATCGCAGAACGAAATACGATCAAGGGCTGCGGAGTTCGCACGCGAATGGGCCGGGTGCGGATATGAGAAGGGCGAGACGCAGCTTTTCTATCGAGAGTTCTTCGATGTTTTCGGGGTTCCGGTCAGGAGGGTTGGGTCTTTTGAACAGCCGGTAAAGGGCCTGGGCGACAAGCGCGGCTTTATCGACCTTTTCTGGAAGGGTGTTCTTCTCGTCGAGCAAAAGAGCTCCGGTCGCGACCTGAAAAAGGCGAAGGCTCAGGCGTTAGGCTATTTTCCTGGCCTGAAGGACGCGGAGCTCCCGAGGTTCCTTCTGCTGAGCGATTTTCAGTCATTCGAGCTGACAGACCTAGAGACCGGGGAGGAGACCGCGTTCAGGCTGGATCAGCTGCCAGACCACATCGATCGGTTCGGGTTCATCACCGGCCGTGAAAAGAAGGTCTTCAAAGATCAGGACCCGGTAAATATCGAGGCGTCCGAGCTCGTTGGCGCCCTCCACGATGCCCTTGAGGACTCCGGATATACCGGCCACGACCTGGAACGATTTCTGGTTCGCATAGTGTTCTGCCTGTTCGCGGACGATACCGGGATCTTCGAGCCGCGCGGGGTTTTCGAGGAGCTTATCGAGCGAAGGACAAACGTTGACGGGTCTGATCTGGGTGGGTGGTTGACCATGCTGTTCCAGACCCTGGACACCGAGGTGGGAAAACGCCCCCGCACACTCGATGATGACCTCGCCCAGTTCCCCTACGTCAATGGCTCCCTTTTCCGGGATGGTTTGCGCCTTCCCGCCTTCGATTCAGGTATGCGCGAAAAGCTTGTGGAGGCGGCGCGCTTTGACTGGTCCGGGATATCACCAGCGATTTTCGGCTCTCTATTTCAGTCGGTCATGGATCGAGATGAGAGGCGAAACCAGGGCGCCCATTATACTAATGAGGCAAACATCCTGAAGGTGATAAACCCCCTTTTCATGGATGGGCTTTGGGCGGAATTCGAGAAGTTAAAGAGCAGCAAAGGGACCAGGCGAAAGTCGGAGCTGACGAGATTCCAGGAGAAGCTTGGGAAGCTCACATTCTTTGACCCCGCTTGCGGATGCGGGAACTTTTTGATCATCGCGTACCGCGAATTACGCCTCCTCGAGATCGAGGTGGTGCGGGAGCTGGTCGACTATGAGCGCGACTCATTCGGCCAGTTCTCCGCGCCGCTTGACGTGTCGAGCCTTTCTCGGGTCAACGTCGATCAGTTCTATGGCATTGAGATCGGAGAGTTTGCAGCCCGGATCGCCGAAACAGCGATGTGGATGATGGACCACATCATGAACAACCGGCTGAGCCTCGAGTTCGGCCCCTACTACACCCGCATCCCTCTCCGGAAATCGCCGCGCATCGTGCAAGACAACGCCCTCAAGCTCGACTGGTCCGAGGTGATCGAGCCGAAGGACTGCTCCTACGTCCTGGGGAACCCGCCATTCCGTGGCCACCAGTACCGTACTAAAGATCAGCAGGCGGACATGGAGCGGATCTGGGGGAAGACCGGACAGTTCAACCGCCTCGACTACGTGACCTGCTGGTTCCGGCGCGCCGTTGAGTACGCCTCCGCTAACAAAGCGATCGATATCGCGCTGGTGTCGACAAACTCCATCACGCAGGGGGAGCAGTGCGGGATCCTCTGGCCTTGGATGTTTTCGAATGGGGTGAACATCCACTTTGCACACAGGCCGTTCCAGTGGAACTCTGAAGCTAGGGGGAAGGCGGCTGTACATTGCGTGATTGTCGGCATGACCTTCCAGGAGGGGCGCGACTCGACGATCTATGAGTACGACCACGTTCGAGGTGATCCGCACGCGTCCCCTGTCAGCCGGATCAACGGCTACCTCATCGACGGTCCGCAGTACTCCGTCCCGGCCAGATCTCGCCCCCCTGCCGGTCAACTGCGAATGCACAAGGGCAGCCAGCCGACGGACGGGGCGCGCCTAAAAAAGCCGGGCGGTGGATACATCACCCGGAGCAATCTGATCCTAGATAACGATCAGCGCGCGGACCTCCTCGCGAAGGACCCGTCGGCGGAAAAGTGGCTGCGCCCCTACGTCGGCGGAGATGAGTTGATATCCGGTCAGTGGCGCTGGTGCTTATGGCTCAAAGACGCAAAGCCTTCTGAGTTAAGGTCATCGCACGCAATCCAGGAGCGGCTTGATCGGGTGCGTGAGGGCCGTCTCCTGAGCCCGACACCCAGCGTCAAGGGGTTTGCGGCGTACCCATGGCTCTTCACGCAGGACCGGCAGCCGGATGAGCCATATCTGGGTATGCCGGAGGTCTCATCGGAGACCCGGGAATACATCCCGATGGCTGTGCTGGAGCCTGACGTGATCGCGTCAAATAAGCTTCAGATCATCGTCGGTGCGCCTCTGCTCTATTTCGCAGTCCTGACCTCTGCCATGCACATGGCATGGATGAGAACGGTATCTGGTAGGCTCGAAAGCCGATACAGCTATGCACCGGCCGTTTATAACAGCTTCATCTGGCCGGAGATCTCGGAAACGCAGAAGGCGAAGGTCGAAAAGCTTGCCCAGGATATCCTGGACGTCAGGAGCAGGTACTTCGCGGAAGGTCAGACCCTTGATGACCTCTATGACGCGGACGCTATGCCGCGGGACCTCAAAAGGGCGCATGAGGCCTTGGATAAGGCCGTAGATCGGCTCTACAAGAAGGGTGGGTTTCGGTTTGAGCGGGAGCGGGTTGAGCACTTGTTCAAGCTGTTCGAGGTGGACGCGGCACCGCTTGACGCGACAAGGGCGTCGGAGACGGTGAAAAAGAAAAGGCCCAGGCGAAAAGCCCAGGCCTGACAGTATTCGCGGCGATTACCTGAACGTTATGCCTGCACCACCCGCTCTTTCGTGAGCCCGACCAGCGCCGCCCGACCTTCACCCAGCTTCCGGACCAGCTCACCGCGACCCATCCTTGCCATTGTAGGGCGCGGCGTCGCGGGCATGCGATTGTCAGACCCGAGTTCGATCAACGACCAGCCGCGCGCGGAGGTGAACGCCCAGTTCACGCGCTGCCGGACGCGGGAGAGCAGGTGCAGGAGCAGCGCCCCCTCGTCGACCGATGCAACGACCCGGTTCGCGGTCCGGACCGCGCGCGGGTCCGGGACGGCGGGCGGGTGCGGCATGTCCAGCGGCTTCTTGAAGACGTGCCGGATCGCGACCCGGAACACCGCGATCTGGCGCGGGGTGAGATCGACCGTCTCTTCGAACGCGGCTTTCGTCTCCGGGAACGCACGGATCTTCAGTCCGGTTTCGGTGAAGTCGATGACCACCACCCGGCGGGCTTTCACGTCCGCCGGGTCGCCGCAGAACAGGGTCCCACCCGGCGACGCAGGCGCGGCCCTTTTCACTTCCGGGGCGGTCGTGGGTGCCGGATCTGCTGCGGGCTCCGGTTCGGTCCGGGTGTCCGGAACAGCAGCTGCGGAGGCCGCAAACGCGGGCGGTTCATCAGCGTGGAGCCTTTCACGACGAGCACGCTCCTCGGGGGTCGAGGAGAACCATTCGTGCGGGTCCAGCCCCAGCGACAGGGTCCGAGCGATGACGACAGCGTGCATCGCCGTCTGAGCTGCAAGCAGCTCAGACATGTCCTGCATGACCATGTCCTCGCCGTCATCTGCAGTGAGCGCGTCGATGGGGTCAGACAGGCCCTGAAAGCAGATATCCGGAAGGCGCCGAACGTCGAACTCGCGCGCCTCGCGATGTCCGGAAGACGTGTCACAGATCTTGTCGAACTCGTCCGTGTACCAGAACTCAGACGGGGTCTGCGAGATCACCTTACGGAACTGGCGCTCCCCGATCTCGATCCGGTCAAGCTTGACCGTGCGGCGACCGATCTTGACATCGAACGGGGTGAGCGTCGGCGTCTGAACGCGGACGTCGAGAATTTTTTCGCTGATCATGCCGTCACCTCGAACTTGAACTTGCGGTCGCGCTGGTCCGGGGTGGATGCGGCGGCGTAGGCGGTGATCGCGGCGGCGTAGCCGGGCCGGACCGGTCCGTCCTGCACCTCGGGTGCGAGCGCGGCCTCGGCGGCGAGGTGGTCGGCGATCTGCGCTTCGACCAGCCTGCGGGCCTCGGCGGCCGAGGTCTCGTATGCCGGATCGTCACCGGCGCGAAGAGCGGCGATCATCGCGCGGCACTCTGCGAGCTGAAGGCCCGAGAAGTTGGGTTTCACGTTCATATCGTGTCCTTTCGTGTGAACGTGGCTTGACCCGCTTCTGCGCGTCTCGCCCGCAACGAGGCCGCCTTCTGCGGCCCCAGGGGTGGTGATCAGGAGAACTGTTCGTCCAGGTTCACGCGCCAGTACCGGCATTCAGTCGACCTGACGGCAGAATTCCCGCACGCGGTGTGCTTGTTGTAATGCCACATGCCGAGCCCGTCCCACAGAGCCTGGCTCTCGTGATCGAAGTCCGGGAGCCCGGTGCAGCTATCGATATTCCGTACGAAACCGAGCCTGTGGTTCAAGTAGATATCGAGATACATCACGTGCCCCTCGACCTCGAAGCTGAGCTGCCAGCCGTAGTCGGGGTGGTCGATCTCTGCGAAGCGGTTCCGGAACTCGTCTGCGACCATCTCAGCGATTTCGACGTGGGTGGCGCCAGACGGGATGTCTCCGGACTTGCGCAGCGTGTCGAAAGGGCTGTCAATGTCGCTCAGCAGGTCAACTGCTGACGAGTTGTTGTTCTTCTTCATCTCGTTCATGACTGCGTAGATGAGGTCTTTCATAGCTGATCCTTTCAGCGTTGAGTTGATCTCTACCCGCTTCTGCTCGGCGTTGATCGAAGAGGGGCGGGACCGCGTTCTGCGGCCCCAGGGTAACCGTCATGCGAAGGCGTTCGCGCGGGTCGTGTTCAAGCTGGCTTCGAGCTCGTGCTCACCGTCTTCCCGTGCGACCTTCTCGATCGCTTCGATGTAGTGAGTCAGTCCGCGGCCGAGGCTTTTGGCGAATGACAGGGCCTTCTCCGCGTCCTCGGGTGACTTGTGGAGAGCGACGTGAAGTGCGCCCACCGCATCGCCAGCGAGTTTCGTGTCCCGGCGGGCGCAGGTCATAGCGCGGCGGAGCCTTTCGACCGTCAGCTCAGCGGCCTCGGCAGGGGTCTCACCCACGGCCGCGATGCAGTCTCCCGCGACGACCGCGTGCTCGACCTCGGCCTCCGGCTCGGGCTGGTTGTCGATCAGCTCGAGAAGCTCGGCGACGAACTCGTCGTCGATATAGAGCGTGTCATCGATCATCTGCGGAATATCGAGATCGTCGAAACGGCCCGCCTCGACGAGATCGTCGCGGTGGCGGCGAAGAATGTACTGAGTGTCACGCATCAGAACTCCGGACGGCAAGTAATGGGTGCGAAGATCGCTAAGCAAGTCAGCGGTCATGCGCGATGCGATGTA
>JAUHVK010000078.1 GCA_030425145.1 Alphaproteobacteria bacterium | reverse complement strand
CGGATCTTGATCTCCTGGAAATCCTCGACGCCCCACAGGTTCCGGTTCTGGCACACCGCCCGCAAGTAGAAGCTCGCCATGCCGAGGGTCTTTGCCCCCACCTCGGAGTTCCAGCAGTAGAATCCCCGGAAGTAGAGGTCGGGCGAGCCGTCCGCCAGCTTGCCCGCTTCGATCGGATTGCGATCGTCGACCAGAAACAGGAAGACATCGCGGTCCGAGGCGTAGAGCGTGGTCGTGTCGCGGCTGATTTCGACATCGGGGTTGTAGACCCCGGTCGACCAGTCGAGCACACCCGGCACCTTCCAGCGCGTATCGCCCGTGCCATTGCCCGCGATGCGCTGCACCGCCTCGACAAGCTCGAAGTCATGGATGCGGCCGTAGTCTGGGCCGGTCACAGCGCGCAGTTCGGTCCGGCCGTCCTCGGTCTCGAAGGTCTTCACCTGCTCGGCGCGATGATTGGTCAGGCCGTATTGAAGGTTGATCCCCGCCAGCGGCGCGGGCAGCTGCCGAAGGTAAGACGCCGGTGCGCCGACGATGCTGGCAAGCTGACCGAAGGCCCAATGCGTCGGCGCAACGGGTTCATGCGCTTTCGGCAGCATCAGGTGCAACCGCTCAGCGTTGTCGCGCGCGGCCTCGACCCTGATATCGGCGGTCTGTACCACCCGGCTGCGGCTGCGCTCAGAACGACCTTTCACATTGGCCCAGAGATCGTCGAGCGACAGATACCGCTCGTCATCCGGCCGATTGAACCATTCGGACGACACCCGCCCGTTCCGCTCGCCCCGGCTTGCATCCACTTTCCAGCCACCAGCCCGCGCCGGCTGAACCGGATCCAAAACTTCCACAACGCCCATCGTCATTCCTCCGTGACAGACGCTGGAAGCCACTCTCCCAGTCTCTAACCTGTCGCAAAGGAACCATCCTTGCTCTGACTCTCTAACCCATGACTCGACTTCAATCGATTTAGACTGACAGCTTGAACTGCCGCAGTGCGTGATACGCGGAAGTATCATGTCGAGCGACTTCAACCTCGGAACGTCGTACCAAGGTATCAGAAGCAGAGACATTCCTTTATCTGACGATATCTTACTTCGCCTTTTTTCAGTCTATCTAATTCATTTTGATTCTGGATTTATAGGTATTTCAGTATCACTTTTATCTCCAGAGACTTGGAGGATATCATGACCATACCCATTCACCCTGAAGCACTAAAAGCGCAGCGCTCGCGCAAGCGCTGGACACAGGAAGAGCTTTGCGAAGCAACAAGCGGTCCGAACAAGGTCAGCCTTCCCACCATCAAGAGGATCGAGAGCACAAAAGAAGATTTCTATCCCGCTCAAGATCGTGTGGCACTGACGCTTGCGAAGGTACTCGGAGTCAGCACCGAAGAGCTCGGCAAAGAACCGACCGAGCGCGCGCAACTTGAAGAATCGCTTCGCAAGGTGGGCTACCGCCCGCTGCGCACTATGATCGACGCCGAGACGGCGCTCGCGTTTAACATGGTGCAGGACATCTACGGCATCCCGATCCGCTCACAGATCGAGATGGCGCCGCTCTTCATGACTCTGCTGGCTGAAGGTAGTCTCGCTTGGCGCCGCGAGCGCGTTAAAGCGATCGAAGAAGCCTCGGAAGCGCTACAAGGCCTCGGCGGCGGCCATTCCTCTTATGTTTATACAGCGTGGCGGATAGACGAAGGTACTGCGGCCGAGCGCAAGTCCATTGAAAAAAAGGACTTCTTTGGTATCGACGTTTCTGAAGAAGCTTTTGATTGCGGCTACGATAGATCGCAAAACAATCCCTTCGCCGACTACCTGCAGGACTTTGCGAAAGAAGTGGGCGCGAAAAACATTCGCTTCGATGCGGACTTCGGATGGAAGACAAGTGAGGGACTTCCGAACTACCGCATCGGCGCTGAGATCATCGACCATCTAACCGACGATGATCCCGATGCCGAGTACGCGCTTCTGCGCGGCCACGTGCGGATGAAGGACATCCCTGAAGAGCTCATGGGCGACAAAAAGAAAGAAGAGCGCGTTGCGTGGATGATCGCACAGATACCTGAAGAGGAACTCACAGTACGCAAGGCAGAGCGTGAAAGCCTAATGTCCCTGCTCGATACTATCGATCTTCCCACAACATCCCCCAAGGGAGGCAACGATGACTGAACTAGCCCTCACACATCACGCCCAAGCACGCATGCGCCAGCGCGGGTTCAAGGAGGAGGACGCCGATTTGGTCTACCGTGTCGGCACCCGGGTGGCGGATGATGCTTTTCTTCTGACCGACAAGGATGCTGCCCGTGCCATCCGCAAACGCAAACAAGAAATTCAGCAACTCGAGCGGCTGCGTGGAAGCCAAGTAATCGTCGAGGGAGAGACGCTTATCACCCTCTATCACGCGACGCAGCGCACGCGTCGTAGCCATCGAAAGTCTTGGAGGCACTTATGACACCTGCAACACAAGAACCAACCGTGTTGGTTCGAATGCCCGTACATCTCGTCGACGCTATCCTCAAGATGCGGGACAGTCTTGATCGGGATCTCATGGCAAGCTTGGCAGCGAGCATCGCCGGTGACGCCAATGTGAAAATCAAGGAAACTGGCACGCTGCCGAAGCCCTTGAACGAGCCGCGCCACCACAAATACAAAGCCGAGTATCTTGGCGTGAGTATCGGAGGCCGTACGCTCCCCGATGTATTTGCCGCAATCGTGGACTTGACCGCCGAAATTGCGCCTGAGGCCCTTGAGAGGCTCGCCGATATGAGAGCCCGATCCAGACGCTACGTCGCACGTAACCCCGAGGCTATTCATCCCGGAAACAAAGAGCTCCCGACCAAACGCACGACTTCTGGCTGGTGGATCAGCAAAAACATAGGCCAAGAAGACCTAATGCGCGCACTGAAGGCGCTTTGCGATGCCAGTGGCCTTCGGTTTGGAACTGACGTGAGGTTTATCGTTCAGTCTTGAACTTGGCCGTTTCCGGCGGGTTGCCCCGCCGGGTCCGGGGGAAACCCCGTTCCTCAGAACGGGATCTCATCGTCGCGGTCGACCAGCTCGGGGTTTTCGTTCTCGGCCGACTTCGGGCGGCTCAGGAAGTCGACCTTCTCGGCGATGATCTCGCAGCCGTAGCGGTCGTTCCCCATGCTGTCGATCCACTTGGTGTAGTGGATGCGGCCGTGGACGAGGACCTTCATGCCCTTTTCGCAATGCTCGGCGACCGTCTTGCCGAGACCGTTGAAGCAGGTGATGCGGTGCCATTCGGTGTCCATGACCCGGTAGCCGTTCTCGTCGCGCATCACACGGCCTTCCGAGAGGCGGGGGCGCGAGGTGGCGAGGCTGAAGTTGGTGATCTTGGTGCCGCTCTGGGTGGTGCGGACTTCGGGGGTCTGACCGATGTTGCCGGCGAGGATGACGATGTTCTGCATGATAAGCTCCTGTGTTTCCTGTCTTCGGGACCGTCCCTTCGACAAGACCCTGAAAAAGCCCGTCGGGTGACGCGTGCACGGTGGACAGCATGGACACCGGACACCCCCAGAGGACCGGGGTGGAGCGGGCAGGACGCCAAAGGCGGCCAACACGGCCTGGACTGACGCGGGGTTGCGCGCAGGAGACCGAACGGGATTAGGGGATTGTCAGTCGAAGGGATGACCCAGGAGACAGAGAGATGCGGGGAGCCCATGCCAGACCATGTCCCCTTGCCCATCGGGACTGCTTTACCCAAGCCCAGCACGCCGCTAGCGGCCAAAGTGGCGATCACCAGTTCTCGCCCCCCTGCCCTTGCCTGCCGGGAAATGCAGGGCTCTACCGCGATGGGACATCGATACCGGGAAATCCAAGACACGGACCGCACCAACGGCTGCTTTCGATCTCGAGGTACTGTCGCTCAGCGAGCTGAAGAATCTGCAAAAAGGTCGTCGCCGAGGCGATCTCCACGGTCGAGGATCGTTAAAAAGCGGAAGTCCGCGCCAAGGTGGAAGCGTTCGCCTAAGACCCCGGCTACTCGCTGGCCAAATTCGTGGGTACCGAGACGACTATCACGTGCGCGTCTGGCTCCGGTCAGATGAGGAACTTAAAGCCTGGACGGAACTGATAGACACTGCACCGACAGCAGATCAGATGAACGCCGTGGGCTGAGCCATGGCAACGAATGAGCAAGGTCGTTACTCCTGCAAGTCGATGTCTGAGGGAGTTTTCCCTCGAGAATTCAAGGAAACTCGGGCCAAAGCGTCTTGCTAATCTGACATTGGCCGACCAATGGCGTGGCGAAGCAGAAAACCCCGTTCCGGTATCTGGTCATAGATGAGGAAGGGAGGATGGACCTTCTGCTGCCAGGTTCTTCCGAACTCGATCGCGCAGGCCGCGGGAGTGGCAGGAAAGACAAACAAGTCAACGTCCATCCCGTGCTGATCCTTGATGGCGTCGAACGTCTTTCCGACGAGTTCCCGAAAACGGGAGAGATCATCCTTGTTACGAAGCTCTGACGCGCCCAGCCTGCTGCTCCGGATCTCCCAGAGTGAAACAGGTTCGTCAGGCAGCGCCTGGATCACACGATCATCTGCAATGCCGGCGGTTACCGATAGTTTCAGCGCTACTTTCTTCGGACCGGGGGCCCCAGGGACGCAGGTAAACTCGAGAGGTTCACGATCGTTCGGCCAGGCCCAGCCCGGCGTTGGCTCCCTGTGCCTGCCGTAGACTGAAACGGCCGACAAGTCTGAAAGCAGTCGACCAAGCTCCATAAGGACTGGCATGGGCGCGAAACCGAACACCGCGAGATGCTCGAGATCACCGTCCGCGAACCTTCCGTCGATTTCCCGCTCGATCTTCTTGCGAAGTGCATCGATGACGACGGGGTAGTAGTCGGAATCGCTGTCCTTCTGCGCAATGTCGCGGATCTTGATATCGATGGGACGCCGATCCGCCGGGGTGAACTCCGGCCTCATTGCCTCGATACAGTCCCGGAGCGGAACAGCTGTCTCGTTGTCACCGATCGCCGCAGCAATCCGAAGGATATGTGCGGGCGTTGCATTCGGGTTCTCGAGGAGCCGCTCGATCCGCTCCTCGTTGGCACGTTTCATCTCCTGCAAGACGTCCACGGTGTAGCGGTCGATCTTGGCGGGATCGTCGATCTCGCGGTGGTGCGGATCGCACATCAGCATCAGGTTGTCAGGATCGTCCGCGAGCTGGTGCGACAGGACCGGGTGGCCACGTTCGCCGCCCGGGTCAGAGGCGATGATATGAGCCAGGTAGGCATGGTTCTTAGCCAGATCGCCCGTCACGAGGTCGCCATCGAGGCGTTTGCCGCAGCCGTGATACTGGCATCGGCCGGCGGCGCGACCCCAGACGAGAATTCTTGTCTTTTGCGATGGACTACGCCCTCGTGCCATCCGGAGCCTCCTGCCGCTGCCTGAGGATCTCGCCCACGGAAATCGGACCCGGCGCGTTCGAGCCGCGCCAGACGCCGTCGAGATGCCAGATTTCATAAAAATGCAGCCACTCGGATGCCCATGGGACGATCCGGTCGGCGATAAGCATCGTGCTGTCCCATTCCCCGGCATCGGGATCGAAAAGGCAGAGCGCCGAATCTTCCGGAGTCTGATGATCGTAGTTGAGGTGCGGCAGATCGATGAAGTCGGTCCCCGGCCGGGGTTCTATTGGCGGGTCCAGGACATGGACCAAGGGAACGGCCTTCGGGTTCTGCCATTCCCACAGGACGGCGACCTTGTATTTCATCTGGAAGCCCCGAAGAGGTCCGATCCACGCAATGACCCGACCTTCTTCCAGCATCTGCGGCCGGAGATCAGCCCAGCGGTGCTGCATGCGGTTGAGCTGGACCTGAGCGGAGCGCGGCTTGCGGGGCTTGGTCTTCATTCGTCGCGGAAGCCGGGATGGAAGTGGTGGGCAGGGGCCTTCGAGACCTGGGCTGCCTTCTTCGGTGCGGCTGCGATGAGGGCAGGATTGGCCACGAACCCCTTGTTGTGCTCGTAATGCGCAACGCCGGCCGTCGAGGAAAGGCCGTCGATATAGGCCCGAACCGCCTTCTCGCCGACCCGTTCGCCGAACAGGTCGTCGAAGATCTTGCGCGTATCCGACAGACTGGAGGAGCGGGCGCGAGCCAACTCCATGATGAGATGGCGGAGATCCATCCGAAAGAGCTTCATTTCACGATCGTGTGTCGGCCACCGGTCGTTGAAATTCTCCTCCCAGAGCGCGGGATTGCGCTCTTCCGGACGACGACCGTTTTCCAGTGCGACTGCCATGCGCCTGTCGAGTTCTGCGGCGTAACTCTCAAGCTGCGCGCAAATCCCGAAGGGGGAGAGGGGGACCTCGGCGGCGATCTTGGACAGATAGACGGACACCGGACGCTTCTCGTCCCGGTTGGCATAGCGCAGGTTGAGGTATCGCTTCATGAGCTTGAGGGCGATGACCTGAGGCGCATCCCGGATCGGATCAATCGGCTCGGGGAGCGCGTCTATGTCCGCATCGGCCATGATGGTGCCTGACACCAGGCGATCCTTGATTTGCAGCTTCGAGCGCACATCGCGGACATGATCCTGGAAGCTCCGGCTCGGCATTGTGATGCGTTCCCTGAAGTCTTCCGCAAAGCCGTAGGGGTTCACGCGGAACCGTTCATCACGTCCTTCGTCGGGACTGTGATAGATCTCACCGACACGTTCGCGCCGAGGCTCACGGTCAGGATCCATCGGCGTGACGTCCAAGTGCATGAAGGCGAACTGGAGCTGGATGCAGCGTGTGCAGCGCTCGATCTTCTTCACGTCGGGAAAGCCCTCGAAGGCGGCGTGGAGCTCGTCTAGTACTTGTCTCGGTGTCCATCCGACCGGGGTGCGGAATTCGAGGATGGCGTCGAGGTCGAACCTGTCGTCGTCAGCGCCATGAACGATGGTGGCGCCGATGGCGCGGGAGCCCTGAGGATAGACGAGGGCGGTCTCCATGTAACGGCGGATCGGACTGTTCGGCCGCTGGAGATGTTCCGGGATCAGGTTGTATCGTTTCGATGCGACCTGGTTGTCTCGCGGGCTCAACTCCATTTCGAGAACGGTTCCGAGCAGTAGGGCATCGAGTTGCGGTGCGGTATCGTCGAGCGGCATCGAAAAGGCCTCCTCCGGTGTGGTGCCCGTCCGATTGCCTCCCTTCAACCTTCCGCGCCAATCAGCACAATATATGCCATGCCCCGATTCATTTCAACACTACAGGGTGTATTTTGTTCTTGGTTTACCCCCAACTTGTTAGTTGCGGGGTTTCGTCCGACAAGGCGAGGCGCCTGCCGGTGTTTCAGGATGGAGGAAGCATGATGGTTGGCGGCGGCCAACCTGCCGCGAAAATGCGGAGTCCGAAAGATGCAGGGGATGCCTTGTATCGAGAAGACGATACGCCCATATCAATGGCACGGCTCTGGTGATCCGTTCCGCCCACAGTGGAGAAGCATGCGTGCGCACCGCAGGACGAAAGACCTTGCTCTCTTCATCCAATCTCTTCGACGCATCGCCGTCGGCATAGTGGGCACCCAATACGGCATCTGTTGAAGGATCATCACCTTGCCTATTCATACTCCCGACCAGCACGCGTTCAAGCGTGCAGCGCAGGCTCTCTCGAAACTGCCAGGCGCAAGCTCGCTGAACGCGTGCCAGACCGCTCTTGCCCAGGCGAGCGGCCATCGCGATCTGCATCACCTACAAGCTCTCCAAGCGAAGACTCCTCATCAGACAGAGGCGTCTGTGGTCACCCAGGCCGACATTGTTTCGCGGCTTCACCGGGCCAGCAGTCTTCGGACTGGTGACATCCTCGATGCACTGACCCGAACCAGGTTTTTCGGCCGCAGCCCAGACCTTGAAATCACGCTCGCCGTTCGAGAAGCGCTGTTCGCCGCTGACTATCCGGATCGCGGGCGGCATGACATTGGAGCTCCGTGTCGTGTGAAGGCCCCCGGCTATGACAATGCGCGCGCCTTGCTTGTCGAGCGCGGTGAGGGGCCGGAGGGGCTCACGCGCGTCATGATCGATCATAGCATCATGACCTGCGTCTCCCGGGAAGCCCCTGCACATCGCGCCGGGCACCTCTTCGTCCCGCTCCGCTTCTGGATGCCATACGGATTCTGGACCGAGGCGGATGGCACGAAGGTCCTTTTCTCGCGCGACTACTGCCCGCTCTGGAGAGTCCAGGAGGGGCGAGCCCCCGTGCGGGACGATCCGGATCGCGACGTGAAATTCGTCAAGCAGGAGTGGTATTTCGACGAGGGCTCTTTCCGCGGGCCGGTTGACACGGTTTTGTCCCGGGGTTTCGAAATTCTGAGGCAACATCGGGTGGTCTCACTGCCCCGACTGGTAGAGTGGTTTCCTGAGTGTCTCGCGACAGGACGATGGATTTCCGACCTGAAACGGTGGCCGGGAGGTTCCGAGATGGTCCGTGCAGGGTAAAGCTCGTTGGAGGCCTAGAGATCGCCTGCTATGAGCTGGGATCAGGTGGAGGTAGCCCAACCAAGTATTGGAGGCAAGGCAGGACGGAGGCGGCATTTCTCAGGCCACGACCGGAACGTACTTCCCGGTCCAACTGACGAGCTTCGGCACGATCCTCAACGAACGGTCGTCGGATCATGCTGAATGCGCTTGGCCACAGCTTGGCGCTCGTTGGAACGGCATTGCCGATTGCAGGACCGTCGATAGGCCCAGGGGCACACCTGCGTCTTGCCTGGGCCCTCGGGAAGTGAGGCCGAAGCCTCACCCGAAGGGATCGTATTCCGAGACGATCACGACCTCGTCTCCGTCGATTTCATCGGCGGGGACGGCGCCATAGGTTCCATCACCTGCCTGGAAGACGACGATCGAGACCATGAGCGTGGCGGCGAGGGAGGCGGCGAAGGCGTGAGCATCTTTGCGGGACATCTGTTTGGCTCCTGTCTTGGAGGCGGAGGACCATCCCCCGCGCGACAGGACCCCGCGGGCCCGAAGACCGGCTGACATCACCGGGTGCGTTCGGCTCGTCCGAATCCACCCGGCGGCACGGGCTCGCCCGTAGTCCGACCCCTCGCGGGTTGATCTCGAAGACGGGATTCGGGGCAAGGAAGGGAATGGCGAGCGGGGGATGGTGCGACCGCTGACTGGAGCCTGGTGTTCCGCTGATGCTATCGCTGCCAGCCTCCCGGGCAGGCTCTTGGGTAAGATCTCTCTCCTTGATGGATTGGATACTATGGTGCTCCGCGATTTCGCGGGACAGGGTCGTGATGGGTGAGAGGCCCGCGCTTTGGCTGGCCCCTTGGGTTCTACTTAGGCTCAGGCGGCAAGCTCCGCGCCTCCTGCCCTAGCAGCGCCTTCTTCGCCGACAATCTCCAGCCGCGCATTGCGATAGCCTTCTTTGGCGATCCAGAGCTCGGCAGCCGTGACAGACTCGGCCAGGTGGAGCAGCTCCGTGCAACCGCCGA
>JAUHVK010000077.1 GCA_030425145.1 Alphaproteobacteria bacterium | reverse complement strand
TTGTAAAGATCGAGCACCAAAGCGTCTGCCTCTTCAGGAACTTCGGCAGTCAAGCGGTCAATCTTGAGCACGCCGTCTTTGATAGAACCTCCCGGCATGGCACCGGACCTGGCAGCGCGGGCCAATCTTGGACTTTCCAGTCGCGATGAGCTTTGGCCATTCATTCTGACGTTAGACCATTACTCACAGATCCATATTAGGGCACGGCATCATCTCGCCAAAGATATGCATACCGAAATCGGACGATTCGAAAAAATCATGGCCCAATCGGGCCACCTCGCGGATGCAAAGGCCCGGCAAGCTGTCGAACATATGATCGACAAAAGCGCCACCCGAATTGCCGAGGCTGCGATCCAGAAGGCGACAATTCCAAGCGGCCTCCTGGCGAAACAAAATCTCACATCAGGACGTCTCATCGGCGGCGTTCTCGCGCTGATCTGCATCATGATCGGTGCCACGCTGATGTACCTTTGGATGTTCACGCAAGGGATCTGCGAAGATTCCAAGAGAAATCTCAATGACGATTTGCGTATCACCTGCGTTGTGCAGCGCCATCCCTTCTCCGCCTAACGGCGTCGGCGATCAGGCGAATGGGCATTAGGGGAAAGAGAAAGAGAAAGAGAAAGAGAAAGAGAAAGAGAAAGATCGAGAATTCCTTGGGGAGGGTAAAGATCAATATAAGGCAGAGAGTACGAGTAGATGGTAAAGCCAAAAGACGGACAGCCCAGATCGGAAAAGCGTCGCGCAACGGCGACCGTGCAGAAGCGTGTAACACCGGCACAGAAGGCGGCCTTCGAGGCCCGCGCCCGTGACCAAGGCTATGAAACCGGAAGTGCCTATCTTGAGGCCTTCATTCTGGGACGTGAAGCAATCGTGCGGCGGGACCGCAAAGACCTGGTCAAAATTCTGGCGGAACTTGGCAAACAGGGATCCAACCTCAACCAGTTGGCTCATGCCATCAACTCAGGAAAGATCAAAAACCTTTCGGCGGACCAGATGGCTGTGATCAGCTCCGCTCATAGCGCCGTCACGATCTGTTCTGAAAACTTGCGGAAGCGGCTCTTATGATTGTCGAGATTATCAAAAAGCCGGGGGAAAAAGGATCGGGCGGGTCGGCCGAAGCTTTCAAACCCGGCGCCCGCTACGTCTGTGAGAAAGCTGATCATTTTGAAATGCGCAATCTCGCCTCACGTGACTGGGAGGGCGCCGCCGCTGAAATGCAGCTTGTCTCGGAATTGAATAGTCGCGTTCAGAAGCCCTACTACCACATGGCCGCCAGCTGGCACGCGCTAGAGCAACCCACAAATGCACAAATGATGGAAGCCGCTGACTATCTCCTCAAGGCCATGGGCCTTGAGGAGCATCAGGCCATCATCGCCATCCATCGCGATAAGAAGGAAGCCCACTTCCATGTGGTGGTGAACACCGTCCATCCCGTGACCGGCAAGGTCTGGTCGAAGTCCAACGACCATTTACGTGCGGAGAAGGCCAGTCGCGAGATCGAGGTCATGCAAGGCTGGAGTCATGATCGCGGGCGATTTGACTTCGATGTTGCCCGTGATGGCACCGTCACCCTCAAACCCGATCCTGCCGCCTATGAGGTCAAGACGGCAAACCGTGACAAGGGCAAACGCCCCAAAACCAGCGGAGACCGGAAGTTCGAGAAGTCGACGGGCTTTGAAACCTTCGAACATTCCCTAACCGACGCGTTGCGTGCCCGCTTTGCCGAGGTCGTGTCTACAGCCACGGACTGGCCTGCCCTTCATGCCACCCTTGCCGAGATGGGACTGCGGTACGACAAACACGGCTCCGGAGCACGGATCACGCTGATCGGCAGCGGAGAGTATGTGAAAGCGTCAGCCTTTGGCGCAAAGTTCTCCATTGGGAAGATGCTGGAGCGCTTTGGACCTTTTCAGGCACCGCCCCGACCGCGCAGGTCAGCACCAGAGGCGCTCCCCACCCCGGCGGCGTCGATGTCCGGCAGAATGTCGGACGCCGCGCGCAAACAGACGTCTGCCTCGTCCTTCAAGCTCACGCTCCTACGCCGGGTGTACTGCGACATCCATGTGGACCCGATGGTTGCCCGTGCGATCAAATACGTGGCCTTGGATGATGTGCCTCCGCGGCTCACCCTAAAGGACACGACGACCATCCTTGATCACGGGGCAAAGGTCACCACTTCGGGCAATACGAAAGAAGCCAGAGCCATCCTCATTGCTATGGCGCAGGCCAAGGGCTGGTCTTCGGTCACCTTCACAGGCCCCCCGGACTTTGTTCGGGATGCTGCGCTCGATGCAGCGCGTGCGGGGCTTCCAGTGTTCGGTGTTCCTGACGATGTTCAGGCCGCCTGCAATGAAATCCTGGAGAAGCAGGCGAAAGAGGAACCCCGCCTTGCGGCCACGACCAGAAAGGTCAACGCTGCCATTCAAAACGCAGTAGCGGATCGCGACACGGCTCTGGCGCAGAACGATCAGGAACGCGCAAGCCGCGCGGCTGTGCAGGTCGAGGCTGTCCAGAAGGCCCTTGGCTGGCAAACAGACGCTGGCTCCGATCTGACGCCGGACGAGGGCTCCCCCCTGCCCGCCCCCCGCACAGTCTCTCACCCGCAGCCTGCACCGGATGCAGACAAGGTCGCGCCGGCCAAGGCACGGCGGATCGAAAAGACTTTACGAGAAAACGACCGCTCCGAGCTGGACCACATGAAGGCGATGCCCATCGACGAGATCGCCTCTCTCGGTGGGTGGCGCTTTGAGCCGCGCCACAAAGACGGCCACAACGATCCGCAAGGAGTGAGGATGCGGACTTACACCCGCGGCTCCGAAACCATCAAAGCGACGAAAAAGGGCTCTGTCTGGGTTTGGACCAATAACAAAACCGGACAAAGCGGATCAGTTATCGATCTGTGGCTCGCGGACAATCCGGGCAGCACCCTCGGAGAGGCCCGCAAAGTGTTTCGCGCGCTCCTCGGCACGGGGACCCCTGCCCGATCGCCGGCTGCGCCCCCCGCGCCTGTGCGGCAAGAGCCACGGGACCACACTCAGGCACGGCGGCGTTGGGAAGAGGCTCCTTACGTCGAGGACCAGCGCACCTACGCGGAGGATCGGGGGATTTCGAAGGCAACCCTTCTGCGGTTCCGCAATCAGGTCCGCGCGGGTGTTTTCGGCGGGATCTACTTTGCCCACCGTAATTTTGAGACGGGGAGCATTCAGGGCTTTGAGCAGGCGTGGGAGAAGGACGGGACTCGCAACACCGCGCGCTTTGCCAAAGGCGGGATCAAAACCGTCTCCGTTCTTGGTGATCCGAGGACGGCGACCCGTATGGTTGTGTTTGAGGGTGGACTAGATGCTTTGGCTTTAGCAGAACTGGAGAGCCGCACAGACACGCTCTACGTCAGTACGGGGGGCGGATTTGGGCCGAAGACCGAAGTCGCGCTTCAGAGGCTCTCAGAGGGCCGTCAGGTACTCTCTGGCTTTGACAACGATCCAGCAGGTGAAACTCTTCACAAGAGGCTCTTAGCCCTCGTTTCTACGTCTGAGCGTTATTCTCCGCTCTCACGGATCGATGGATCTGAGCGGGTCTGTAAGGATTGGCTCGATGTGCTCAATGCAATCAAAGCGCAGGAGACGATTGGGCAGAGGTTTGATGGGGAGATTGCTAAAGATGATACTTTGAGTGGTGATTTTTTGGAGATCGATCTAGGGCTATGAGGTCGATGACCGCTCTATCTTCGGGTCTTGCTTCACCAAGCGCATCTTCAACCTCAATGATATCGAAACCGCCGAATGGGGAGCGCGCCACCTCTGGGAAAGCACTGTCTATTCTCAGCAAATTCGGGAGGGCAAAGTCCCGAACGATGGTATGGATTTTTCTTACTCTGAACAACGTCAAAAGCTCATGGCGGCAGAGCAGATTATTGGAATGAAGGCTGATGATCTGTTGCTGTTTGTTGGAAACTGTAACCCGCTCAAGGCGAAGCAGAACATCTATTTCAAGACTAAGACGTACCGTGGAAGGTTCGATCATAATCCTCTGAATTGAATGCGTAGTTCAGATTTATCCACAAGTTGGGTGTTATATCAGTGTTAAAATCTGTGTTACACACTTATAAGTACATATTAACGCATTGAAAATTAATATATTTTTCTCAACTCAGGTAACTGATAACACGAATCTTGGTAACTGAAATCCTGTTTTTGGTAACTGATAACACGAATCTTGACTGCGGTAACTAAAACCACGAATGTCGACTCATGGTAACTGATAACACGAATGCTCTCGCCCCGCTCCTGCCGGATCGCCATCCGCAGCATGATCTGTTCATTTGTGATGTGGCTGACGCTGTTCTGAAGGACGTGATGCAACACATGGAGCATCCGTTTTATTCCCTCTCAAAGAAGCCTGAGACGACGATCAAGCGCTATGAGAACGGCGATAAGTGGCTGCAGATTACGCCGAGTGTGAAAGGCTTGGCGACGATCTACGACAAGGACATTCTGATCTACTGTATCAGCCAAATCATGGCGAAGCTGAAGGAGGGCGAAGCCGTTTCGCCCCGTGTCCGGATCAACTCCAGAGAGCTGCTAATCTTCACAAACCGGGGTACAAGTGGTCGGGAATACCAGTCCCTGCTCGATGCCCTCGATCGCCTTGAAGGGACGCGGATCAGGACAAACATTGTCACTGGCGATGAAGAGCAAGTCGATGGATTTGGCCTGATCGACGCTTCTTCGATCCGCCGAAAGCACGGTTTGGACGGGCGTCTCTTGTGGTGTGAAGTGAAGCTGTCTGACTGGGTTTTCAACGCAATCCGGAACGAAGAGGTACTGACTCTTCACCGGGACTACTTCCGCCTGCGCAAGCCCATTGAAAGACGGGTGTACGAGATCGCCCGGAAGCATTGCGGGCAGCAGAAAACCTGGCGTATCACGCTGGCCAAGTTGCTGCTTAAGACCGGGTCGCAAAGCCCACAGAAGCGCTTTCGGCAAATGATCCGACAACTCGCAGAGCATGACCATTTGCCAGATTATCATGTTACCTTTGAAGATGAAGCTGACATGGTGGTGTTCACTAATCGCGGCACGATGTCTCCTGCCCAGCTTGTTAAAGGCAGTATTACACCGCTGCAGTCCGATACCTACGAAGAAGCGCGCCATGCAGCGCCCGGTTGGGACGTTCATTTCCTAGAACGAGAGTGGCGGGACTGGTGTGTTGAGCCGCCCCGCAACGCTGACCGCGCTTTCATTGGGTTCTGCCGAAAGTGGTTTGAGAAGCGAGGCAGGCCCTGAGAATAAAACCGGTTATAGAAACAAAACCGGTAATGTAATTTAATTCCGGTGTTGGATTTATTTCTGGTACGAGATATAAAACCGGTAACAACTAAGTGGCAGGATCGAGCAATGCCCGTCATCGTTATGGCAAGCCCCAAAGGTGGGGTTGGAAAATCGACATGCGCCGTTCTTCTGGCGTCTGAGTTCGCCCGCATGGGCGCGGATGTCACGGTACTTGACTGTGACCCGAACAAGTCTCTCACCCGGTGGGCATCTCATGGCGCACCTTCCGGTGTGATCTTGAAGAGCGACGTTGGTCGCTCAGAGATCGTACCGACTATCCGGAGCTCAGACGGTGACGGCAAAATCGTCATTGTGGACCTGGAAGGTGTTGCTTCCCAGCTCGTCAGCCGCGCCATATCCCAGGCGGACCTCGTCATCGTTCCGATGCAGCCGACAGCGCTCGACGCAGAGATTGGATCCGAAGCACTAGCGTTGGTTCGAGAAGAGGAAGAAGCGCTTGGGCGGTCAATCCGGCATGCTGTGGTGCTGACCAAGACCAGCGCAGCCGTCAAAAGCCGCGTGCAGAAGGAACTGGAAGCACAGCTCAGCGGGGCAGGGATTGACGTGATCCAACCATCCCTAGTCGCTCGCGCAGCGTTTTCGGAACTGTTTGCCTATGGTGGCGATCTGACAGCGATGATGGGTGACCCAGAGATGGTCACTGGTGGCAAGATAGATAAGGCGTTGGCAAACGCTCAGGCATTTACGGAGGCTGTTTATGAGCGGCTCAAATAGGCTTGCAGGGCTAAAAGCTCGGCCGAAAGGTACGACCGTTGAAGAAGTACGGCGGGTGGACGAAGTAGGGGAGGCAAGGGGGTTTCTTGACCGGACGCCGCGCAAGAAGCCCGGGCGCAAGCCTAGCCCTCGAACTCATCAGTTGCATCCAAAGGTTTTCCCAACGGTGGGACAGGAAATCTCTGCTGAAGCTGAGCGTCTCGGAATCACGCAAGGTCAGCTAATTGAAGAAATGTGGTCTGTGTACAAAGATAAGCATTGAAACATCAGTGCCTTGAACAGATTTATGGCCTCGAAAGAGATCATGTGCTAGACTAGAACAAAATAAGAAAACGCGGACTTGCGCCGTCAGCAACGCAGGTAATCTAATGTTCAAATTCTACGAATTTTTTGCTGGCGGCGGTATGGCGCGAGCTGGATTGGGCGAAGGCTGGAAGTGCGAGTTCGCCAACGACTTCGACCGGAAAAAGGGTGTAACGTACAAGAAGAATTGGGGCGATGGCGAGATGATCGTGGACGACATCCGTAATATTGGCCTCGAGGATTTGCCAGGACACGCTGACCTCGTGTGGGGTTCGTTTCCCTGCCAAGACCTTTCTCTAGCGGGTGGCGGGGCAGGGCTACGCGGCGACCGCTCAGGGACCTTCTGGCCTTTCATTGCACAACTCGAAGAACTGAAGATGGCCGGGCGTGCCCCAACTGTGATTGCGGTTGAAAATGTTGTCGGAACTCTGACCTCACATAAGGGTGCGGATTTCACCGCCATCTGCGAAGCGCTCGACAACCTCGGCTATCGGTATGGCGCTTTCATCGCCGATGCCTCACATTTCGTTCCGCAATCACGGCCAAGGCTATTTGTGATCGCTATCGAGAAAAGCGTGGAGCCATTGAAAACCGGTCCGGAGCCAACGGCACCGTGGCACACGACGGCGTTGAAGAAAGCGCACAGCCAACTCCCAGAACATCTAAAGAAGTCTTGGCTTTGGTGGCAAATGCCGAAGCCACCAAAGCGCGAGATGCGTTTCGCTGACGTAATTGAGACGAATCCCGCATCAGTCAAGTGGCATACTATCGCCGAAACGCGGGCACTATTGTCCATGATGAGTGATGTGAACTTGGCCAAAGTCGAAACGGCTAAGGCTGCTGGTGTAGTTATGGTTGGTGGCGTTTACAAACGCACACGCTATCACCACGGCATCAAGGTACAACGTGCAGAGGTACGCTTTGATGATGTTGCAGGGTGCTTGAGAACACCAGCAGGCGGTTCGTCTCGCCAACTCATTCTTGTGGTAGATGGCGAGCGTATCCGTTCACGCCTGATCTCTACTCGCGAGACGGCCCGATTGATGGGTTTGCCAGACAGCTACGAGCTTCCACAGGCATACAATGAAGCCTATCATTTGACTGGTGATGGCGTTGCTGTTCCAGTCGTGCGATATATTGCAGAACATATTCTAGAACCAGTGGTTAGGGGCGTCCGCGCCCCAATATTACAAAAAAAGGCGCCCACAGCGAAGGCAACATGAACGACGAGATACCGTGTCAAAAAGACCCTCAGCTTACAGAGCGTATAGAACAATTCTCAGAAGTACTAAAAACACAAGCGCATCGTCTCAATCCCTTTGGGATGACCGAGCAAGACTTTTACGATAGCGGGATATTTGAAGGTTCGATCCAGCGCGTCCGTGGTCAAATCTCTGCGTCCATGGGGGAAAAGAAGACCTTCGTGAAACACATCCTGAATCACATGCAGGATGGTGGTTTCATTCAAGAATGGATCGAAGCCGGTGGCTCCAATAGGCATGACTACTCGGTTACGCTGAACGATGGAAAAATTGCGGCTATCGAGCTGAAGGGATGCCTGGACGGGAACAACACAAACATCTCTGCTCGACCACCTCATGCAAACGAGTTCATCGTATGGAGCGTCTGCCAAAATAAAGGTGCCGATCCTCGACACAACGTCTGGTCTGGCATCCACACTCGCTTCTCCGCAGATATCATTGCCGAGGAAAAGCGGGTGGACGGCTTGGTCGTCTGGGACTGGCTGTGCGGAACCGCAGCACGCGTCTGCCCGAAAATCGCTGGTAGAGGAGACCGCTTTACTGAAGTGGGTCCATATAGGCTACCGCCGCCATGCATCTATCTCTTCCCTGGCACGATCCCGAGTCCTCGGAACAATCCGGCCCCACGTCCGCAAAACATCAATGACGTTGGTATTCTTGATGCAATGCATCGTTGTTTTGGGGGCGATGAAAACGAACTGAACAAAGTCCATTTCGAAGCGGCCATGAATGGTGTCGATTTGGTAAGAACAACAAAGATTGTCAGGGACGGCAGTATCCGCAGAGAGTCAAAGCCTACCCCCATCCGTCGCTCCTAGGTGTTTGATCCCACGGTTTGATGGTGTGATCCTTTCGCAGGAATGGAAGGATGCCATATGGGACAATTTCGTCACGGAAGCGCCACGACCACGCACGCCGTCAGAACAGCAATACAGCGATCGCAAGCTTCGCTCGCGGCGCTGAGCCGGGAGTTCGGGATCAATCCCAAGACGGTTGCGAAGTGGCGCAAACGGCAGACGGTCGAGGATCTCAAGACCGGCCCCAGAGAGCCTCGCTCGACAGTCCTCACGGAGGCTGAGGAGGCAGCCATCGTCGCGTTTCGGCGCCACACGCTGCTGCCGCTCGATGACTGCCTCTATGCCCTCCAGCCGTCCATCCCACACCTGACACGCTCAGCGCTGCACCGCTGTCTACAGCGACATGGCATCTCACGCCTGCCTGACATCGGGGGTGACAAGCCCAAGCGGTCGAAGTTCAAACGTAAGCCTTCGGCGAGAGCCGTCTTAGCGATTTGACGAATTAGGCTTAAGGCATGGCTTATGTCATGTTTAAGCAACTTTCCGAACGTCGAGATTTTATCCCCGGAGGACACGCCGCGGCGGCGGCATTGGTCTGATGAAGACAAGCTCCGGATTGTCGAAGAGAGCTTTGAAGGGGTCCGGCAGGGGTCAGCCACCGCGCGCCGCTACGGGGTGTCGCGATCGCTGCTCAGCCTGTGGCGACGGGCTTATCGCGAAGGGACGTTGTGTGAAGGCGCTGACCAAGACACATTCGTTCAGTTGGTTCCGGAAAGCCCCGCCCCAGTTCAGCCCGCGACAGATCATGACTGCAGCGATGGGACCATCGAGATCACTCTGGCCAATGGGCGGCGGCTGACGGCTCCTGCAAGCATTGCGCCGGCGACGCTTGCGGGGCTGCTTTGCGTGGTGGACCCGCAATGATCGCGTTTCCGGCAGGCGTCACGGTCTGGATCGCAGGAGGGGGGGTCTGATGCCGGAGTTATTGTCAAATCTGGTGTCCAAGCGTTTTTCATGCAGCGGCTTGATCTTGGTTTGATGGCTTGATGCCGTTGACGAAATTGACGCCTTGGATGACGTCGGCGAGATGGGCGAAACCGCG
>JAUHVK010000076.1 GCA_030425145.1 Alphaproteobacteria bacterium | reverse complement strand
GCGCAGGCGCTGGAGAAAGCCGCCTGGGCCGATGCGTCGAGGGCGTTCGTGGAAAGCCTCGCCAACCGGTCGAGCATCACCGGCGCAAGTCTTGCGCCGATCTGATCCACGCGAAAGGACGTGTCATGCAACCGTCAGAGCCTCTGCTGCGTGGGAGCGGTGAGAAGCCGACAAGCCTGGGCCTGCTTGCAAATCCTCTGGATTTCATCAGCGAAGATCACCTGCGAGAACGTCAGGTGTGCGCAACGATCGACGAGCTGGCAACGGCGGACGTTCTCAATCGCCAAAAAGCGATCACGGTGCTGCGGTTTCTGAACGAGGAACTGAATGTCCACCTGCGCGAAGAGGCAGAGGACCTGTTCCCGCTTCTTGCCCGGCGCTGCACGGATGAGGATGCGATCGAGGGTGTGATCGACCGGATCAGGGCCGATCAGGATGAGGCGATGCGTCTGCTCCCCGAAGTGCGTGCAATGCTGGCCGGGTGCCTCGATAGGGGGAGCGACCTGTCCGCCAACGAGCGCGGGGTGTTGTCCAGGTTTGCGGGGTATGTGCGGCGCCACCTGGTGGCCGAGAACGCAATCCTCTTGCCGATTGCCCGGGTCCGACTGAATCGGTCCGATCTGCGGGTCCTTTCGAAACACATGCGGTCAAGACGCGGGCTGCCAGATTTTCCGGAGACGGCCGATGCTGAATGACCTTCTGGCGCGCAACGTGGCGTGGTCGAAACAACGTTACGACGAGGAGCCTGATTATTTCACTCGCCTCGCCGCCCTTCAGGCGCCCGAGTTCTTCTGGATCGGTTGTTCGGACAGCCGGGTGCCGGCCAACGTGGTTGCCGGCCTCGACCCCGGCGAGGTCTTCGTCCATCGCAACGTCGCCAACATCGTCCATTCCTCCGACATGAACCTCCTGTCGGCGCTGGAGTTCGCGGTCGATGCGTTGCATGTGCGCGAGATCATCGTTTGCGGCCATTATGGCTGCGGCGGGGTCAAGGCCGCGACCGAGGATCTGCCGCACGGTCTCGCCGATCATTGGCTTGAGCCGATCCGGCGCTTGGCCCGGTCTTACGCGGTCGATCTGGGGCGCGAACCCGACCTCGAAGCACAACGCGACCGGCTGGCCGAACTCAATGTGGTCGAAGGCGTGCGGCGCGTCTGCGAAACGCCGATCCTTCAGAGGGCATGGCGCCGCGGAGCTGACGTCCGCGTGCACGGCCTGATCTACGGGCTCAAGGACGGGCGCCTGCGCGATCTCGATTGCAGCATCGGGCCCGGGCACTTCCAGGCCGCCCAGTCCACACAGGAGGCAGTACAATGACTATCCATCAAACCATCGCGTCACCGGGCTGCGGCTGTGACACTCAGGACATGCTCCACACGCTGATCAGCATCGACGAGGCGCTGGCCCGGATTGCCGGGCATGTTGCACCGGTCGGCCGGACCGAGGCTCTGTCGCTCGACCACGCCTTTGGCCGCATTCTTGCCCAGCCGGTCCGGTCCCGGTCCATGGCACCGGCGTTCGATAATGCGGCGATGGATGGCTATGCGATCGCCACATCGGCCCTGGCTGGCGCCGGACCCTGGGTATTGCCTGTCGTTGCGCGCGTGCCTGCTGGGCAGACGATGACGACACCGGTTGCAGGAGCCGTGGCGGCCCGGATCTTAACTGGCGCACCTGTCCCGGTGGGCACGGATGCGGTCGTGATGCAGGAGGAAGTTCAGCGTGACGGGGACGTAGTCCATCTGTCGCGCCGACCTGAACCGGGTTTGAACATCCGCCGCGCAGGCAGCGACATGGCCAAGGGCGCGATCGTCCTCGAGAACGGTCGCAGGCTCGGTCCTCGGGAGATCGCCGCCTGTGCCGCCGCTGGCGCAGGCATACTGCGGGTTCGGCGCAGGCTGCGCGTGGCCCTGCTGGTCACCGGCGACGAGGTTCGCCGCGCCGGGGGTGCTCGGGAGGCCGCCCAGATCTGGGACGTCAACACGCCGATGCTGACGGCAAGCCTCGCAGCTGCTGATGTTGACATCGTTGCCTCGGCTCATGGTGCCGACAACCTTGCCGGTCTTATCGGTCAATTGGGCGACATGGCGATGCAGGCCGATCTTGTCATTACCACAGGCGGTATTTCGGTGGGCGAAGAAGACCATGTGAAGCCGGCCGTCATGGCACTTGGAGGCGAAACCCTGTTCAGCGGCGTCGCGATCAAACCGGGCAAGCCGGTGTCGGTCGGGCGCATTGGCAAGGCCCACTGGCTTGGATTGCCCGGCAACCCGGTATCGACCTTCGTCACATGGCAGGTCTTCGGCCTGGCGCTGATCCGTACCCTGAGAGGTGAGGGGCCCACCCCGACCCGGCGGCATGTCGTGACCGCAAGCCCAATCCGCCGCAAGCTCGGGCGCTGCGAACTCCGACCTGCCACGTTGGCCGGTTTCGATGGCCATGGTCGTGAGATCGTATCCTTCGAGGATGCCACACATTCGGCCCGTGTCGGGCTGCTCTCTCCAGCGGACGGGCTGATGTTTCTGCCCGCCGACGTCGAATCTCTGCCAGCCGGTGCGCTGGTCGAATTCCAACCTTTCTGCCAATCCTGAAGGAGTCCGGATATGAAACTTGCCTACACGATGGCGCCGGGAAGGGGCGATACGGATCTGGTTCTTGAACGGCTGGCAGCCGACCTCACAGCCCGGGGCCTCAGATGCTGCGGAACGGTCCAGATCAACAGCGAGCGCGCAAATGCCGGCCTCTGCGATATGGATGTAAGGGTGTTGCCCGATGGTCCCGTTCTGCGCATCAGCCAGGACCTTGGCCCGCAGGCGCGGGGGTGCCGCCTTGACCCAGCCACGCTGGAAACGGCGGTCGGGCTGGTCGCGGCCAGGATGTCCTCCGGCGCGGACCTGCTGATCGTCAACAAGTTCGGCAAGCATGAGGCCGAGGGACGGGGGTTCCGCAACGTGATCGCCGAGGCGCTGGCGATGGAGGTCCCGGTACTGATCGGAGTCAATGCGCTCAACCGACCGGCCTTCGAGAATTTCGCGGAGGGGCTGGCAAGCCAGTTGCCGCCCGAACCCGCAGCGCTGATGGCGTGGGTGAACGAGGCGACCGCGTCGGCTGACATGCTGGTCTGATTTTGGCCGATCGCCGGGATCTGCTTTTTGTCTTTCGGAGTTGAAGGTCGGCCGGTCATTGCAAAAGAGCATGTTCTGCCCGGTTTCGGAACTGGGCCGAGCGCATGTCATGCCAATAGGCACGAAAATATGCCACCAGGTTCACGCGGGCGTCAGGCTTGATCACCGGACCGGGATCGTGGAGGATCGGACACCTTGGTGCGCTATTTCATCCGCGTGGCTACTGGAGGTGTGCAGTTTGTGTGCAAAGCGAATTGAAAGGCCGCAAAGCGGGCCAAAGCAGCCACATGCGGAGGCGCAGCGAATTCACGCTTCGTCCGCACTCCAGACTTTAATTGGTTTCGATGAACCGCAGCGATGTGGAGATTGTGCTGAAGAAGTTTGCGTTTTGGTCTTTTGATTGCCCGCGAAGGTCGGGTCGCCACCTCAATGTCTCGCACATGCGCTTTCGCTGGGAGTTGAAGCCGTAAGGATGGCTCAAGGCAATAATTTCAAATATCCGTGATTGAAATTCGCATATACCTTCGAGAATTTGGCTAAATTATTGTTTTTAAATGGATGCGAGTGCCGGAGTCGAACAGTTGTACACGGATTTGCAATCCGACGGGACGCATTGATTTTGCTGGGGTATTCCGTAAACGTCCCCGGTTTGTTCACGGGTGCGGATCAATGGGTTAGCAGGCGAGAGTAAACGGATACGGCCGCGATTGTGTCAGGCGTGAAAGTCTTTTCTGAGGTTTCGTTAGGCCAAACTCCTTGAGATTTTCGAGTGGCAGTCTGGCGACACCTTGGCATCCTCCGCATTCGGCTCCTGTACAAAAAACAGTCATTCAGATGTCGATCCGTATCTTTTGCACATTTTGTTAACTTTTGATCTACCCCTCCGGTTGCACCAATGCTAGGCGTTCACCTATGAACGCACACAACCAGTGCGACACTAACCGCGGCCTCATTCAAGCGAGCGCCGGTGCGGTAGCCGTGGGTCTGATTCAGTGAGCCGAGAAGTCAACGAAGACGTTAGATTTCGCATTTTGCGGCTATTGAACGAGCAACCACATCTTTCGCAGAGAGACATTGCGGATGCGTTAGGCGTGAGTTTGGGTGCGACCAATTATGTGCTCAAGGCGCTGGTTGAAAAAGGTCAGCTTAAGGTCCGCAACTTCCGGGCGTCTAACAACAAGCTACGCTACGCCTATATTCTGACGCCCAGAGGTATAGATGCCAAGGCGCGGCTCACGGGTGGTTTTCTGAAGAGGAAATACGCGGAATACGAGGCTCTGAAGTCAGAGATTGAGGCGCTTGAGGCTGATTTGGAAGCAAATACTCCAAAGAGTGCGCGACAGCAAGGCTTTGATATTTAGAGGGGAAGCGTCCGATAAACTTGCGTTATCGGACATCTAAGTTATTGAACAGTATGCAATCGTAGGGGCGAAAAATTCTGGCTTCGGGTTGAATCAAGTAGAGGCGTATGGACGTGATTTTGACCCCTTGGTAGAAAACGAATCCGAGATCGCGGGATCCTTGGTAGGTAGGGCTTCCGTCTGGATATGACCCGAATAAAGGCCTTAGATGTAACGACGCCTACCACGCCAAACCAAGCAACGAAACGAACCCTAGGCAAATTTCACGTGTGGCATTGTAGGTATTCTAGGGCGGGCTGAATTATCCAACCACCTCGCCGACACGCACACACTCCAGATGAAATCTGTCCTGCCCGATCTCGATTTTGCCGCGATGGACCGGGTCACTCTGGTGGCTTGCGGGACCGCGCACTACGTCTGCCGCGTCGCCTATACTCTCTAGAGGAGATCGCCGGCCTGCCCGCGGAGATCGACATCGCGAGCGAGTATCGTTATCGCGCGCGCGTCCACGCGGAGCGCGAGGTCGTGTTCGCCGTGAGCCAGTCCGGCGAGATCGCTGACACGCTCGCCGCCCTTTTCACCGTCGCCGTCGTTGCGCAGATGCTCGCCGATCACGTCGCGCTCGCGCGCGGCAGGGATGTCGTCCAACCCCGCAATCTTGCAAAAACGGGGACGGTGGAGTAACGGAAAGAACCTAACCCTCTTTTCAATATTGCCAAGCCGTTCTGATTAAGAGACACGATTAGAAGCGTTGCCCAGTCAGGACAATTATATGGCAGAGATTCTGAGGGCAAAGCAGGATAAAGTGCGGTTTTGCACTGGAAAAACACCCATCAGAACTTGTGCTGTAAGTTCGGTTTGAGAGCAGAGAAAATTTAATACCGAAAGCCAAAGACCTAGTATGAAGCGCGTTTTGACATATGGCACTTTCGACACCCTACACTTTGGGCACATTCGTCTTCTTCAAAGGGCGCGTGCTCTGGGCGACTATCTCATTGTTGGCTTGTCAACAGACGAATTCAATGAAAAGAAGAACAAGAAAGCTTTCCACAGTTGGGAAGAACGAAAGTTTTTTCTTGAAACCCTTCGGTATGTTGATCTCGTCATTGAAGAAAAAAGCTGGGAGCAGAAAGTGGCTGATATTCAATTGTACCATGTCAATATTTTCACGATGGGTAGCGACTGGGAAGGCAAATTCGACTATCTGTCCGAGCATTGCGAAGTGATTTACCTTCCGCGCACCCAAAGTATTTCGTCTACCCAAATTCGTGAATTCCTGGCGGACTGAGTGTTTCCCATTCCGTCCCAAATAAGTCTCTGTGACAGAATCGCGAATTCCATTGCGACCCGGGGTAATCGCGGGGATCGGAAAACGATGTGCCAAAATTTAATCGGATCTCTGGATGACAACGTTGGTTAACCTAGGTCGTGCATTTGCCTACTCGGCGGCACGTGTCCTGCCAAAGACACACACCGTGGTTCTTCGGGGCTTTCCGTCCTTTGAAGACAATTTAATTGCCATATATTCGGCTCTTGCCGCACGGTCGATTGATCGCGTTGTCTGGGTCGTGGAAGAACCTTCCGAAAAGCCTCCTATTCGACTTCGCGAGGGCACAAGACTTGTAACAAAAGGCAGTTATCTTGATTTCTATTATTCAATAACCGCGAAATATTTATTTCTTACGCATGGTCATTTTCTCCTGAGCACGCCGCCTAATCAGGTTAGCGTCAATCTCTGGCACGGTATCCCATTCAAAAAAATTGGGCGAAGCATGGGACGTAAAGGTAGGTCGGACACGTTCATTGTGGCCACATCTGAATTTACGCGGGAGATTTTTTCTCAGTCTTTTGGTATGTCCAAAGATAGCATTTTTGTCACTGGCCAAGCCCGTACCGACAGATTTCTGACCGCCAGCAAAGATGAGATTTGGACCCTTGCATTTCCGGGCTTGCCGGTGCCCAAGAAAATTTTTCTGTGGTTGCCGACCTATCGAGATACGACGTTTCTTGGGGGGCAGGTCGATGGGGCGGTATTCGCTAATCCCTTCAATTGTTCTGATTTTTCTGAGACAGCCTTCAACAAAGTTTTGAAAGACAACGACGCTGTATGCCTATTAAAGCCTCACCCAATGGCCGTACCAAAGGGGCAGTCGGACCTAAGCAATCTTCGTTTTATAGATGAGAAGTGGTTGCAGCAACGAAGGCTGAGCCTTTATCAGTTGCTTGGGGTGGCGGACTGCCTAATTTCCGATATCTCGAGTGTTATTGCTGATTTCATGCTCCTTAAACGCCCGATTATCCTTCTGTTTGAAGATATCGAAGCCTATGAGAAAAAACGCGGCTTTTCATTCAATCCGATCACAGACTTTCTGCCAGCATCGGTAAGCCGCGATTTCAAGGAGTTTTCCTCTGAGCTAAAGCTAGTGCTTGCTGGTGAAGATTCTAATGCTGCCCGGCGAGAAGAGCTCACACGGCTATTTTTCGAGCATCCTGCTGGAGATGCTGCTGAGCGAATTCTAGATCGCACGCTGGGCGATACCGAGTGATAGTAGTTGTGCCAAAGTTTCGGAATTATCCGTTGGTAATGTTTCGCGTGGATGCTTCGACAGAGATTGGCAGCGGCCACGTCATGCGCTGTTTAACGCTTGCTGACGAACTTTCCGATCTTGGAGCTAAATGCGAATTTATATGTCGGCCGCATAAGGGCGACATGATTGCCGTAATTGAAGAACGCGGTTATAGCGTCATCATATTACCGAAAGGCAATATACACGAAGGAAAACAAGGCGAGAATTCTAACGCACATGCACACTGGCTGGGTGCTACGTTAGAACAAGATGCTAAAGATACAATCGAAGCACTGGGTAAGATTGTTCCAGATTGGCTCATTGTCGATCATTACGCCCTAGAAGCGCGTTGGGAGCGCGCATTGTCTAATGCCTGCAAACGTCTAATGGTTATCGATGATCTCGCCGATCGACCGCACGTTTGCGATTTATTGGTGGACCACGGTCTTGAGCATACTGAGGCTAACTACAATGATCTCGTGGCACCACATACGCGTCTGTTGTGCGGGACTGAATACGCACTTCTGCGCCCGGAATTTTCCACGATGCGTGAAGAAAGTCTCGCACGGCGTCACCGGCCCCAACTGCGTCGAATAATCGTGTCAATGGGCGGTGTCGACAAGGATAATGCGACGGGCAAGGTTCTAGCTGGGCTGGCCGAAAACGAAAATTTGAGGACGATTGAGCTGACTGTCATCATAGGGCCGCAGGCACCCTGGCTGGACAATGTGCGTCAACTCTGCGCCGCGATGCCGCAGCCGATAAGATTGCTGGTCGATCCTATCCATATGGCGGAGCTTATGCGAGATGCGGATCTTGCAATCGGTGCTGCCGGAACAATGTCATGGGAGCGTTGTTGCCTCGGACTGCCAAGTATTGTTTGCTCAATTGCAAAGAATCAAGTTGGTGTAGCCTCCTCTCTTGAACGCGCCGGCGCTGCGCTTGCGGTTCACGATCTTACTGAGAGCTTAGCGGCTTTGGGTCGACACCTAGCGGCTCTGACGGAGCCAGAAGCACTGGTCGTAATGGCGACCAACGCTGCACGGATCACTGACGGGCGCGGCGCAAGCCGGATTGCGGCACAACTCTTGGCAGGTGCCAATGACAGTATTGAAACAAAATTTGCCCAAATCGAATGGTTGGCAACCAAATGATTGGTGCTTATGGCCACCCGACGCCCAGCCGTTACGACTTGGGCCTATGGTGAGTAGACCTATCAAGGTCATATGTGTCGTAGAGTATTTCTTGCCGGGCTACAAAGGCGGCGGTCCAATCCGTACTATCGCCAATATGAGGCAGCTTTTGGCCGCCGATGTCGATATCGCCATATTTACTCGCGACCGAGACCTCGGCTCGGCCGTGCGCTACGGAATGATCCGCCCGGACCGCTGGACCGAGACGGAGGACGGGGCGGTCTACTACGCCAGTCCCGGGGAGTTTTCGGCTAACGGCTTGAAACGCGCAATTCGTGGGCAGCGCTTCGACTTGCTATATCTAAATAGCTTTTTTGGTTTTCGCTCATCAATCCAGATGTATCTCGGTTTCCGGCGCGCATTGCCACACATTCCGATCTTGCTGGCGCCGCGTGGGGAGTTTTCGCTAGGCGCCTTGGCCATTAAGTACTTGAAAAAAAGGGTTTTTCTCACGTTCAGCAAAGCCCTTGGACTGTACCGCGACATCAACTGGCATGCCTCTACAGCCGCGGAGCGAGACGACATCCTACGCCAATTCCCCGCAGCAGCAGGGCAAATCTATCTCGCTGAGGATCCTGTTGTTGTTGGTGCGCCCTCTGCCGATGGCAGCAGACCCCGCCCCAGCCCGTCGGGGCAACTGCGTCTCGCGTTTATCTCGCGAATCTCGCCAATGAAAAACCTAGACGGGTTGCTTCTTTACCTCGCAAAAACCTCGCGTTGGATTGAGCTGGACATCTATGGGCCGATCGAAGACCGGAGATACTGGCGCGATTGCCAACGCCTGATTGCCGAGCTGCCGCCGAATGTCAGCACGTCTTACAAAGGAGCGCTGAACCCAGAAACGGTAAAGAAGGCATTCGCTGACTACGAACTTTTTGCCCTTCCATCCCATGGTGAGAATTTCGGTCATGTCATCTTTGAGGCGCTTTGCGCAGGGACGCCGGTCCTTTTAAGCGACCGGACGCCATGGAGAGCGGACCCTTCTGGTGCCGTATCCGTCGTGCCGCTCACGGAGGCCGCAGCTTGGAGCGAGCATCTTTGCGCCGCGGCAGATCGTACTGCGGATGAGAAAGGTAGACTGCGATACGCGGCTCGCTCTTATGCCGAGAATTTTGTGTTTAACTCTGGTATCGCGGAAAAGAACTTGTCGATGTTCCTGGAACTCTCTGGCCGCGGGAACGGTCGACGTGGGCAGCAGAACACAGCCACACTGGCCTCTATAGACGAACCGTGACTGGAAATCCTAAATCAACTTTTGCAAATAATTTCATATTTGTTTTTGGGTCGCAGGTGATCGTCTTGATCTCCGGATTCATTAA
>JAUHVK010000075.1 GCA_030425145.1 Alphaproteobacteria bacterium | reverse complement strand
AAACACATTCTTCGCCAGATCGAGCCCAACCGTGATAATCTCCGACATGACCGTCCTCCTTTGTGGATCATCGCAGACCCACCTTGGCACAGAGATGCCATCGGGGGACGGTCACATCATCAAGGCCCATGATCATGCCGCCTTGGCGAGGGGTCGGGTTTTCCAGTGCCAGGGCAGAAGCTCATGGATGCGCGAGACGGGCATGTCGGGCAACCGGGCGAGAACATCGGCGAGCCAAGCCTGTGGGTCGATGTCGTTCATTTTGGCCGTGACGATCAGGGTATACATGGCAGCCGCCCTCTCACCGCCGCGCTCGGAACCCGCGAAGAGCCACGACTTTCTGCCCAAGGCCACGCTGCGTAGGGCGCGTTCGGCTGCATTATTCGTCAGGCAGATGCGCCCGTCATCAAGGAATGCCGTGAAGGCCTGCCAACGGCCGTCTTTCTCGAAGATGTAGTTAATCGCCTTGGCCACCTTGTTATGTCGGGACAGTTTCGCGCGCTCTGCCAGCAACCAATCATGGAGGCTGTCCACCAAGGGGTGGGAGAGCTCTTGGCGGGCGGCAAGGCGGGCATCGGCTCCCAGTCCACTGATTTCGCGCTCGATGTCGAAGATGGCGTCGATCCGTTTCACCGCTTCCAGCGCAACAGGCGAGATCTGATGGGCAGGTTTGCCCTTGCGGACGTTGCCCGCGATGTCGGCCAGTTCGAAGAATTTCCTGCGCGCATGATGGTATGGATGCCCCCTCTCGCCCAGCCGACAAGTGTCGGTGCAAGTTGAAAGGGCAAATTGTCAGAGAGGAGATTGAAGATGACCGAACCTATCGCAATGGTTGGCCTGGACATCGCCAAGTCGGTATTCCAAGTCCACGCAGCCGATCAATACGGCCAACCGGTTTTGCGGCGACGTCTCAGACGAGAAGAAGTCGAGCCGTTCTTCAGATCGCTGCCCAACTGCCAGATCGGCCTGGAGGCCTGTCCTGGTAGTCACTACTGGGCCCGAACACTTCGGGAACATGGTCATGACGTGCGTCTGTTGCCTGCACAATATGTCCGGCCATACGTGAAGACCAACAAGAACGATGCGGCAGATGCGGAAGCCATCTGCGAAGCCATGACACGACCCACCATGCGCTTTGTCCCGATCAAGGAGGAAGACCAGCAGGAAATACTCGTGCTTCATCGCGTGCGCGAGATGTTGATGCGGCAGCGCACACAGCTGATCAATGGTATTCGGGGGCATCTCACCGAATTTGGCATTGTTGGGCCGCAAAGGGCTCATCGGGTGCAATTACTCGTCGACATCATTCGGGACGATTCCGATAGACGGCTGCCGCAGGCCGCACGGCTGGCGTTGCTGCATTTGGTAGAACAGTTGGAGCAGGTTGCGGAGAAGCTTGGAGCGATCGACAAGGACCTTGTGCAGCTTGCTCGCGAGAACGATACCTGCCGACGCCTGATGACAATACCAGACGTCGGCGTCGTCATCGCGACAGCCATGGTGGCGGCGACGCGAGACCCTGAAGACTTCAAATCCGGTCGCCACTTCGCAGCGTGGCTCGGTCTCGTTCCTCGACAACATTCGACCGGCGGGGTTGATCGCATGAGAGGGATCAGCAAGCGTGGAAATGGCTATCTGCGTCGCCTTTTGATCCACGGCAGCCGTTCGATCATGCGCTGGCGCAGCAAAAGCTGGGTGTGGCTTGCAAAGCTACGTGCAAGACGCCCGGCAAATGTCGCAACGGTCGCCGTCGCCAACAAGACGGCCCGCGTGATATGGGCGATGATGAGATTTGGAGGAGTATACGGCGCACCGATGCGCCAAGCGGCATGATGGGATAACAGGAAAGGGTTGGCCGAGCGAGGTTGGCAAGCCGCCGCAGATGCGAGGGACTTTCTGAACGAGATGGCATGACCGGGCGGACCGGGGCCGGCCAAACCCGTTGGGCGCATCGAGCTTCGAGCTCGCGGTGCGTGATTGGGAACCGGCTTGCGGATTAACCATCGAGGCCGGCGGTGCGGGGCGCATCGCCAGGACAGGCCGGATAGATGACCGCAGTCGCGGAACATGTCTTAGAGCAGAAAAACCTTGCAAGAGCGGGGGCATCCATAGATGCGCCCAGCACAGCGCGCTGGTCACGGCCCCCGCTTCACGGTCGGTGCGATAGAGATCGTTGTATCCGCCATAGGCGTCAGCTTGCAGCACGCCTTGCCATCCGGCGAGGTGCTGATTGGGATTGGCTGCCGCACGATCTCGGGAGAAGCGGAAGAACGCGGCCGGAGGCGATCCGCCATTCCAGGGCCGGTCATCACGCACATAAGTCCAAAGCCGGGCCTTCTTCGCGCCACCACGCGCCAGAAGTGGCACTGTCGTGTCATCCCCATGCAGGCGGTGACCGGCACGCACGTGGGCCTCGATCAGGGCATTGATCGGCTGCAACGCGACAGTTGCGTGCCCGACCAGGTCCGCCAGGGTAGACAGGCTCAACGCGACGCCTTCACGGGCGAACCGCTCGGCTTGCCGGTTCAGGGGCTGGTGCTGGCCGTATTTCTCGAAGACGAGCATGGCGATCAGGCTGGGTCCAGCCCATCCACGAGAGATCGCATGGAACGGGGCTGGCGGCTGGCTGATCTTTTCGCAGGCGCGGCAGGTGCTCGGGGAACGGCTTGCGCACCGGGTGGCGACGCGTGAAGGCACGCACCGTGCTGGCTTTCTTGGTCGCCTGCTCTGCGGCCAGAGCATCCTCGGTGGCCGCCGCTTCCAACTCTTCAAGCTGCAATTCCAATTGATCGATCAGCCGCGCGCGTCGTTCTGACGAGATCCCGTATTTGTCACGGCGCAGTTTGGCGATCTCGAGCTTGAGCTCCTGGATCATCGCCTCCGAGCAGGAGACAACGGCGCGGGTCTGTGCCAGCTCGCTTTCCGCAACATCTGCACGGGCCTCGGCAGCAGCCAGGGCAGCGCGTAATTTGGCGAGTTCGGAGGCGGCATCAGACATAGCCGATATTTATCAGCCGGAGCCACGAAACACCAATAAAAACAGGGTGTTCAGCACGATTTATCCAGCATTTTCAGGGCGTTGCGTCCAGCGTGGATTGCGCCAGTCAATGCCCTCCAGAAGATAGCCCAACTGCGCCGCCGAGATCTGCACCGCGTCGCCGGACCGGTTCACTGGCCAGATGAACTTGCCCGCTTCCAGGCGCTTGAGATAAAGCGACATGCCCACGCCATCATGCCACAGGATCTTGACCAGATCGCCCTTACGGCCTCGGAAGCAGAAGATCTCGCCCGCATGGGGATCGCGGCCGAGCCCTTCCTGCACCTGTAGCGCCAGCGTGTTCATGCCCCGCCGCATATCGGTGGTGCCGCCCGCAATCCAAACCTTCACGCCCGCCGGAAACGCGATCATTGCCCGTCCACCACTGCCAGAATCCGGGCAAGCGCTTCAGGCTCCACGCCCACCGGCACGATCAGACGGCGCTTATTTGGCAGGACTATTTCAACCTGACAGTCCGGCAGCAGACAGGGATCAACGGAATTGGTCTGCAGCGCGGGCGCTTTCGTCACGCTCACCGGCGCGAACGATACAGGGCGAGAAGATCCAAGCTCACCGTTCCGATACTGCCGCCGCCACGTGGTCAGCAGTGATCGGCAAATGCCATGTCGCCGCGCCGTGGCTGCCACCTGGCGGTGGCCGATAAAGCTCTCCTTAGCAATGCGCAGTTTGTCATCATCTGACCAGTACCGGCGGCGTTCACCATCGGCAGCGGACAGAACTTCGATTTGAGGGCGGTTGATAAAGTCGGACATAAGGGCGGACTTACCATCGGAGCGATCCCAAGATCAGACGGCCGCCCCCGGAGGCTTACGTCAAATACGACACACGCCACTACAAACGCCGCAATCGGATCGAGATCATGTTCGGCAGGCTAAAAAATTGGCGGCGTGTCGCCACCCGCTACGACCGGTGCCAAAGGTCTTTCTCTCGACAATCGCTCTCGCCGCAACGGTCATCTACTGGCTATGAGATGCTGTAACGAGGCCTGCGTCACGCACGACCATTGCCACTTGTCAGATTAGCACCGCGCTGTCGCCATTCCCGTAGTGAACCCACATGGAGGATGACGGGATGCGGCTGTTTGTTGGATTTGAAGTATCGCTTTTGAAGACGTCGATCTGCGTGACCAGCGAGTATGACGAGATCATCAAAGAGGCGCAAGCTGAGAGCGAACCCGAGGTTCTGGCGCAATGGCTGAACGATTTGGAAGGCTGTATCGCGGCAATTGGCCTGGAGGCTGGGCCTCTGTCGCAATGGCTGCACCGAGGGCTGAACGAGGCTGGCCTTGATACGGTGCTCATGGAAACGCGCCAAGTGAAAGGAGCGCTGAAGGCGATGCCGATCAAGACGGATCGGCGCGATGCAGAAGGGATTGCACGCCTTCTTCATCTCGGCTGGTTCCGCCCTGTCCACTGTAAATCCGTCTCTGCTCAAGAAACCCGGGCGGTTCTCGGCGCTTGGAAGGCTATCCAACAGAACATGATCGCGTTGGAAATGTCGCTGCGCGGACTGCTGCGGAACTTCGGCCTCAAAGTCGGTGCGATCTCCCGCGGAAGGTTCGAGGCCCGAATTCAGGAGCTGGCAGAAGCCGGGACCGGCACCAGGAATATCAAAGAAACCTCTACGGCGGATCACTTGTTATGCACAAAACCGCTTGACTGGCACGCCCCCGCTACCGAAGTCCTGAGCCTTCTGTATCTCGGCTTTGCTATGTTGTCCCCGTCAGCGACCTTGGCCGAGGCTGCTGACGGGGCGGTGTTTGGCGTCTGAGCCTTGTGGCCTGACCACGTTTGCTAGCGAGCCAGCACCGTCTCTCTTCATCATCTCGAACAGTTGCACGTGGCCACCGTGACTGCGATCACCTTGCCAGATGATACGCCAGCCAGTCTTGGCTTCGTCGCCACCTTGGACGACATAAACGCGTGGCTGATGGAAACCGAACTGGCGGAAGACGAGTTTTCCGCCATCGCAGACGGGTCACGCTGGGTCATTGCGCGCTCGCAGGACAACGAGGATTTCCTGCTAGCAGGCTTGCCAGACTGGTACATCGCCTTTTCGAAGGGGCGGGACAGCGGTGTCGCTGTCGGTCCACCGGTCTACGGCGGGGCACCCAGACTGTTCGCGATGCGTCGCTTGGAGATTGCGCCGGGCTGGACGCTCGCGGTCTCCCAGCCGCTGCAGTCTCCGCTCTCTTCCTTGTATCGCTCGGCCTCGCCGGCGTTTTCGGGGTTGATAGCGATGTTGCTGAGCGGCAGCCTCGCGACCCTGTTGCTTGGCCGGCATAGGGACCGGGACGAGGCTCGGCGCGCAGCCCGCGAGGGCGCGGAACGCGAGCGGCTGCTGGCAGAAGTCCGCGCGTCGGATGCCCGCAAGTCGCGCCTGATGGCCATGCTTACGCATGATTTGCGCACGCCGCTGGTTGCAATGCTGGGGGGACTTGATCTTCTTAAAGCACATCTGGACAAGCCGCCTCAGAAACGACTGCTGCATCGCCTGAAGGCTGAAGGCCATGGAATGCTGACCCTGATCGACGACGTGCTGGAACTGGCCCGACTGGGTGCAGGCGAGGCGCGGCTGCGGCCGGAGCCCTTTGCTCCCATTTCATTGCTTACGCAGGTTGGCGATCTGGTCCGGCCGTCGGCGAAGCTGAATGGGACCGAGATCGTTATCCAGATCGACGATTCCCCCATGTTGAGAGGCGATGTGGCTTCTCTGCGGCGGGTTCTGCTGAATTTCGCGACCAATGCGGTTAAGGCCACGCGCGGGGGCAGCATTCGGCTCTCCGCCACACTTGGTTCGGCTGGCGCGGATGGGACGACCGTAACCTTCGCCGTCAACGATACCGGTTGCGGCATCGCGCCTGAGGACATACCACGGCTGTTTCGCGATTTCGGCATGCTGGAGCGCGACAGCACCCGTGCGGACGGGACCGGTCTTGGCCTTGCGATTTGCCGCAGGCTGGCCGCCGCGATTGGCGGCGAGGTAGGTGTTGAGAGCACCCTTGGGAAGGGGTCTCGTTTCTGGCTGAGAGTGACACTACCCGAGGTAGAGGAAGCTGCACCCGAGGGGGACAGTGAAACGGATGATCCCTCAGCCGTGCTTGCTGGCTTCAAAGTGTTGGTCGCGGAGGATCATGCCATAATCCGGCAGCTGACCTGCATGAACCTCGTGAATGTAGGCATGCTCCCGACAGAGGCCGCGGACGGCGAAATCGCCGTTAAGCTGGCCGATGCCGAGGAATTCGACCTGATCCTGTTGGACTTGCAAATGCCACGACTCAACGGGGATGAGGCGGCGGCACGAATTCGGGGCGGCGGCGGGCGGTCGGCGCAGGCCCGGATCATCTGTGTGACCGCGCACCAATCCCCCGAGATCACCTTGATGCTGAGCGATCTGGCGTTCGACGCCTGCGTCCACAAACCGCTGGACCTCGGCCAACTGGCGACCCTGATGCAAAGAATTGTACCGTCTGCTACCGCCATAACTTCCCTTGAAGATTTCGACGCTAAGAACCTGACACAGCTGTGCGAGACCGATGGCGGAGCGTTGCTGTCACGAACGCTCAAGAGCTTTGCGGCCGAGATTGAGACGACCCCGTCCGATCTGGCCGAATTGCTCGCCAGAGGCGACACTTTGGCGGCCGGCCGTCTTGTTCGCAAGCTGGTCGGTTTTGCAGATATCCTCGGCGCACGGGGGCTTTCCATCGAACTGCGCAAGTTTGAAGAATTAATCCGTGATGGAGACATCGATCGTCTGGAAGAGGCGCTCGAATGGATCGATGACGCCATGGCCAGGACGCGGGTAAGGGTCGAGCACCTGATCAAGGAGACCGATCGGCTGAGCCAAGTGTAAGGAACACATCCGGGCGCTCCGATGTGGTCCCCTGCTTTGGCTATTCAGGCATTTCGCCCAGGATCTGCCGTTGAAGGCCTCGTCCGAAGGTTTTCCAGGTCCGGAGAAGTCGAGCGTGACCCTGCGCTGAAAGACCCATAAGTCCATGTCGCGCGAGATGAATTCGCTGCCCTGGTCGACCCAGATCGTGGACGGATAGCCAATCCGCCTACACACCTGATTGAGCGTCGCGCCGACATCTTCACCTCAATAACTGAACCGTGCATTGAGCACCAGCGCAAACCGTGAGAAGGCCTCGACGACGGTCAATACCCTGATCTTTTGCCCCGTTGCCAGTTGATCGTGAACGAAGTCCATGGCCCAGGTATCGTTCGGCCCAACAGATTCCGCACGGTCCTACCGAAGCGTCGCCTTCACCCGCCGCTTCGGTGCCTTGTTCCTCAGATGCATGCCTAACTCCTTGTAAATGTGGTAGGTCTTCGTCGCATTGATCTCCCAGACCTCGCGGCTTCAGAAACACGTGGAAACGCCGAGACCCGAACCGGATACAGTTTTCATCGGCAATCCTCGATACAAGCCATATTGTTTAATACGGCCTGAATGGCTGTTCATATCTACCCTGCCTTTCGGGACTACTTATAGCGGCATTGTAGGCCCGAAGCGGCCGGTCGGCTTTCACCTTCGGGCGCGCCAAGCAATGACCCAGGCAGCGAGCGGCGGGTCAGAAAGCATGCCGTGAAGACTGTTGATACACTGCCCGAAAATCCATCAATCTGGATTTGAACGCGAGGAGTGGCGCATGCCGTTCTGTGCAGCCTGCGTTGGCACCAGCGCGCGCACAAGTTTCTGCATGTTCAGATAACCGACCTTCGCCCCTGCTCTATGCACCTCGTAGCTCAGGGTAGTGTCTCCTCCCGACAAGGCGATGACCGATTCCAGTGTTGCGTCGGCATTGACCTTCCCCGCGGTCTGCGGAGGCGAGACGGGAGCGACATCCATGACAGACCGCACCCGCAATACGCGCGCGCGATTGATATCGCTGGTGAAGTCGATGATGTAGGGATCGTTCGGATGGAGCAGGATCTCCTGCGGCTCGCCTTGCTGTACGATGATCCCGTCCTTCAGGATTACCAGATGATCGGCGAGTTTCAACGCCTCGTCGAGATCGTGACTTATGAAGACGATGGTCTTGTGCAACTCCTTCTGCAGTTCCAGGAGGAGAGGTCCTGCATGTCGGTGCGGATCAGCGGATCGAGCGCCGAGAACGCCTCGTCCATAAGCATGATCGGCGCGTTCGAGGTCAGCGCGCGGGCAATTCCCACGCGTTGTTGCATGCCTCCGGAAAGCTGATGGGGATCTCAATCACGCGGTTCGCCGCAACATTGCAACCTGCCAGGTTGCCGCCGCCCGCGAAACCGATGGCCCTGCCTGGTCGGCGATGCTCGCCGCCGCAGAAGAAGAGGTCGAAGACCTAGGCATGTCACGTCTGGGGATGTGCCCGCACTGGCTGTATACTGGCAACCTAGACGCCCCTGCCCTCATAGAGTCTATTCTGCCTTTGCCTCCTTTTTCCCGCGAGGCGAGACTTACACCTTGGTGGATAAAGACCACGGCATTCTATCGACTTGCCTTCGGGCAGCCGCGACAGTCCGACTTGCTTGCGATATTCGAAACAGCCGCGTCCCAAAAAATCCAGTCGCTCATGATCCGCTTGGCACCAGGAAATTTCACCTACGCACCCGATAGCGATTGCAACAAACTGCAAGGAGACGAACAGCATGAAATACCGTGACCATGATGACCCAGAGATCTTCAAAGAATGCGTTACGGCAATCACGTTGCAAGGCCGCCCGCAAGGGCTTCTGGAAGAATGGCTTTCAGAATCGGAAGTCACCGTTACTGTTGCACCTGGACCGCGCAAAGGGCCGAAAAAGGCACGACCATGGCTTGCCGTGGAAGACCTAGATGGACTGCCATGGACGAGTAAAGTACGTGAGGCCGTTATTGAATCCGACCATCTCGAAACATCATCCGGTCTGTTTATGCTGAGTAATGTGGAGCGGATTACTATCTTCGTTCTAGGCGACTCCTTTGCCGATTCTGATCTCGAGACGTTCCAAAACGCGATAGAAAATTTTGAAAAACTAAGCTATCTCAGTATCGTAGTGGCTCCAAGTGCGCTCGCCTATGCAAAGGAGCACTTTGTGTGGAAACGTTCAGGCGTTACCTTTGCCATCGCGACGGAGTCTCACCGCCGCAGGTGAAACCCTCGACATCGGCGCCATCTCACCACTGCGATCTTACTCTTAAACCACCGGGAGTATCGCTGCGGTCTTCAGTTCGCCGCACGCCACATCCGATACCTTCCCTGCCCGGTCATCTCGCGGACAAGACCCTTTTCCTCCATCCAGGCAAGGTTACGCTGGACGGCGGCGCGACTGGCACCAGTCAGAGCCTCGGCCATCGGGGCTGAGACAAGTGGCCATTCGGTCAGAACAGCGCACAAAGCTGGGGGCGTGCGGCCCGAGAGCGTGCTCATCTCGGTCTCTGCCCGTGCTGACCATGCCTCGATATCGTCAAGGTGCCGCATTGCGGTCAGGCAGGCGGTCTCCATCCCGTCAAGCCACCGGGCCAGACGGTCAGCGGGTGAGCCGCCAGCGCGCAGCCCCCTTGCCCCACCCATGGCAAGGGGCGCAAAGACTGCTCCGTTGCCTTGGCTGGCTGCGACCCTCGCGGCTGTGACTGCCGCCTCCATTCGATCGCCCTGCTGGCCGAGGCCTGCGAAGCTCCAGAGGTGAAAGCCCATGCAAGCACGGGTGATCGGGTGCAGTTCGGAGGCTTGCGCCGTCAGGTCCAGCCAACCGCCTGCGCGATATGCAAACGGTTCTGCCTCATCGGCGAGGTTCTCGGGGTCTCGGCGGTCAAGGAAGGCGGAAAGGTCCACCTCCGGTCCCGGACCACCTGTCAGCCGCCGCACCGCCCAACCTACACGCGCTAGCGCGGCGGTGTCGTCCTGCACCCCCGACAGGCGCATGGAGATCCAGAGCGCCAGCCGATCCGGGCCGATGCGGTCACCCGCGAACCAGCTGAGGTCGGCGGCCTCGATCAGGGCAAGCCTGTGCCGCCATCCTTCCGGACCGCGCTTCAGCCGGTCATCCAATGCGCCGAGGCGACCGGCCACATGGGCAAGACGCGCGGCATGGCCCGCCTCTGCTTTCCGCCAATCGTCGAGGACCTCGGCTTCACGCGGTTCGGCCCGTGGTCCGGGCGGCAAATAATCCGGCTCCTCTTCCATGGGACCGGGCAGGAACCAATGTCGCATTTTCTTCACCATTTCAGCACATGATTATTACGTGATTTCTGGATGATACGGGGTAAGCACACATCATTTTTCAGCTTAAGGCTTCAATTTTGGCTACGTATTTCAGCAAGTGGCCGCCC
>JAUHVK010000074.1 GCA_030425145.1 Alphaproteobacteria bacterium | reverse complement strand
CCAGACCTCATCGATGGAGCGGCGGGTCTCGGGGCGGAACTCGAAGAGAAGCGTGGCGGTGAAAAGCCCGGTTTGGACGCCATTGATGGAGGTCAGGCGCTTGCGCAGGCGGACGGTGGCGCGGTTCGTACCGATCCGGTTGATGCTGAGGATTTCCACATCAAGCCGGGCATTGGGGCCATAAACTGTCGGCGGGTAGTTCTCATAGGCGCTGTTCCAGATCTGGCGCAGCCCGCTCTCGGCAGCTCCGTCCGAGCGGCGCAGGACGTTGCGGATGCGCAGATCGTTGTCGAGCTGGTTATAGACCTCCCGGTCGGTCACATAGCGGAACACCTCCGCCTCGATGATCGCCTGGTTGGCGGTCACCGAGGAGGCGCCGACCGAGGCTTCGGGGAGTGCAAAGCCGGTGGCAGGATCATAGGGGACAACGACGGGGGGCGGGTCGACATCGAGGATCGAGACAGCCGCGGCGCTCAGACAGCCGAGGATGCCAAAGATCAGGCCGATGAGCCCAAGGCGTTGCCAGAGCCGTTCACGGCGCAGCGCACCATAGACCAGCTCTTCTTCGATGATTTCCTGTTCACTCGCCACCTGTCGCAACCCTTGATCAGTCTGCCCGCAACTCGGGCAGCGTGAAGTCCATAAACCGCTGCTCCTCGGCGATGGTGGCGGCATCGATGACGCCGCCGGTGCCATCGCCTACGGTTTGCACGGCCTCAAGCTGCCACATTGCGACGAGGGCAATTGCCAGCTCCGCCGTGACGCGCGTGTTGAGATCGATGCTTTCCTTCAGTTCATCCATGTCGTCGATGAGACCGACCAGCCGGTCGACGCGTTCCAGCGATTGCCCGGCGTCCTCATAGCTGTTCTGGGCCGCCGCCGAGACAAGAGCACCGGTGGTGGCCTGGGTCGCCACGCGGTTGGCCCCGGGATTTCCGCTGGTGGCCATTTCCGAGAGGGTGTCGTCGTCAAATCCGAGATCGGCCAGCACCCGATCCATCTGGGTTTCAATCTCGCCTGCGCCAGAACCGGACAGGCCCGAGAAATCCCCCGTCTTGATCGCTTCAATCGTGGCGAGGATGTCGCCGAACTCTTGGTCGAGCAGGCCGTTCAACTCGTCTTCCATTTCCGTGCGGATGATTTCGGGAAGTTCAGCAAGGCGGGTCAGGGCTTCGTAGGTTCTTTGCAGCTCCGCGAGTTGGTCCGTGAGTGTGGCAAGCTGTTCGCGGAGCTGCGTCAGCTGCTCGTTTTGCAGGATCTCGTCTTCGATCATCTGCCGGAGCTGCTGGATGTTTTGCGCGATGTTCTGGGTATCGACGACGGGCACGCCTTGTGCGAGGGCAGCGGACAGGGTGCCGAATTGCAGGCCAATTCCAAGCGTCGTGACCAAAGCCGTTCTCAGAAACATCCGTCCCATCAGTCTATCTCCCTGATCGTGAATTCCATGAACGCGCCCTCGGCCATGCGGGCGCTGGCCTGCGCCAATTCTTCTGCGCTCAGGACACGGGTCCGCGCCGCTTGAAGACGAATACGGGCGGCAACGAGGCGCACGAGTTCGGCGCGGGCATAGGTGTTGAGCGCGACGCTTTCCTGCACGTCTTCCGTCTCAGAAATCCGCTCGACGATATCCGCAATGCGCAGGGCGGCCTGCCTGATCGCAGCGGGTGAGTTGTTGCCATAATAGGCCGCCCCATGACCCGTGAGGGAGAGGTTTGCATTTGCCAGAAGCGCGGGGCCGATCGTACCGAGCGCTTCGATCCCGCCGATGCGGCCCAGGTAGAGATTGTAGCGTTCGGGGATGACCTGGACGTAGTGCTGGGTCTCGCGGAAGGGCGGGACCCCACCATATTCGAACACCCGGCCAGGTCCGGCGTTATAGGCCGCGAGCGCGTTAATGATATTGCCGTCGAAGGTGTTGAGTTGGGTGGCGAGATAGCGCGCGCCGCCATGCACCTGCAGATAGGGGCTGTCATAGTATTCCGGGTTGATGCCGAGATCGCTGGCTGTGCCGGGCATGATCTGGGTGAGGCCAAAGGCGCCGACGGGCGAGCGGGCGCCGATGGTGAAGCGGCTTTCCTGCCAGATGAGCGCCTGCAGCAGGGCCCGCCATTGAACCGGGGAGAGACCCGCGCGGCCAACTCCGGCAAAGCCGCTCGTCTCCTGGGCCACGCGGATGATGAGCTGCTCGATGTTTTCTGCCGCATCCCCGAACATCTGTGCGCCGCCGGGATTGGGGTCGATGTCGGCATTGCCGTAGACCGCTTCGACGGAACGGGCTGGATCGCCGCTTCCGTTTTCCAGCCCTGAAATCATCGCGGGCAGGCCCTGACCGCCGAAGCTGGTTTGGGCATCGAGGATGCGTTGAAGTGTGGCCAATTGCTCGCGTTCGATCTCGGCAATGAGTTCGCGCACGGACAGCTTGTCCGCCTGGATCGCAAGGTCGGTCTCGCGATATCCGGTCTCGACGATATCGCGCGTGGTCAGCCCGCTGTCATTGGTCGGCACGCCTTGGGAAAGGGCGATGCCGGGCAGCAGGCAAAGCACGAGGATATGGGGCAGTTTAGACTTCAATGCCGCCCTCCGGCGCGCCAAGGGGCGTGAAGGTGCAATCAGGTGCTGTGGGTGCTGTCGAGGCCAGGAAGGTGAAGCAATTGGCCTGCGGCTCCTGGTACTGGGCGCAGGAGGCCAAAGCGCCGAGCGCGGTGAGAAGCAACAAAATGCGTGTCATGAAAGCCTCCAGAAATCAGGGCGGTCTCGGTAATCGGCGCCGACGAGCGCCTCGCCTTTTTCCATGCCGCCGAGGATTGTGAGATTGGGTCCGAGGGCGCTCAGATCGGCATCGACGACGATGGATCCCTGGTCGTCGCGGATGAGAGCAAGGCGGCTGTCGCTGCCGGTGTTGAGAAGCACATCGAGTTCCTTCTCATAGAGGTTCAGCATCGCGTAGTCGGCGGCATGGGCGCGGATGTTCGGAAGGAGGATCTGCGTCGGCACGGCCTCGACGATGGTCTTGCCAGTCTGGGTGCGCTCGAGCTGGCTTGCGTATTGCGTCATCATCACTGCGACGGTGTTCTGCTTGCGCGCGGTCACGAGCCAGTTGGAGAGCCGCTCGGCAAAATAGGCATTATCGAGCGCCTTCCAGGCCTCATCGATCACGATGATGGTAGGACGGCGATCCTCGATCTCGCGCTCGACCCGGCGGAAGAGATAGGATAGGACCGCCATCCGTTCCTTGTCGGCCTCGCTGTCGAGAATGCCAGTGAGATCGAAACCCACAACATCGCCTTCGAGCGAGAAGGTGTCTTCCAACGTCTGGCCGAAGATCCAACCGTAGCGGCCTTCTTCCGTCCATTCGAGCAGGCGTTGGTGCAGATCACCGCCATCATCGGTGGACACAAAAAGTGATGCGAAATCCCGCCAGTTCCGCAGGGCCGGATTGGTGGCCTGCGCGTTCTGGCGCACCACTTCCTGGATACGGTTGGTCTGTGCCGGCGTGAGCGGCTTGTCGGCGCGGTAGAGCAAGGTGGCGAGCCAGTCTGAAAGCCAGGCCGTGCCGCGCGCGTCGACCTCAGTCCAGAGCGGGTTTAGGCCGGTGGGTTGTCCGGCTTTCAAAGACGCGTAGCGCCCGCCATTGGCGCGGACCGCCATCTCCATACCGAGACGGTAGTCGAAGACGAAGATCCGCGCCCCTGCTCGACGGGCTTGCGTCATGAGGAAGGCTGAGAGCACCGATTTGCCCGAGCCGGGCCGCCCCATGATGAGCGTATGCCCACTGGTGGGTTCTTTGTCGGGCGAGCCTTGCTCGTGATAGGAAAACCGGTAGGCGCTCTGTTCGGGGGTCGGCAGATAGGTGATGACGCGGCCCCAAGGGGTTTTCGCGGCGGGTTTACCAAGCTGGGTCCGGTGGAAGGCCGCGAAATCCGCGAAGTTGCGATTGGTGATCGCACTGGCGCGGACGCGCTTGGGCTGGTTGCCGGGATGCTGGCTCAGGTAATGCGCTTTGGCCGCGACGCGCTCGCCGATCATCTTCACGCCTTCGGCGGCGGCGGCATTCACGATCTCGGCGCTCAGCGTCTGTAGCTCGTCCAGCTTGTCGCAGAAGATTGTCACGACCATGTGGTGCTCGCCGAAGCTCTGGCGCTTGGCCTCGAGATCATCGGCGGCAATATCGAGCGCTTCCATCAGCGACAGAGCCGCGTCCTGGCTCGCCTGCATCTGGCGCTTTTGTCGCTTGATCCGACCCGCCATGAGGTTGGAATTGATCGGCGTGAAGGAATGGGTGACGATCATGTCGACCGGCAGGTTCAGCATGTCGAACATGGTGCAGGAGGTCGCCTCGGAGTATTCGCCGATGGTGAAACTCTTGCCGTAGCGATGTCCCGCGACGCCTTCGGAAAGCTCGAAGTGATCCCCTTGAAACGTCACCCGGGTATTGGCGATGTTGAAGGACAGGAAGCCGTAGGTGTTTGCCGGATAGAGCGGCAGTTCCGTTCCCGTGTTGAGCGCCCCCAGAAACCCGATCAACTCGCCGCTTTTGGCGGTTAGCACGCGCGGATTCAGCTCCGTCAGGCCTGACAGGAAGACACTCACGGCTTCGCCCAGACGGCGCAGGCGCTTCTCGGTTGCTTCCTTGAGGCGATCCGGCGCGCTGCGGTTCAGGAACGGCAGGACGCTTTTCGGAGGCGGGCGATGGATGACCGTAAGCGTCAAGGTTTTGTCCCGCAGGCTGCTGGTTTCGAGTTTTGAGCGCCACAGGCGGTCAACTTCTCCGGCAAAACTGTCCTCGCGCACCGGCTCGAGGTCCGGCATAATCGCCTTTGAGACCTTGTGGACGTAATAGCTGAACTCCGGCCCCAGCTGCGCGATGATCCGGGCAAAGAGTGCCGTCACCTTGTCGAGATAGGCATCGTCTGTCGTGTAGCTGTTGACCCCGTCGAGCCGGATACACTGGAAAAGCTCGTTCACGCGCGTGCGCACGGTGCGGTCATCGACCAGGCTGACGTAAGGCAGCATATGCGCGAGGCGGGTTTCGCGGGCATACCAGTCCGGCGTCATCGTGCGGAGATCAAGCGCGGCTTCACGGGGCATAGCTGTCCCCGCCGTGGATGGAGCGGTTCCGCGTGGGCGGCGTCTCTTGCAGCGCCGTCATCATCACGTCGATGAAACGCGGATCCCAGTCCGCGGCCTTCCAGAGAACCGGGTAGAGCAGGGCCGCGACAGCCAGCACCGCGATGTGCTGGACCCAGACGAAAAGGAGCACGGAGCCGAAGAGCCAGACCATCGCATACATGATGGGTAGGCCCAGTAGCTTGGGCGGCCGCACGAGGCCCAAAAAGAGGGGCGAGCGCTCAGCCACCGGCAAAGACCGCGGCAACGATGGTGGGGGCGGCGGCAACACCAGCGATGCCGACAAGCACCCAAAGCGCTTGGCGCAGGTCGATGATGTTGAAGAACCAGCTGAGGAAGACGCCAAGAACGGCGAGCGTTGCAATAACGACGCCTAGCGGGCCGGTCAGAGCATCGACGATGCCCTGCAACAAGCTTTGGATCGGGGAGAGATCGATGCTTTGGGCAAGGGCGGGCTCGGCAATGAGCAGGAATAACGCCAGTGAGGCGACAAAGAGGTTTGAAATCTGTCTCATGAATTTGATCCTTCCAATTGGGCCACGACGGCCATGACACGGGCCACGTGGTTTTGGGTTTCTCGGTAAGGGGGAATGCCGCCGTACTGGCGGACCGCATCCGGTCCGGCATTGTAGGCGGCGAGGGCAAGCCGCGGATTGCCGAACGTCTCCAGCATCATCGCGAGGTATCGAGCGGAACCGTCGAGGTTCTGCAGCGGGTCACGCGAGTCGACACCGAGATCGCGTGCCGTCTCGGGCATCAATTGACCAAGGCCAATGGCGCCCGCGCTCGAGACCGCATCCTGCCGGTAGGCGCTCTCCACCTCGATATTGGCGCGATAGAGGGTCAGCCAATCCCGAACCGAAAGCTCCGCGCGGCGGAGCCCGGGATGGCCGGCATAGCGCAGGGCAGTGGCCTCGATGGCCGAGAGAACATCGGCGCGGGGTAGGGGAGCAGGCCGCGAGAGGGCTGCCAATTGGATGTCTTCTGACTCGGCAACTCGTTCACCGACGATCACCAGCTCATCAGCAGCCGACCCCTGGCCGATACCGTCATTGTAATTGCGGGCAAAGCTGTCCTGGGAGCGGGATGGGGTCAGAGAGCCGTCGCTCTCCATGACCAGCACCATCTGGGCTGTGGCGGGACCCGCGAAATACCAGAAAAGGAGAAGGCTACTTGCTGCCACCCTTGTCGGTTGCAGCCAGCTTGTGCGTTGTCCGCTGGCCTTCCTCGAGCGGCACATCGGCATGGGAGAAACCGATCCCGATAAGGAAGGAGACCACGCCCGTGATCGTCTTGAACTCGCGGATCTTGATGTCGTTGTAAGTCGTCCGGGTTCTAGCGGTGACCAGCAGTTTCTCCACGCCCTCGTCAGAGACGACACGCATGATCCAGACCCCATAATAACTGGGGCCCTTCTTGTGTGCAGACTCCTGGCACAGGATTTCAGCGCTATAGCCACTTTCCACGAGTTCGCGGAAACGTGCTTCCGTAACCACATTTGGTGCTTCGATGTCCCAGTTCATGGCCCGGCTCACGCTTTCTTCAAACGCGCAACGTCCGGGCATTCCCACTTGAAGCCCAGAGTTACGATAGTATATTATTAACCGCAAGATATAATGCGGAAGATACGGCTGTATCTCGGTTGCTCAAACTCTAGGCACGGCCATTGGCGTCTATCAAGGAAAATAGGGGTTTCAGAAACCTGCGGTTGAGCCGATGGGTGGGCATGCAGTTTCTAGCACTGCTTTTGCTCGTTCCGGTCGCAAGCCAGGCCGGTTCCTGCCTCGCTCCGGTCCGGCCCTTCATGCCAAGCGATTCGCAAGCGGCCAGGGACTATGCTGACATCATCCGGCGGGACTTCGAGGTCTACATCACAGACATTCAGGACTACTTCCGCTGCCTCGAGCAGGAGCGAGCGCGCGCTTTCGAAGAAGCCCGTGAAGTCAGTCAGGATTACGGTCGGTTTCTGGAACTGGTGGGGGATTGATGGGCGATTGGGCGTGCACCAGACTTGCAGCCCTTGGAAACCAGACGCCGATAACACCCTCAAATATCTACTTTTTAGATAATAGATTTCATCCGCTAGCGACGTCACAAAAGGTATGTGACGCGTGGCGAAAACAATCAGAACAAATGGCCAGTTGGCGCTCGTCCGCGCGTTGGTTGATGCACGACAGAATGCGGGTCTCAGCCAGCAGCAATTGGCGGCGAGGCTTAAACGCCCACAGTCATTTGTGGCACGTCTCGAAAGCGGCGAGCGTCGTATCGACGTCGTGGAGTTCACAGTTCTGGCGAGGGTCATTGGCTTTGACAAAAATGAAGTCCTGTCGATTGTCGAAGCCGCCACGGAGCCCGACCACAAGATTTGAAAGCAAAGAAATTTTGGGACGCGCCGCTGCGTGCGTCCCCATGTGAAGTGAGCTCCTCAAGAAAGAGCAGTTAGCCAACATCTCCCAAGCGCGGCATGCGGTGCTGGCGAGCACCGCAGTTCGTCACGCTGCAATATCAGCGCCATAGTGCAGGAAGTCCGTAAACAGTGAACGATGATAAAGGTGAGGGCGTCGCGATCGCAAATCTGATCGGGACCGATGGGTGCAGTGTTGTTGGTTGGGTGTATCGATGGACGACAGGCGCGCACGCGGTGATGTGGGACGTCCACGGGCCCCAGCCGGTATCGGAAATCCGGCCGGATCTGACTGCGGAACAGAAGCAAGAAATCGACTTCGATGCGCTCACGCGGATCGGAAGAGGCGACAGCGGATAGGCTTCTCAGGTAGTCGTCAGCGGGTATCGTAGGAAAGGGCGCGGTGGCACACCGGACATTGGGGTCGCAAGCGGCGAATGCGGACTCTGAGCCCTCAACGGAAGTTTCAATTTTTTGCTGCGCGCGCGCGCAGCACGAAAAACGCCGCGACAGCATCATTCTCATCGCCACCGCGCGGCGTATAGAGCGGACTTTCACGTTAAACGCAGCGAAATTGCGATAGGCAACGCCCGGGTTGCGGGATCGAGCATGGGTAATCGGGCTGACCGCCAGGTGAAGTCGGGTTCCTGGCCTGCCCGATGAAAGAAGTGGACGAACCTCATACCAACAAAGGAAACGATCAATTCCACGCAACGGATGGTCTTGCGAAACGAACTCCTCAACCGAGAATTCACTGAACAGCGCCCCTTGCGCTACCTTGTCACGACCCCATCATCGCCAAATCTCCATCAACAAAATGAGTGAATCGGCGTCGGGCCAACCAATCAGTTGGCTTTTTCAACTCTGTCCCAACAAAGTGGACTTTCGTGCTTTACTCGACAAAGACGGCTGTCGGCACATCACCCGGCAGCGTTTTAAACCGGGAACCCGCATCAATCTATTCCAAGATAGGTTTTCTGAATGTCGCTGTTTTCACGCAAAGTTTCTGCGCTGCCTTCAATGACGACCTCGCCCGTATCCAGAACGTAGCCATAATGCGCCAGCGCCAAAGCAAGCCGAGCGTTCTGCTCAACCAGAATAATCGTTCGGCCATTGTTGTTGATCTTGCGGATGATGCCCGCAATCTCTTGACACATAATCGGTGACAGGCCCAGCGATGGCTCATCCATCAGCACCAGCTTCGGATTGGACATCAGCGCGCGCCCCATCGCCAGCATCTGTTGTTCACCGCCCGACATGGTCCCGGCATGTTGATCGACGCGTTCTTTCAGCCGCGGGAAATGAGAGAAGACCATCTCCAGATTGTCCGCCATCTCGCGACGGCTGGAGCGAAGATAGGCTCCCATTTCGAGGTTTTCCATCACCGACATCTGCGGGAAAACCCGACGTCCTTCAGGAACATGCGCGATGCCGATACTGGTTATTTTCTCCGGTGCAAGCTCTGTTATCGGCATCCCGTCGAAGGTCACGCTGCCTTCCTGTGGCCTTACCAGCCCGGAAATCATCCGCATGGTCGTGCTCTTTCCGGCACCGTTCGAGCCGATCAGCGTGACAATTTGCCCCTCGGGGATGGACATGGAAACCGAGCGCGTTGCCTGGACCTTGCCGTAGAAGACCGAGGTATCTTTGATTTCAAGCAACACTGTCATCCGCTCCCAGATAAGCTTCGATCACCTTCGGATTGGTGCGAATGTCATCAGGCGAACCTTCGGCGAGTTTCTCGCCGAAATCCAGCACCGTGATCGTTTCACAAAGGTTCATAACCGTGCGCATATCATGTTCGACCAGGAGCACTGTGACGCCCCAATCGTCACGTATCTTGCGGATCATATCGACCATGATCGCCTTTTCACCCGAATTCATGCCCGCCACAGGCTCATCGAGCATCAATAGTTCCGGCTCGGTCGCCAGCGCCATGGCCGCACCGAGCTGGCGTTGCAACCCGTGCGAAAGGTTGCCTGCCAGGCTGTCGCGCTCCGGTGCCATGCCGAGAAACTCGACAATCTCCTCCGCCCGTTCGCGGTTGGCTTTGTCGTGCCGGGTGTCATACTGTAAGATCGCGTTCAACAAGGAAGAATTGGCGTTCAGATGCTGGGCGATTGAGACATTCTCCAGCACAGTGAAATCGGGAAACAGGGCGGCGCGCTGGAAGGTGCGCACGACCCCGAGCCGCGCGATCTTACTGGTTGGCATCCCTGAAATCTCGTAATCCTTGAACAAGACCTTGCCGGAGGTGGGGCGGTAAAAACCGCTCACCAGGTTGAAGAAGGTTGTCTTGCCCGCTCCGTTGGGGCCGATCACCCCACGAATTTCGCCCTTCCGCACCTCCATGCTGATGTTGTTGTTGGCCACAAGGCCACCGAACTTCTTGGTCAGGCCCTGCACCGAGAAAAAGTTCATTATCCCGCCTCCCGCTGCGTGCCGGTCTTGTGCAGTTTCTCTCGAACGCGCGCAGGCAGTGTTTCCAGGCCGCCCGGCAGCAGCACCAGGAACAGGATCAGGATCAGCCCGAACAGCGCGGGCCGCCATTCGGCCAATGGGCGGGTGAGTTCAAAGACCAATGACATGGAAAGAACCCCGATCAGCGGACCCCAGAAGGTTTTAACCCCGCCGACAACACACCAGATTATCAGATAGACCATTTCGACCATGCCGAAGTTGTGCGGGTCAATCGAGCCAATCTGATAGGCGAGCAGCGCCCCGGCCAACCCGGCAAAGAACCCGGACACGCAGAACGCCGAGATGCGTGCGCGGGTGACGCTGATGCCGATGCTTTCACAGAGCTCACTGTCGGCGTAGATGGACTTCCACGCATCTCCCAGGCGGGACCGGTCGATCCGGAACAGGATGAGCAGCGCGAGAACCGTGAAGATCAGCGTGAAGTAGTAGAAATTCTGCGAGTCCCAGAAATCGATGAAGTACCATTCGCCGCCCTGGCCGATTTCCAGTTTGGGAATCCCGTTGATCCCACGTGCGCCCCCGAACGGGTAATGGAACTTGAGCCAGTGAGCTACCCCCCGAAATTCGGACACTGACGTAAGCTGCAATTTGTTGTCTGCTGATCTTCAACACGAAGGAGATCAGGAATGTCGAAACGGAAGCAACATCACCCCGAGTTTAAGGCCAAGGTTGC
>JAUHVK010000073.1 GCA_030425145.1 Alphaproteobacteria bacterium | reverse complement strand
TATTTAGTATGCGCGCGCGACTGACGGTGAAACCTCTCAGATCGCGCTCTGTGCAAGGAAACCAAGGGTTTTTGGACGTGCGCGACGAGAGCGCACTTACTTGCATTCGTTTACAAACGGTCGTTTACTACCGATACCTTGAATTGCAAACGGCCCGTTTTCATGCCCCTGATAGGCTATGCGCGCGTATCCACAGAGGATCAGAGCCCCCTGCCCCAGTCCGAGGCGCTGCAATCGGCGGGCTGTGCCGAGATCTTTAAAGAACACGCTTCTGGCGGCAATCGTGCGCGGCCAGTACTCGCGCGAGTTCTTGAGCGCGTGAGCAAGGGCGACACGCTGGTTGTCGTCCGGATCGACCGGCTGGCGCGTTCGCTGTCGCACTTGCTGGAGGTTATCGAGCGCCTGGAGGCCAAGGGGGCTTTCTTTCGCTCACTTCGGGATCCGATCGACACCGCCTCGCCTCAGGGCAAGTTCACGCTTCAAGTCCTGGGCGCCGCGGCCGAGTTCGAGCGTGCCCTGATCCGCGAACGGACCAAGGCGGGTCTTGCCTCTGCGCGCGCCAAAGGTCGCGTTGGTGGCAATCCCGGGCTTCGCACCAAGGACCCCGCCGCACTTCGAAAGGTACGGCTAGCGCGACAGGATGGCTACATGGAGCGCCTCAACGAGACAGCGCAGGATTGGGTGCCCCATGTTCGCCGCCTGCGCCCCGATATGGCTTGGGAAGACGTGCTGCGTATCATCAATGCTCCCCTGCCCCACGACCGCCACTGGACCCAAAGCCGTTTGCTCCGCGCCGTGAAGGCATACGTGGGGGACGGATTCCTGCCCGCTGAAGTGCTTGGACGCGCTGGACGTCGCGAAACTGACGAGCGCCTGCCTGCGATTGTCGCTGCAATCAAGGGTGCTGACCCCGAGATCACCTTGCAGGCAATCTGTGACCGACTGGAATCCATGCGTGAGCGCACCCCTCGCGGTCGCACCAGCTGGCAGCCTTCCTCAGTCAGAATGCTACTGGAGCGGGCAGAACGCCTCGGCCTCTTGTAGGCGCTAATGGTCGGTAAACCACTCTGTTCGCTTGGCCCAAATCTTCCAGAATCATCGCCTCAGTTGGACGAAAACTACGTAAATATCCAACAAAGCCTTGGGGTTAGTTCGCGCGAGCAGAAAATTTCTCGAAGGGTATCGGCTGCGCCAGACACGGTCTTTATCGTTGGTAATCAATGCGTTATCTAGCGCAAGCCCCGCGCGACCAAATTGGTGCTGTGGATAACTTTTCCACTACATCTAGATTCTTCTTGCCGGACTCAGATGTTCGTGGCATTTCCATTCTGACGGTAAAACGCGTCAGACGCGGCTTCGACCGTCAGAACGACAAAGAGCCTTAGCAAAGGCCATGAGAGGCGGCAGAACATGGATGATCGAAATACGGGCTTCGCGCAAGGCATAGGCTCCTCCGACATCGGAGCATTCGCAGACAGTCTTGCTGAGTCGCTTGACCGGCAGATGAAAGTTGCGTTTGAGCCAGAAGAACGCAAGTCCTTGCGCCGCTTCAGCTCGACCGAGGTCGCCGAGTTGCTGCGCGTTAGTACGTCGAACCTGCGCAACCGCCATAAAGACGGCAGCTTCCCAGAAGTTCACACCGACGGTCGCGGTCATAGGTTCTACACGGCCGAAGAAGTTGACGACCTCCGCAACATTTTGGCGCGGACAGGCAAAAATGCTGACGCGTACAGACCTGGCCGCCGAGACGGCGACCGTCTTCAGGTCATTTCGGTCGTGAATTTCAAAGGCGGCAGCTCGAAGACAACAGCGACGATCCATTTGGCACACAGGTATGCCCTGCGTGGCTACCGCGTGCTTGTGCTTGACCTCGACCCACAAGCCAGTTTGACGACATTTTTCGGCTTCCGGCCTGAGCTCGAATTTGCCGAAGGCGGCACGATCTACGACGCATTGAGATACGATGATCAGGTTCCGCTATCGGAGGTCATCCAGAAAACATACTTCCACAAGCTCGACATGGTCCCGGCTGGCTTGATGTTGTCCGAGTACGAAACCGAGACAGCGAATGCCCTTGCGCGCAGGGTTCAGCCGATTTTTGCAGAGCGTCTTGCTCTGGCGCTAGAGGAAGTCGACTCAGACTACGACATCGTGCTGATCGATTGCCCTCCGCAGTTGGGCTTCCTGACATTGACAGCATTGGCAGCGTCCACGGGCTTACTTGTGACGGTCGTCCCCGGCATGCTCGACATCGCTTCGATGAGCCAGTTCCTCAAACTCGCTTCGGAAACGGTCAAAGCCGTCGAAGAGGCGATTGGACGACATGTCACTTGGGACTTCGTAAAGTTCCTGATCACACGCTACGAGCCGTCGGACGGACCACAAACGCAAATGGCCGGGTACCTACGTTCAATCCTTGCGGGCCAAGTCATGACTGAACCGATGCTGAAGTCGACAGCCATTTCTGACGCCGGCATGACTCAGCAAACCATCTATGAGGTAGACCCGAGCCAGCTCATTCGGAAGACCATTGATCGGGCTTTGACCAGCGTGAACAGCGTTGCCGATGAGCTGGAGCAGACAATCCAAATGGCATGGGGGCGTCGCTGATGGCTCGAAATATCTTCAACCAGCCACCGAAAGACGAGAAAGAGTCGGCAGCCCCCTCCCCTGCCCCGGTCAAATCCTCGAAGCTACCTGGCTCGGTTGGCGGATTGCGGGACTCTCTCCGGGAAATCACTGCCAACTCAATCCGAGATATCGAACCCGACCGGATCGATATGGATGGCCTCCGGGATCGCCTGATCCTGGAAGATAGTAGCATTGAAGATCTCGCCGAAAGCATTCGCAAGCATGGTCAGCAAGTGCCGATCATGGTTCGCCCCTCTGACCAACCGGATCGATACCGCATCATCTACGGGCGTCGCAGACTTGCAGCCATTCGAAGAGTTGGTGGAACCGTCAAAGCGATCGTTCGAACGCTCGATGATGATGCTTCTCTGATCGCGCAAGGTCAGGAAAACAACCTACGGCTGGATCCGTCCTTCATTGAAAAATCTCTTTTTATCAAAGAGATGCAGGAGGCCGGTTACAAGCCTGGCGTCATTCAAGACGCCCTAGGCCTTACCCGGCAAGGTGTGTCGAACCATCGTGTAGTTATCGAGCAGCTGCCTGACGAACTTGTCCGGCTTATCGGCCCGGCTCATGGCGTAGGTCGACGCCAATGGGGTGATCTTGCTGCACTTTCAGAGAAGGTTCCGCTTGTCGACATTGCGCGAGAGGCTCTTGCCTCTCTGCCTGACACCACTCCAAGCTCGGACAAGTTTCAAGCCGTCTATGTCGCTTGCTCCAGCAAGGCGCGTGGCGCAGCCAACCAAACCGGCCGTGGCCAAACGACCGTGGTAAAGGACAATAGTGGCAGCCCTGTCGGCACACTTTCAGTCGATGGCAAGTCGATCGCCATCAAGATCACCCGCAAGGACAACCCGGAATTCGGCCAATGGCTCGAAGAGCGCGCGGAAACCACGCTGCGGCAGCTTTTTGAACAATGGCAGAATGAGAGAGGCTCGAGGAGCTGATCCCCGGTCATAACCAAAAACACGAGCAGAGGAGAAAGGCGAAGACCAAAAAGAAAAGAGCCCCCCAAGGTTTCCCCCGGAGAGCCCTCATCATCTGATTAGCACCTGTGATGTAGCAATCTCCGACATACCGGTCAAGAGTCACCGATTCGGTGGACGTCTTTTTGTTGCCTTTTCTTGCCAAAAACGGCGGGAAAAGCCGGGGAAGTTGTGGGCCGCAACGGTCGTCGTTCAACAAACATGGCATTCACAAAGCTTTCCGTTCAGACCTTTGGCGTCGGCAAGGGCACCCCCGCCACGTCAACACCTGAGACCGACATCTGGGCAGTCTTCCGCGCGCTCAGAGATACTCGCAGCCTGTTCGGTCTCCGTCCAGGACATGTTCAAACGCTCCAAGCGATGCTGAGCTTTCTCAAGCCTGGGCATGGAGACACAGTCTTCGCTTCCAACGACGAGATCTGCCGTCGAGTTGGCGGGATCGATGAACGAACCCTCCGTAGACACATCGATCGCTTTGTTGAACTCGGTTTCATGAAGCGCCACGACAGCCCAAATCGCAAGAGATACCGAGTGAAGTCCTCCGAAGGTCAGTCCATTAGCTATGGCTTGTCGCTGGCTCCGTTGCTCGCGCGTGCCGGCGAACTACTTGCGACAGCCCAAGCGATGGAAAACGCTCGTCGGGATCGCGTGTTTTTGCGAAAGCAAATCCTAACCAAACTTGCTCAGATCGACGAAGCTGACCCCGAGAACGAACTCACTCATCAGGTACGCCGAGTTCTTCGGAGGAAGCTCTCGATCGCGGAGTATCGTACTTTGCTCGGCGAACTGGAGGCTCAATGCAAACAGATGTCCACCGCGGTGGACGCACCAGAAACAATGAAACTGCCCGCCAATGACGGGCAAACTGTCCGCCACCATTCTAAGTCTAAAAAAGAACAAAAAGATTTAGAAAGCGGGACCAACAGCCAAACACCTCCCCTGCAAACGCTCACAACAGTTTGTGACCAGGCTACATCGTTCGCAACGAACTCACTTAGGAACTGGCACGATGTCGAAAGCCACGCGAGAACGCTCGCTCCAATGATGGGAATCCACGAAAGCACCTTCGAAAAGGCTGCTAAGAAGATAGGCTCTCAAAAAGCATCATGCGCCATCTTCATAATTCTCCAGATGAGCAATCGCATCCGAGACTTTGGAGCGTATTTCCACAGCATCACGCTCGGTCGCAGAGAAACTGACTTCAACCCATCACTGTTGTTGGAGAGGCTTTCTCGTTCTGGGGCAGCAACTGCGTGATGTCCACCGCGGTGGACATGTCGAGAGGTAGAGATGGGCTGTGAAAGGGATGACGGGAAGCGAGATCGGGAGAGTGGCTTCCGGCGCCCGTCGCGGAGAAGATCTGATGGCGAAATCTGCCCAGAAAGTCACCCTGTCCCCATCCCGGGACATTCCCTTCGACAAGCTCGTGCTGAGCCAGTCCAACGTTCGGCGCATCAAGGCCGGCATCTCGGTCGAGGAACTTGCCGAAGACATCGCTCGCCGCGGGTTGCTGCAAAGCCTGAGCGTCCGGCCCGTTCTGGCTGATGATGGGTCCGAGACCGGTAAGTTCGAAATCCCCGCGGGCGGCAGGCGCTTCCAAGCTCTGTCTCTCCTGGTGAAGCAGAAACGTCTGGCCAAGACGACGCCCATTCCCTGCATCGTGCGGGATGCCAAGTCCACGATTCTTGCCGAAGACGACTCTCTGGCTGAGAACATGCAGCGCGCCGCCCTGCATCCGCTCGATCAGTTCCGCGCCTTCGTGGCGCTGCGCGAGAAGGGTCAGGGCGATGAAGAGATCGCAGCTGCCTTCTTCGTCACCCCACAGGTGGTCAAGCAGCGCCTGAAGCTCGCCGCCGTGGCCCCTGCCCTACTCGAGATCTATGCCGAGGACGAGATGACGCTGGAGCAGCTGATGGCCTTCACGGTCAATCCGGATCATGAGCGCCAGATCCAGGTCTGGGATGCTATCAAGTCGTCTTGGAACAAGGAGCCTTATCAGATCCGGCGCATGCTGACCGAAACCTCGGTGCGGGCATCCGACCGTCGTGCCGCCTTTGTCGGCGTCGAGGCTTATGAGGATGCTGGCGGTACCATGTTGCATGACCTCTTCCAGGGCGATGACGGCGGTTGGCTGGAAGACCCTGCCTTGCTGGATCGTCTAGTCAGCGAAAAGCTACAGGCTGAAGCCGAAGCAATTGCGACCGAAGGTTGGAAATGGATCGAGGTCTCGCTCGACCTGCCCTATGGCTACAGCCACGGTTTGCGGCGGCTAAGCGGAGACCCGGCGCCGATGACGGATGACGAAGGCGCGGCCCATGCCAAGCTGCTTGCCGAGTACCGGGCGCTCGAAGAGCAATACGAGGGCCAGGATGAATTCCCCGAAGAGATCGACGCGCGACTTGGCGAGTTGGAAGTCGCGATGGAGAAGCTCGAGGCCCGGCCGCTGATCTTCGACGATGAGGAGATCGCACGGGCAGGGGCTTTCGTGACGCTTGACCGCTATGGCGAGCTTGCCGTTTATCGGGGCTTCGTGCGGCCCGTGGACGAGCCTCGGGAAGATGCCGACGTCCACAGCGGTGAACAGGCGGCAGATGGGCAGGGCGTTGAGCTTTCAGCGGGGAGCAATGTGGATGGCATCGGCCACGGCACGGTGATCACCTCTGCCGGTCAGGCGCTTGGTGACAACGTGCCCGACGACGAGGACGATGGTGCGTTGAAGCCCTTGCCCGAGCGATTGGTCATGGAGTTGACGGCGCACCGGACATTGGCACTGCGCGAAGCTGTCGGTCGCTCTCCTGACGTCCCCGCCTCTCGGAAGGCCGTGTGATGCGCGACGAGAACGGCTACCGGGTCATGGACACCGAATGGCACCGCATCACCTGCTTCAACGGTCTCGGCAAGACGGTCGCCGAGCATTGCGAAAAGGGGATGAAGGTCCTCGTCCACGGCCGCATCCATTACACCAAGTGGATCGACAGCATGGGGAACGACCGCTACGGCTGCGAGATCATCGCCGAGAAGGTCGACTTCCTGAGCCGCCCGAAGTCGGCCGAGAACGAAAACCCCGAGCTGGTCGACCGCGACGACGAGATCCCGTTCTGAGGAACGGGGTCTCCCCCGGACCCGGCGGGGCAACCCGCCGGAAACGGCCAAGTTCAAGACTGAACGATAAACCTCACGTCAGTTCCAAACCGAAGGCCACTGGCATCGCAAAGCGCCTTAAGTGCGCGCATTAGGTCTTCTTGGCCTATGTTTTTGCTGATCCACCAGCCAGAAGTCGTGCGTTTGGTCGGGAGCTCTTTGTTTCCGGGATGAATAGCCTCGGGGCTACGTGCGACGTAGCGTCTGGATCGGGCTCTCATATCGGCGAGCCTCTCAAGGGCCTCAGGCGCAATTTCGGCGGTCAAGTCCACGATTGCGGCAAATACATCGGGGAGCGTACGGCCTCCGATACTCACGCCAAGATACTCGGCTTTGTATTTGTGGTGGCGCGGCTCGTTCAAGGGCTTCGGCAGCGTGCCAGTTTCCTTGATTTTCATATTGGCGTCACCGGCGATGCTCGCTGCCAAGCTTGCCATGAGATCCCGATCAAGACTGTCCCGCATCTTGAGCATATTCGGGTCGAGGCCGCGCGCGATTACCCTGAGCGCTTGCACCTGATGCTGCCGAAAGCGCATGAACCGGTCGCGCCCACGCATTGGGCGTTCGGCCAGCTTGCCAACATTGTTAGCGCACCGGCGTCCTACTTGCGGCAGCTGCCTGCGCCGCTGGCGGGGATCAACCTGCAATATGGCCTCACCAACCACCGCGCCGAGCAGGTGAAGACTTTCGAGACGGAAGACGGCCGCACGGAACTGCGCGCCGTGACCGGCCCCGACTATGGCCGCATCCACGATTTCGAGCTGGTCGAGGCGGTGCAGCGCATCGCGGGCAATGGCACGGGCGATACGCGCTGGAAGGTGCCGGGCGTGCTCGACTGGTCGACCGGGGTCTACAACCCTGATGTCGAAATCAGCCGCGACTCGACCACGCTTTATGCCTCGGACCGCGATGTCTTCCTGTTCCTGGTCGATGATCGCAACCCGATCGAGGCGGGCAAACTGCCTGACGGCTCTCCTGACCTCTACTTTCGGGGCTTCTATTGTTGGAATTCCGAGGTGGGCGCGAAGACCCTCGGCATGGCGAGCTTCTACCTGCGGGCGGTGTGCCAGAACCGCAACCTCTGGGGCGTCGAGGATTTTCAGGAAATCCGGATCCGGCATTCGAAATACGCCGCCTCGCGCTTCGCCCATGAGGCCGCCCCAGCGCTGACGCGCTTTGCCAATTCCTCGCCGCAGGGGTTTGTGAACGGCATCAAGGCCGCGCGGCAGCAGATCGTCGCGCGGACGGATGAGGACAGGGACGACTTCTTGCGGAAGCGCGGATTCTCGAAGGCCGAGTCCGGTAAGATCATCGAGAAGGTGCTGATGGAAGAGGGCCGCCCGCCCGAGAGCATCTTCGACTTCGTGCAGGGCATCACGCGGCTTGCACGCGACAAGACCCAGCAGGACGCCCGACTCGACATGGAGGGGCGCGCCAAAAAGCTCCTCGACCGGATCGGCTGACGCCAGGCCCGACAACGCGACCGCCCCCGCGCGCGGCGGTCGCGCTTTATCCTTCCACATGCATGCCACTGGCCCCGCCCCGAGAGGGCAGGGGGCTTCGGCCTGTGCATTTCAGTGAGGCACCCATGACCCCCCACGAAGAAACCATCGTCCTCGAGGCCCGCGACATCCTCGGCCGCTACCTCAGTCAAAACCCGGTCATCGGCAGCTGGCAGGCGCTGATGGACTATTGCGCACTGACCGTTCGCGGTCCGATCGAGCGCTTCCACGTCCTCTACCTCGACCGCAAGAACCGCATCATTTCCGATGAGCTTCTTTCGACCGGCACAGTCGACCATGTCCCGGTCTATCCGCGAGAGGTGATCAAGCGGGCGCTGATGCTGAACGCCAGCGCGCTGATCCTGATCCACAACCACCCGTCTGGCGATCCAACGCCGTCGGAGGCCGATCTCAACATGACCAAGGAGATCCAGAAGGGCTGCAAGTACCTCGGCCTGACGCTGCACGACCACATCATCGTCGGTGCAGGGACGGAGCTGAGCCTGCGGGGGCTCGGCAAGCTCTGACGCTGCGGGCAGATCCATTACCGTCGCCCCGTCGAGGAAGAGGGCGGCGGTTTGGTCTTTGACGGATGAGGCGGGGAGAGAGGCTTCCCGCGCCGTCGGAGATCTTCCCATGCTCGACTTGTCCTCGCCAATCCACTCGACCGCCCACGCGCGGGGCGTCCCGCCGCACTTTCCCTCGGACGACGCTGACCACAGTCACCCCTTCGCCCTGACCCTGTCGCGCCGTGCGCCGGCCGACCTCATGTCGGGCCGGGCCGCTCCGCTCGTCCTCGCCCGATTCGCGACGCTGGCGGACGCCATGCAGGGCGCGATCGACCACGCCGAGGCGATCGCCCGGGAAGCTCCGCCCCAACTTCTGGCGATCCTCGACCGCGACGAGCGCCTTGTGCTGGCCGGAGCCGCCAGCGACCACGCTGTCGCCTGGTCCCACCCGGTGACGAGCGCGGCCGAGGCGCGGGGCGTCGTGACCGAGGCAAGCCAGCTGCGCGCCCAGGCGGGCCGCGCAGCGGCCTGGGGTGAGTCCGATCTGGCGGCTCAGTTGCGCCGCCGCGCCGATCTTCTGGATGCCCGGCTCGTCGATCCGCTCTGGCGGGTCTTTGCCGCCCGGGCGCTGCAGGTCGCTGCGTGAGGCCCGAGAGGCAGAGAGGGGCAGGGGGGATTTGGAGCTTGTCCGGGGGAGAGAGTTTGCCCGGACCGGCTCCAATCCCTTCCCCTTACCGGAGAACCCCGATGACCCTGACTGAACCCACCCTCGCGCCGCCGATGGCACCACCGACTGTCGACATGTCCCAGATCTTCGCGGCGTATGCCGCGCGCGCGGCCCGCATTGAAGCGCTGCGTCCCGGCAACAAGGACCGCCTTTTCGATGGCCTCACGGCGGCCGGCATCACTCATGTCACCGTGACCTTCGACGGTGCCGGTGACAGTGGCCAGATCGAAAGCATCGGCGCATGGTCCGGCGAGACCGCGGTCGAGTTCCCCGCGACCGAGATCGAGTATGCCGCGCTAACCTGGGACGACCCCGAGGTCGAGATGCGGCAGCTTTCGCTCGAAGATGTCCTCGAGCAGCTGGCCTACGACTTCCTCTCCGACACCCATGGCGGTTGGGAAAACAACGACGGCGCGTGGGGCGAGTTCTGTTTCGACGCCGCGGCCCGCTGCATCCACCTCGAGTTCAACGAGCGCTTCACCTCGTCCGAACTCTACACCCACGATTTCTGAGGGGGCGGCGATGGCACATCCCTATCACCACGCCCTCTCCTCGATGAAGAAATGGGGTGGCACGGTCGACGACTTCATCGCCGTGCACACTTGGTTCGACGCCAGCAAGGAGATCACAGCGGACTTCCGGCACCGGGCGCTACGCCACCATGCCGAGGGTATCTTCATGGCCGAGACGATCTTCGGCCCGACCCTCACCCTCTCGACCGGGCGCATCATTCCTACCCGCTGGGTCGGCGAGCAGCATGTGAAGGAAGACCTCGGCTTTATCCCGAGCTTTGCCGATTGGGTGAAGGCCATCCGGCCCGAGCCCTGGATGGGCCGGACCGCGCGGATCGAGGCGCTGGTCGATCCGCATCTCGCCTCGCCCGTGGTCGAGGTCACCTGAGATGACCGATCCGGCCTATCAGCGCCTCGGCCTGCCAGTGACGGCTTCACCCTACGCCGTCCTGCGCGCGGCGGTCCGAGCGCTTCACCCCGACACGCGCGCCGTACGCAGCTTCCGGGTAGCACGCAAACGCTTCTACCGGCAGATGCTCTGCGCACATGCCGCGCGACAGGCGGCGGGCGACAGTCCCACAGGCTGATCGCCTCCCACTTATACCAAGGGCTCCGATCATCGACCCACTTTCACCCAATCTCTTGATCCGATCGACGTGATGACGTCCGGGAGGGCGATCAGGTTGTTCCAGGCCTGGCAGCCTGCATCGAGGATTGCGTCGT
>JAUHVK010000072.1 GCA_030425145.1 Alphaproteobacteria bacterium | reverse complement strand
ATGCCAGACCGCGTTGTCTTTATTGATGAAACCGCAGTGAAGACCAACCTGACCCGCCTGCGTGGCCGATCCAGACGAGGCGAGCGCCTGACCATGGACGTGCCCTTTGGAAGTTGGGGAACGCAGAATTGTGCAGCTAACCCGGTCCGCATATCCGCTTACGCCGCGTTTGTGCCGAGCGCAGCGAAGTTCGGTCTTCGCCGTCCATGTAGGTGACCCAGGGTTCCATAGCGCGATCTTGGCTGAGTTTGCGCTTCCGTGATTTGGAAGCGCTCGGTTCACACGCAGAGAATGTCCGGTTTCCGCCCCTCTGTGAGGGTCGTGTCGAGCCTGGCGGCGTGACCCCGTGGGAATGTCCGCTTCCCACGTCCTGGCACGGGTGCCTTCGCACGCGCAGCAAAGGTCAGCTCCCCTGAAGGTTTTTCGATGCGGGCCGGGGTGCGACATTTCCTTCCGGCGGGGCGTGCGGCCCGCGTTGACAAACCTCGGAAGGAGGAAGCCGCGGGGGCTGGTTGTGACCTATGGGGAAAGAGGGCTGGCGGGTGAGGCTGCCATTGCCACTGGCGCGCTGTTGACCGTATCGAGTGCGCCCGCCGCAGTGCTTTTCTGCCACTTAGTTCCCGTTTGTTGCGTAGATTGGGTGCTGAGAACGCAATGCAGGTCGTCATTTTGGATGCTGACCGCAAGCGTGTTTAGCCGATCAGCCAGAGACGATCGGAACATATCTAAACGCGAGGCCAAGCATCGGATCATGCGGCCTGCTCCCTTGGTGGCGCGCGTGACATCGGTATCTGACCGCTCCGGAAGATCTCGATGATGCGCATAGGGCCGCCGCAGCAGGGACACGGCTCGCGCAGGGTGAGAGAGGTCGTCTCGGGCTCCAACTCTGGCTCGGTGGTTTCTTCGGTGCGTTGAGCGCCAAGCAAAGCCCGGATCTTCCTGATGTTCGTTTTGCGCGCTGAACTGGCCAGCAGACCGTAGTGGCGGATGCGGTGGAAGCCTTCGGGAAGGACGTGGATAAGGAAGCGACGGATGAACTCAGGTGTGGCCAGACACATGACCTTTTGACGATCACCGTGTTTGATCCGGTAATCCTTCCAGCGGAAAGCCACGGTATTGGCATCCGCACTGACCAGCCGATGGTTGGAGATCGCGACCCGGTGGGTATAGCGGCTCAGATATGCGAGGACCGCCTCAGGCCCTCCGAACGGAGGCTTGGCATAAACCACCCACTCAGTTTTGCGGAACGGGGCGAGCCATTGCGCAAAGTGATCGGCCTGCGCCAAGCGATCGAGATCGCCAAAGAAGGTGAGCTGGCCTGCGCGGTGCAATTCCATGAGTCCTTCCAGGAACAGACGTCTGAACAGCCGTGCCAACACCCGCACATGGAGAAAGAACCCGGGCTTACAGGCCACCCATTTTGTGCCGTCCGGTGACAAACCTCCGCCCGGGACGATCATGTGGATATGGGGATGATGGGTCAGTGCAGATCCCCAGGTGTGCAGAACGCTGGTCATGCCGACCTTCGCCCCGAGGCGCTTGGGATCGGCTGCGATGGTCATCACGGTCTGCGCCGATGCGCGGAACAGCAGCCCGTAGACCGCCTTCTTGTTCCAATAGGCGATCTGCGCGATCTCGGCGGGCAGCGTGAAGACGACGTGGAAATACTCCACCGGCAGCAAATCTTCTGCGCGCGCCGCCATCCAGTCCCGCGCGGCGGGGCCCTGACATTTGGGACAGTGGCGGTTCTTGCAGCTGTTGTATGCGATTTGATGGTGATCGCATTTGGTGCAGGCAGCTACATGCCCACCGAGCGCTTCGGTTCGGCAGGCTTCAATTGCCGACATCACCTTGAGTTGGCCGAGGCTGACATGACCTGCATTGGCCCGCCGATACGCGGGTCCATCGTTCCGAAAGATATCTGCGATCTCCAGTCGTGGGCGCGGCACCGGCCGCGCCGTTACTCCAATCCCCGCCTGACGGTGTGATCCTGCAGTTTCTCCAACATCTCGTATGGGCTGACCGTCCCGCGGATGGTCTTGGTCGCGACATGGGTGTAGCGCGCCGTCGTACTGAGCTTTGAATGACCCAGAAGCACCTGGATCACCCGGACATCCGTCCCGGCCTCGAGCAGGTGCGTGGCAAAGCTGTGGCGCAAAGTATGCAGCGTAGCGGGCTTGTTGATCCCGGCCATGTGTTTTGCGGACGTGAAGGCACGGTTCAGTTGGCGTGGGGACAGGGCCATGATCTTGGGCTTGCCGGGAAACAGCCAGCCCTCGGGCCGTGCCTCCCGCCAGTAGTCACGCAGCAGATCAAGCAAGGCGGGCGACAACATGGCCTTGCGGTCCTTATCATTCTTACCCTCATCGACATGGATCAGCATCCGGTCGCTGTCGATATCCGAGACCTTGAGATTGCAGACCTCTGATGCACGCAAGCCAGCGCCATAGCTGATCCCCAAGGCGGCACGATACTTTAGCCCCGGTCCGGGAACCGCCGCCAATAGATCGCCTACCTCCTCGACGCTCAAGACAACCGGCAGCTTCTTCGCCTTGCGCCGGAACTGCATGTACCGCTTCATCTCCTCGCGCCCGCAGGTTATGCCGAAAAAGAAACGAAGAGACACGATCCTGGCGTTGAACACGCCCGTCGAGACCCCGCTATCGGTCATGTGAAGCTGATACGCGCGGAGCTCATCTGGCGTCGCAGTATCGGGTGAGCGTCCAATGAACTCAGCAAAATACCTGACTGCCCTGATATGGCCTTGCTGGGTCTTCGGTGACATTCCGCGAATGCGCATATCTTCAATCATCCGCGCACGCAGCGGGCTCATCTTCTCCTCTCTCATGGGAACCTCCTGTCATCAGATTGAGAAACCTCAATCGTCAGACAGGTCAGCAAAATCGCAAAATACGCGCCCTTAGGGTCGGCTCAATACACTGGCCACAAGCGCCATTGCCGCGATAGCGGCTTCGTCCTCCCGCCCTTTCTGAGGAAAAACACCCGTTCGCTGGCGCAGATTGTCAACGGCTGAACGTGGCGCGAGCGCCTTTTTAACGGGCTTTTCGCAGTTGCTGCGCGGCATAAAACTAGTCAAAAAACCAGGACCACCTCTACGAGACACATCCATGAACGATGGGATGCCAATGGTAGAACGGCTCTATCTTGATTTTGACAGTTTCTTTGCGTCGGCCGAGCAGCACTTCAACGCAGAGCTGCGCGGCCGGCCCCTTGGCGTCGTGCCACTGGACTCGCCGCATACCAGTTGCATCGCAGTCAGCCGCGAGGCCAAGGCACGCGGTGTGAAGTCCGGAGCAACGATCCTTGCTGCCCGCCAAGTGATTCCCGACATGGTGTTCGTGATCGCACGGCATGACGCGTATGTCCGGTTACACAAACGCATCCTTGCCGTCATCGGCACCATCCTACCGGTGGAGCGCGTTCGGTCCGTCGACGAGGTTGTCTGCCATTTGACGCCGAGCGAGGCGGCGCAAGGAAAAGCACTTGTAGATCGCATCAAGACCGCACTGGCAGGCGCGTTCAGCCCAGCGCTGACATGTTCCATCGGCATGGCCCCAACTGAGTTGCTCGCCAAGGTTGGTGCGGAAATGAACAAGCCAGACGGGTTTGCGCTGATCAAAGCAGAAGACCTCCCTGGATGCCTGTCACATCTCGACCTCCGGGACCTGCCGGGCATCTCGAAAGGCATTGGTGCGCGCCTCGCGGCTGCAGGAGTTGAAGACATTGACGCTCTCTGGCGGCTGGCACCGAAACAGGCGCGGAAAATCTGGGGCAATGTCGAAGGCGAACGATTCTGGAATGAACTTCACGGCATGCACGCCGAGCGACCCGACACCAAGAAAAGCATGTACGGCCATGGCCGTGTTCTGCCCCGAGACTCCCGCACACCTGACAAGGTGGAAGCCTGTGCCCGGCAACTTCTGCTAAGTGCCACCCGCCGATTGAGACGAGACAACCTGCGAGCGACGGAACTGACCTTGGGGTTTCGGGGCGGACGTGGTGCCGAGGATGGTCGATGGAATTGGCGTGATACATTCCCGGCAGCTCGGGACGACCGTACCTTCATGCGCGCTCTGTCGGAGGGGCTTCGTGAGGCCCGCCGGACGCTGCGCTTCTCGCCGCAAGCAGTCAGCGTGACGATACACGGAGTGGTCTCCGATGCGGAGATCACCGGTGACCTTTTTGGCGGCACACTGGAGATGGGGTCAGACACCGCTTCGCGGGAAAAATGGGAGATGGTCAGTGACCTGATGGACACTCTTCGCAAATTACACGGTGCGAAGGCCTTGTCCCTGGGCGTACAAGACGAGGTCTTCGGTGGCTATGTCGGGGCGAAGATTGCTTTTGGTCGCATTCCAGACGAGGCTGATTTCAGCGAGGCGGCAACGGCGGACGAGGAGACGCACTTCCTGTCCTTTTGAAGTGGATTCGGGTGGACAGTCAGATCGCTGTTCATAAAAAGGAGGCCCGGCACATAGAGGCGTTGGGTTGTACAAACTGGTGATGGAAATGATCGAGACTTGTCTGATGGACCGTCCAAAGACCGATAACGAGAGAAGCACGTTGCTCTGGGTGAATCGGTGGGCTGTGCCTCTGTCGAATGAGGCTGATGCGGTCCTAGACCTCGTCGATGCACTGTCCGAAGACGAGTCTGACTGCGCTGATGATTGCCTCGTCCTGCTATCGCGGATTTTGGACGAAGCGCGCATGAACATTGAAAATGACGAGCGCGGGGCGGCTGATTTTTTCGAGGTTCTTGCCGCGGGCTTGGCAGAGCGTGCTGATGCAGATGAACTCGATGCTGGAACTTGCTTTGGAATTTCTCAGGCATACCTCCGTGCAGGACTGACGCCTCCCGATCAGCTGCGCAGCGCACCAGAAGCCTTTATGGAGGTATTTGCGGCAGGGGAACCTGTTGAACTACCGGACGTTGGGGATTTGGTAAACGGGCTGGTTCCAAAGGGCTCCACACCCTTTGAAATATATACCGGGCTGCGAGAGATGCTCGGCGCCATGCAAACTGAGGTAACAACGACAATTCTGACGCATATGATCAGGCAGGGTAACCCACGCATGGTTGCGATAGGGCGGTATTTTCTGCTCGATCCCGTGGCCGAGATGCGCGATGCGGCTGTCAGCGGCTTCGAACTTCTGGCGGATAATGCCAAGATCGACGCGGCCGTGTTGTCTGATCTCATCCGGGTCCGTAACTGGATCCCGAATGGCCCAGCGCTGGATAAACTGATCAAGACTGTGCTGCGACGAGAGCCTGCAGGGGGCACTGTTCCGCAACCCTGGCAGCTTCATCGGGTGATCACGTCCCTTCCGGATGGGACCGGTTCACAAAGTATCATGGGCGTCTGTAGCCGCGGCAACACACGCGCCGTGGCCGCGGTCATGATCAAGGCCGGGCACGGGATCAAGGATGCGTATGTCATCCCCTGCGCCAGCAGAAACGATCAAAAAATGATGGTCGAACAGATCGAAAACGCCATGGCGATGTATGATGTGTCACCTTCTTATCTCGCCCGTGCCTTTGGCGTTGCGCTTGGAGATGGGCTTGAGCGGGGCAGGCTTACCGCACCAGGGTTTCTGGATGTCGCGCCAATGTTCGGCGTAAGCAATGTGACGCCACAATCTGGTGCGCTTGACGCTATGATGACCGCGATCGATCCCCTCGGAGAGCTTGCCGCGCTGTCGGACAATCGCCGCAGCCGGTTGATTGGCAAGAGTCGTGACTGGTTCTCCGAGTATGACATCACGAGCAGTTGGTTTATGTCCGATGCCAGTTTGATGGCCGCATTGGAACAAGCTCGGACGGAAGCGTCTGCCAAGAAAATTGTAGCAGGGCACCTTGAGACCAAGCGTGAATTCTGGGCAAAACTCTTTGCCCGGTCCGCGCTGATCCTGAGCCATGACAGCACTGCGGCACCTGATGCCTGCTTGAGTTTTGCTGCTGTCGCACAGGCACTGGCGTCCGGACGGGAAACCAAGAAAATACCCGTGTTCGAGGATATTCTCGAGCATACGCTATACGTCGCGGCGGAGCGCGCGATGGAAGAACTCGAAGCCGAAGGTGCCTGGGACGAAGACGAAACTGGACCGCCAGCGATTGAGCCCGAGCAAAAAGGTGAACTGGACAAGTTGCTTAAAGGCAGCCGGCTGAAACCAGATCAGATTGACGGGTATTTGACCGCTGTTCTGATCGCCCCGGAGTTCACGCCACCGAACGCATGGCTTATGCCGCTGATGCAGGGAATCGAGGTGAAGGGGCATGGCTCCATCCAGCGGATACTGGACATCATCATGGTGCGGTTCGGTGCGCTGAACGAAGCCGTCGTCCTTGGTGAAATCGGCAGCGATCTGCGAGACCTGCCCACGAAGCAGTTTCAGGCATGGGCCAAGGGATTCGCGCAAGCGGTCGATGGCGTGAAGAGCGCATGGCCGAAACGGGCCCTAAGTCGCGATGATAAACAAGTCGTCGACATGATCCGCTGCGCCTCTACCGAGGACCTAACGCCAACCCTCAAACCTCTCCTGCCCAGCTGGTTGCAAGCGACCGCGAATAAATGGCGGGACGATGTGTGATGCGTAACATGTTGAGCGCCGCTAACGGCCCTTAGCTGCCCTCCGTTGGGCGGAAATGTTGCGCGGCAGCATTCCAAGAAGCGGTCGCGCGGTACCGAGCGCAGAAAATCACTGACCGGAAAATCCGCGTTGTGCTGCGAACGGGCATTCTGACCTTTCCTTCTAAACTAGAGGATCAGTCTTCGTCCCGCACGCAGGGGCACACCCGAAGGGCGGGTTGCCCATGATCGAATACTCATCGGGGGGGCTGGAGGACGCCGAAATCCGCCGCGAGGTTTGTGACATACTTTAAGGCGGGAAGGAACCATTCCGCAAACAGGCGCGACGACAGCGGGTCAGACCGAAACGACAGCCGAAGTGGGCGAAAGCTTCCCTCTTAATCTTTCGACGTTGACAACGCCTCCTTGAGCGCGGGGTTGACCGAATCGGAGAGCCACGCACGCGCCCATTTCGCCTTTGGGTGATCGGGGTTCATCCCGGCAAGTTGGTAAAGCGCATGCGAAATGCGATTAAGGAGTGGCGCCGCCCTCTCGTCGCAGGCTTCCTGCAGCCAATCTTCCGCATTATCATGCTGACGATCGAGGAAGCGCAGAATCGAAAAGGTCACAGGCTCGACGATGCCGTCGTCGCGACAGGTCAGGCTCGCGCCGTTCGGCCCGTCGTGGGTGTGGAGGCCCGATCGCTCCAGATTGTTAGGCGCGCGCCGCAGCGGGATCGGACTCGTGCCAACAAGGCCCAAGATAGCGGGCTCCATTAGGCCGACGATCTGGCCATGCTCTAGGTTCAACACCGTGATTGGCTGGCTCGCGAGATGCGAGAGGATCAGCCATGCGTCGAGGTTGGCATACGTCACACCGCCTTCGCCAGGATCGAGCTCGACGCTACCAGCGTGGCCGGGCTGCTTGACCACGGTCACACCGTCGGGACGGACAAGCATGTCCAGCCTGCCAACGCTTGGCACCCAGATGACGGAACGCGTGCCGGGCTTGAGCGGCCGTATGCTTGGTGAGAGATCAAGCAACTGGTTCATGAAGGGAAGCGAGAGCCCCGGCGTATCGGTCTGCAGCTTCAGCAGATCGGACAGGGACGCCGCGCCGATCACGTCCCCGAATGGCAGCCGGGCGGTGATCCCGACCAGCCAGTCGGCGGCGTTGCGGTCCTGCTCGTGATCGCCCATGCGATCAGCCAGTTCGGCGGCGATATGGAGCGAGAGTTCGGACGCAATCAGCTCGGGGATACGACCGGTGAAGACGCCGCGGTTCTTTTCGTCGAGTACGGTCCTGATCAGGCCGGATCGCTCCATATCGGTAATATCTGCGCTGCTGGCATGATCTCGCATAGTCTGCTTACGGACCATGAACGTGTGCAGCGACCGCAGGCGGACGTCAGCGGGCCGATCGTCGCGGGCGTGATCATCGAGCGCGGCGCGCGCGAAGGTGGCTGCCTGTTCGGTCAGCGGTTCCCGAATAAAGCGTTTGCGCGCGCGATGGATGAGGTCGAGGCTGAGCATCGGCGGCAAAACCGCTGACATCCCCTGCTGCATCATCGGATCGTCTATGACGTCCGCCGCCATCGCATGCAGCACCCATGGTTGCCGAAATTCATCCGCTTTTTCGGCGCCGTTCATGAAATTCACGCCGCAAGCACCGAGGACGTGACGCGCGCGATCGAACTCCTCGTCGTCGAGCTCGTCGATTTCGATGCGAACACCGCGGCGAGCAAAGGGCGTGTCCTTGCGTCGGGATTCCCCGAACCAGAGACGATCAATGACCGAGGTATCGGCCTCGATCACGAATTTAAGCCGTGTCCCCATCTTCTGCGCGGACAGCGTCTCAAGCTCACGACGGATAGCGTCATGCTCTAGGCCGAGCGCATCGATGGCTATGACCAAGGTCGGCCCGTCGGATTTGGCGAGCTGCCGCAGCCAATGACGTGCCTCGTCGGCCGATATCCGCCAGCCGATGGCGTCGCCGAGCAGCCGGGCGACCTCGTCGGCAATGCCGATCGCGGCGGTGCCGGACGCCTCGACGAAGAGTACGGCCATGTCTTCTGCGGTTTCAGCGCTGAGCGCGACAGCGCGCACGACATGGCTCTTGCCGATGAGTGGCGCGCCCTCGATCGCGATGACCCGGCGGGGACCGCGGAGCGCGTCCAACGCGACACATGTAGCCTTGCGAGGTAGGTGATAGCCCGTCGTGAAGGGTGTGTAAGGATCGTTCCAGTCTCCGGTTAGCTCATCGAGCGTTTGTCGGGTGGCCGCCCGCACGGCTGTCATCCAGACGTGGGAAGACGGGCCCATCAGCGTCGCGATGGCGTCGCGAAGATCGGAGTCGGCGATCTTGAGGGCTGCTGCCATCAAGCCGGTGAGATCCGCCTCGCCCGGCAGCCCACCATTCAGAAGGTCGCCGGTGTGCGTGTTGTAGCATTGGGTGTCGGTGCCGTTCGACACGACGACGATGGGCGGCCGTGGGTGGAGGACGCGCGCATAGGACAAACCTTGAGCGACATCGTCCATGTCGAGCGGCTGGCCCGGCTTCTTCAGTTCGAGGATCGCAAGGCGCTGGCTGCCTTTCTCAATGAGGATGTCGAGACGGCCGCGCCGCTTCGACGATGCACGACCATCGATCTTGATCGGGCTATGGCCGAGCTGAATGGAAAAAGTGAGCTGATGCTTAATCGTGCTCACGTCGAGCCACGGCATCGCAGCCTGAAGAGCGGCATTGGCGCGAGCTTCGAGATCGGTTTCGGTCTTGCCGACAGTGGTTTGAATGGCGGTCATGTCCTCGGTTTACTCTGTCGGTGGCAACGATTCCATTATTCAAATCTACCCTTCCCATATGGCAGGGGTCTCCTTCCTGCCCGATGAGTTTACTATCCTGCATACGGGCAGCAACAATCAGCCTAAAATCCATCGAATTGTATCGCCAGCAAGCGTGAAAGATCGGAATACAGCGGCGCTGCAGTCAGCCGCACAGCTCTCCGTAGTCAGTTCTACTCTTGTGGCGCGGCGCGTGGTCGGGCGATTGACGCGAGAAGTATGATTGTCCGCTTCTACACGCTCGCTGCGCGCGCCACGCTGCGATGCCAACAGGCAGCTCTCCGCCGGACCTGCGGGTTGCTGCTCACGGTCTATGGACTAAGCCGCTTCTCCGCGACATTGATGCCTTTGGTGGGAGTTTTGGTCTGACCAAAGCGGTGCGCATTTCGCGATATTGATGGCCGGCCTGACAATTGAGGCCGTCTCGGTCATCGGACAGGTCGATGTGACCATTGGGCAGCGTTTGCATGATGACGGCCACCACATTGAACTAGCCAGCATCCATGCCATGCTTTCGGATCTCGCGTGCTGCCAAATGCGCATTGACGGCCAGCGCACCTCCGCCAGGCGTCGGTGACAGAACGCCGTATCGAGAAAGGCCTGCTAGACGCCGCCAATGGGCAGGGTTCGGTACATGTCCATCCGTTCAACGCGCGCCTCAACATCACCCACGTTGTTTCCGCTGATTCACGGTTCACCGAAACTCACACCTGTTTGGCGGGATAGTCACTGATCAACTCGTTCGCTGTTCCGGACCAGGACACGCGGAGCGCCTTCTTCGCCCGGGTGGCAGCGACGTGCAGAAGGGAGCGATACTGGGTGACGATATCTTCGCGATCAGCCGCATCGACGGCCGATTTCACGGCCCCGGGCGGTGGGTAGGCGGACTCAGACAGGAAGGGGATCGCCACGGCGAAAAACTCGAGCCCCTTGGCGCGGTGCATCGTCGTAATACGAACCTCAGGAACAGATCGGTCATCAGCACTAGCCTTGAGAACCACTGTCTCAATACCGTCCGCCTGCAGCGCCACGCTAACGCGATCAACATCCGCACGTCGCGCACAGAGGATTCCGATGTCCGAAAGTCGAACGCTTTCCGATGGTAAGCTACGAATCCAGGCTGAAACTCCTTTTAGTCTGCTTCCTTTCAAGTCCTTGGCTTACCGTTACCGACGGCGTTGCGTGCGGTCCAGAAACCCAAGGAAGCCAAAAGAACTTTGAGCCTAGTGCGATTCAGAAATTATCCTTCATTATCAGTTTCTTGAAAAACATTCAGACAGAATTCACACGGTACACGACGCTGTTGCGTTGAGAGGCGATCTGGATTCGATTTTGAAGATTCTCTACCACAAGGATCTTCGCGATGTTCGAACGCCTTCTCGCCCCTCTGCTGGAAACGTTACGTCCGCATTT
>JAUHVK010000024.1 GCA_030425145.1 Alphaproteobacteria bacterium | reverse complement strand
CACATCCTTCACCTGGCTCGGCGCCTTCATCCAATCCAGACGCTGCGCCTGCTCAGACCAGAACCCCTCAGGATCCGAAACAGACCGCGCATACATCTCTTCGTAACGCCCAAGATCAACATGGGCGCGCGATACCGTTTCAGAAGATGGCGCATAGACCGCCGTGCCTTCGGTGGTGGTGGTTTGATCGTTCATGTCTTTGGTCCCCCTTAGCGCCGCCCGATCCCCTTCGGGCGCTTCAGACTGCAATCACAGACGTGTCATCTCTGCTGCAGCGGATCATACTCGACAGTGAAAACAAATAAATAAGCAAATAAAAAACAGTCGGTTAGTTGTAAATATTTTTCACAGATCGCGGAAAATTCGTAAATAAATTTACCCGACGTTACGTAACGTGCTCAAAAACAGTGCAATTTCGCATTTCGGGAATTCTACATGTTTGCGGTAACTGTTGCGTGTAGGCGTGGGCCAGCCCTCGCCATAGGGGTGTGACATATTGATCCGGTATGCCGTTGTATGCCGTTTCGGCTGCCCGCTTATTCCTCAACCCCTCCAAAACCTTGGAAAATCCGCTCTGAGTCGTTAGCGCCGATCAGTGTGGGCTTGGTCCGCACGCTCTGCCTGTCTAAGCTGTACGCAGGACAGACAGGAGCACCGCCACCCATGCCGGACCTCAGCCCCCTTGAACGCCGCATCGCCGTTGGCCGCGGCGATGCCCCCGCCGACCTCGTCTTGCGTGGGGCAAAAATGCTCGATCTCGTCACCGGCGATTTGCTGGACGGAGACATCGCCATCTGCGACGGCGTGATTGCGGGCACCTGCGGCACCTATGAGGGTGCCGAGATCCGCGACATGACGGGGCTGATCCTCGTGCCGGGCTTCATCGACACGCATCTGCACATCGAAAGCTCTTTGGTCACGCCTTATGAATTCGACCGTTGCGTTGGTCCGCATGGCATCACCACCGCCATCTGCGACCCGCACGAGATCGCCAACGTGATCGGCGCGGCGGGCATCGGGTATTTCCAGGAGGCCAGTCGACACACGCTGATGGACATCCGCGTGCAGCTGTCCTCCTGCGTGCCGTCCACCCATATGGAAACCGCCGGGGCCGAGTTGTTGGCCGCAGACCTGGCAGAGCTCATGGGGCATCCATCCGGCATCGGGTTGGCTGAATTCATGAATTATCCGGGCGTGATTTACCGCGATCCTCAGGTGATGGAGAAGCTACACCTCTTCGAAGGCGGCCATATCGACGGCCACTGCCCGCAACTGCGCGGCATGGACCTTAATGCTTATGTCGCCGCCGGGATCTCTACCGAACACGAAGCGACCACCGCTGAAGAAGCGCGCGAGAAGCTGCAAAAGGGGATGCGGGTGCTGATCCGTGAGGGGTCGGTCTCGAAAGACCTGCACGCGCTGCAACCGCTGCTCACCGAACGCACCGCGCCTTACATGTGCCTGTGCACCGACGACCGGAACCCGCTCGACATCGCCGAGGAGGGGCATCTTGACCACATGATCCGCACGCTGATCGCCATGGGCACCCCGCCGCTCGCCGCATACCGCGCCGCGTCGCTGTCGGGGGCCGAGGCGTTCGGGCTCAAGGATCGCGGGTTGATAGCGCCGGGCAAGCGGGCGGATATCGTGGCGGTTCGGTCGCTCGAGGCTTGCGATGTGCAGACCGTGTTCTGTGCCGGCGTAGAAACCACGGCGGAGAATTTTACCAAACGGTCAAAAATCCAACCCGTTGGCACCGGGTCGGTTCACGCGCCGCACCTGACACCAGAGGATTTCCGCGCCAAGTGCAACCGTGCCGAGACCGACGTGATCGGAATTGTCGAAGGCAAGATCATCACCGAGCATTTGACCGAGACAATCCCGGTCGAGGATGGCGACAAACACCCGGATCCGGCGCGCGACCTCATTCGCATCGCGGTGGTCGAGCGGCATGGCAAGAACGGCAACATCGCCACCGGCTTTGTACGCGGCTTCGGGTTGCAGCGTGGGGCGATAGCCTCGACCGTTTGTCACGATCACCACAATATTGCCTGTGTCGGGGTGGATTATGCCGACATGGCGCTAGCTGCGAACCGGTTGTCCGAGATCGAAGGCGGTTTCGTCGTGGCGGCGGGGGGCGAGGTGCTGGCCGAATTGGCTCTGCCGGTGGCCGGGTTGATGAGCCTTGAGACGTTTGAAGAGGTGCATGACCGTCTGGTCGATCTGCGTGCCGCGGCCAAGAGCCTTGGCGTGACGCTCAATGAGCCGTTCCTGCAACTGGCGTTTCTGGCGCTGCCGGTCATTCCGGCACTCAAGATCACCGACCGGGGGATGGTCGATGTGACGAAGTTCGAGATTATCCCCTAGCGTACAGCGGCGGCGAGTAGCTCGGTCAGCAGCGGGTTCGGGTAGCGCCGGTTCAGGGTCACGGCATAGAACAGCTCATGCAGGTCCAGCATCGCTGCCTGGACCAAATCGCCCCGTGCAAGTTCGTCCTGCACGACGATCGGCGGGACCACGGCCAACCCAGTTCCGCGCAGGGCGAGGAGGCGGATCATGGCCATGTCATCGACCTCGGCGGCGATGGTGGGTTTGGCTTGCACCCGTGCCAGCAGGGTGTCGAAGGCGTTGCGGATTTGGGTGTCGCGGGTGGGCAGGATCAAGGGCTGATCGGCCACCAGCTCCTCGAACGGGCGGTTGCCGCGCACACGGTCCGGCGTGCCGAAGAGACCGACGGTCTGGTCGGCCAGTTTCTGCGTCTGGTAGGGGCTGATCGCGTCGCGGGCGGGGGGCGTGTTGGTCAGCACCACATCAAGGTTCAGCGCATCCAAAGCGGCGTAAAGTTCCGCCGCGCTGCCAGAGCGGAGAATGACCTCGACATCGGGGCGGCCCAGCACCGGCTCAAGAAACGTGATCTGGAAGTTGCGCGACAGGGTGGATAGCGCACCGACGCGAAGTGCCCGCGCCGGGCGGGCGGTGTCGCGCAGAGTGGCGAGCATCTCTTCACCTGCCGAAAAGATGGTATCGGCATGGTCAAGCGCGATGCGCCCGGCTTCAGTCAGGTGCAGCGCGCGGCCCCGGCGTTCAAAGAGCGTCTGGCCCAGACGGTCCTCCAACTGCTTGATTTGAGAGGATAAAGCCGATTGTGACAGGTTCAGCCGCTCGGCCGTGCGCGTGAGGTTGCCGTCATGGGCCACGGCCCAGAAATAGCGCAGGTGGTGGTAATTGAGATCCGACATTCGTTCTATTTAAGTGAACGATAATCCTCAAACAATGTATTTTTATTCACCAAAGCCGCAGGCTACGTCCCCGGTCAGGATCACGCCCTCAAAAGGAGACCGTATCATGATCACCGCCTTGCCGCTTCTTGCGCCCGCGTTTTTCGCCATCATCGGGTTTGTCTACATGCGCAGTGACATGCCGCGCGGGTCGGCCCAGTTGCGTCTGGGGGAATATGCAGGGCTGGCCGCGATGGTGGTGTCACTTGGCACTTTGGCGCTGCTGATCACCAACGGATCGGCCACCAGCCCGCTGATCGGCGTGGTCGGGATGGGTTTCTCCGCCCGGATCGACGCGGTCAGCGCGACTATGCTGATGCTGGTGAGCTTTATCGGCTGGGTCGTGATGCGATTTGCCGTGACCTACACCGATGGCGAAAAGAACCAGACACGGTTCCTGGGCTGGCTGAGTCTTGGCCTCGCCTCGGTGCTGCTGCTGGTGACGTCTGGCAACTTGATCCAGCTGATCCTCGGTTGGGGCGCGGTGGGGCTCTGCGTCAACCGGCTTTTGCTGACCTACCCGGAACGGGCCGCGGCGCAGCGGGCGGCGCGGAAGAAGGCGCTGTGTTCAATGGCGTCTGACGCGGGGCTGATCCTTGGCGCGTTTGCGTTGGCTGCGGCTTATGGAACGGCGGATATCCACACCATCACCGCGGCTGCGCGGGCGGGAGAGGGCGGCGGGGCGGCGATCCTTGCCGCGGGCCTGCTTGCCATCTCGGCGCTGTTCAAATCGGCACAGGTGCCGACACACGGCTGGCTGACGGAGGTGATGGAAGCGCCGACGCCGGTTTCGGCCCTGCTGCACGCAGGTGTGGTGAACGCGGGGGGTTTTCTGCTCATCCGGTTCGCGGATGTGATGCTGCTGGCCCCCGGCGTGCTGTCGGTTCTTGTGATCCTTGGCGGGTTCTCGGCTTTGTTCGGTGGTCTGGTCATGTTGACCCAGCCGTCGGTCAAAACCTCTCTAGCGTGGTCCACCGTCGCGCAGATGGGATTCATGATCCTGCAATGTGGTCTGGCGCTGTTCCCGCTGGCGCTCCTGCACATCGTGGCGCACTCGCTTTACAAGGCGCACGCCTTTCTGGCCTCGGGTGGTGCCGTAGCGCAGGTGGCGTCGATCCGGCGGCCCGGCCCGGTGGCGATCCCCAACCGCAAGGCGGTGCTCAAGGCGTTCGCCATCGCGCTGGCTATCTACGGGACACTTGGCCTACTTCTCGGAATCGAGGGCAAGTCGGCGCAGGCGATTGCTCTGGGGGCGGTGCTGGTGATGGGCGTGGCCTATCTGCTGGCGCAAGGTCTGGCAGATCACGCGCCCGAGGTGCTGACACGGCGTATGGCGGCCTATTCGGTGGCAACGACGCTCAGCTATTTCGCGCTGCAATCGGTGACGATCTGGCTGACGACCGGCGCGCTGCCCGCAACCCCGGCCCCCGGTCCGTTGCAATGGGCGCTGATGGTGCTGACCATCCTCAGCTTCGGCACCGTGGCCTGGGCGCAGGCGACCTTCCCGAACTGGGCCAGCCATCCGGCGGCACAGGGCCTTCGGGTTCATCTTTCAAACGGCTTTTACCTCAACGCTGTTTTTGACCGGCTGACCGGCGGCTGGGCCGCGCGGACACGGTAACGGACAGGACAGGAGATCAAGACATGCTGACAATGGTTGAACGGTTCTCGGGTCCGGCCCTTGAGATCATGGCAGGTGCGAAAAACGCCGCCGCCCATATCCCGCCGCTCTGGTCGCTTGAGGCGACGGTGGCTGTGAACCCATACGTAGGGCAGGCGGGGGAACCTTTGCAGGTGGCCGCTGCACGTCTGGCGCGGGTGGCGGGTGTGCGGACAGCGCCCGAGCGGGCGCATTTCAAAGCGAAGTTCGCGGCGGGTGAGTTGAGCGTGGCAGACCTTGAGGCAGGCCTGACCGAGGTGCCGGAGCTGGCGGCGACGGTCGAAGACCTGATCGCCGCGATGGATAAGACGGTGCCAACGCCTGAAACCCTGCCGACGCTGGCGGATCTGGCCGAAGAGGTCTCGGACATCAACTGGCCCGACTTCGTGGCCGAACGGATCGGGCATTGGGCGGGTGGCCACTACGACACCGGTCAGGCGCTCTGGCCTGCGCCCAAGACACGGGCATGGCTGTCATGGCGGTCCTTTGCGCAGCGCGATCTGACACCCGAGATTTTCGGTCTGACCGGATTTGCATCGCGGGTGGCGTCCATGTCGATGTCGGCACGTGGGGCGCTGACCAAATGCGCGGAGGATATGGGGATCACGGCAGATGCCTGCGAAAGCTATTTCCACACGCTGCTGATGCGGTTGGGCGGTTGGGCGCAGCTTGCTTCGGGTGAGGCGTTCCGGGCGAACCTCAAAGGCGAGGGCAATAACGACATCACCGATCTGCTGACCGCCAAGCTGGTTTTCGAAGCGGCGCTGCTGGCGCGGTACAAGGACAAGATTGGGGAGCGGTGGAAAGAGGTGCTCAAGGCCCACGCGCAGCCCGTCGTACCAAGCGAGGACGATCTGATCGACGCGGCGCTTCAGGCGGCGGCGGATCACGCGGCGGCGCGGGCGCTGGACGCCACTTTGGCGCAGCCCGTCTCGACCAAGGACGATGTGCCGAACGTGCAGGCGGCGTTCTGCATCGACGTGCGGTCCGAAGTGTTCCGGCGGGCGTTGGAAGCCTCGGGCGACGGGATCGAGACCATCGGATTTGCAGGCTTCTTCGGCATCGCGGCGGCGCATCAGGGGTTTGCCTCGGACGTGTTGGAAACCCGTGGTCCGGTGCTGATCAACCCCGGCGCGACCTCGGCTGCAACCGACCCGCAGGACAGCGACATGCTGACCCGCGTGGCAAAGCGGGTGACTCGGGCCTGGGGCCGGTTCCGGCTGGCGGCTGTGTCGAGCTTTGCCTTCGTCGAGGCGACCGGTCCGCTGTACCTCGGCAAGCTGGTGCGGGATTCGCTGGCGCAGAAACATCCGAGCCTGGGCAATGACCCGGCACCGGCCTTGGCCGACAGCATTTCGATCGCGGAGCGGATCGGCATGGCGGCGGCAATCCTGTCGGGGATGTCGCTGAAGACCGGGTTCGCCAAGGTGATCCTGCTGGCCGGTCACGGCGCGGGGGTCGTCAACAACGCTCATGCCAGCGCGCTGCAATGCGGTGCCTGTGGCGGTCATGCGGGGGACGTGAACGCCCGGTTGGCTGCGGTTTTGCTCAACGATCATGAGGTCCGGTCTGGGCTTGTGGCAAAGGGTATCGAGGTGCCACTGGAGACGGTGTTCCTTGCCGGTCTGCATGACACGGTGACCGATGAGGTGCGGCTCTTCGTGGATGATCTGCCTGCGGGGCATGTGCAGGGCGCGACGATTTCCGTGTTGAAGCAGGCGCTGACTCGGGCGGCCCGGGTCACGCGGAGCGAGCGGGCATTCCGGTTGCCGCGGGCGACGGATCAGGCGGCGGTCATGGCGCGGGCCAAGGATTGGTCGGAAACCCGGCCTGAATGGGGGTTGGCAGGATGTTCGGCCTTCATCGCGGCACCGCGTTCGCGGACCACGGGGCGGAGCCTTCAAGGGCGGTCGTTCCTGCACAGCTATGACTGGCGGCAGGACGAGAATTTCCAGGTTCTGGAGTTGATCCTGACTGCGCCGGTGGTCGTAGCGAGTTGGATCAGCCTGCAGTATTACGGATCGTCCGTCGCGCCGGATGCGTTCGGGGCCGGGAACAAACTCTTGCACAACGTGACCGGTGGGATCGGTGTGGTCGAAGGCAATGGCGGCGTGCTGCGCGGCGGGTTGCCGTGGCAGTCGGTGCATGACGGCGAAAAGTTCATGCACGACCCGCTGCGGCTTTCGGTGGCGATCGAAGCACCGCGCGAGGCGATCAGCGCAATCCTCAATCGGCACGAGGGTGTTGCTGCGCTGTTCGACAATGGCTGGTTGAAGCTGTTTGCGATGGATGAAGAAGGCCGCTTGGGGTGGAGATATACCGGCGAAGGGCAATGGGTATCCCTGCGGGGGGATGAAGCTGCGGTGCAGATCGCGGCGGAGTGAATGGTCATCACAGAAAACGCCCGGCGGGAACCGCCGGGCAGCGCCGTCCCGCCCCCGTCTGGGCGGCCCTTTCAGCACCACCCCGACGGGACGGCGCTGCCCTAATTTAAAAGCTCAGCCCTCGCTGATTTCCACCTCAACGCCCAAACCGCGCAGCACATCCCAGTAGTTCGGGAAGGTCTTGGACACGCAGTAGGGGTCTTCGATCCGGACACCGTCGACCTTCATCGCCGCCAAGGCAAAGCACATGGCGATACGGTGGTCGGCATGGCTGTCGATCAGGCCGTTGCTCTTGTGATTGGAAAGCGCGGGATCGGCGTGGACAATCAGGTCGTCGCCTTCGACGCTCGCCAATCCGGCGCGCACCTGCAACAGACCTTTATGCACCGCATCAATACGGTCGCATTCCTTGACCCGCAGGTTCTCGATCCCGGTAAAGCGCACCGGTGTTTCGTTGAACGCGGCCAGCACGGCAAGCGTCGGGATGGCGTCCTGCATCTGTGATCCGTTGATCTCGGCCGGCATGTTGGGGAAAGCTGCGATCATGTCGTATGCTTTGGCGTCGGGTTGGTTCATGTCGCCGGGGGCTGTGCCGATGTCGATATCGCCGCCGGTCAGTTTTTCAGCCGCCCACAGGTATGTCGCTGCGCTGGCGTCGGGTTCGACGTGGTAATCTGCGGCGCTGTAGCCGCCCGGTGCAACGATGATCTGGTTCTCGGAGGGGAACTCCACCGTTGCACCAAAGGCGCGCATGACGGCTGCGGTGATGTGTAGATACCCTACCGCGCCGATCTTACCGCCACCGATGGTGATACGGGTTTCGCCGTCGCCCATCGCGGCCAGCATCATGATGGCCGAGATATACTGGCTGGAGAGCTTGCCGCTGACTTCGATCTCGCCGCTGCGGAAGGTGCCGGTGCCTTTGACTGTCACAGGCGGGCAGCCGGTCTCAGAGGTTGCATCGACGTCCATTGCGCGGAGTGTGTCGAGCAAGGGCGCGATGGGGCGCTTTTGCATGTGTTCGTCGCCGGTGACGATAGTGGTGCCATTCACCAGTGCCACTGCGGCGGTCAGAAAGCGGGTCGCGGTGCCGGCATTGCCAAGGAAGAGCGGCTCAGACGCGGGGTGCAGGGTGCCAGAACCTGTGACCTCAACCGTGGTCTCATCAACCTCGGTGATCCCGACGCCCATCTGCCGGAGGGCTGTCATCATGTAATGGGTGTCATCGCTTCGCAGAATGCCGGTCAGGCGGCTGGTGCCGCGGGCCAGCGCCGCCACCAGAAGCGCGCGGTTTGTCACGGATTTGGAGCCGGGCAATGTCACACGGCCCACAAGCGGTTGGGTCACAGGGGTGATCTGGGCGATGGGCAGCGACATGGCAGGTCTCCGGTCGAAACGTCAGAGCGGGTTTACGGGTTTTGCCGCGCGTCGCAATGCGAAAGTCACTTGGCGCAATCGTACAGGTCGCCTCGCTGAACCGTACGGTTTCCGGCAAAGCGTTACAAAACTGTGACCTTCACCATGTTAAGAGCGGGCGATTCTTATGGGGATGACTGAAGATGACCACCTACGCGTTGAACGGGCTTGGCCGCATAGGCAAGCTTGCCTTGAAACCCTTGCTGGAGCGGGGGGCGAAGATCGCGTGGATCAATGACGCGGTGGGCGACACGGCGATGCACGCGCATCTGTTTGAGTTTGACACGGTGCATGGGCGGTGGAACGCGGAGTTCGCGCATGACGCAGACAGCATCACAATTGATGGGGTGCGCTTGCCGTTTGTGGGCACGTCGGACCTGTCCAAGCTTCCCATGGACGGTGTGGACGTGGTGATTGACTGCACCGGCGTTTTCAAAACAGAGGCGAAAATCGCACCCTATTTTCAAATGGGAGCGAAGAAAGTTGTGGTCTCGGCCCCGGTCAAGGATGGACCCACAGCGAACATTGTCTACGGTGTGAATGACGACATCTATGATGCCGAGAACCACAACATCGTCACAGCCGCAAGTTGCACCACCAATTGCTTGGCGCCCGTAGTGAAGGTGTTGCATGAGAATATCGGCATAAGTCACGGATCAATAACGACAATCCACGATGTGACGAACACACAGACTATCGTGGACCGTCCCGCCAAAGACCTGCGGCGTGCTCGATCTGCGTTGAACTCTTTGATCCCGACAACAACGGGCAGCGCCACCGCGATCACGCTGATCTATCCAGAACTCAAAGGTCGCTTGAACGGTCACGCCGTGCGCGTCCCGCTGCTCAATGCGTCACTGACCGATTGTGTGTTCGAGATGAACCGCGAGACAACCGTGGAAGAGGTGAACGCGCTGTTCAAGGCAGCGGCGGATGGTCCGCTCAAAGGTTTCCTCGGCTATGAGGAACGCCCGCTGGTCTCCACCGATTACACCAACGACACGCGGTCGAGCATCGTCGATGCACCCTCAACGATGGTTGTGAACGGGACGCAGGTGAAAGTCTATGCGTGGTATGACAACGAGATGGGCTATGCGTATCGCCTCGTGGATGTGGCATTAATGGTGGGTGAGCGGCTGTGACCAAACCCGACGGGCTTTCTGCCTATATCGCCGTCACGGCAGCCTATTGGGCGTTCATGCTGACTGATGGCGCGTTGCGGATGTTGGTGCTGTTGCACTTTCATACGCTGGGCTTTTCGCCGGTTCAGTTGGCGTATCTTTTCGTGCTCTACGAGATCGCCGGAATGGTTACGAACCTGAGCGCCGGGTGGATCGCGGCGCGGTTCGGCTTGACCTCGACGCTGTATGCGGGGCTGGGGGTGCAGGTGGTGGCGCTGGTGGCCTTGGCGCAACTGGACCCGTCCTGGAGCATTGCCGCCTCGGTCGCCTTTGTCATGTTCGTGCAGGGTGCGTCGGGGGTGGCAAAGGACTTGGCCAAGATGTCGTCCAAGTCGGCGGTCAAGCTGCTGGCCCCCCCAGAGGGTGGTGGGCTGTTTCGCTGGGTCGCGGTTCTGACCGGATCGAAGAACGCGGTGAAAGGCGTTGGCTTCCTGCTGGGTGCGGCTTTGCTGGCGACGCTGGGTTTTGTCGCGGCGATCTATACGATGGCGGCGGTGCTGGCGGCGATCCTGCTGGCGATCATTGTCTTCATGCCGTCCGGCCTGCCGAAGGGGCGCAAGAGCGCGAAGTTCTCCGAGGTGTTTTCGAAGTCTGCCAATGTGAACTGGCTGTCGGCGGCGCGGGTTTTCCTGTTCGGGGCGCGGGACGTGTGGTTCGTGGTGGGAATCCCGATCTATTTCTACGCGGTGCTGTCGGATGGAACCGAGGCAGGCAATCGCGCGACGTTTTTCCTGATCGGGACGTTCATGGCTGTGTGGATCATCCTTTACGGGATCGTGCAGGCCAATACGCCGAAGCTGCTGCGGGCGGCGGATCGGGGGGAGGCGGCACTGATCGCAGATGCGCGGAAGTGGGCGTTTTTGCTGCTGGCAGTGCCGATGGTGTTGACCGTGGCGGCGGTGCTGTCGCCAGAGCCGCAGATGTGGCTGACGGTGACGCTCGTCATAGGATTGCTGGTGTTCGGCGCGTTGTTCGCGGTCAATTCGGCGCTGCATTCCTACCTGATCCTAGCCTTTACCAAGAGCGAACGGGTCACGATGGATGTGGGGTTCTACTACATGGCCAATGCGGGTGGACGGCTATTGGGCACGGTGCTTTCGGGGCTGAGCTATCAGGTCGGTGGCTTGCCCTTGGTGCTGGGAACGGCCTCGGCCATGGTGGCACTGTCGGCTGTGGCGGCCGGACGGTTGCGCAGTGAGGGTGCGGCGCAGCCCGTTTGAGGCGCAACCCTCGACATGGGCAGGAAAGACAGGCACATCTCGGGTAAATGCCTGACCGAGAGGAGTGCCCGATGACCGCCTTTGCCTTTGCCACAGCTGATATGATCCGGTTCGGACGCGGTGAGGCGATACAGGCGGTTCCCGCATTGGCGGCGCTGGGTGCGCGGGTTCTTTTGGTTACGGGGGCGACACCCGCACGGGTGGCATGGCTCAAAGACGCGCTTGAAGCCGAAGGCGTTGTGGTAACGGCGTTTCCCGTCGCCAAAGAACCGGATGTGGCTTTGGTCGAAGCCGGGGTCGCTCTGGCACGAGAGGCGGGAGCCAAAGCTGTGATTGCCATTGGTGGCGGTGCGGTGGTCGATGCGGGCAAGGCGATTGCGGCGCTTGCGCCCGCAACTGGGCCAATGCTCGACCATCTGGAGGTGGTGGGCAAAGGCCTGCCGCTTGTGGCTGAGCCGCTGCCTTTTGCGGCTTTGCCGACAACCGCCGGGACCGGAGCCGAGGTAACCAAGAATGCGGTCATCGCGGTGCCGGAGGCGCAGCGTAAGGTGAGCCTGCGCGATCCGCGCATGTTGCCGACATTGGCAATTGTCGATCCGGCGCTGACGGACAACTGCCCGCGCGGCGTGACCCTGGGGTCGGGTCTGGACGCGGTCACGCAGGTGATCGAGCCGTATCTGTCGTCCAAGGCCAATCCGCTGACCGACGCGATCTGCCGCGATGCGATCCCCAAGGGGTTGGTGGCGATCCGGCAGATCATGGCGGGCGAAAAGCCGGAAGCGCGGGATGCGCTGGCCTGGGTGAGTCTCTGCGGTGGACTGGCGCTGGCCAATGCTGGTTTGGGAGTGGTGCATGGGCTGGCCGGGCCGCTGGGCGGGCTGTCCAACGCGGCGCATGGGGCCATCTGCGGTGCGCTCTTGCCGCACGGGATGCGGACCAATGCGGCGGTGGGTACGGACCCGGTATTGCAGTCGCGGATCGCCGAGGTGCAGGGCTGGATCGCGCTGGCCTTCGGCGGCGCGCCGGGCGATGCGTTTGACACGCTGCACAAATGGTCGCGCGAAGCAGGCCTGCCCGGGCTGGATGCACAGGGCATCACCAATACGGCCCGGGCGCAGGCGGCCAAGGATGCGGTGAGTTCGTCGTCGATGAAGGCGAACCCGGTGGCCTTGACCGAAGAGCAGCTTTTGGACCTGATGGAGCGGGCGCGATGACCGATCACACCACAACCCATGACGCGGAAGAGGATGTGCGCAACCGCGATATACTCATCTACATCAATGGTGAGCTTTTCCCGCGCGAGGAGGCGAAGGTTTCGGTCTACGATTCCGGCTTCCTGCTGGGCGACGGCATGTGGGAAGGGATGCGCCTGTATGACGGGGTTTGGGCGTTTTTCGACGAGCACATGGACCGGTTTTTCGACAGCTGCTACGCGGTGGGTCTTGAAGTGGGCATGGACCGCGCCGGGATTGCCGAAGCGCTGCGGATGACGGCAGAGGCAAACGGCATGACCACCGATGTACATTGCCGTTTGATGCTGACGCGGGGCACCAAGGTGAAGCCGTTTCAGCACCCGAGCCTGTCGCGATCTGGGCCAACGCTGGTCATCATCATGGAGCATTCCAAACCCGCACAGACGTTGCAGGCGCAGGGAATCCGGCTGGCCTCGGTCCCGCAGGTGAGGGGGCTGCCGCACAGTCAGGACGCCAAGTTCAACAGCCATTCCAAGCTGAATTGCGTGATCGCCTGCCTTCAGGCCGAGGCGGCGGGGGCGGACGAGGCGCTGATGCTTGACCCGCATGGGTTTGTGAACACCACCAACGCCTGCAATTTCTTCATTGTGCGCAAGGGTGAGGTTTGGACCTCGACCGGGGACTATTGCATGAACGGGGTGACGCGGCAGAAGGTGATCGACCTGTGCCGGGACAACGGAATCCCGGTGTTCGAGAAGAACTATTCGCTCTACGAGGCCTATTCAGCGGATGAGGCGTTTCTGACCGGGACGTTTGGTGCGCAGACGCCTGTGGCCTCGATTGACGGCAAGGCGATTGGATCTGGGGAGCGGCCGCTGACGCAGCGCATCCGAACGCTGTACAAAGAGGCGATTGCCAAGGACATCGCGCGTCAGGCGATGGCGTAAAGTTCGACCTGGACGCTGCTTTGGTTGCGGGCGCCGACGCCCACAAAGAGCGTGCGGTTGACCCATGAATACCGTTCGTCGCCGGTCTCTAACCGCGCATGGGTGCGCATGTAGTAGGAGGCAGGGTCGACAGGTTCGCCGCGTGCGACTGCGTCCAGTACCTCTTTCGGGCCGTGGCGGTAGCCGTAATTGATGATCTCGATTGTCGCGCCGTCGTCGGTTTCCATGGCGTAGCGGGTGTCCAGCTCGGCCAGACCGTCGGCGAAGAGGGTCTGCCAATCCGCGCCAACGTTCAGGATGCGCCCGTTGAGGCGGGGACCGCTGACGGTGCCGCCGATAATTGGGATGATGCGCCGTGCGCCAGCGCGGCCCATCCCCATTTCGCGGATCGGGTCCAACGTGACGTGCAAGGTGCAGACGTGGTCGAGTTGGGGCTGCGGCAGGTTCATTGAGATCCTTTCCAGCGGATATTGTTTACTATATTAACGATATGAGATAATTTTCCTGTAAACAACTGGAGATGACGTATGGCATCGCTGCGCAAGACGAACATACGGGCGGAACTTGAGGCACATGTCGAGACGCCGGATCTGGAAGAGTTCATCGGTTACAATCTCAAGCGCGCCTATGTGATCGTGCAGTCTGATTTCCGGCGAGCGCTGGGCGAAGACGGGTTCGCGCCGCGCGTGTTCTCGGCGCTGTCGCTTGTGGTGCAGTATCCGAACGTGACGCAAAGCGGATTGGCACGGATGCTGGGGATCGAGCGGTCAGGGTTGGTGGCCATCGTCGACGAGTTGGAAGGGCGCGGTCTGCTGAAGCGGACCGATGTGCCGGGGGATCGCCGGGTTCAGGCGCTGGTTCCGACGACCAAGGGCAAGACGACCTATGCCGAGGCGCGGGCTGCGGTGAGGGCTCATGAGGATCGGCTGCTGTCGAACCTGAGCGATGAGGAAAAGGCAACGCTGATGGCGCTGCTGGGCAAGATCCGGTCACACGAGGATTGAGTATGCAGAACTGGGCAGGACATGGCGCCATCGTCACTGGCGGGGCGTCCGGGCTGGGTGCCGCGACGGCGCGGCGGCTGGCGGAAGACGGTCTCAAGGTAACGCTTTTCGATCGCAATGCGGAACTTGCCGAGTCGCATGCTGCGGCCATCGGCGGGGCGTTTGCGGTGGTCGATGTGAGCGATCCAGCCTCGGTTGCGGCCGGGCTTGATTTGGCCGTCGAGGCGCATGGGACGCCGCGTGTCCTGATCAACTGCGCTGGTATTGGTGGCGCGGCGAAGACCGTGTCGCGCGGTGCGCCGCACGAGTTCGACCTTTTTGAACGGACGATCCGGGTCAACCTGATCGGCAGTTTCAACTGCGCGAGCCAGGTGGCCGCGCGGATGGTGGCGGCCGTGCCCGTGGGTGAAGACGGCGCGCGCGGTGTGATCGTGAACACCGCTTCGGTCGCGGCGTTTGACGGGCAGGTGGGGCAATTGGCCTATGCGGCGTCAAAAGGCGGGATCGTGTCGATGACCCTGCCAATGGCACGCGATCTGGCGGACAAGGGTGTCCGCGTGTGCACCGTGGCACCGGGACTTTTCCTGACGCCGTTGCTGCATGAACTGCCCGAGGATGTTCAGGTGTCGTTGGGCGCGCAGGTGCCGTTCCCATCGCGTCTGGGCGATCCGGCGGAATATGCGGAACTCGTGTCGCACATCACGCAGAACCCGATGCTGAATGGCGAAGTGATCCGTCTGGACGGCGCGATCCGCATGGCGCCGCGTTAGGATCAGGTCTTTCGGTTGGGCGGTCCCACGGGTTTCAGGCTGTCAAAGGCTTTGCCGGTGGTGGCCTCGTATTCCTCTTCGTCCCAGAACCCGATGAGGATGCCGACTTCGGCTGCAATCTTCTGACCTTCCAGAATCTTTGGTGTCGCGGTGATCCGCGTGTGATGGCGTGTGGCCCAGTCGAGCAGGGCGGCTTCCATCCGGGCGCGGACCTCCTGATGCTCGGGCAGGTCTGACGCGCCGAGATCGGTCAATTCCTGCGGGTCGGTTTCGAGATCGAACAGGATCGGCCGGAAGGTTTCGCAGCGGATGTATTTCCAGCGCCCGTCAAAAATCATCTTGGTGTGCGCGTGTTCCTGCGGGACGCCAAGCGCCTGCGCCATTTCGGACCAGTGGTAGTCATGTTCGCTGATCGCATAGCGGCGGGAAAACCCGTCTGTACCATGCAGGATCGGCGTCAGGTCGCGGCCTTCGAGCACATGGGGTTTCGCCTTGCCACCGACTGCGGAGAGGAAGGTCGGCGCGAGGTCGATCATCTCGACCAGTGCGTCAGAGACAACCCCGCGTGTCGCGTCGGCCTCGGGACGGGGATCGAAGAGGATCAGGGGCACCTTGACCGCGACGTCGTGGTAGAAGTCCTTGTCGCCCATCCAGTGGTCGCCCATGTAATCGCCGTGATCCGAGGTTACCGCGACGATGGTGTTGTCACTCAGCCCGGTGTCGTCCATCCATTTGAACAGGCGGCCCAGATTGTCGTCCAACTGCTTGATCAGCCCCATATAAGCCGGGATCACGTGGTCCCGCACATGGTCGCGCGAAAAACTGCGGCAGACGCGGGCGTTCAGATAGGCCTGCATCAGTGGATGATCGGTGGTGCGTTCAGCGTCAGAACGGATCGGGTTGAGGATGTGCCGCTCGTCATACATATCGTGGTAGGGTGCGGGCACGATATAGGGCCAGTGCGGTTTGATATAGCTGAGGTGGCAGACCCACGGGCGGTCGTCATTTTGCGCGCCTTGCATGAAATCCATCGCGCGGTTGGTCATGTAGGCGGTTTCAGAGTGCTCCTCAGGCACGTTCGCAGCAAGGCGCGAGTTCTTGAGAAGCCATGCCGAGAGCAGTTCGCCATCGGGATCGACACCGGAATTGGCGAAATCCTCCCACGGGTTGTCCGAGGCATAGCCATGCGCGACGAGGTAATCGTCATAGGCCGACCATTTTTGACGGGCGCTGTCGGGGTGCAGTCCGTCGTCACGTTCGAAGATGTCAAAGCCACATTCGGCGCGGCGCACGCCGATTTCGCTTTTGGGGTCGATGCCGAGCCACGCCATGCCTTCGGCGTCGGCGATCATATGTGTTTTTCCCACCAGCACCGCGCGCGATCCTGCCTCACGCAGGTGATCGCCCAAGGTGGGTTCGCCCACGCGCAGGGGCATTCCGTTCCAGGTTGATCCGTGGCTGCGCACGTAACGCCCTGTATAGGCCGACATACGCGACGGGCCGCACACCGGCGATTGCACATAGGCGTTGGTAAAGCGCACCCCGCGCTGGGCGAGGGCGTCGATATGGGGTGTGTGCAGATGCGGGTGTCCGTAGCAGCTCAGGTAATCGAAGCGCAGTTGGTCAGCCATGATCCAGAGGACGTTGGGACGGTCTGACATGCTGTGCTCGTTTGCTTGTGGCGCCTGAACTTAGGTGTGCCGCAGGGTGGTGGCGCTGTCCAGCTTTGGGGGGATGCCTTGCGCCGAGGTGTCGGCGCAAGGGAGCAGGTCATAGCGCGTCGATCACCCAGACCAGCCAGAGCGTGATCGGCGGGAAGGCGGCAAGGATCACCACGCGGACCATGTCGGTCAGGACAAAGGGCAGGGCACCTTTGTAGGTCTGGCCGATGGGCGTTTCCTTGGCCATCGAGTTGATGATGAAGAGGTTCATGCCCACAGGTGGCGTGATCAGCCCGACCTCGACCACGATCAGCACAAGGATGCCGAACCAGAGGCCGAAATCATTGGCGCTCATCCCGAAGTCGAGGACGGACATGATCGGGAAGATGATCGGGACCGTCAGCAGCACCATCGACAGGCTGTCCATCACGCAGCCGAAGACAAGATACATGATCAGAACGATCGTCAGCACGAACCATGGCGAGAAGCCTTGTTCGCCAACCCAGACCGATGCGGTCTGTGGCAACTGGGTGAGCGACAGGAAGTTGTTGTAGATGCCTGCGCCAAGGATGATGAGGAAGATCATCGCCGACGACGCGGCGGTGGACAGGATGGCTTGGTTGAGCTTGGACCAGCTCATCTGGCCCGATGCCAGAGCCACCAGCCCGGTGCCTGCCGCGCCGACGGCGGCGGCCTCGGTCGGGGTGAAGATACCGGCGTAGATGCCGCCGACGACGGCGACGAAGATGAGGATGACCGGCCAGACCTGCCCCAGCGCCTTCATCCGTTCGCCCCACGGCGCACGGTCTTTGACGGCGGCACTGTTGGGGGACATGTGGACCCAGACCGAGATTGCGATCATGTAGCCGATTGCGGCGAGGATGCCGGGGATCAGGGCCGCAACGAAGAGCTTTTCGATATTCTGTTCGGCAAGGATCGCGTAGATCACGAGGATCACCGAGGGCGGGATCAGGATGCCAAGCGTGCCTCCTGCCGCCAGAGCACCTGTCGCCAGCGATCCGGGATAACCGTAGCGTCGCAATTCAGGCAGCGCGACCTGTCCCATCGTGGCGGCGGTGGCGAGCGACGATCCGCAGATCGCGCCGAAGCCTGCGCAAGCGCCCACGGCGGACATGGCGACACCGCCTTTGCGGTGACCCAGAAAGCTCTCTGCTGCTCGGAAAAGCGCGGCAGACATTCCCGACAGGGTCGCGAACTGCCCCATCAGCAGGAAGAGCGGAATGATCGAGAAGGAATAGTTGGAAAACGTGCCATAGGTCAGCGTTTTCAACTGGTTCAGGGTCATCATCGACGACCCGATCACCAGATACGTCCCGCCAACACCGACGCCGATCATCGCCAATGCGATGGGCGCGCGCAGGAAGACGAGGAGTAGAAGAACGGGAAAGGACCAGATCGCCAGTTCGATATTCGTCATCTTGTTTGGTTCCTAGTCCGGCAGTCCGACTATGCGGCGCCCGGAGCGCAGCACGCAGAACACGGCGACGATGATGAAGCCCACCGCGCCCAACAGGCTGGCAGCGTAGCCCTGCCAGACCGGGATTTGTGCAATCAGAGTTGTTTCGCCGAAGGACAGTTTGTCCTGCATACCCAGATAGAGCCGCCACGTTCCGACGGCGGCGACAACCAACATGCCAAGGTTGAATGCAAGATCGAGCAAGAGGTTCACCGGTTTCGGCATCACCGGCTGGAACAGGTCGACGCGGGCATGTGCTTCGTTCAGTTGGGCCCAGGGCAGGAACGCGAAAATCGCAGCGGCCATGCCGATCTCGGTCATGTCATAGATGCCGCGGATCGGGCCTAGCCCGATGTTCAGAGGGACAAGCGCGCGACCGATGATGGAAATGCAGGTCAGCACGATGAGAAACAAAAGCACCGCGCCCCCGGCGATGGCCAGAACGCGGGCAATGATTTCGACAAGGTTCTGAAGTCGCCGGTACATGCCATCCTCCCGATGAAACGGTGGACCGCTGTAATACGGCCCACCGTCACCTGCTGCTCGAAATCGTTAGCCGCCGTGCTTGGCAATCAGCGATTTGGCCTGTTCGATCAGAGCTGCACCGTCGATGCCCTTGGCGTCCATGTCCGCCACCCAGCGGTCGATCACCGGCTGGGAGGCTTCTTTCCAGCGCGCAACTTCGGCTTCGTCGAGTTCCACGATTGTGTTGCCCGCATTGACCGCGATCTCACGCGCCGGGGCGTCCATGTCCCACATTACCTGTGTCGCGAAGGCCGAAAGCTTGGCGCCGGATTCCGCGTCGAGGATCGCGCGCAGATCGTCGGGCAGGGCTTCGTACTTGGCCTTGTTCATCACCAGAACGATAGCTGCGGTGTAAAGCGCCTCTTCGCCCGCGAACTCGGTGTGGTTGCTGACCAACTCGGACAGGCGGATCGCGGTGGTGACTTCCCACGGGATCACGGTGGCCTTGACGACGCCTTTGGACAGCGCCTCGGGGATCGCCGGGAGCGGCATGCCCACAGGCTCTGCGCCCAGTTCGGAGAGAAGATCGTTGATGATCCGGGTCGGGCCGCGCAGGGTCAGACCCTGCATGTCTTCAAGGCTGTTCACGCCGTCGGTCGAGTGGATCTGGCCGGGGCCGTGCACCCATGCGCCGAGGACTTTGACGTCCTTGTATTCGTTGCTCTGGAAATCGGTCTCGACCATTTCCCAGTAGGCCTTTGCCGTTGCGACCGGATCGGTCATCATGAAGGGCAGTTCGAACACCTCGGTGCGCGGGAAGCGACCGGGGGTGTAACCGACAACGGTCATGGACAGATCGACCACACCGTCGCGCGCCTGGTCCATCAGTTCGGGCGGACGACCGCCGAGCGACATGGCGTCGAAATGTTCGATCTTGATGCGGCCACCAGAGGCTTCTTCGACCTGCGCGCCCCAAGGCTTGAGGATCTGCGCGGGCACCGGCGCGGGCGGCGGCAGGAACTGGTGCAGGCGCAGGGTTACTTCCTGCGCGTAGGCTGCGCTGGACACGGCGATGGCCGCTGCGGCGCCAAGCAACGCGCTTTTGACGAAGTTTCTTCTTTTCATGATAAATCCTCCCAGATTTGTCGGTTATGACGATGTTTCTTTGTGAACACTACGCCCCATTAGATATGTTCTTCTACGGAACGGAATGTCTCCACTGGTCTGGTGGTGGTAAGAAACGTGCATTTCGGACCTCCCTTTATGCGCGTTTCCCACTTTGACCGGTGTCTGTCGTTACTTCCTGAAATTCGGCTCCCGTTTTTCGAGAAAGGCGCGAAGCCCTTCTTTTGCGCCGTCCGATGTCTGGCACATTGCGGCTGCGAGGCTTTCGGCGAAAAGGCCATCGGAGCGGGACATGTCGCCGATCCGGGACAGGGCGTTGATCATCAGGTAATTCGAGAAGGGCGCGTTGTCGGCGATCTTGCGGGCCAGCTTTTTCGCCAACGCAAGTCCTTCACCTTCGGCCGCGGAATAATGCGCGAGGCCCAGAGATAGCGCTTCTTCGGCACCGTAGTTGCGCCCGGTGAGCATCATTTCCCGCATACGGTCTGGTCCTATGATACGGCCAACGCGTACTGTTGCCCCTCCGCCGACAAAGATGCCGCGACGGCCTTCGGGAAGCTGAAAGCGGGCCGTGGGTTCGGCAATGCGCACATGGGTCGAAGCGGCGATTTCCAGCCCGCCGCCGATCACCGCTCCGGTGAGAACCGAGAGCACGGGCAGGCCGCCGAACTCGATCAGCTCGGACACGCGGTGCCAGTTGCGGGAATGATAAACGCCGTCGATCGGGGGGCGTTGTTCATGCTCGGCCAGATCAAGGCCAGAACAGAAATGCCCACCTTCGCCGCGCAGGATCACGGCATTCACGCCCTCAGGCGGGTGAGAGAAGAACTGGTCCAGATCGTCGATCAGCGCATCGTTCATTGCGTTGCGCTTTTCCGGACGGTCGAACACCAGCGTGGCGATGTCTCCGTCGATTTCAACGCGGGTCACCGCGCCTGACCGTGCTGCGCCATCATGCATGGAAGCCTCCCGCGTGTTCGATCCATTTTGTTGTAGTTATAAACGGTTTTGTTGTATAGCGTTTTTTGAAATCATTGAAAACGCGCATCGGGAGGGCGGACATGGTTGATTTTTCAAAGGTCGAAGCCATTGATTTTCATACACATGCCGAAGAGCCCTGTAACCAGTGCCGCGACGATGGCTACAACGAATTCCAGGCCGGGATGGCGGCCTATTTCAGGAATCCTGCTGGCGCGGAAGGCATGTTGCCGACGGTTCAGGACACGGCGACCTACTACCGCGAGCGTAATATCGCGGCGGTGATCTTTCCGGTGGATGCCGAGCGCGAAACCGGGTTTCGCCGCTATTCCAACGAGGAAGTCGCGCAGCTTTGTGCCGAAAACGACGACATCCTGATCCCCTTTGCATCGGTTGATCCGCATAAGGGCAAGGCCGGTGCGCGGGAAGTGCGGCGGCTGGTGCGTGAGTTCGGTGTGCGGGGATTCAAGTTCCATCCGACGATGCAGGGGTTTTTCCCGAACGACCGCGAGGCCTGTTACACCGTTCTCGAAGCCTGCGCCGAAGAAGGCGTAATTACGCTGTTCCACACCGGCCAAACCGGCGTCGGGTCTGGGATGCGTGGGGGCATGGGAATGCGGCTCAAATACTCGAATCCAATGCATCTGGATGACGTGGCCGTCGATTTCCCGGACATGCCGATTGTCCTTGCCCATCCCAGTTTTCCCTGGACCGAAGAGGGGCTGGCCGTCGCGCAGCACAAGCCGAATGTCTATTTCGACATGTCGGGCTGGTCGCCGAAGTACTTTCCCGAAATCTTCATCAAGTATGCCAACTCGATCCTGAAGAAAAAGATGCTCTTTGGGTCTGACTGGCCAGCCATCACACCGGATCGCTGGCTCAAGGATTTTGCCGATGCGCCCTTCAAGGACGAGGTGCGGCCGCTGATCCTCAAGGAAAACGCGATGCGTCTTCTGGGTGTGTCGGACACGGGCGCCTGATCCATGACCGGGTTTGTGGCGCCAATCGACGACATCCTGTTTGCCCTTCGCCATGTGGCGGATGCCGCCCGCGTCGAGGATTGGGACGATGCACTGGCGTCGGACATCCTTGGACATTTCGGGCAATTCGCCGAAGGCGTTCTGGCTCCTCTGAACAGCGTCGGCGATACGCAGGGTGCGCGACTGGTCGATGGGCGGGTGATCATGCCCGACGGATTTGGCGACGCCTATGCGCAACTGGCCGAGGGCGGCTGGCAAGGGCTGCGCGCGCCGGAAAACTTTGGCGGGATGAAAGTCTCCGCACTTGTTGCGGCGGGCGTGTCAGAGGTGTTTTCCGGAGCAAACCATTCCTTGCAGATGGTCTGTGGTCTGGTGCCCGGTGCGATTGAAACGCTGCTGCATTTCGGAACACAGGCACAGCAGGACGAATGGATCCCGCGCCTTGCTTCGGGCGAGGTGCTGTCGACCATGTGCCTGACCGAGGCCGGTGCCGGGTCCGATCTGTCGGCAATCCGCTGCAAGGCGGTGCGCGACGGTGCGGACTGGCGGTTGGAGGGGGAGAAGATCTTCATCTCCGGCGGCGATCAGGACATGTCCAAAGGCATCCTGCATCTGGTTCTGGCGCGCAGCGGCACTGCCGAGGACGGGCTGAAGGGGCTGTCGCTTTTTCTGTGTCGCGGGGATGACGGGGTGCAAGTCACCCGGATCGAGGAGAAGCTGGGCCTGCATGCCTCACCTACATGCCAACTGGCTTTTCAGGGCACGCATGCCGAACTCGTTGGGGCAGAGGGCGACGGGCTGCGCGCGATGTTCACGGTGATGAACCACGCCCGGCTTGATGTGGCGTTGCAGGGCGTGGCCCATGCGGCGCGGGCCGCGCAGATCGCACGGGGTTATGCGCAAGAGCGTGTGCAGGGGAGGCGCAAGGACGGAGCGCCGGCAAAGCTGTCCGATCATGTGGATGTGCAGCGCATGTTGGCAGAGCAGGACGCCTTGGCGGTCGGCGCGCGGGCCATGTGCCATGTGGCGTTTGTGGAGTTGGAATGCGGCACGCGCCCCGACCTCGTGGCTTTCCTGACGCCACTCTGTAAGGTTTTCGGATCGGAGGCGGGGATCAAGGCCGCGGATCTGGGGATTCAGATCCTTGGCGGCTATGGCTACCTCAACGAATACCAGATGGGGCAGATCTGGCGCGATGCGCGGATCACTTCGATTTATGAAGGCGCCAATGGGATTCACGAACGCAGCATCGCAACGCGTGGGTTGAAGGGGCCGGGGGCCGATCAGTTTGCGGAGTTGATCCGTGAACTGGGTGGTGGATCGGATAAACTGATGGGCGCTTTGGCGGATTGGGAAGCGTGGCGCGATCGTTTGCGGACCAGTGATGCGGCTGAATACGAGGCGCATGACTTTGCACAGGCAACGGCGCGGCTGTTCTTTCGGGCCTGTTTGGCCAAATGCGCTGCCGTTGCCGATCGGCACCCCGAACCAGCGCGGATCAAAGCTCTGGCGGAGCGGGTTCTCAGTTCGTGAAAAGCGCGCGGTAGTCGGTCGGCGTTTGCCCTCGAGCGGCGCGGAAGCGTTTTGAGAAATAGGACGGGTCGATAAAGCCCAACCGGTAGCCGATTTCGGAGACAGGCAGTTGTGTGAAGGCCAATAGGCGGCAAGCCTCCTGCATCTGGTGCTGCTCGATATAGGCTGTGGCCCCAAGCCCGGTTGCGGCGCGGCAAAGGCGGCTGAGATGGCCCGTGGTGATCGACAGGGCCTTTGCGTAATCCGACGCTGACCAGCTTTCGGCCATGTTCTCGGCAATCAGATCGTCGAGGGCAAAGAGCCGTGCATGTTTGGTTTTCGGGTCATCTGCCTGCGCGGCCACGCGGGTTTCGGCGATCTGTGCGAGCACGGAATGTGCCATTCCAAGGACTTGCTGCGCCCGGAACACACTGGTTGCGCGGGTCGTGTCGCGCAGCAGGCGCGTGGCGCGCTCCATCTGTTCCCCGATCTGGCCGACAAACGGATCCGACAGGGCTGTCAGAATGAGGTCCGTCGCCGGAGAGATGGTGCGGACAATACTCACAGGGAAGGAGAAAATGCGCCCTTCGGAGCCCGGTTTGAAGGTGAATTCATGCACGCAATGCTCTGGGATGTATAGAAATTCACCTTTCTGAACATCCAATCTGGTGCCGTCCACGATTGCCCTGATCCAGCCGTGCTCCACCATGAAAAGCTGAGACATCTGGCTGTGCCGGTGAGGCATAATGCGCCAGTCGTGAATCGGCGCGCGGACCGAAAAATCCTCAAAGTGGATCACATCCGGGAACTGATCCTGTTCGCCATAGAGACCGAACGCCGGAATGGTGTTTTGCACAGTCATGTTCGATTCCTACCATGGCTTGCTCTGTTACGCCATTACCTGCCGCCCATATGGGGCATATCCTTTTGGGCAGCTTTAGGAGGAGCGCTGCCATGAAAACCGAAGTTGCCATTATCGGCGGCGGACCGTCGGGTCTGTTGCTGTCGCAATTGCTGAACCGGGCGGGTATCGCCACCGTGGTGCTTGAGCGCGCGTCGCGGGAACATGTACTGTCGCGCATTCGGGCAGGTGTGCTCGAGGCGGGCACAGTGGCGATGCTGCAAGAGGCCGGTGTGGGTGACCGTATGGCGCGCGAGGGAATCCCGCATGACGGATGCTATCTCACCGATGATGAACTCATGGTGCACATCAACTTCAAGGAACTGACCGGGACCTCTGTCATGGTCTATGGCCAGACCGAGGTGACGGCCGATCTCTACACTGCGCAGGATGCGATGGGGGCGACCATCGTGCATGGGGTCGAGGATGTGGTGATCCACGATGCCGACAGCGCAACGCCTTATGTCGAATACACGGTCGACGGTGCGCGCAAGCGGCTGGACTGTGCTTATGTGGCCGGGTGTGACGGGTTTCATGGGGTCAGCCGCAAGACAATTCCTGCTGACAAACGCCGTGAGTTCGAGCGCGTTTATCCGTTCGGCTGGCTGGGAATTCTCTCGCGGACCAAACCCGCGCATGAAGAGCTGATCTACGCCAATTCCTCGAACGGGTTTGCCCTTGCGTCGATGCGGAGCGAGACGCTCAGCCGCTACTATGTTCAGGTTTCGTTGACCGACAAGGTCGAGGATTGGAGCGACGAGCGGTTCTGGACGGTCTTGAAGTCCTGCCTGCCGTCCGAGGTTGCCGCGAGTATGGAAACCGGCCCGTCGATCGAGAAATCCATCGCGCCGCTGCGGTCCTTTGTGAGCGAGCCGTTGCGCTGGGGTCGATTGTTCCTTGTGGGGGATGCGGCGCATATCGTGCCACCGACCGGGGCAAAGGGGCTGAACCTTGCCGTGTCGGATGTTCATTACTTGTATCATGCGTTGATCGACGCGGTGAAGAAGGATGATACGGCGGGGATCGACGCCTATTCCGAACGCGCTTTGCTGCGCATCTGGAAGGCGATGCGGTTCAGTTGGCAGATGACAACCATGCTGCACCGGTTCGACGGTGAAGACAGCTTTGCCGCGCAGATGCGCAAGGCCACGCTCTATCACCTGTCGCAATCCGAAACCGCGCGGCGCGATCTGGCTGAGAACTATATCGGTCTGCCGTTCTAACGGTGTGCTGTGCCAATCGGGCGCAACGCATCACGCGCTGTTTCCAGAGCGTGGATCAGGTTTGATTGTTCCTCTGTGAGCACGCCATCGGCGCGCATGGAAATGCCAATCGGCCCCCCGCGCAGATCATTGCCAAGGGGCAGGGTGCTGAGTGTCTTGGTATCCAATTCGTCTTCGACCACGCCCCGTGAAATGAACCAGACCGCGTCGGACGACTGAATCACCCGCCGCCCGAAAGCCAGCGAGACGGATTCGAACGCCGCAGTCTGGGCGGCGATGCCGCGGCGGGACAGGAACGCCCGTACCAGCGGCGCGATGACAGCTCCCGGAGGCGGAAGGAGCAGAGGATAGCCGTGGAGCATGTCGAGGGGCGCGGGCGTCTCAAGAAGCGGGTGATCGGGACGGACGACGGCAGCGATGTCTTCGGAATAGAGGTGATGAAAGGACAGGTGCTGCATCACCTCGGCATTGCCCATGCGCCCCACCACCATATCAAGGCTGCTGTCGCGCAGTTGCGACATCAAAAGCCAGTTCGGCCCGGTGCTGACCCGCAGGAGGCAGTTGGGATGGGTGTCACGAAACGCGAGCGCCGCGCGCGGCATGAGCGATGTGGCAGCGGTTGGTAGAACTCCGACGGACAGCCGAGTGATCTGCGACGGGGTGTCCTTGACCAGCGACTGAGCACGCGACAGTTCCGCCATGGCCGCGCCTGCATGTTGCTGAAATACCCGGCCCACACTGGTCAACGTCAACCTGCGGTGGGCGCGGTCGAATAGCGGTTTGCCCAAGACATCCTCCAATTCGCGGATCGTCTTGGATACGGCGGGTTGCGACACGTTCAGCATATCGGCTGCTGCCGAGAGTGAACCCAGTCGTGCGGTTTCCAGAAAACAACGCAGGTGGCGCAGACGGATGCGGGGATCGAGCATGCATAACTCATAGGTTATATGTTTTGCGCATTATTATAATTTTCTCGCGCGAAAATAAATGCGAAAGAGGGGATGGAGGAGGCTTTCGGATGACACCCATTACATCTCAGGGCGTGACCCTGCACACGCGCATCGACGGGCCAGAGGACGGGCCAGTCGTCATGTTTGCGAATTCGCTCGGCACCGATCTGCGTGTCTGGGATTTGATGCTGCCTTATCTTCCTGATGGCCTGCGCACCGTCCGCTTCGACAAGCGCGGGCACGGTCTGTCGGATTGCCCCAAGGCCCCCTATGACATGGCAGAGCAGGTCAGCGACGCCGAAGCGGTGATCGACGCTTACGGCCTCAAGGATATCGTGTTTGTTGGGCTGTCCATTGGTGGTCTGATCGGGCAGGGGCTCGCCGCGCGTCGGCCAGAATTGTTGCGTGGTTTGGTTCTTATGGACACCGCAGCCAAGATCGGATCGCCCGAGATGTGGCAGGAGCGGATTGACGGGCTGCGGGCCGGAGGTATCGGGTCGATGGCCGATGGCATTCTGGACCGCTGGTTTGCTCCCGAGATGCGCAACGATGCGGCGCGCTTGGCCCCGTGGCGCAACATGCTCACACGTACACCGCTGGAAGGCTATATCGGCTGTTGTTCCGCCATCGCGGGTGCCGATTTCACGGCGTCCACCTCTGTCTTGACCATTCCCGTGATGGCGATGGCCGGGTCCGAAGATGGATCAACCACGCCGGACATGGTGAAAGCGACGGCAGATCTCTGCAATGGTGCGTTCCATGTGGTCCCGAACACCGGTCATTTGCCCTGTGTCGAGGCACCGGAACAGGCGGGCGCCCTGATCAGCGATTTCCTGAAGGAGGTGGGGCATGTCTGACCGATTTGACCAAGGCATGAAAACCCGGCGCGAGGTCTTGGGCGATGCCCATGTCGACCGGGCCGAGGCCAACAAGACCGAGTTTGATCTGCCGTTCCAGACGCTGATTACCGAAGGCGCGTGGGGCACGGTCTGGTCGTCGGATGGGATCAGCCGACGCGAGAGGTCGATGCTGACGCTGGCGCTCTTGGCCGCGACTGGAAATTTCGAAGAAATCCCGATGCATATCCGCGCCACCGCGCGCACCGGTGCCAGCAAACAGGACGTGATGGAGGCGTTCCAGCACGTCGCGATCTATGCCGGCGTGCCCAAGGCAAACCACGCCGTCAAGCTGGCCAAACAGACTTACGCAGAAATGGAGCAATCCGATGACTGACACCGCCGCCCTGATGCCCCGCCGCCGCGAGATGCATCCCGACCCCTATTACCCGGATTACAAGACGTCGATCACGCGATCCCCGTCGCTGCCGCTCTTGTCGATGGAATCGACCCCGAGCGAAGAAACCGGTCCACGCTTTGGCCACAACAAGCTAGGCGCTTTGGATAACAACCTGATCTGCAACTACACGCAGGGCAAAGCGCTGGCAGTGGGCGAACGCATCCGCGTGCATGGTCGCGTGTTGGACGAGCTGGGCCGTCCGGTGCCTCATACGCTGGTCGAGATTTGGCAGGCCAATGCCGGTGGGCGGTATCGCCACATCAAGGACACCTATTTCGCGCCGCTCGATCCGAATTTCGGCGGCTGCGGGCGCACGATCACAAATGAGAATGGCTATTACGAGTTCATGACGATCCGTCCGGGGGCGTACCCCTGGCCGAACCGGGCCAATGATTGGCGGCCGATGCACATTCACTTTTCGATCTTCGGCCATGCCTTTGGTCAGCGCCTCATCAGTCAGATGTATTTCCAGGGCGACCCGCTGATCGACCTATGCCCGATTGCGGCGACGATCCGGAACCGCAGCCAGTTGGACCGCCTTGTTGCACCGCTGGACATGCAGAATTCGCGGGGCATGGATTATCTTGCCTACAAGTTCGACATCGTGCTGCGTGGTCGTCGCCAGACCATGTTCGAAAACAAGCCGGAAGGGATGTAAACCATGACACAACCGCTTGATATTCTGGTGGAAACCCCCAGCCAAACCGCTGGCCCTTATGTCCATATCGGCTGTATCCCGACTTTCGCGGGTGTCGAAGGCGTTTATCCCGAAGACCTTGGCCTCAGCCCCATCGAGGACGGCGCGAAGGGTGAGGTCATCACCATCGTCGGCTCGATCTACGATGGCACAGGCTGGGCCATGCGCGACGCGATGCTGGAAAGCTGGCAAGCCGATGCGGCGGGTGTCTATCCCGGGCAGGACGGGGCCGATCCGAAGGTCTCGGGCTTCTGCCGGTTCGCCGCCGACAAGGACAGTGGCGAGTTCACACTGCGTACCGTCAAACCGGGCGCGGTGAAGGGGCGCAACGGACAAGTGTTCGCACCGCATATCTCGCTTTGGATCGTCGCGCGCGGGATCAACATTGGTCTCAACACGCGCGTCTATTTCGAGGATGAGGACAACAGCGCCGACCCGCTGCTGGCCCGTATCGAACAGCGCCCGCGTGTGGATACGCTGATCGCCAAGAAAACCGGTGATGGCACCTATCGGTTCGACATTCGACTTCAAGGCGAAGGCGAAACGGTGTTTCTTGACCTGTGATGACAGGCGTCTTTGACCATCCTTGGTTGTCGGGCCTATTCGCCGATGACGAAATCGCTGCGCTTTGGTCCGCCAAGGCGCAGCTTTCGTCTATGCTGTCGTTCGAAGCCACGTGGTCGCGCCATGGGCATTTGGCGGGCCTTTGGTCTGAAGCCGAGGGCGCTGCCGCCGCATCTGCCATCCGAGACGTGACACTGACGCCTGACGCATTGCGCGAAGGCACGGCGCAGGATGGGGTTTGTGTTCCGGCCTTGGTGCGGCTTCTGAAACAGAGCACTGGGCTGAACGCGATCCATAAAGGGGCGACCTCGCAAGATGTGATCGACACCGCGACCGTTCTGTCGCTTGTCCAAAGCCTCGACGTGCTGGGGCAGCGGGCGCATGTGCTAGAGTCTGGCTTGTCTGATCTGAAGGACCGTTTCGGCGGCGCGACCATGATGGGACGCACCCGGATGCAGGCGGCCATGCCTATCTCTGTGGCAGATCGGATCGAGACATGGCGATTGCCGCTCTTGGCGCATCTGGAACGGCTGGACCAGCTACATCCCCGGATCGCGTGCGTTCAGATAGGTGGTGCCGCCGGCGATCGCGCGGCGCTGGGCGACGGGGCTGATGCGCTCTGCGCGGCGGTGGCGGATGATCTTGGATTGGCATCAACCTCCCGCAGTTGGCACGCCATGCGCGACGGGATGGCCGAAGCGGCCTCGGTCCTGGCGCTGATCACCGGCACGCTGGGCAAGATGGGGCAGGACATCTGCCTCATGGCGCAACAGGGGATCGACGAAATCGCGCTGGCAGGCGGCGGCGGGTCTTCGGCCATGCCGCACAAGCAGAACCCGGTGTTGGCGGAACTGCTCGTCACTCTGGCGCGGTTCAATGCAACGCAGGTTTCGGGAATGCATCACGCCATGATCCATGAACAGGAAAGGTCAGGCGCTGCTTGGTCGCTCGAATGGATGCTCTTGCCGCAGATGGTGCAGGCCACCGGACGTGCTTTGAATGTGGCCACGTCCCTTGTGGCACAAATTGAGCGCATGGGGGCAGCCGATCGGTTGTCCTGAACCGTAACGCTCCGTAAACCCGTTCGAAAAAGGAAGACCGATATGTCCGAAGATCGCGTTTTGATCGCTGGCGGCGGGATCGCCGGGCTTGCACTGGGGCTGACCCTCCACCAGATCGGCGTGCCGTTCACGGTGTACGAAGCCGCGAAAGAGATGCGCCCCTTGGGCGTCGGCATCAACCTGCAACCCAATGCTGTCCGAGAGCTTTACGATCTAGGCATCTCTGCCGAAGATTTGGACCGTGTCGGTGTCCCCGCCAAGGAATGGGCGCTGGTCGGTCTCAATGGCCGCGAGGTCTATGCCGAACCGCGTGGACTGGGCGCGGGCTATAACTGGCCGCAATACGCCGTGCATCGCGGACAGATGCACATGTTGCTCTACGAGACATTGATCGCACGGGCAGGGACTGATGCCGTCCAGCTTGGCGCAAAGGTCGCGTCCTATGCGCAGGATGAGTCCGGTGTCACGGCGCGGATTGTATCGTCTGACGGGGAACGGAATGAGCGGGGCCGCTTGCTGATCGCCGCCGATGGCATCCATTCGGCGATCCGGGCGCAGATGTTCCCCGATCAGCCGCCGATCCATTGGGGTGGGGCCGTCATGTGGCGTGGCACCGTGCGGGCCAAGCCGTTGCGGACAGACTCGTCTTTTGTCGGGCTGGGCACACATCGGCACCGGATGGTCATCTACCCGATCTCAGCGCCCGATGCGGATGGAATGTCGCTCATCAACTGGATCGCCGAAGTGACGATGGACGATTCAGGTGGCTGGCAACAGGATGGCTGGTTCAAACCGGTCGAGATCGAGGAGTTCATCCACCATTTCGAGGACTTCCGGTACGACTGGTTGGACGTGCCAGAAATGCTGCGCGGGGCGGATTGCGCTTATGTGAACCCGATGATCGACCGCGATCCGGTGCCAAGCTGGGTCGATGGTGCGGTGGCTCTGATGGGCGATGCGGCGCATGCGATGTATCCCACTGGATCGAACGGGGCGAGCCAGGCGATTGTCGATGCCCGGGTGATCGGGGCGAAGATGCTGGAGCATGGTGTCACCAAGGAGGCGCTTGCCGCGTACGATACGCAGCTCTGCGGCCCGGTGTCGGAACTGGTGTTGCGCAATCGCGGTGCGGGGCCGTTTGGTCTGCTCAATCTGTTGGACGAACGCTGTGGAGGAGTCTTTGATAACATCGAGGATGTGATCCCGGCTGCCGAACGCGCGGATTTCATGGCGAAATACAAGGCCGCCGCCGGGTTTGCTATCGAAACGCTGAACGCCGCACCCGCGACGATCAAGCCCGGGGAACGTGTCGACGGGTGACTTGCATCTCGGACCCGTTTCGACGCCATATGCACCGAGACTGACCAACCCGGAGCCACCCAATGCCCGACGCCTTTATCTGTGACTACATCCGCACGCCTATTGGCCGCTACGGCGGCGCGTTGGCCTCGGTCCGGGCCGATGATCTGGCGGCGGTGCCTTTGGCTGCACTGGCGGCGCGGAACCCTTCGCTTGATCTTGCGGCCATCGACGAGGTGATCCTTGGCTGTGCCAACCAGGCAGGCGAGGACAATCGCAACGTGGCGCGCATGGCGGTGCTGCTGGCGGGCTACCCCGAGACCGTGCCGGGTACGACGATGAACCGCCTCTGCGGATCGGGCATGGATGCGGTTCTCGCTGCCGCCCGCGCAATCAAGGCAGGCGAGGCGGATCTGGTGATCGCGGGCGGTGTGGAAAGCATGACCCGCGCACCGTTTGTTATGCCCAAGGCGCAGCAGGCCTTTTCCCGGCAGAACGAGGTCTACGACACAACCATCGGCTGGCGCTTCGTGAACCCGGTGCTCAAGGCGCAATACGGCATCGATTCCATGCCCGAAACGGCCGAGAACGTGGCCGAAGACTTCAACGTGTCGCGAGAGGATCAGGACGCGTTTGCCTTGCGCAGCCAGCAACGCGCAGGGGCCGCGCAGAACAATGGGCGTCTTGCGCAAGAGATCACACCGGTGACGATTCCGCGCCGCAAAGGCGATCCGGTGATCGTGGACACGGACGAACACCCGCGCCCTGAGACAACCGCCGCCGACCTTGCCCGGCTAAGGCCGTTTGTGCGCGAAGGTGGCTCGATCACGGCGGGCAACGCGTCTGGTGTGAATGACGGCGCAGCGGCGCTGATCGTGGCGTCTGAGGCCGCGATCAAGCGGCATGGGTTGCGTCCCATCGCGCGCGTCTCCGGCGGAGCCTCCATCGGAGTTGCGCCCCGCATTATGGGCATCGGCCCTGCGCCCGCATCGGAAAAGCTGATGGCGCGGCTGGGGCTGACCCAGGCTGATTTCGACGTGATCGAACTGAATGAGGCTTTTGCCTCTCAGGGCTTGGCGACGCTGCGGCGGCTGGGCATTGCCGACGATGACCCGCGCGTGAACCGCAATGGCGGGGCGATTGCTTTGGGGCATCCATTGGGCATGTCAGGCGCGCGGATCACCGGATCGGCTGCGCTGGACCTGCGCCCCGGCCAAAAGGCGCTGGCCACCATGTGTATCGGTGTCGGACAGGGCATTGCGATTGCGATTGAGGCGGCGGGCTAGGACGCCTGCCGGCGCTCAGATCAGCACGGTGCGCGGTTCGGGGTGGTCTCCTTCTGGCCTGATCCGTACGGTTGGTACGTATCAACCGTACGGTCCGCGTTCGTCATAGATCAGAAGCAAGGTCGTCACTATGTCCCCAGTCGATACCCAGATGCGGCGCGAGGTGCTGGAAATCCCGGTTGCCGTAAAACGCCTTCTCGTCAATGGCGGCGACGACATCCAGCGCGCCGCCCATGCCATCCGCGCGCGAAACCCTGCCTTTCTGGTCAGCGTTGCACGCGGGTCGTCGGACCACGTGGCAACCTATCTGAAATACGCGGCAGAGCTTCTGACCGGAACGCCGATGGCTTCGGTGGGGCCGTCCATCGCGTCGATCTACAATCGGCAATTGCGGCTGGATGGGAGCGTATGCCTGTCAGTGTCCCAGTCCGGCAAAAGCCCCGACATCGTGGACATGACCCGCATGGCGCGTACAGGCGGTGCGCTGACTATTGCGATGACGAACCACCCGGACAGCCCGCTGGCCGAAGCGGCGGACCATACGATTGATCTTCACGCTGGCCCCGAACTCAGCGTCGCGGCGACCAAGACGTTCGTGAATTCCACTGTGGCCGGGTTGTGGCTGCTCGCGGAATGGGCCGAGGATGCCGCCCTCTGTGCTGCGATACGCGATCTGCCAGAGCGGTTGGAGGCGGCGGTTGCGGTAGATTGGTCGAGTGTGCAGACAGCCCTCGGGGTTCGCAATTCGATCTACTGTCTGGGGCGTGGTCCGGCCTATGCGATTTCGAATGAGGCGGCGCTCAAGTTCAAGGAAACCTGCCAGATCCATGCGGAATCCTATTCCTCGGCTGAGGTGTTGCACGGCCCGGTGTCCATCGTGGATCGCGGCTTTCCAGTGATCGCCTTTGCCGCTGCGGACGAGGCCGAGACCGCTCTGGCTGGGGTTGCTGATGAGATCGCGCAGAAAGGCGCTACGGTCTTTGGAACGACACCCATTCTGGAACATGCGACGCCCTTGCCGATCGAGCGCACCGCACATCCGCTGACCGATCCGATTGCGCTCATTGCCAGTTTCTATGCAATGGTTGAACAGGTGGCGACGGCACGCGGGATCGACCCGGATGCCCCGCGCCATTTGAAAAAGGTGACTGAAACCCGATGAGTTCCCACGGCACAGCCTATATCGGCGCGCATATCCACGATGGTCGCAGCCTGTTTTCGGATCATGCGCTGGTGATGTCCAAAGCCGACGGGTGCCGGATTGTTCCAGTCGCCGAGGTTTCGGATGGGTGCGAGCGAGTTGGCCTGCTGGGTGGTGTAATCACGCCCGGATTTGTCGATCTTCAGGTCAATGGCGGTGGCGGTGTTCTGTTGAACGATGCCCCGTCGGTTGAGACCCTTCGCACCATCGCGGCGGCGCATGGCCGATTGGGCACTGTCGTGTTCCTGCCGACTCTGATCACTGACACACCGGAAACCACTCGTGCCGCAATTGACGCGGTCGAAGCCGCCTTGGCCGAGCGGGTCGAAGGTATCATTGGGCTGCATCTCGAAGGGCCGCACCTGTCGCGCGCCCGCAAAGGTGCGCATGACGAACGCTTGATCCGACCGATGAGTGATGAAGACATGGCGCTTTTGGTTCAGGCCGCCGAGCGGTTGCCGAACCTGATGGTGACCATCGCGCCGGAGAGCGTGACGCTGGAGCAGATGCGGCAGCTGGCCGAGGCCGGGGTGATCCTGTCGCTGGGGCATACGGATGCCAACCGCGCCACTTGCCACTCGGCTTTCGACGCGGGCGTGCGCTGCGTCACACATCTGTTCAACGCGATGAGCCAATTGGGAAGTCGTGAGCCCGGATTGGTCGGGGCCACACTCGAACGCGACGACGTTGATGCCGGTTTGATTGCCGACGGGGTCCATGTGCATCCTGCAACCATGCGGATCGCTCTTGCCGCCAAACCACGGTCAGACCGGATTTTCCTTGTGACCGATGCCATGGCGACGGCGGGGTCCGACATCGACAGCTTCCGCCTGAACGGGCGCGACGTGTTTCGGAATGACGGGCGTCTGACTCTTGCCGATGGCACCCTTGCCGGGGCCGACCTTGATATGACCACCGCGCTGCGGGTCATGGTCGATCAGGTGGGGGATACGATAGAAGAGGCGGTCCGACGCGCCACAAGCACGCCGGCGGCGCTGTTGCGTGAACCGGGTGGGGCAGGTGGTATCGGAGCGTCTACGCCTTGGGTGGTCCACCTTACCACGACCGACGAAGGCGGCGCGTCTATGACACGGCTTTTTGCCGACTAAACGCGGCGGGCGACACTGCGGGAATGATCCGCTGACGGCGATGCGGCCTGAGTTCTTTCAAGTGCGGTGGCAGATCAGCAAACCTGGCAAAGGCGCGTGCCTTGGCTCCGTAGCCAAATTCCGCATCGCGGTGCCGCAACTGTGGAAACAGCTCAAAAATCTCGGATTGCACGTCGCTGTTCAGGGTCGCCAAGGCAAACTGACCGGGGAAAAAGCTTTCCGACGGTGCGCCGTTGGCGAAAACGATTTGGTGGTCGTCGAACAACATATGGAAATAGGTCACCTGTCGGCAGCCCTTCATGATCCGGGCCGCGCCGCCTTGCATCTTTGCCAGATGTATCGCGCGGACCAGAGTTTCCTCTCCGTCGAGATCGAACAGCACGCCGTGCTGCGGGGAAACGATCAGGGGCGCGTCGCCGCCTGTGAGGTGCGGCGCAAGAAGGATCGGGTGCAGCTTGGGATTGCGGTGGAAATCCGTGCTGTCGAGATGCCGTTTCCCGATCCAGCGCAGCGTTTGCACACCATTATCCCGCGTGGCGATCCTGTCACCGACGCGCAGCGTTTCAATCGGACGTTCCCCGGTTTCAGTTACAATTTGGGTGCCGGAGGCGAAACACACCACGCCGGTGTTTTCGACCGTAAAAAAGCTCGTGCTGGCGACCCCGTCGGTAAAGACAAGACCGCCGTTGCCAAAGCTGGCGTTGTCAGAATAATCCGCGCCGTTCAGCCCATCATTGGACTGGTTGAGAATACCGTCATCGCGGTAGTCGTCTGTCAGTTCCCATATATCGTCATAATAAGCCGACAGGTCGATCTGGTCATTGTTGGTGGCGTCACCATCCGTCAGCGTGCCGGAGTTGCCGGCGTTGAAATCGCTGATCGTGTCGATGCCATCGCCGGGTGTATAGACAAAGGTGTCGTCGCCATCGCCGCCGCTCAGAAGGTCGTTACCCGTCCCGCCCTCAAGCGTGTCGTTCCCGTCTTCGCCCGAAAGGACGTCGTTGCCCTCTTCGCCAAAAAGGGAATCGTCCCCGGTGCCGCCGAACAGAGTGTCCGCACCCGCCAGGTCGTCTGATGTCCCAAGATCACCATCGCCGCCATATAGCGCATCATCACCGTCGTTTCCGGTGATCACATCACTGCCGTCGCCACCCGTAATGGTGTCGTTGGCGCTTGACCCGCTCTCCGGTAGCGTCGTGGTGAAGATGTTGTCCATCGTCGGTTCGACGCCTTCGCCTTCGATGTTGAAGGACTGCGTGTTGCCGGATGCGTAGGTGATCGTGATCGTTGCGCTGTAGTCATTGTCGCCGCTGGGCGTCACGTTTGACGTGATGCCGACATACGGCTCTTGCAGGACGATTTTGTCCAAGCCGTAGTCGAAACTGCGTACGGCCAGCGTACTTGTGGTGTTGGTTGTGGCGACAAGTATGTAGTCTGCGGCTCCATCGCCCGTACGGTCTCCGTCAAAGCCCGTGTCCAACGAAATCGTGGCATTGGACAACGGTTCTGCCAGCCACTGGAAATAGTTGCTGCCCGAAGTGCCGACAGCGGATTGCCCATTCGCCACATCGACAAAGCTCAGCGGAGAAAAACCAGTGCCCCCGTCAAGAGTGTCGTTTCCGCTGCCGCCGTCTATGACATCGGCGTCGGCACCGCCAAAGACAATGTCATCGCCAGCACCTGCGAGGATGGTGTCGTTGCCGGCAAAGCCATTGATGACATCGCCATCGCCGCTGGTCCCTAGAACTCCGAGAGCGTCATTGTTGTCAACCCGATCGCCCTGCGGATCGCCGGTGTAATTCACGTCGATCAGGTCGGCGCCGATGGTTCCGTCCACATAACCGTCTGGGTCCGGTACAGCCGCGGTTGTGACCGTGACATAACCGACATCGGTGATCCCGTTCCCATCCGTTACTTCATATGTAAATGTCGACGCGGTCAGGTCACCATCCGTGAGCACCGTCAACGTGCCATCCGCGTTGAGCGTGATTGTCTCACCCGTACCGAACGTGACTGTGTCGCTTGGGACCACACTGACGCCATTGATCTTCGTGACCGTCAGCCCCTGGCCGGAATAATCGGCATCGTTTGCAAGTACGTCGAGGATGCCGGGCGTGTTCGGCAGAAGTTCGATTTCATCCGCGAACGCGATGGCAACAGTTTGCAGACTGTCCGCGGCAATCAGGAAGTTGGAGTCGAACTCCGCATCGCCCCCATCGGCAACACCGATCTTGATCGTGTTTTCGACACCGATATTGACCGGTGCCTTGAACGCCATCGTGATCGTGAAACCATCCATCTCGGTGTTGAATGGGTCCGAGGCCGCAGGGTTGTCGACGTAAAGGTTCGAGTTGGCCGTTGTGTTGACCGTGTCGATCGAAACCGTATCCCCCGTCGGGGTCAGTTCGACCATCGTGCCGTTGATCATCACGGCAATGATGTCGTTGAAGCCACCATTGACGTATTCAAGGTATTCTTCCGACGAAAAGACGAACTGCATCGTCAGGAAGTCATTGTCCGGGATAAAGACCGCTTCGAAGACAACGGCGTCGAACGTCTGAACCCCCGACATGGCAGTCAGATCTGCGTCACCCGCGCCATTATACCCCGTCGTTGTTCCAGCTTGAGTGTTGGTATCTGTCGTCCCAGTCGAATTGGTGAAATCCGCCACGTTGCCGGTCGAAAAGATGACACCGGTGTCACTGGGCACAACGCCCGGCGATGTCGTCAATCCGTTGCTGTAGATCCCGGTCTGACCTGCCGAACCTGTAAGCGTCGAGGAAACAACCGTGATACCCGGCCCGAAGATCGTCTCGGCGACCAGAGAGGCATCCGTTGTTTGTGCGATGGAAAGTTCGGTTGCGATAGCCATACGGTTCTAGTTCCAGAGCTGAATGTTTTCAGCAGTCGTGGTTTGTGACTGGCCACCCGTCAGGTTGCCGATCCCGACGGGATGAGAGACGAGTTTGGTGCTAGTTCAGATAGCTGGGCAGCGTGTTCCTGTTCGTGCAAAGATCGGCACATACTGAAACGGCCAGAACGCGCCGTGCTTTAGGCAAGGCCACGAGTCTTCAGACAGTTTGTTGTCCGAGGCTCACAGATCGACATGTCGGTCAGAAGGCTGTTAGACCGACTCGGGCAGATAGATCTGTGGCTCGAACACCGTCGTACGGTGTCGCACTGCGCCCTCATTAAGCGCTGCTTCGGTCATCGAATCTACCAAGGCCGCGCACAAAGCCGGCAGCGGTGTCGCGATCACCATCGTCACAAAGCGATCCGCAAGCGCTTCGCGGCTGTCCTCGGTCAGCTCATTGACAATCAGTGACACTTTCCCAGGCGGTCGGGTTTCGCGAAGTGCGGCGATGGCACCTTCCATGCCGCCCCCGGCCACGTAAATCCCGGCAAGATCCGCATGGCGTTGCAACAGGGCTAGCGTCGCCTCGTAGGTGACCTGGCGCGTTTCGAGGTTCACACTGGTATCCGCCACGGTGATCTGCGGCGCGTATTCGCGCAAAGCGCTGCGAAAACCCGTTTCGCGCAGGCCTTGCCCGTGCCATCGCGCCCCGCCGACCATGACGGCAACCCGGCAGGGCCGTTGCAACTGCGTTGCCATCATCCAGCCGGCCAGCCGCCCGACCTTCATGTTGTCGAGCCCGAAATAACCAGCACCCGACCGGCCTGCGAAATCGTTCAGCAAGGGGAAGAGGGGAATGTCATCCTTTGTCAAACTGTCCACCAGCCGCGACAGGGTCGGATGATTGATCGCGGTTGCCGCCACAGCCTGACTTTTGCTGGCCGCGTCCGTGATCGCCTTGGCGAAATCATCTGGCGCCTGCGACGGTGAAAAGCTCAGATGCGGAGTGATCTGCGCCTCGGTCCTTTCGGAACAGGCCCGCGTGATCTCGTGGGCAAAACGCTGGTAGAAGGATTGCGACGGCTTGTGCAGCACGAACCCCAAATCGAACTTTGGTTTCGCATTGGGGGCGTTGACAGGTGCAGAGGCGGGCAGGGGGTAGCCGATCGTTTTCGCTGCCTCGGCAATTGCGGCGATGCTGCGCGCCGACACATTGCCACGCCCGTTCAAGGCCCGGTCCACAGTCGCGGTCCCGACACCTGCCGCGCGGGCAAGGTCTTGAAGGGTCGGTCTTCGGGCCATCACTCACCAGAACTGATGTGATTTGATCATTTCCGATCTGAAAGCTGATGTAAACTGATGTGAATTTTCCGGCAATCTCTTTGTCCGTGAAACGGCATTCGGTAGCCTGGCTGTGAACGGATGCTCTGAGAGGCTCAGGATCATGGCAAAACGCGATTATTCCCTGCTGGGGCCGAGTGCCCGTCAGGCTGTCGAGACCGGGCTTGCCGCGGCGGAGTGGTATCACACCGACATCCCGCGCAAGCAGATGAAAGAGTTGATGCAGCGGTCGGATCAACCCGCGATTGGCGACACGATCACGCTCTTTTCCTGCATGGCGCTTTTTGCCGCTATCGGCATCGCGCTCTGGCCCTCGTGGTGGAGCGCGCCGTTCTGGCTGGCTTACGGGGTGCTCTACGGGTCGGCGATGGACTCGCGCTGGCACGAGTGTTCCCACGGGACGGCGTTCAAGACGCGCCATTACAACGACTGGCTTTACCAGATCGCCAGCTTCTGCATGGTGCGCAATCCGGTTTCGTGGCGCTGGAGCCATACGCGCCATCACACCGATACGATCATCGTTGGGCGCGACCCCGAAATCGTCGCCATGCGCCCGCCTGCGCTCTTCCGCATCGTGATGAACTTCTTCGGGATTTTCGACGCCTATGACGGTTGGAAACGGATGCTCTACAACGCCGCCGGCCACATTCACCCCGAAGAGGCCAGCTATATCCCCGAACAGGAACAGCCCAAGGTGATCCACATCGCGCGCATCTGGGTGGCGATCTACGCCGCAACGATCGCTTTGGCGCTGGCGATGGGGTCGATCCTGCCGCTCATGGTGATCGGTCTGCCCCGGCTGTACGGAGCTTGGCACCATGTTCTTACCGGTGTGATGCAGCACGCAGGGTTGGCCGACAACGTCACCGACCACCGTCTGAATTCGCGCACCGTTTACATCAACCCGGTCTCGCGCTTCGTCTACTGGAACATGAACTACCACGTCGAACATCACATGTTCCCGATGGTGCCCTATCACCGACTGCCCGACCTTCATGCGGCGATCAAACACGATCTGCCGGCCGCCAACATCTCCATGTGGGAAGCCTATGCCGAGATCATCCCCGTGCTGCGCCGCCAACTGGCCTATGAGGACGTTTTCCTGAAACGCGATCTGCCGTCCACGGCCAAGCCCTATCGCGAGGATTTCCACGCAGCCGCCCTCGGCGCCGCCGAATAACCCCAGACCCAACAGACCAAGAGGGAGGAGCTAGTATGCCCTGGATCGACGCCTGTGCGACCGATGACATCGACGAAGAAGACCTGATCCGTTTCGATCACGAAGACCGCACATTTGCGATCTATCACAGCCCGGATGGAGACTATTTCTGCACCGATGGTTTGTGCACGCACGAACATGTGCATCTCGAAGACGGGCTGGTGATGGAGTACGAAATCGAGTGCCCCAAGCACAACGCCACGTTTGACTACCGCACGGGAGAGGCCAAACGCGCCCCAGCCTGCGTGAACCTCAACACCTACAAAACCAAGGTCGAAAACGGCCGCGTCTTGATCGAGGTGTGACCGTGGGCCTTTATCACAATCGCCCCACCGTTGCCGACCTGCGTGAGCGCAAGGCGCGGGGCGAAAAGCTGACGATGCTCTTTGTCGAGACCCCGGACGAGGCGCGCGCTGCGGCTGCTGCCGGGATCGACATGCTTTCGATCATCGCACCGCTCTGGACGCCAGACATGCGTGCGGCGGCGGGGGACTGTTTTGTGCAGGTCGGCCTGCTCTATGGCGAGCTTTGCACCGGTGAGGACTACCTGCGCGCTGCTCACGCCGCGATGCAGACCGGAGGCGATTGCGTCTATTGCTCGGCCTCTCTCGACATCCAGAAACTGCTTTGTGAAAACGGCATTCCGGTCGTCGCGCATGTGGGGCTGATCCCGTCGCAAAGCACCTGGACTGGCGGGTTCAAGGCGGTGGGCAAGACGGCAGACAGCGCCAAGGCGGTCTGGGATCATGTCAAACGGCTGGAAGAGATCGGCTGTTTTGGCGCCGAGCTTGAAGTGGTGCCGGATCGCGTGGCCGAAATGATCGCACGCAATTCGCCGCTATTGATGCTGGGCATGGGCGCCGGCGCACATGCCGATGCGCAATACCTTTTTGCCGAGGATGTGCTGGGCCATGGGACCAACAAACAGCCCCGCCATGCCAAACGCTACCGCGATTTCGCGGCAGAATTCGCGCGTCTGCAAGAAGAACGCATCGCGGCCTTCGGAGAGTTTGTCGAAGACGTAAAAACCGGCGCATATCCCGCGCCCGAGCATTGCGTACCGATCTCCGACAGCGAATTCGATGCCTTCTGTGCGGCGGTAAAGGGCTGACGCCGATTGCGTCCGATCTCAGTCGTCTCGGCTGGGATCGTTCGGATTGCTCGAAAACAGAGCGATCTTGTTGCCCTGCGGGTCGCGCAGGTAGCTCACGTAAAAGCGTGGACCGTAAGAGGCGCGAAACCCCGGTTGGCCTTCATCCGTTCCACCTGCTGCCAGCGCGGCGGCGTGCAGTTCGCGGACCTGCACCTGATCGGCGGCCTCGAACGCCACCATCGTCCCGTTCCCGGCCGAGGCGGGCTGCCCGTTGAACGTGGGTTTGACGTAGAAATCCGGGTGAACAGGGGCCTCTCCCGGCGGCACCGGCAGAGCAAAGCTCAGCCCCTCGGAGCCTTGGGTCATGCCATAGCCAAGGGCAGGTAGGAACGCCGAATAGAACCGCTTGGCCTGTTCGATGTCATCTGTACCAACGGTGACGTAGGCGATCATAGGGGTTGGTCCTTTGGTGGGTCGAGTGCTGCCAACATGACAGTTTTTCGAAAGGATTGAAGGACTGTTCTCTAAATCCAGTGCCCCATGCCTGTGCGATGCACAGGCAGCGCCCGAACCGCCCCCACGGGGCGGGCGCTTCTCGCCCACCCCTCGGTTCGGGCGTGGCGCTGGTTCGACGTTGAATAGAAAATAAGGCCGGAGGATCAGCGCAACCCCCGGATCACCTCACGCGCTTTCTCTGTCAACGGTTCCTCCACCGCCGACAAAATTGCGATCCGATCAAACACATCTGGCTGCGCCGCCAGGGTTTCGCGCAAAGCCCCGCCGAAGGTCATCCGTAACTCCGTCCCGATGTTGAACTTGCAGATCGCACTGGTCCGGGCGAGGTCTCGGCGGAGGTCATGCGGTAAGCCGGACCCCCCGTGGATCACCAACGGCACGTTCGTCACAGCTTCGATCCGGGCCAGCCGGTCGCGGTCGATCTGCGCCACCTGATCCATTTGCAGATGCACATTGCCGATAGACACCGCCATCGCATCAACGCCAGTCTCGTCGGCAAAACGAGCCGCCTCGTCCGGGTCGGTTCCATGCGACTCTGCACCCTCCGCATATCCCACAAACCCGATCTCGCCTTCGCAGGACACACCGGCCCGATGGGCCATCTCCACAATGGCCTTCGTCTGCGCGATGTTCTCCTCCAAGGGCAGGCGCGAGCCGTCGAACATCACCGATGTGAACCCCAGCGCAATCGCCTCTGCGCATTCTGCAACGCTTGTCCCGTGGTCCAGATGGGACACGACCGGCACCGACGCCCCGTCCGCCAAGGCGTGAAACATCGAAGCCCAGACGGGCAGGGGCATATGCGCCCGCGCGCCCGGTCCGGCCTGCAGGATCACCGGCGCGCCTTCGGCTTCGGCGGCAGCGACATAGGCGCGGGCGTCTTCCCAGCCAAGGCAGACGAGGCCCGCCACCGCGTATCCATCCCGCAGGGCGGGCTGCAACACGTCGGCCAGCGTCGCTCGGGTCATTTGAACTTGGCCACCATGTCCATGATGCCGGGGATCGTGTGCAGTTGCTCGGCGTGGGTCGGCTGGAAATACTGCTTGAGCGACCGCTGCGACAGACCGCCAAGGATGGTAAAGTAATACATCTCGTATCCCGGAAGCGCGCAGCAGGGGTGATAGCCCTTGTCGATCAGCACGGTGGAGCGATCCATGATGTGATACGCGTCCCCCGGCTCATTGTCGACGCGCTGGAGCATTTGCAGGCCCGAGCCGTAATTCGGCTTGAACCGGAAATTGTAGGTCTCGTCATGCCGGGTCTCGTCCGGCAAACGATCCGTATCATGTTTATGCGACGGGAAGCCCGACCAACCGCCCGCGCCAACGGTGAAGAGTTCCGACACCAAAAGACGTCCGACACGGTCGTGGTGGTTCGCCCCGAGGATGTGTTTGATCTTGCGATGGGTCTTGGTGTCGTCGCTGCCGTATTGCACCAGATCGAGATCAACCTTGCGCACTGCAAAGGGTTGCAACGTCGTTGCAAATTTTGCACCGGCGATGAACACCTCGGTCTCTGTCCGCGCAGTAATGCGGGTGCCGCTGTCGGTCGGTACATAGACGCCTTCGGGGTCGCCATCCCACACGTCTTCGCCACGATGGCCGATATCGGCAAAGGTCTCGCCCGCCGTTTCCACGGTGACCGTCCCGGTCGCGGGCACGACGCAGGTTTCGTACGCTTCAAGCTTGTAATCGTACGTTTCACCCGGTTTCAGCTTCACGATGTTGAAGTAGTTGAGCGGCACCAGCGGGTGATCGACATCAACGATAGGTTTGTTGCCGTTGTCATGGGGGGGGATGTGCATAAAGCCTCCTCTCAGGCAGAGCGCATGACGGCACGCGCCATGAAGTCGGTGAGTTCGTCCGGGGTCGGCATGGCAGGCGCGCAGCCCACCCGCGAAACCACGATGGCGGCGGCGGCAGAGCCTTGGCGCACCGCTTCGGCAATTGGCTGACCATCGGAAAGAGCAGCCAGAAAACCCGCCATGAAACTGTCGCCCGCGCCCGTGGGTTTCAGGGCTTGGGTTTCGAAAACGCCAGTCCGGGTTTCGCCCTCCGGCGTGATGGTGATAGCCCCCAACTCGCCCATCTTGTAGACCACGATCTGCGCACCTTCGCCGATCAAAGATCGCGCTTTCTCAAGCCCTTGGCCTTCGGCTCCGGCCATGAAGTCGAACTCCACATCATTGCCAATGACAATGTCACACAACGCGGCAGCGCGCGAATAGACATCCGACGCCTCTTGCGCCGAGGCCCAGGAATAGGGTCGGTAATCGACGTCAAAGATCACCGGCACCCCAGCCGCATTTGCACGCTCGAACGCATGGAACGTGGCGCTGCGCGAGGGTTCCGCGGCAAGCACGGTTCCTGTGGTGATCAACGCCGAGAACCCGGCATAGGGCAGGGCCTCGACATCCTGCATCGTCATTGCGAAATCGGCGGCGTTGTTGCGGTAGATGACTGATTGCGTGTCCTCGATCCGTGTTTCCACCACCGCAAGCGAATTGCGCGCCTCACCCCCGACCGACCGGACATAGCGGCGGTCGATCCCGTAATTCTCCAGTTGTTTCAGGCAGTAACGTCCGATTGCGTCGTCAGACACGCAGGTCACCAATGACGCGTCGCAACCCAGTCGACACAGACCGGCGGCGATATTGGCCGACGATCCGCCCAAGGCTGCGGTGAATTGAACCGCGTCCTCCAGCCGTGTTCCGGGCGGGTCGGCGTAGAAATCCATCCCCGCGCGTCCGATGACGAGGAAGCTTTTGCCGTGCAGTCGGGCCAGATCTTTCATGGTCTCACGCAATTTGAGTTGCACCGGTTTCGCGCTGACGATACAGATTTTGCAACCGGTTGCAAGATGCAGGGAGGAAGCCATGTCCGAGATCGGAATCGGGATCATCGGCGGGGGCTATATGGGCAAGGCGCATGCTGTCGCCATGGCCTCGGTGGCTGCCGTATTCGACACGCCTCTGCGCCCCAGACTGGAAATGATTGCAGCCTCGGCACCTGAAAGCGCGGAACGCTACCGCACCGCCTTTGGCTTCAACCGCGCCGCCGCCGATTGGCAGGCGCTGGTCGCTGATCCCAAGATCGAGGCCATCGTCATTGCCTCCCCGCAGGACACGCACCGCGCCATTGCCGAAGCGGCCATCGCGCTGGGCAAGCCGGTGCTCTGCGAAAAGCCCTTGGCCGACACTCTGGAAGACTCCCGCGCTATGGTCCAAGCGGCCGAAGCGGCGGGTGTGCCGAACATGATCGGCTTCAACTACATCCGGACCCCGGCCAGTCAGTTCGTACGCCAGCTTCTGGCCGAAGGCGCCATCGGCGATGTGACATGGTTCCGCTGCGAACATACCGAAGATTTCCTGTCCGACCCGACGGCCCCGTTCAACTGGCGTTGCACCGGGCTGGCGAATGGCAATATGGGCGATCTTGCCCCACATCCGATCAACGCCGCGCTGGCGCTGATGGGGCCGGTGGCCAAGGTCTGTGCAGATCTCGAAACCGTGCACAGCAAACGCCCCGGCGGCACTGTCGACAATGACGATCACGCTCAGATCATGGTGCGCTTTGCCTCGGGCGTGATGGGGCACATCTATTCCAGTCGCATCGCGACGGGCCGGAAGATGGGCTATGCCTATGAGATCACCGGCACGAAGGGCGCGATCCGGTTCGATCAGGAAGACCAGAACGCAGTCTGGCTCTATCTGGCCGAGGGGCCGGAGGCCACGCGTGGGTTCCGCAAGATCCTGACCGGGCCTGCCCATCCCGACTATCTTCCATTCTGCCAGGGGCCGGGGCATGGCACCGGCTATCAGGACCAGATCATCATCGAAGCCAAGGACTTTCTCACCGCCATCCAAACCGGAGAGGCCGTGTGGCCCACCTTCCGCGATGGCCTCGCGGTGGCCGAGGTGATCGAAGCCATTCACGCCTCTGCAAATGGGGGCGGATGGACCAACGTCAGCGACTTTCAGGAGACCACAGAATGACCATCCGCATCGGCAATGCCCCCTGTTCCTGGGGTGTCGAATTCGCGGGCGACCCGCGCAACCCGCCCTGGCGGCAGGTTCTGAGCGACTGCGCCGACGCGGGCTATACCGGCATCGAACTGGGGCCGGTGGGGTTCATGCCCGAAGACCCGGTGGAGCTGGGCGAAGCGCTGTCGGAATTTGGCATGGAACTGATCGGCGGCGTGGTGTTCCGCCCGTTCCATGATGTCAACAAGTGGGACGACGTGCTGGACGGTGTGACCCGCACGGCCAAGGCACTGGCCGCGCATGGCGCGCGGCACTTTGTGCTGATCGACTCCATCTCGCCGCGCCGTGCGCCGACAGCTGGTCGCGCCGATGAGGCCGAGCAGATGGGCGCAGACGAATGGCGCGCCTTTGTGCAGCGCATCGAAACGGCGGCGAAGATTGGCGCCGAGGAATACGGGTTGATCCCGTCGATCCACGCACATGCCGGGGGGTTCATTGACTTCGAGCCGGAACTCGAACGGCTCTTGAACGAGGTCGATGACAGCCTGCTCAAGATCTGTTTCGACACCGGACACCACTCTTATGCTGGGTTTGATCCGGTGGCGTTCATGCAACGCCATATCGGACGGATCTCCTACATACACTTCAAGGATATCGACCCGGCAGTGAAGGCGGATGTCGTCGCCAATCGCACCGATTTCTACGCGGCTTGTGGGCAAGGCATTTTCTGCAACCTCGGCCAAGGCGACGTTGACTTCCCGGCGGTGCGCAACGTGCTGCTGGAGGCCGAGTTCGATGGCTGGTGCACGGTTGAACAGGACTGTGATCCGACGATGGATGTGCGGCCGATCGACGACGCGCGGGCGAACCGGGACTATCTCACTTCTATCGGCTTCTGATCCGGGCAGAGGCTCAGGGCGTTTCACGAAAGGACGAACAGAATGGCAAAGCTTCGGTGGGGCATGATCGGTGGCGGCGAAGGCAGCCAGATCGGCCCGGCGCATCGCTTGGGCGCAGGGCTTGATGGGCATTTCGAATTTACTGCGGGCGCGCTCGATCACCGGCCCGAGGCGGGGCGCGACTACGGCAAGCGGCTGGGTTTGGCGGAGGACCGCGCTTATGGCGATTGGCGCGAAATGCTGGAAGGCGAGAAAGGGCGCGACGACCGGATTGATCTGGTGACGGTTGCCACTCCCAACGCGACCCATTTCGAGATCACCAAAGCCTTCCTTGAAGCCGGGTTTCACGTGCTTTGCGAAAAGCCGATGACCATGACGGTCGAAGAAGGCGAAGAGATCGTGCGCCTGTCCAAATCCGCCGGGCGCATCTGTGCGGTGAACTACGGCTACACCGGCTACAGCCTTGTCCGGCACATGCGCGCGATGGTGGCGCGAGGGGATCTCGGGCGCATCCGGTTGGTGAAGGCCGAGTTTGCCCATGGGCATCATGCGGACGCCGCCGATGCCGACAACCCCCGTGTGCGCTGGCGCTATGATCCCGCACAGGCCGGTGTCAGCGCGCAATTTGCCGATTGCGGTATCCATGCGCTGCACATGGCGTCTTTTGTGATCGGGCAGGAGGTGGACCGGCTGAGTGCCGACACCGTCAGTTGCATTGAGAGCCGCGTGCTCGAAGACGACGCAATGCTGAACCTGCGCTTTGATGGCGGCACGGTAGGGCGGCTCTGGACCTCGTCCATCGCGCTGGGCAACCAGCACGGTCTGTCGATCCAAGTCTTCGGTGAAAAGGGCGGGCTGCGCTGGGCGCAGGAACAGCCGAACCAGCTTTACTACATGCCGCTTGGCCAGCGCTTGCAGGTGATCGAACGTGGTGAGGCGAACCTGTCACCCGAGGCTGACCGTACGAGCCGTGTCACCATCGGTCATGCCGAAGGGATGCCGCTGGCCTTTGCCAATATCTATGCCGATCTGGCCGAAGCGATCCGGGCCGAGAAAGAGGGACGCCCGATGGACCCGGCGGCGAACCTCTATCCCCGCGCGGAAGACGGGTTGCGGTCGATGGCGGCGGTGTTTGCAGTGGCGGAAAGCGGCAAGTCGCAAGGTGCGTGGGTGGATGCCCGCCCGCCAATGTTCCGCAGCTAGGTTCTGGCGCGCAGGGTGCCGCGCTCAACCAGAGTGCAGGGCAGAAGCACCTTTTGCGGCAGGGACGCCGGATCGGCGATCCCTTTACGGATCAGATCGACCGAGGCGGTCACAATCTGAGGCGCGGGCTGGCGGATCGTCGTCAGCCCGACACGATCCCAACCTGCCATCCGCATGTCATTGAGGCCGATCAGGCCAAGGTCGTCGGGGATGCGCCGCCCCTGTGCCACAGCGGCATCCATCGCACCGATGGCAATCACGTCGTCGCCGCAGAACCACGCCTCAACCTCAGGCGTGGCATCCAATGCGCGGGCCATCGCCACGCGCCCGGCGTCGTAAGAGTAGGCTGTGGCGAACTGAATTTCCGGCGACAGGTTGTGGGACTTGAGGCCCGCGCAGAACCCGTCGAGCCGGTCCGACGTTGTGGCCGCACTTTGCGGACCGCCCAGAAACCCCACTCGCCGATAGCCCCGGTCGATTAATGTTGTCGCCGCCAGATGCCCGGCCTCGGTGTTGTCGATGCTCACGCGCCCAGTTTCGGGCGTGTCCGAAGACCAGCCGAAGGCGTGAACCACGGGGATGCCGGCGTCGTGGAACACTTTGGCAAAGTCGGGCGGCAGGGTGGAGGATGCCACGATCACCCCGTCCACATTGTATTGCCGCAGCATCAACAGGGACCGGCTGGCATCTTCCTCGGCACTCAGATTGATGAGCAGGGGCCGCAGATCCGCCTCTTGCAGCGCGCGGGTGAAGAGGTCGAAGATTTCGAGGAAATAGGGGTTGGTGAAGTTGTTTGAAATCAACCCGACCAGCGCCGTGCGCCCTGTTGTGAGGCTGGAGGCCAGAACGTTCGGCATATAGCCCAGCTCTTTCGCGGCCAGCTCGACCTTGGCGCGGGTCTTGGCTGAGACCGACGCGCCGGGAGTGAAAGTGCGCGAGACGGCCGATTTCGACACGCCCGCACGGGCAGCGACGTCTTGGAGCGTGATGGGCATGGGTCGGGGTTCTCTGTGTGTTGCACCACTTTGCAACCCGTTGCAGAGTTTTGCAACGGGTTGCAAAAACTGCGGTTCCTTACATCCGCTCTTGCCGAAAAGACATCATTCATGATGCAATAGGGCATCAGGGGGCGGAGGCAGATCATGGCACGCAGAGCAACCATCAAGGACATCTCCCGTGTGTCAGGGCTCAGCACAGCGACCATCGACCGCGCTTTGAACGGACGCACAAAGGTGCGCGAAGAGACCCTGCGCCGGATCGCCGACGCGGCCAGAGAGGTGGGTTATCACGCGCGCGGGCTTCTGGATCACCGCTTGGATGCGACGGTGCCGGAACTGCGGGTCGGTGTACTGCTGTTGAAAGAGAAACAGCCCTTCTATCAGGCCTTCCGGGCTGAGATCGAAACGGCCATATCACAGCGCACCGACATTCGTGGCAAGGTCACGATCCGCTTTGCCAATTCGCAGTCTCCGTCCGAGTTTGCCGAGCTTTTGCAGAAGCTGGGACAGGAATGCGATGCGGTGGCCGCCGTGGCGGTTAACCATCACAGTCTTGATAAGGTGGTGTCGGACCTCAAGGCGCGGGATGTGCCAGTGTTTTCCCTCCTCAACGATTTTGCGCAGGGAATTCGTAGAAGTTACATAGGGTTAAATAATATGAAGGTCGGCCGTCAGGCCGCCTGGATGCTGACGCAAACGGCGACTCCGGGCCGTGTTGCGATCTTTGTGGGCGGTAACCGATGGCACGGGCACGACCTGCGGGAAGTGGGGTTTCGCGCTTTTATGCGGGAAAACGCGCCCAGCTTTGAAACACTGGAAACGCTTGTGAACCTTGAGACCCGGCAATTGACCTATGAGGCCACCTTGAACCTGCTGGAACGCTATCCCGATCTGCGCGGGATCTACGTTGCAGGTGGCGGGATGGAAGGCGCGATAGCCGCCCTGCGCGAGGTACGTCCACCCGGCAAGGTGCGCCTTGTGGTCAATGAAGTGACGGCGGACAGCCGCGCCGGGTTGCTCGATGGCTATGTGCAGATGGCCATCGCAACGCCGCTGCGGGACGTCTGCCAAAGCATGATTGAGCTTGCAATCAAAGCCTGTGCCGATCCGAATTCCACGTCGATCGAACAGCATTTTCTGGATCCAAGGATCATTCTTCCCGAGATATTGTAATGATGTAAAAGCATCATTTTGCGTGCGCAGAAATGCATCATGTTTGATGTAAAGAGACTGCCGAAACGTTGACGGAATCGCGTCGCCCTCGCACTGCTTACTCAGCGTCAGACTGGCCGTAGCATTTGGGAGGATGTGATCGACATGAAGCGTGCGCTCAATCACATGACAGTTCCCAACCTCAGCTACGAGTCGTTCCTGTCACTCGCGGCCAAGCTGGAGTGTATCGGCGTCGAAGTGCGCAATGATCTGGACCGCGCGCTGTTTGATGGCGCCGATGCTGCGACGGCAGGCGAGATGGCGCGCGACGCAGGATTGCGGTTGGTCGGGCTGAGCCAGGTCTATCCGTTCAACAGTTGGTCCGACGCGATCGAGACCGAGGTGCGCAACCTGATTTCCATCGCCACAGCTTGCGGCGCTGAAACCATCAGTCTGATCCCGCGCAACGACGGTACGCAATGTGGCAACGGCGAACGCCATGCCAACCTTCGCATCGCGTTGAAGAACATCAAGCCGATGGTCGAGGATGCCGGGCTGGTCGCGCTGGTGGAGCCGCTGGGTTTTCCGCGCTCGTCTCTGCGGTCCAAAGAGGATCTCGTGGAGACCATCGAGGCGCTGGATGCGTCGCATGTGTTCCGAATTGTCCACGACACGTTCCACCACACGCTTGCCGGGGGTGGGCCGTTCTATCCGGCGCAAACCGGCATCGTGCACATTTCAGGTGTTGTCGATCCATCACTGGGTATCGACCAGATGGAGGACGAACACCGCGTGCTGGTCGATGAGAAGGACCGGCTGGGCAATGTGGCGCAAATTCGGGCGCTGCTGGACGCGGGCTATGATGGCCCGATTTCCTATGAGTGTTTTTCGCCGCAGACCCATGCGCTGCAAGACCCGGAAAGCGCAATCCGAAAATCGTTCGAGTTCATTTCTTCGCAGCTGGCAGCCGAGGCTGCCTGAGCGAAGTGAAACCGCCCCAATCGGGGCTCCGGTAGGTAAAAAACGGTGTGCCGGCACCAATTTGGGAGGACTAAACTTATGAAAAAGACCCTTTTCGTCGCGGGCCTTGCCGCCCTGATGTCGACCACCGCAATGGCAGAAACCATTGGCGCGTCGATTGCGCGGTTCGACGACAACTTCCTTACCGTGATGCGCAACGGCATGGTGGACTATGCTGCCGGCATCGAAGGTGTAGAGCTTCAGGTCGAAGACGCGCAGGACGACGTGGCCAAACAGCTTGACCAGATCAACAACTTCATCGCGTCTGGTGTCGATGCGATCATCGTGAACGCTGTGGACACCTCGGCCACCGATGCAATGACACAGGCGGCCGCAAGCGCCGGTATTCCGCTGGTCTATGTAAACCGCCAGCCGATCAACGTGGACAGCCTGCCCGACAACCAGGCATTTGTGGCCTCGAACGAGATTGAATCCGGCACTCTTGCCGCGTTCGAAGCCTGCAAGTTGCTGCGCGGCATGGGTTATGCTGGTGGCGCTTCGGGTTATCTGATGATGGGTCAGCTCTCGAACCAGGCCGCCGTTCAGCGGACCAAGGACGTCGACGACGTGATCGGCATGGACATGTGCAACTTTGTCTCGATCATCGACCGTCAGACCGCAAACTGGTCGCGCGACGAAGCGCAGGATTTGATGACCAACTGGCTGTCCTCGGGTGAGGAATTCCAGGTCGTCTTCGCCAACAACGACGAAATGGCCATCGGTGCGATCCAGGCGATGAAGGCGTCGGGCATCTCGATGGAAGACGTGGTTGTGGTCGGCGTCGACGCGACGCAGGACGCGCTTGTTGCGATGCAGGCTGGCGATCTGGACGCCACCGTGTTCCAGGATGCGTTTGGTCAGGGCGAAGGCTCGGTTGACGCGGCACTGGCGCTGGCGCGTGGCGAAGACGTCGACCAGAAGGTCTACATCCCGTTCCAGTTGGTGACACCCGCCAACCTTGCCGACTTCCTCGACAAGAACTGATCCGCAGGAATTGCGACTGGGCAGGGCACATCCGGTGCCCTGTCCGTTTCCACGCACCGAGGCCCGTTTCGGGCAAGACAACATCCATCGGGAGTGTCATCCATGGCGGAGACCACGCACGGGACAGGCGGGCTGAAATACGACAGTTCCAAGCGCAGCTGGCCCAATGAAATCAATATCTTCATCGCTTTGGTGATCATCGTCGCTATCTTTGAAGCGTTGGGGCAGATATTGCCTTACATGAACGGTCAGAGCTTTCTCTTCGACACGAACGGCCGGTTCGACTCCATCTTCAACGAAGCGCGGTTGCAGATCATTATTCTGCAGGTTGCCATCATCGGGATCATTTCGCTGGGGGTAACGCAGGTCATCATCTCGGGCGGGATCGACCTTTCGTCAGGGCCATTGGTGGCAGCGACGGCAATGATCGTGATGTCGTTTGCCCAGACCGAACTGGTCAATGGCAACCCCAACCCGAAAGCCGTGTTCGGCTCGTGGGCGTTCGACCTGCCGGTTCTGATCCCGATCATCGTCGGTCTGGCATTTGGCGCCTTCATCGGTGCGATCAATGGCAGCCTGATTGCCTTTACGCGTATTCCGCCTTTCATCGCCACACTGGGCATGTTCCTGATCTGCCGCGGCATCGCGCAATGGTGGACGCGTGGTCAGCCAGTGTCCTTCCCGACCGACAGCTATGCCTCGCTTGGTGCAGGCATGATGCCGGTGGTGTGGTTCGTTCTGCTGGCGATCCTGTGCCATGTGCTGCTGCGCTACACGGTGTACGGCAAGCACACCTACGCGATCGGGTCGAACGAAGACGCCGCGCGCATGTCGGGAATCAACGTCAAGCGTCACAAGGTCATGGTCTACATGATCGCGTCGATGCTCGCGGCTTTTGCGGCTATCGTTCTCAGCTCCAAGAACCTGACCGCACAATCCGGGATGGGTCTTTTCTACGAGCTTTACGCCATCGCCATGGCGGTGATCGGCGGCGTCAGCCTGACGGGGGGGCGCGGGTCCATCATCGGCACCGTACTCGGCGCGATGGTGTTCGGCGTGATCCAGTCCGGCTTCACCTATGTCAAACTGGACGCCTATTTCCAGATCATGGCGATGGGAGCGATCATCATCGGCGCTGTCGTACTCGACAAGTGGCGGCAACAACGCGCAGTCGCGCGGTTCTAGGGAGGTACGACCATGTCAGACATCATTCTCGAGACCCGCAACCTGACCAAGCATTACGGCGGTGTGCATGCTCTTCAGGATGCGACGTTCACCCTGCGCAGAGGCGAACACGTCGCCATCATGGGCGATAACGGTGCCGGTAAGTCCACCTTCGTGCGTCAGATCACAGGCGTTGAGCAACCGACACGCGGCGAGATTCATTTCGACGGCAAGCCGGTGCATTTCACCGGGCCGCTGGAGGCCCGCGAGGCGGGCATTGAAGCGGTGTTCCAGACGCTGGCCTTGGCCGATGATCTGGACGTGTCGGACAACCTGTTCCTTGGCCGCGAAAAGACCAAGTTCGATTGGCTGGGGCCGTTCCGGTTCCTCGACTACAAGGCGATGCGCAACGATACGCTGGCCGCTTTGGAAAAGACGGCGGTGAAGATCCCCAACATCCGCAACACGATCCAGAACATGTCGGGCGGTCAGCGTCAGTGTGTGGCGATTGCGCGGACGGCGACCTTCCACTCGAAGCTGACCATCATGGACGAACCAACGGCAGCCTTGGGTGTGCAGGAAACGGCGCAGGTCGAAAACATCATCCGCACCCTGAAAGAGCAGGGCGAGCCGCTTATCCTCATCAGCCACAACATGCGGCAGGTGATGGATCTGGTGGACCGGATCGTCGTGTTCCGGCGCGGGCGTATTTGCGCCAACCTGCTGAAGGAAGAAACCGACGGGCAGGACGTGGTGGCCTACATCACCGGTGCCAAGACACAGCCGGAATACGCCGACGCCGCATAGTCAAAGAGACTGGCTTTCCAAAGCCGAAGCGGCGCAGCCATTCGGAATGCTGGTCAAACCCTTTCTTGTGGCTGGATTGGCAAGTTACATGCTCGGGCCCGCATCCGGGGTGATGACCGGCTCTTTGGTAGATTTCGATCAAAACGTCTCGGGCGCGTATCCCGAGTAAGACAAAGGAAGACCCATGACTGTCAGATTTGCGATCCTTGGTGCTGGCCGGATTGGCCAGGTTCACGCTAAGGCGGTCACCGCGACACCGGGCGCATCGCTTGTTGCTATTGCCGACCCTGTAGCCGACGCGGCACAGGCCGTGGCCGGGCGCTATGGCTGCGATATCCGCACCATCGACGAGATTGCTGCCTCGGATGACGTGGACGCGGTTGCAATCTGTACGCCGACCAACACCCATGCGGACCTGATCGAGCAGTTCGCAAAGGCAGGCAAGGCGATGTTCTGTGAAAAACCCGTGGACCTGAGCCTGAAGCGGGTAAAGGACTGCCTTGCCGTCGCCGCCGCTGAAGGTGCCACATTGATGGTGGGTTTCAACCGCCGCTTTGATCCCGATTTCATGGCGGTCAAAGCCGCGATTGATGCGGGCCGCGTGGGCGATGTCGAGATGGTCACGATCACCTCGCGCGATCCGGGCGCGCCGCCGGTGGAATACATAAAGGTCTCCGGTGGCATTTTCCGCGACATGACAATCCATGACTTCGACATGGCCCGTTGGCTATTGGGCGAAGAGGTCGAGACCGTGATGGCGCAGGCGTCTGTCCTTACCGACCCCAAGATTGGTGAGGCGGGGGACTTTGACAGCGTCAATGTCATGCTCCGCACGGCATCCGGCAAACAGGCGATCATCACCAATTCCCGCCGCGCCAGCTATGGCTATGACCAGCGGATCGAGGTGCTGGGTTCCGAAGGCATGGTCAGCGCGAAAAACATGGCCGAGGCTAATATCGAACTGGCGGGCAAAGCCGGGTTCGGCACGCCGCCGCTGCTCAACTTCTTCATGACGCGGTATGTGGCTGCCTACGAGAACGAAATCGCAGCCTTTGTTGCCTCTGTGGCCGATGGCGCACCGACGCCGACCACAGGGCAGGACGGGCTGATGGCGCTGGCTCTGGCCGATGCGGCAGTGTTGTCGGTCAAAGAGGGCCGGGCGGTCAAAGTGTCCGAGATCACGGGCTGAACCATGACCAAGACACTTGATGTCATCACCATCGGACGCGCGGGCGTGGACCTTTACGGGTCTCAGATCGGCGGGCGGTTGGAGGATATGGGGAGCTTCGACAAGTATATCGGCGGTTCTCCGACCAACATCGCCTGCGGTACTGCGCGGCTGGGGTTGAAGTCCGGCCTCATCACCCGTGTAGGGGATGAGCATATGGGCCGGTTCATCCGCGAACAGCTGGTGCGTGAGGGCGTTGATGTCGGTGGGGTCAAGACCGACCCGGAGCGGCTAACGGCCTTGGTCATCCTCGGCATCCGCGATCAAGAGCAGTTTCCGCTGATCTTCTACCGCGAGAACTGCGCTGACATGGCGCTCTGTGAGGATGACATCAACGAAGACTACATCGCTTCGGCCCGCGCGGTTGTGCCTACGGGCACCCATCTGAGCAACCCGCGCACCGAAGCGGCGGTGATCAAGGCGTTGAAGCTGGCGCGCAAGCACGGGCTGAAGACCGCGCTCGACATCGACTACCGCCCGAACCTCTGGGGCGTGGCCGGGCATGGCGACGGGGAAAGCCGCTTTGTCGAAAGCGCGGCTGTGACGGCCAAGCTGCAATCGACGTTGCACTATTTCGACCTGATCGTCGGCACGGAGGAAGAGTTCCATATCGCGGGCGGCTCGACCAACACGATTGAGGCCCTGCGCGCCGTGCGGGCGGTGTCGGGTGCAACGCTGGTGTGTAAACGCGGGGCCGCAGGCGCAGTGGCGTTTGAGGGCGACATCCCGAACTCTCTGGACGATGGCCAGACCGGGCCGGGCTTTCCCATCGAGGTTTTCAATGTGCTCGGGGCGGGCGACGGGTTCTTCTCTGGCCTGCTGAAAGGCTGGCTCGATGGAGAGGATTGGCACACCGCGCTCAAATACGCCAATGCCTGCGGGGCATTTGCGGTCAGTCGCCATGGTTGCACGCCTGCCTATCCAAGCTGGGAAGAACTGCAATTCTTCTTTGACCGGGGGATCAAACGCCCCGACCTGAGGAATGACGCCGAACTCGAGCAGGTGCATTGGGCCACAAACCGCAAAGGCGACTGGTCCACCTTGCGCACCTTCGCTTTTGACCACCGATCACAGCTTGAAGAGATGCCCGGCTACACACCTGATAAGGGCGCGGCCTTCAAAGAACTGTGCCTCGACGCTGCCCTCAAGGTCGCGAACGGGCAGGGGGGCTATGGCATCCTGTGCGACAACCGGATCGGGCGCAGTGCGCTGCACCGGGCCAGCGGCAGTGGCCTCTGGATCGGGCGGCCGACCGAACTGCCCGGTTCGCGGCCCATCGAATTTGAACCGGAGCTGGGCGACGACGTCGGAACCCTGCGCGAATGGGCGCGTGAGAACGTGGTCAAGCTGCTGGTCTTCTGCCATCCTGACGACGACGCCAAGACCGCCAAGATGCAGGTCGCGCGGGTCAAACGGCTTTTCACCGCAGCGCGTCGCAACGGGCTGGAATTCCTGCTCGAAGTGATCCCGTCCAAGGTCGGCGCGGTGGATGACACCACAACCGCCACCCTGATCCAGACCTTCTACGATGCGGGTGTTTATCCCGATTGGTGGAAGCTGGAACCGTTCAAGACGGACGCGGCTTGGGCCAACGCCGTGGAGGCGATCACCCGCAACGACCCCCGCACGCGCGGGATCGTCGTGTTGGGACTGGATGCACCTGAGAACGAACTGGCCGCCAGCTTTTCGCTTGCTGCCAATCAGCCGCTGGTCAAAGGCTTTGCCGTCGGACGCACGATCTTCGGAGATGCCGCCCGTGCGTGGTTGCAAGGCCAGATGAGCGACGAAGAGGCCATAACACAGATGGCCGACCGCTACACCCGGCTCTGCCGGATATGGGACGACGCCCGCAGCGGCGCACAGGAGGACGCAGCATGAGCAAGACCATCAGACTTACCGCCGCACAGGCGCTGGTGCGCTACCTGACCGCACAGTTGAACGAGGACGGCGACACCTTCATTGCGGGGTGCTGGGCGATCTTTGGCCACGGCAATGTCGCTGGTCTGGGTGAGGCGCTATATACCGTGCGCGATACGATCCCGACCTATCGCGGGCACAACGAACAGACGATGGCGCACACCGCCATCGCCTATGCCAAACAGTTGCGCCGCACGCGCGCGATGGCGGTCACATCCTCCATCGGGCCGGGGGCGACGAACATGGTCACGGCTGCCGCACTCGCGCATGTGAACCGTCTCCCGGTGTTGTTGCTGCCCGGCGATGTCTTTGCCAATCGTGGCCCTGATCCGGTGCTGCAACAGCCCGAAGTGTTCAGCGATGGTACGGTCAGCGCAAATGACTGCTTCCGCCCGGTCAGTCGCTACTTCGACCGCATCACACGGCCCGAACACATCCTGACGGCGCTGCCGCGGGCGTTCCGCACGATGACTGATCCGGCAGAGTGCGGCCCCGTCACGCTGGCCTTCTGTCAGGACGTGCAGGCCGAGGCGTATGACTATCCCGAAAGCTTTTTCGAACCGCGCGTCTGGCACCGCCGCCGCATCCATCCTGACCCGCACGAGTTGCACCGCGCGGTCGAGGTGATCCGCAACGCCAAGCGCCCGGTGATCGTCGCCGGGGGCGGGGTGCATTATTCGGACGCGACCACCGACCTCAAAACCTTTGTCGAGGCGCACAACATTCCCGTTGTGGAAACGCAGGCCGGCAAGTCCGCGCTGCCTTGGGATCATCCGCTGAACCTTGGCCCCATCGGCGTGACCGGGGGCGAACCCGCCAACACCACCTGCGCCGAGGCGGATGTGGTGATCGGCATCGGTACGCGGTTTCAGGATTTTACCACCGGGTCGTGGGGGCTTTTTGCCAACCCGAACCGCAAACTCATCAGCCTCAACGTGCAGGCCTATGATGCGATGAAACACAGTGCGATGCCGGTCCAAGCGGATGCCAAAGCTGGCTTGACCGAGCTTGCCATTGAACTGGCAGGTTACGCGCCCGCAGCGCCCGCAGCATCGCTGAAAGACGGCTGGTTCGCAAAGGTCGACCCGCTCACCGACGCACCCGAAGGCAACCAGCTTCCGACGGACATGCAAGTCGTCGGTGCCGTCCAACGCGCCGCTGCAGACAACACCGTCGTGATGTGCGCCGCAGGCACCATGCCGGGAGAGTTGCACAAGCTGTGGAAGGCGGGCAAGCCGGGCAGTTACCACATGGAATACGGCTTTTCCTGCATGGGTTACGAGATCGCCGGGGCCATGGGCATCAAGATGGCCCAGCCTGATGCGGACGTGATCTGCTTTACCGGCGATGGCACCTATATGATGGCCAACTCGGAAATGGCGACGGCCGCGATGATGGGAATCCCGTTCACCGTCGTGGTCACCGACAACCGGGGCTTCGGCTGCATCAACCGCCTGCAGATGGGCACCGGCGGAGCCGAGTTCAACAACCTGCTGGACCACGCCGTCCACGCCAACCCCAGCGCCATCGACTTTGCCAAACATGCCGAGGCGATGGGCGCGGTCAGCGTCAAGGTCGGTTCGATTGCGGAACTGGAAGAGGCGCTGGCCAAGCGTCACGACCAGACCGTGCCCTATGTCGTGGTCATCGACACCGACCCGTACCCGTCGACCGAACACGGCGGCACATGGTGGGAAGTTGGCGTTCCCGAAGTCTCGGACCGCGCAGAAGTGCGCGCGGCGCATGAGAAATACGTGAGCAACAAGAAACTGCAAAGGGCCGATTGATGGCTGTGAAACTGGGGATTTCCCTTATCGCATGGCAGAATGACGACCTGCCGGACCTCACCGCCGCCTTCACCACCGAAGGCGCGATGGAGGACGCGGGCCGCATTGGCTATCAGGGCGTCGAACGCGGACGGCGAATGCCCGCCGACACTGAAGGGCTGCGCGCCTATCTCGACCGTTATGGCGTTGTTCTCTGCGGCGGCTGGTGTTCCGGCAACCTGATGGTCAACGATCTGGCCACCGAACAGGAAGCGATCCGTCAGCAGGTCGAACAATTCGCTGCACTGAACGCACCCTGCATCGTCTATGCCGAATGTTCGAACACCATTCAGGGTGACATTCATCGCCCGGTCAGCCAGCGCCCCAAACTCTCCCGTGACGAGGTCATGGCTTATGGCGCGAAGCTTTCGGGGCTGGCCAAGTGGTCCGCCGATCAGGGCTGTGTGCTGTCCTACCATCACCACATGGGGGCAATGGTGCAGGATGCCGAAGACATCGACTGGCTGATGGAAGGGTCGACCGAGGACCTCACGCTGCTCTACGACACCGGCCATCTTCACTTCGCCGGTGCCGATCCCTTGGCGGTGCTGGATAAATGGGGACACCGTGTCCACCACGTCCATTTCAAGGACGTGCGCCAGCCGGTTCTGGATTGGGTCCGCGCCGAGGATCGCAGCTTTCTCGATGGTGTCGCCGCAGGTGTCTATTCCGTGCCGGGCGACCCCGAAGGCTGCATTGACTTTCAGGCCATAACCGACCGGCTCAAGGCGATGGACTACGACGGCTGGATCGTGGTCGAGGCCGAACAGGACCCCACCAAAGCACCGCCCTTCGAGTATTCGAAAATGGGCTACGACCACATTCGCGCGATTGCCGCTGCCTCGGGGCTCGAAATCGCGCCGTAAGGTTTCACCGGTCCCGGTTCGGGGCCAGCACTGAACGCCATGCAACAGGAGGACGACATGGTACATCAGACATTCGGGTATATCGGCTATTTTGACCGGGAATCCTGCGATCTGGATGAATTCAAGGTGCTGACCTCACAACAGCTCACGGCGGCGGATGTGCCCCATGCCGCCGCCATCGAAAAGAACGTGCCGCTCTATGACATGGCGGCGCTGCGGCCTGCGCTGGACGACGCTGGGAAACGCCGCGCGCTGATGGCGGAATGGGCGCAGGTATTGCGCTGCTCTGCCGGGGTGATTGCTCTCAAACACGCCTATGCCGACACCTCGGTGATCGACCGTGCGTCAGACGTGTTCAACGCGATCATCGCGGATGAAAAGGCCGGATCGGCCGGGAAGGGCGATCACTTTGCCGCCTCCGGCGCCAATGATCGGGTCTGGAATTCGCTGCAAAAGCAATGCCTGCGCGATCCCGAAGGCTTTGCGCTCTATTATGGCAACACGTCCATCGCAGCCGCGTTTGAGGCGTGGTTGGGGCCGAATTACCAAGTGACTGCGCAGGTCAATCAGGTGCGGCCCGGCGGCAAGGCGCAATCGGCGCATCGGGATTACCATCTGGGCTTCCAGACCGCAGACCAGTCGGCGCGCTATCCGGCGCACGCACATGAAGTGACGGCAACCCTGACGCTTCAGGGGGCTGTGGCCCATTGCGACATGCCGCTTGAAAGCGGACCGACCAAGCTCTTGCCGTTCTCGCAGCTCTATCCGGCGGGGTATCTGGGGTTCCATGAGGCCGACCACCGCGCCTATTTTGAAGAGGCGCATGTTCAGGTCGCGCTTGAAAAAGGCGATGCGGTCTTCTTCAATCCGGCGCTTTTCCACGCGGCGGGTGAGAACCGAAGCGCGGATATCAACCGGATGGTCAATCTGCTTCAAGTCTCCTCGGCCTTCGGTCGCGCGATGGAAGCGGTGGACCGTCGGTCGATGACAGCAGCCTTGTTCCCGGCACTGGTGGCGTTGAAACAGGGTGGGCGGTTGAGTGCTGCGGAGCTCGACGCGGCGATTGCAGCCTGTGCCGAGGGCTACAGCTTCCCGACCAATTTGGACACCGACCCGCCGGTCGGTGGACTTGCCCCAGAAAGCCAAGCCAATCTCATGCGCCGTGCGGTGTCGGAGGGGTGGACGACGGATCACCTCAACGACGCCCTCGGTCAGATGTCCGCCCGTCAGGCGGCCTGAGCCAGTAACCTCCCTGCTCCGGGGCGTCGTTTCGGCGTCCCGGGGCTCTAAAAGGACCAAACCATGCCCGATCTTCTGCGCAAACCCTTTGGCACCCACGGAAAGGTACACGAGATTACGCCTGCATCTGCGGGCTGGCGGTATGTGGGCTTTTCGCTCTACCGCCTGCGGGAAGGGGAGAGTGTGAGCGAGGCCACGGGCGACCGCGAGGTGATCCTTGTGATGGTCGAGGGCAAGGCCAGCATCACTGGCGCCGGGCAGGACTGGGGCGTGCTCGGAGACCGCATGGATGTGTTCGAGAAAACCCCGCCGCATTGCCTCTATCTGCCCAACGGTTCTGACTGGACCGCGACAGCCGAAACCGCGTGTACGGTTGCTGTCTGTTCCGCGCCCGGCAAAAGCGGGCACGCGGCGCGTCGGATCGGGCCGGAGGGCATCACGCTCACCGAACGCGGCAAGGGGGTGAACACCCGTTACATCAACAACATCGCGATGGAGAACGAAGACTACGCGGACAGTCTGCTTGTCACCGAAGTCTTTACTCCTAACGGGCACTGGTCGAGCTACCCGAGCCACCGTCACGACGAAGACGATTTCCCGCGTATCACCTATCTGGAAGAGACTTATTACCACCGCCTTAACCCCGGCAACGGGTTCGGCATCCAGCGGGTCTACACCGATGATGGGCAGCTTGATGAGACGATGGCGGTGAGCGATGGCGACGTCGTGCTGGTTCCGCGCGGCCACCACCCCTGTGGCGCGCCTTACGGGTTCGAGATGTACTACCTCAACGTCATGGCTGGCCCGCTGCGCAAATGGCGGTTCGTGCCTGCCCCCGAGGTGGAATGGATCATGACGCGGGATGCGTAAGGCAGGGCGTCAGCCTGCCAGTTCGTTTCCCAGCACAGCCTCTTCGACCAATGCGCCGCGATGTGTCACAACCCGCGCGGCCAGCTTGGCCCCCGTCGCGATGGCCTGATCCAGTGACGCTCCGGCGATATGGCTGCTAAGAAATCCGGCATTGAAGGAATCCCCGGCGGCGGTGGTGTCGACCACGTTACTCACGTGTTCGGGCTGATGGTGGGAAAGGCCCGTGTCGCTATGCACGACAATCTCGCCCGGTCCATTTTTGACGACGACGATACCCGCGCCTTTCTGAGCGTAGCGTTTGGCGGTGTCTTCAGGCGTCTGGTCGCCAAACCAAGTGCTTTCATCCTCGTGTGAGGGCAGAACAATGTCGCTCAGGCCAGCGGCGTCCATGATGGCTTGGGTCATATCCTTCGGGTCGGCCCAGAGTTTGGGGCGCAGGTTCGGGTCGAACACCACGGTGCCGCCAGCCGAGCGGAAGTCCTCAAGTGCGCGGCTCAGAGTGGCACGGTCCTCGGGCGGCAGAATGGCAAGGGTGATCCCGGAGAAACAGGCGATTCCTGCCCCCTGCAAGGTGGCGGCGATGTCGCCTCCCGATTGCGCCAGTGTTCGCGCTGCGCTGTGGCTGCGCCAATAGCTGAAACTGCGTTCACCGTTCTGCAACTGGATCATGTAGAGTCCAAGCGTCCGGTCGGCGCGGCGTAGGACGAAAGAGGTGTCGATCCTGGCCGAACCAAGGAAGTCGAGCATCTGATCGGATACGCCGTCGGTACCCACGGCGGTGAAATACCCGACCTCAGCGCGGTCACCCAAGAGCCGTGCCAGATACCACGCGGTATTGAGCGTGTCTCCGGCAAAGCCCATCCGGTAGGTGCCCGCGTTGTCCAGCGGGGCCATTTCGACCATGCACTCCCCGATACAGATGATCCGCATCACTTAGGAATGTCCGCGAACCAGTTGTGGTTTTCGGCCTTGATCTCTTCAATCTGCACCAGAATGCGTGACAGGTGTTTTTCGATCGCATCCGCTGCGGCATTCGGCGAGCGAGCGGTCAGGGCGTCCAGAATGGCGATGTGTTCGTTCAGCGCATATTTCTGCGACGAGGTGTCGAGGGTCAGCATCCGCACCCGGTCCATGTGCCCTTTGTTTTCGCTGATTACGTCCCAAACATAGCCGACGCCGGATTGAACGCAGATCTCGCGGTGAAAGGCGTCGTCGAGCGCGTGAAAGAGCGAACGGTTGTTTTCCGCGATTGCGCCTTTCTGCTGTTCGATCAGGTCGGACAGTGCGCGTAGCCCGTCGTCGGAAATAACATCGCAGGCCGTGCGGCAGGTGTGCATCTCGAGCGCCAGTCGGATGAACCGTGCGCGCAGCACGGCTTCTTCGGAGATCAGGCTCACAGTGGTGCCGCTCTGCGGGCGGATTTGCAAAAAACCAAGGTTCGCCAGACGCCGGAATGCCTCGCGCACGGGTTGGCGGGACACGCCCATCTTGGCGGACACTTCGGCTTCGGAAATCTTGGTCTCTGGCGGAAGTTCAAGCGACAGGATGCGGTCGTGGAGCACTTTGAAAACTTGATCCGCAATCGTCGGCTGAACCTGCTGGCGCAACTGGGGCAGGGGCAGAGATGCGGAGTTTTTCTGAATTGTCGTGCCCACGGGTGAAGCCCTCCTGTTGCGATTGGCCGTGTCCTTTACATAGCACACCCTCCCTATGACTTTGCAACTAGGATATTAGTTGACGTGTGGAAATTGCCAAACTAGGATATTAGTCATCAGAAGGCGTCCGAGACCTATGCGCCAATAGAGAAAACCGGGAGGAATCATGGCGCTACTGGATGAGAATCGGCTGTTTTCGCCTGACCCGGTTTTGCGACGCCTCTCCCGAGCGCTGTACGATACGGTTCGGCATCTTCCGATCATCAGCCCGCATGGTCACACCGATCCACAATGGTTCGCCGAGAACGCGGCGTTCCCTGATCCGGCGCAGTTGTTCGTGACGCCGGATCACTACGTTTTCCGGATGCTTCACTCTCAAGGTATCCCGCTCGAAGCGCTGGGTGTTCCGCGGGTCGACGGTGGAGAGACAGAACAGGACCCGCGCAAGATCTGGCGGCTGTTCGCATCGAATTACCACCTGTTTCGGGGCACGCCGTCGCGTTTGTGGATCGACCACGCGCTGCAGCAAGTGTTCGGTATCACCATGCGGCTATCGGCCAAGACCGCTGATGCCATTTACGACCGGATCGACGAATGCCTGAAGCAGGATGCATACCGCCCTCGCGCATTGTTCGAGCAGTTCAATATCGAAGCGGTCTCGACGACCGAAAGCGCGATTGACGATCTGAAATGGCACCGGATGATCCGCGACAGCCGTTGGAAGGGGAAGGTCGTGACAGCCTATCGGCCTGACGCCGTGGTTGACCCGAAATTTCAGAACTTCGCCGCCAATGTCGAGATACTTGGCGAGATGGCTGGTGAGGATGCCACAACGTGGCAGGGATACCTGGCCGCCCATCGCAACCGCCGGGCCTATTTCAAGGAGTTTGGGGCAACATCTTCGGATCATGGCCACGCCACCGCCCGCACCGAAGACCTGCCGCAATATGTGGCGGCAGCGCTATTCGACAAGGCACTGCGCGGTATCTGTACCGAAGACGAGGCGGATGCCTTTCGCGGTCATATGCTGACCGAGATGGCGCGGATGAGCCTTGATGATGGTCTGGTGCTTCAAATCCATCCCGGATCGGCGCGCAACCATTCCGACGCCATCATGGCGCGGTTCGGGCGTGACAAAGGGTACGACATCCCCACACGCACCGACTACGTGCAAGCGTTGCAGCCGCTGCTGAACGCGGTGGGCGAAAGCTCTGAGCTGTCGATCATCGTCTTTACTTTGGACGAGACATCTTATGCCCGCGAGTTGGCGCCTTTGGCAGGCGTTTACCCGGCGCTGAAGCTGGGGCCGCCGTGGTGGTTCCATGACAGCTATGAAGGGATGATGCGGTTCCGCGAAATGGCGACGGAAACCGCCGGCTTCTACAACACGGTCGGGTTCAATGACGATACCCGTGCCTTCTGTTCTATTCCCGCACGTCACGACGTGGCGCGGCGGGTCGATTGCGCGTTTCTCGCAAACCTGGTCGCCACGGGGCGACTGGCCGAGGACGAAGCATTCGAGGTCGCACAAGACCTCGCGTACTGGCTTGCGAAGCAGGCTTACAGGCTCTGAGAGCCACATTCTGGGAGGAAACTATGAATTACGTAAGAACACTCGGGGCGGCCTTGCTGGCCAGCGTTGCCCTTGTCTCTGCCGCCGCGGCTTGCGAAGTCACGCTTCGGTCGTCGGACACCCACCCCGAAGGCTACCCGACCGTTGTCGCGGTACAGAAGATGGGCGAGATGCTGGAGGAGCGCACGGGTGGTCGGCTCTGCATCGAAGTGTTTCACTCGGCACAGCTGGGTCAGGAAAAAGACACCATCGAGCAGACACAGTTCGGTGTAATCGACATGAACCGCGTATCGCTTGGGCCGTTCAACAACATTATTGAAGAAACTCAGGTGCCGTCGCTGCCCTATATCTTCCGCTCGGTCGAGCACATGCACAAGGTCATGGATGGCCCGGTTGGCCAACAGATTCTGGATGCGTTCAGCGGCCATGACCTCGTGGGTCTGGCCTTCTATGACGGCGGTTCGCGCAGCTTCTACAACTCGCAAAAGCCGATCAACTCGATGGCCGATCTGGCCGGCATGAAGTTCCGCGTCATGCAGTCGGACATGTTCGTCGACATGGTCGCCGCTCTTGGTGCAAACGCCACGCCGATGCCCTATGGCGAGGTTTATTCCTCGATCCAGACCGGCGTCATCGACGGGGCCGAGAACAACTGGCCATCTTATGACAGCTCGGGCCATTTCGAAGTTGCCAAGTACTACACTCTGGATCAGCACCTGATCGTGCCGGAAGTGCTGGTGATGGCGAAGTCCAGCTTTGACAAGCTTTCCGCGGAAGATCAGGAAATCGTCCGTCAGGCCGCCCGCGACTCCGTCCCTGTGATGCGCGAACTTTGGGAAGCGCGTGAGAAGGAATCCGAGGCGCGTGTTCGCGAGGCGGGTGTCGAGATCGTCACCGATATCGACAAAACGCCGTTCATCGAAGCGATGGTGCCGGTCTACCAGAAATACGTGACCTCGCCGAAGCTTCAGCAAATGGTCGCTGATATTCAGGCCACCGAGTAAACTACGCCCTGTCCCGGCGCGCTCTGCGCCGGGGCGGGACATTTGCGAGGGTGGGCAGGCCTGACATGATGAAAACGATTGCGCTTTTGACAGGGCGTTTGGCACGTATTGCCTTGTGGATCGCCGGGATCGGGCTTGTCCTTATGACTGTGCTGATCGCTGCGCAGGTATTCTGGCGCTACGTGCTGAATGACAGCATCATCTGGACCGAACCAGCGTCCGTGATGATTATGGGCTGGTTCATCTTTCTGGGTGCCGCCGTCGGCATCCGCGAAGGCTATCACCTCTCCTTCGACGTGCTTCTTTATTTGGTGCCGCACCGGACCAAGATGGTGCTGCATTCGATTTCGGATATGGCCGTTACAGGGTTTGGCATCGGCATGATCTGGTACGGCTGGCAACTGGCCGAAAAGACAGCTGGCAACAAGCTGCCGGGTCTCGGAATTTCCGGAGCGTTCGATTTCGCCCCCATCGTCGCGGGCGGTGTTTTGATCGTGCTCTTCTCGGTGGAGCGCATTGCGCGCCGCGCTGCGGGTCTTCAGACCGCGCGCTTTGGCGAAGACGCGGAGATCGACTGATGGAACTCTATGTCCTCTTTGGAACTTTCACGTTCCTTCTCTTGATCGGTACACCGGTTGCGTTTTGCCTGGGTGTGTCCAGCTTTGCCACCATTGCCTATCTTGGGCTGCCGCCGGTGGTCGTGTTCCAACGCCTGAATTCCGGCGTGTCGGTGTTCGCGCTGATGGCGATCCCGTTCTTTATCTATGCAGGTGACCTGATGGTGCGGGGCGACATTGCCCGGCGTCTGGTGGCGCTGGCCGGAGGCTTTGTCGGCCACTTGCGCGGCGGGTTGGGGCAGGTGAACGTTCTGTCCTCAGTCATGTTTGGCGGTGTCTCCGGATCGGCCGCTGCCGATGCCAGTGCGGTCGGTGGACTGATGGTGCCGCAGATGAAAGAGCGCGGCTATGACACGGATTACGCGGTGAATATCACCGTAGTGAGTTCAATCATCGCGCTGCTGCTGCCGCCTTCGCACAACATGATCATCTATTCGATTTCCGCCGGGGGAAAGATCTCGATCGCCGATCTGTTCACTGCCGGGATCATTCCGGGGTTCCTTCTGGCCGCTCTGCTGATGCTGGCCGCATGGTGGATGGCGGTGCGCAAGGGTTATCCGACACAACCGTTTCAGGGTGTGCGGATGCTCGGCACCCTGTTCGTGTCCGCTGCTCCGGGTCTGATCCTTGTGGCGATCATCTTCGGCGGTGTTCGCTCGGGTATTTTCACCGCGTCTGAATCGTCGAACATCGCGGTGGTCTATGCAATCCTGGTGACGTTCTTTGTCTACCGCAGCCTGACCTGGCACGACTTCATCGAGGCGACCTTTGCGGCAGTGCGTACCACGGCGATGGTGCTCATGGTCATTGGCTGTGCTGCAGCGTTCGGCTGGCTTTTGGCCTACACGCGGGTGCCCGCGTCGATGGTGGCGCTTTTGCAGGGCGTATCGGACAACCCGATCATTATCCTGCTGCTTTTGAACGTGGTTCTGCTGTTCCTCGGAACATTCATGGATATGTCGCCGTTGATCGTCATCACCACGCCGATCTTCCTGCCGGTGGCGACCGCCTTTGGCGTCGATCCGGTGCATTTCGGGGTGATCCTGATCCTGAACCTTGGCATCGGGCTCTGCACGCCACCCGTAGGCGCGGTGCTGTTCGTCGGCTGCGCGGTGGGTCGCATCCCGGTCTGGGAGGCGGTGCGCACGATCTGGCCGTTCTACGGCGCAGCTTTCGCAACGCTGATGCTTGTCACTTACATTCCGGCGCTGTCGCTCTGGCTGCCGTCGCTCTTCAGATGAGGCTGAAATGACTTATCCCATCGTGCCGACCGATCCGGGTGTAACCCGTCAGGTCCTGGCCGAAAATCCCGACCTGATGGTCGTTGCGTTCCGCTTTGAAAAGGGCGGTGAAGGCAAGCTGCATGACCATCCGCATGTGCAATCCACCTATGTCGAGTCCGGTCGGTTCACGTTCTTTGTCGACAGCACCGAACACGATCTCTGCCCCGGTGACAGCGTCGTGATCCCATCCGGCGTGCGGCACGGGTGCCGCTGCCACGAGGCGGGCACGCTGATCGACACCTTCACTCCACGCCGCGACGATTTTCTTTGACCTGAAAGGCCTGACACCATGCTCAAGACCCAAACCCGCTACGCGATTGATCCGGCCACGGCAAAGACGCTGGACACGGATCAACTGCGGGAGCAGTTCCATGTCGGTGGCCTCTTTGCGAAGAGAGAGATCAACCTTGTCTACACGCATTACGACCGTCTGATCCTTGGCTCTGCTGTACCCGCCGGGGGAGAGCTGACGCTGGGCGAGGTCAAGGAAGCGGGCACACCGTCGATCCTCGACCGACGTGAAATGGGCGTGCTGAATATCGGTGAAGCCGGAACGGTTTCCGTTGCCGGTAAGATCTACGACATCGGCAGTGGCGAAGTGCTCTATATCGGTATGGGGTCCGGTCCGGTGACATTTGGCGGCAACGGTCGGTTCTACGTTCTGTCTGCGCCTGCACATCAAACCTACCCGACGCGGCTGATCACGCAGGCTGACGCGCGACGCGTAGAGTTGGGTGCGCGGGAAACGGCGAATGAGCGGGTCATCATCCAGTTCCTGCACCCCGACGTGTGCCCAAGCTGTCAGCTTCTGATGGGGTACACGCAATTTGCCGAAGGGTCGGTCTGGAACACCATGCCCGTCCACCTGCATGACCGCCGGATGGAGGCGTATCTTTACTTCAAGCTGCCAGAAAACCAGCGCGTGTTTCACCTGATGGGCGAACCGTCAGAGACCCGGCACATCGTCATGGCCAATGAAGAGGCAGTGATCTCTCCGCCTTGGTCGATCCATGCGGGGGCGGGGACGGCGTCTTACACCTTCTGCTGGGCGATGGCGGGCGACAATGTCGATTTCACCGACATGGATATGGTGGCGATGGGGGATTTGCGGTGAGGGCCTTTTCACTGACCGGACGGCGCGCTCTTGTGACCGGGGCCAATACCGGCATCGGTCAGGCGATTGCCATCGGTCTGGCCGAAGCCGGGGCCGAAGTTATCTGCGCCGGACGCCGGGCCTGTGACGAGACCGTCGGCGCGATCACCAAGGCTGGCGGAGTTGCCTCCTCTGTGCTGGTCGATTTCGCTGATCCGATGGCGGGGCATGGTTTGTTCGACGGTCAGCGCATCGACCTGCTGATCAATAACGCCGGCATTATCCGACGCGCCGATGCGGTGGACTTTTCGGAGGCCGATTGGGATGACGTGATGGACGTCAATCTCAAGGCTCTGTTTTTCACCACACAGGCTTTTGCCAAGGCCGTACTCGCACGCGGCGGCACTGGAGCGGTGGTAAACATCGCATCTTTGCTGTCGTTTCAGGGAGGGATCCGGGTGCCATCCTACACTGCGTCGAAACATGGCGTTGCGGGGCTGACCAAGTTGCTGGCGAACGAATGGGCGGCCAAGGGCATCAACGTGAATGCGGTAGCCCCTGGCTATATCGAGACCAACAATACCGAAGCACTGCGCAACGATCCGGAGCGCAATCAGGCAATCCTTGACCGGATCCCGGCGGGACGCTGGGGGCAGGCCGAGGACATTGCGGGCGCAGCCGTATACCTGTGTACGCCTGCGGCGCGCTACGTGCATGGCGCAGTGCTGAATGTGGATGGAGGCTGGCTTGCCCGCTGACCTGACCTACCAACCCAAGACAGCAATTGTGCATCTCGGTCTCGGCGCGTTCTTTCGCGCCTTTGGATGTGTGTTCATTCAGGATGCGATGGCGGCGTCCGGGGGCGACTGGGGCATCGTGGGCGTATCCCTGCGCAGCCCGGATACACGCGATGCGCTGCGCGGACAGGGTTGGGGATACACCTCGGTCACACTTGCACCTGAGGGCGAGCAGACACGCTGGATCACCGTTCTGAATGACGTCTTGGTCGCGCCCGAAGACCCCGAAGCGGTGATGTCGGCGATGGCGAAAGCGGAGGTCCGGATCGTGACGCTGACGGTCACTGAAAAGGGCTATTGCCACAACCCGGCGACCGGCGCGTTGAACGTCGAACACCCGGATATTCAGCACGATCTGTCACACGAATTGCCTGTGTCCGCTCTCGGTTTTCTGGTGCGCGCCTTGCAGCGCCGTCGGGCGGCGGGCGTCGCACCTTTCACTGTGCTGACCTGTGACAACCTTCCCGAAAACGGACGGCTTGTGCGTGGTCTGGTGTTGGAGTTTGCACGTCGGCTAGACCCGGCACTGGCGGTTTGGATCGAGTCTGAGTGCAAGTTCCCCAGCACTATGGTGGACCGGATCACACCTGCGACCACGGCGGCTGACCTAGCCCGCGTCGCGGAGTTGACTGGGTGCGTCGACGCGGCCCCGGTGATGCACGAACCCTTTGCCCAGTGGGTGATCGAAGACGATTTCGTCGGTGGAGCGCGTCCGGATTTCGAAGCCACGGGCGTTGAGATGGTGCAGAACGTGACCGCGCATGAGCATATGAAACTGCGCATGTTGAATGGCACCCATTCCGCGTTGGCTTACACGGGCTATCTGGCCGGACACGAGACCATTGCAGACACGGTCGCCGACCCGGTCTTGGCCGCCTATGTCCGGCGGCTTTGGTCCGAGATCATGCCTGCTGTGCAGGCGCCTGAAGGCGTCAGCCTGACTGAGTATGCGGATGCACTGTTAGACCGTTACGCCAATCCCGGCATTCGCCACAGGACATGGCAGATTGCGATGGATGGCAGCCAGAAACTCCCACAACGCATCTTGGGCAGTCTGGCGGCGAACCTGGCTGCCGGGCGGGCCTCGCCCGCGTTGTACCTCGCCGTGGCGGCGTGGATGCGGTATGTCGGTGGGGTGGATGAAAAAGGGCAGGCGATTGATGTGCGCGATCCCTTGGCTGCGCAATTGCGCGCGGCCTCGGACAGTGCCGACACGCCGGAAGGCAAGGTTGCAGCCTTGCTTGGTGTGCGCGACGTGTTCCCTGAGGAACTGGCAGAGCAGTTGAAGCGCCCGGTGACCGAAGCGGCGGTACTTCTTTGGAACAAGGGCACCCGCGCCGCGATTGAAGAGGGTGCGCGATGATTGAGACCTGGCGCTGGTATGGTGAATTTGACCCGATCACGCTGGCCGAGGTGGCGCAGACTGGGGCCAGCGGCATCGTCAGCGCCTTGCATGCAATCCCCTATGGTGAGGTCTGGCCAATTGAGGCCATTGCCGCCCGCAAACGCGCCATCGAAGAGGCGGGGTTTGTCTGGTCTGTAGTCGAAAGCCTGCCGGTACATGAGCGGATCAAGAAGGGTGAGGGCGACCTGTCGGTGCTTTTCGCCAATTACCGCCAGTCGATGGCCCATCTGGCCGAACAGGGCGTGCGGACGATCTGCTACAATTTCATGCCCCTGCTGGACTGGACGCGCACCGATCTGGCCGCGCCGGTCGATGGTGGTGCCAGTTGTTTGCGCTTTGAGGCGACGCAAATGGCGGCGTTCGAGATTCACATGCTCGGACGCCAGGCTGCCGAAGAGGATTATAGCGACGACGTGCGCGTTCGCGCTGCGGCGTGGTATCAACAGGCAAGTGAGGCCGCGCGCGACAAGCTTCTTGCGTCAATCATGGCAGGAATGCCGGGGGCGTTCGACCGGTACGACATTCCGGGGCTGCGCACAGCGCTGGCTGCGTATGATGTGATCGACCGGGACGGTTTGCGCGCGAACTACGCCCGGTTCCTGGCCGAGGTGGTTCCCACGGCAGAAGAATTGGGGCTTCGGCTCTGCGTGCATCCTGACGACCCGCCGCGCGACATCCTTGGCCTGCCGCGCATCGTCTCGACTGGCGACGATCTGGAATGGGTGCTGGAACAACAAGACAGTCCCGCCAATGGTGTGACGCTCTGTTCCGGCTCACTTGGCGCGCATCCGGGGAATGATGTTCCCGCCATCGCTGCGCGGGTGGCCGACCGGATCCATTTCGCGCATCTTCGCAATGTTCGCAAAGAGGCGGACGGATCGTTTGAAGAGGCCGCGCATCTGGATGGGGACACAGACATGGTGCTGCTGCTGCGCGTGCTCTTGCGCGAAGAGAAGCGGCGCAGGTCCGAAGGACGCGAAGATCATGAGATCCCCTTCCGCCCCGACCACGGGCATCATATGCTGAGCGACCATGACCGCGATTTCGTACCCGGCTATCCGCTGATCGGACGGTTACGCGGACTTGCGGAACTGCGCGGGGTGATCCGGGGGATTGGCCATGTCTGAACCGTTGATCTTGCACAAATCTGACAATGTGGCGGTATTGACGGCGCGGGCGCAGGCGGGTGCAGACCCGTTGGGGCTTGGTGCGCCTTTGGAAAAGTCGCTGTCGGCCGGGCACAAGATCGCCCGCGTCGATATTCCGGCAGGCGCGCCGATCCTCAAGTTCGGCCAGTTCATCGGTAAGGCGACGAGCAATATCTCGGCGGGTGCGCACGTTCACACGGAAAACTGCGTCTTCGACAACCCCGAGCAGGCCTATGCCATCGGGGCGGATCTGATGCTGGCGCAGGCGGCCATCCCGGCATCCCAACCTTTGACCTTTGACGGCTACCTTCGGCCCGACGGACGTGTCGGCACGCGCAACTACATTGCCTTGCTGGCAACGGTGAACTGTTCCGCCACGGTCATCCGCCGCGCCGCAACCGAGATCGAAGAAAGCGGTCTTCTCGGTCCATATCCGGATATCGACGGCATCGTTGCTCTTGCCCATGGCACGGGGTGCGGGATGGCGAGCAGCGGGCCGGGGTTCGAGATTCTTGACCGGGTGCTCTGGGGGCATGCGACCCATCCGAATGTTGGTGCAGCGGTCTTTGTCGGTCTTGGCTGTGAGGTGATGCAGATCGCGCGGATGCAATCGCACTTCGGTGCCGAGAGCACGTCGCATTTCCACGGGCTGACCATTCAGGACACGGGCGGCACGCGTGCAACCATCGACGCGATCAAGGATCAAGTGGTGGGGCTTCTTCCCCAAGTGAATGACATATCGCGCAGCCCGCAGCCGATGTCTGCTTTGCGTGTGGCACTGCAATGTGGCGGGTCGGATGGGTTTTCCGGGATCACGGCGAACCCGGCACTTGGCGTCGCCAGCGATCTTCTGGTCGGGCAGGGGGGCACTGCGATCCTGTCGGAAACGCCAGAAATCTACGGAGCGGAGCAACTGCTGCTGCGGCGTGCGGCCTCTCAGAACGTGGCGGACAAGCTGATCGGGCAGATCAAATGGTGGGAGCGGTACACATCGCTGAACGGTGGGTCGCTCGACAACAATCCAAGCCCGGGCAACAAGCAGGGGGGGATCACAACGATCCTCGAGAAATCATTGGGTGCGGCGGCCAAAGGTGGGGCGACGCCGTTGACTGCGGTGTACGACTACGCCGAACCCGTCACCATGCCGGGTCTCGTGTTCATGGATACCCCCGGCTACGACCCGGTGTCCGTCACCGGCCAGATTGCGGGTGGTGCGCAGATTGTGGTCTTCACCACCGGGCGCGGATCGGCCTTTGGATCGAAGCCCGCGCCGACGATCAAGCTGGCCACGTCCGACCGTCTGTTTCAGCAGATGCCCGACGACATGGATCTGAACACCGGGGATATCCTGTCGGGTGGCGTGAGCCTTGCCGACAAGGGGCGTGAAATATTCGATCTCATCCGCGCCACCGCGTCCGGACAGGTAACCAAATCCGAACGGCTTGGCCTGGGCGATCACGAATTTGTCCCGTGGCAGATCGGGGCGGTGATGTAGGCCGAAGCTTCCGTGACTTGTCTCGGCTCTCAAATGGACGCATCTTCGCGCCATGACGCGTTCGACAGACACACAGCGACCGACCGACCGCAAACATAAGGCGCTTGGCCTGATTTTGGGCGGTTTGGCCGTGCTGTTGTCGATGCTTGTTTTCTTGCTGCCGGCGTTGGAACGGGTTTACCTTGGACAGCTAGGCAAGCGTGAAGCGCCAACGCTGACGCTTGCGGTGGAAGGTCTGACAGGGTCGCTCCGCCGGTTCGAAGCGCTGCCGGCTCTGATTGCGGAACGTCCCGATCTTGCCGCCGCTCTGAGTAATCCGTCTGACCGCGCGCTCATCGACCGCGTGAACGATGAATTGCACCGTACTGCGGAAGAGGTGGGCCTGTCCGACATTTTCCTGATCGACCCGACAGGGCTGACCGTTGCCGCCAGCAATCACTGGAAGGAACTGTCCTTCGTCGGACAGAACTTTGCGTACCGCCCGTATTTCACCCTCGCACTTGCGGGCGAGCAGGGGCGGTTCTTTGCGCTTGGCACCACGTCTGGCGAACGGGGTTATTTCTTTGCCGAAGCCGTGCGTGACGGGGCAGACATCCTTGGTGTGCTGGCGGTGAAATTCACCGTTGATGCCTTTGAGGACGCCTGGCGCAATGGCAACAATGAAATCCTCGTGCTTGACGATGCGGGGGTGATCTTCATGGCCAGCCGCCCGGATTGGCATTTCCGGTCGCTCGGTCCGCTCAGCCCCGAGGCGCGGGCGATTATTGAGAGTACCAAGAAATACCCGATGGATCGGCTTGTGCCGCTGCAAGCCACCGAAGAGCCCATTGATGACGGGTTTCGGCAGGTTGCGATAACCAGCGAAGACGGAACTCTTGGCCGCTATGTCATGCAAAGCCAGATGATCCCCGAGGCTGGGTGGGAGGTGTCCCTACTGACGCCAAGCGATCAGGCGTGGACTCAAGCCATGGGAACGGTCGCTCTGACGGCTTTGTGCCTATTGCTTGTTGCGCTGATCGCCACCGTGGTGATCCAGCGACGTGTTCAGTTGCAGGAACGGATCCGTGCGGCGCTGTCGATGCAGGAGGAGTTGGAACACCGGGTGACGCAGCGCACGGCGGAGCTTGAGAAGGCGAACCGCCTGATCACGCAGGAGGTTGAGGAACGACGTGCAGCCGAGACCCTGTTGCGGCAGACGCAGACCGAACTCATCCAGGCTGGAAAGCTCGCGGCACTTGGGCAGATGGCGGCGGCGTTGAGCCACGAGTTCAACCAACCCTTGGCGGCGGTGAAATCCTTTGCCCGCAATGCAGGCGCCTATCTTGATCGCGGAGAGCCCGAAAAAGTGCGCCAGAATGTTGGAATGATCGACGACATGGTGGATCGCCTTGCTGCGATCTCGACCCATCTGCGCAACTTTGCCCGGCGTCCGGGGGAAAAGACAGAACCTGTCCTGCTCAACCGCGCAATTGATACGGCACTTGTGATTGTCGAGCCGAAAATGCGGGGGTCCGGCTGTCGGGTGAACCGTGACGAGATAGAGGGCGAGATCTGGGTGAACGGCGGGCAGGTCCGCTTGCAGCAGGTCTTCGTCAACCTTCTCAGCAATGCGGTTGATGCGATGGCGGATCAACCCGATCCGGTGGTCGATCTGTCGCTAGAGATAATTGGTACGCGCGTGCACGTCCGGGTGCGGGATCGCGGCACCGGCATGACCGATGCCGAAATCGCGCAACTGTTTGATCCGTTCTTCACGACCAAAGAACCGGGGAAAGGCATGGGGCTGGGTCTGTCGATCTCCTACAATATCGTGCGCGACTTTGGTGGCACGCTTGAAGGCGGCAACCATCCCGAAGGAGGTGCGGTTTTCAGCGTGACGCTCAATCTGGCCGAAGCGCCGTCACTTGCGGCGGCAGAATGACCGCGCCCGGACCTGTCCTGTTTGTCGATGACGAAGAGCCGCTGCGAATTGCGGCGCAGCAGACGCTTGAGCTGGCTGAAATGGGCTGCCTCTGTTTTGACAGAGCAGCGAGCGTCCTGCCAAAGATCACGACGGATTTCCCCGGCGTTCTTGTGACAGACATCCGGATGCCGGGAATGGACGGTACTGCTTTGTTGCGCGCGGCTTTGCAGATTGACCCGGAGTTTCCTGTGATCCTCGTCACCGGGCACGGTGATCTGGATCTTGCCGTCAGCATGATGAGGGACGGCGCTTATGATTTCATCGAAAAGCCCTATGCGCCGGAACGCCTGGTTGATGCGGTGCGCAGGGCACTGGAGATGCGCCGCCTGACGCTTGAAAACCGGCGGTTGCGATCGCAGGTGGCGCCGTTGATTGGCACGATGGACAGCCTTCGGGGCTTCAGCCCGGAAATGGAGACTGTGCGCAGCCAAATCCGTACCGTGGCCAACAGTGACGCGGATGTGCTGATCGTGGGCGATACCGGAACGGGCAAGGGGCTGGCCGCGCAGGCTTTGCACGCCGCCAGCAAGCGCGCGGACCGACCGTTTGTGTCGATCAATTGCGCAGCACTTCCCGCCGATCTGATCGAAAGCGAGCTTTTCGGTCATGAGCCCGGAGCCTTCGCCGGAGCGACAAGAGCGCGGGCGGGTAAGTTTGAACATGCGCGCTGGGGGACGGTGTTCCTTGATGAGATCGACAGCCTGCCGCTCGCGCTTCAGGCCAAGTTGCTTCACGCGGTGGAAACCCGTTCGATCAGCCGTTTGGGGTCGCATGACCGGATCGACCTTGATGTGCGCTTTGTGGCTGCGTCGAAATCCGACCTCGAAGAAACGGCGGCACGAGGGCAGTTCCGCGGTGATCTGCTTTACCGGTTGAACGTGGTGACGATCCGGATGCCGTCGCTTGCGGCGCGGCGGCAGGACATCCCGATGCTGTTCCTGACATTCGTCGGACAGACGGCCGACCGCTATGGCCATCCCGCGCCGCAAGTGCCGGGTGTTGTGCTTGATGCCATTGCCGCACGGGATTGGCCTGGAAACGCCCGCGAATTGCGCAATGCTGCGGAGCGGTATGTGTTGGGATTGCCGGAGAGGGGGGAACAGGCATCCCCTGTGGCAGGGACGCTTGCCGATCGTGTGGCAGAGCATGAACGTGCACTGATCGCGGCCAGTCTTGCGGCCAATGCAGGACGTCTCAAGGACACGTATGAAGCTTTGGGAATCTCCCGCAAGGCTCTCTATGAGAAGATGCAGCGCTACGGACTGGACCGCGAGTCCTTTACCGAAAGCGACAGCTGAAGCTCGGCCCTGCCAGGCCCATCCCCCAAGATGTGTCGTCGGCGACCCAAGAATTCGCCAGTTTGTCACCAAAGCCACCCGTTGCTCGAAAAATATGCGATTTGGCGAAACTGTTGGCGTTAACGGCGCTATGCGGCGGGCGCTGCCACATGGTTGCTAAGCGGCGACCCGGCAGAACCATCACGCCGGGCTATACCATCAATGTATGCGTTTGGGAGGAACCAATGCAGAAGATTACAGCAATCACCTTTGCCTTCGCCTGTGCCATCACGGGTCAGGCATTCGCCGAAAGCCATGTTGACCGCACAGGCTGGCCGGAGAGCTTTACCGTTGGCACCGGCTCGCAGGGTGGCACCTATTTCGGGTACGGCTCCGGCTGGGCCGGGATCGTGTCCGAGGTTCTGGGTGTTTCCGGCGGTGCGGAAG
>JAUHVK010000071.1 GCA_030425145.1 Alphaproteobacteria bacterium | reverse complement strand
CGGCCCTGACGCAGACCATCGCGGGGCTGGAGGATTTCGAACTCATCGCCTTCATCGTAATGCGCGATCCATGACGCTGTATCAATACCCACCCCAGACGGCGCTCAAACGTGTGATCCCGAAGACGCGTATCTATGACGGGGCATCCGTCAGCACGGCGTTGCGTGACCGTTTCGTGCGCGAGGTGGACCAGATCACTTGGGCACACAAGCTCGCGCCCGAAACACTGAACCTGCCCGCTACATCTGCCGTGCCGGAAATTCAGGTTTTCCGCGTCACGCTCAAGGGCGATGCGCTGCATGATGATGTTCTGCGCGCCATTGACCGCGCTATTCCCTTCCCGATTGTGTTCGAGCTGTTGGCCGCCGAACACATCCAGACCGCTGCTGCTTACAAACGCCAGTCCGAAGCGGAGCGCGGCAAATGGGTACTGTCTGATCACCTGCGTGGCGACTGGGTCTCACAGAACAGTCCACGCCAGCCCTTGCCGGTGGCGGTCAACCTGGGTGCGCTCTATGACGGGATGCTGTCTGCGCTCATGCCGATCACACCTGTCCCAGGCGAAGATGTCGAAACCCGGCTTGAACGACTGGCGGCAATCAGGGCAAAAGAGCGTGAGATCGCACAGCTTCAGGCCAAGCTGAAACGCGAAAGCCAGTTCAACATCAAGGTGACGCTGCACGGCCAACTGGCCGAGGCACAGGCGGCCTTTGACCATATGAAAGACCCGAATAAAGCGGGCGGGGGAAAACCATGAGTGACGAGATCGAAAAGCTGAAAATGCACAGCCCCGACCTGACCGCGCAGAACGTGGACAAGATCGCGGCGCTGTTTCCGGGCTGCGTGACGGAAAGCAGGGGGCCGGACGGCGCGCTGCGCCGCGCGGTGGATTTTGACCTGCTGCGGCAAGAATTGTCGGACAGCATCGTGGAAGGGCCGCAAGAGCGGTATCATCTGGACTGGCCGGGCAAGCGGCAGGCGTTGATAACGGCCAATGCGCCGATTGCGAAAACTCTGCGGCCCGTGCAGGCGGAGTCGGTGGATTTTGACACCACCCGCAACCTGTTCATTGAGGGCGACAACCTTGAAGCGCTGAAACTGCTGCAGAGTTCTTTTCTTGGAGACGTCAAGGTTGTTTACATAGACCCACCTTACAACACAGGAAAAGACTTCATTTACAATGATAAGTTTTCTGAAAGCCGATCTGATTATTTGGAGCGAACCAACCAAATCGACAACGACGGAAATCGTCTTGTGGCCAATACACAAGCAAATGGGCGCTTCCACTCCGACTGGCTAAGTATGATGTATGCAAGGCTAAAAATTGCCGCTAATCTTCTGGATGATGATGGAGTCCTTTTTGCGTCTTGTGATGACTGGGAGGCCGCAAACCTGAAGCGTCTTCTTGATGAGGTTTTTGGTGAAAGCAACTACGTGGACACCATTGCATTGGAAATCTCAACAACTTCGGGCCCAAAGACGGTGAATGCTCAGCAGGGCACAATTGTAAAAAATGTAGAATTCGTTCATATTTTTAGAAAGTCACCTGAGTTTGACAAAGTTCAACATTTGCCGCTTTATGATAGTGTTGCCTCTTACGACACACACTATTCGATGTGGCTTCATGAGGATGGAAGCCTTGGGTCGCTTGGAGAAGAATTGTTAAAGGATGAATCTGTTGCTAAAGATATTGAAAGATTCGACTTAAAAAATCGCGGATCGTTCTCCATCAATAACTTAGATAAGTTACTTGCAGTTTCTGAGGCTGCGAGCGATTTTATATCGAAAAATTTGGATCGTATTGCGAGCATTGATAGACCACCAGTATCTGCGCAAGATCAAGACTGCGAACCCGGGCGGTGGAAAGAGTTTGCCGTCGACCATAGAACGTATATTCTGACGAAGCTTTCGAATGGCAAGCTGAAATCTCTGCTTCCTCTGCGCCTGAATTATAGGACATCAGATGACTATAGACCAAAGTTTGGACGAACTGTAATTCGCGGCGATATTTGGAAAGGTTTTTATCAAGACATGGGTAATGTCGCGCGGGAAGGAGGGATAGCTTTCTCGAATGGTAAAAAGCCTGTTCGGCTAATACAGCAACTTATTAAATGGGCAAATAACTCCCGCAACGGAATTGTAGTTGATTTCTTTGCAGGCTCTGGGACTACAGCTGAAGCGGTCATGAAGCAGAATGCTGAAGACGGGCTTAATCGCAAGTTTTTCCTAATTCAACTTGATGAGAGACCTTCGGAGACAAATGAAAGCTCACCTTCAGATTTTGAGAATATCGCTCAACTTTCGAGAGAAAGGATCCGAAACGCTGCCCAAATGATTGACGTAGAGAGCTCTCATGTAGGTTGGAACAAGGATGTGGGATTTAGGACGTTTAAAATCGACAGCTCGAACATGGCCGATGTCTATTACACCCCCGACGCCACCACACAGGCCGACCTGCTGACCCGCGTGGACAACATCAAACCCGACCGCACCCCCGAAGACCTGCTGTTTCAGGTGCTGCTCGACTGGGGCGTTGATCTGACCCTGCCCATCACGCGTGAGACGGTGGAGGGAAAGACAGTCTTCACCGTCGCAGGCACCGCCTTGATCGCCTGTTTCGACAACGGAGTGGATGAAGCGCTGGTCAAGACGCTCGCCGCCCGCCACCCCCTGCGCGTGGTGTTCAAGGACACGGGCTTCAAAGATGACGCGACCAAGATCAACGTGAAACAGATCTTCAAGGCTCTGTCGCCGGACACAGAAGTCAAAGCGATCTGATGACCCCCGCCGAACTGCGCCTCAAACTGACGGAGCTGATCACCACCTGGGAAAACGAGGTGGTCGAGTTCAAGGAGGCTTCCAATTCCTACTCCACGGGCGATATCGGGAAATACTTCTCCGCCCTGTCGAACGAGGCGAACCTGAAGGACGTGGATGCAGGCTGGCTTGTATTCGGTGTGAACAACAAGAGCAGGGCCGTTGTGGGGACAGACTACCGCATCGCTCCGGAACACCTGCAAAGCCTGAAGCAGCAGATCGCCGACGGCGCCGACCCCACCACGACGTTTCGACATATCCACGAGGTGGAGGTGAATGGTCACCGCGTGGTGATGATGGAAATCCCACCCGCTCCCCGTGGCATTCCGATTGCCTGGCAGGGCCATTATTTCTCCCGGGCCGGTGAAAGCCTGTCTCCTTTGGGACTGGCCAAGCTGGACGAAATTCGCGCGCAGACGCTGAACACCGACTGGAGCGCGCAGGTGGTGGACGGTGCCACGCTTGATGATCTGGACCCGCAGGCTGTGGACCGTGCGCGAAGTGGCTTTGCCCTGAAGCATCAAAACCGGATCGACGCGGATGAGGTGCGTGGATGGCCAGTGGCCACCCTGCTGGACCGCGCCAAGGTCACCCAGCGCGGTGAAGTGACCCGTGCCGCTCTGTTGCTACTGGGCAAATCGGAAAGCGCTTACCTGCTGTCCCCGCAACCCGCTCAGATGACATGGAAGCTGGTTGGACCAGAAACGGCCTACGAACATTTTGGCCCACCGTTCCTGCTGACGACGACACAGCTCTATCAACGCATCCGCAACATCCAGCTGCGCCTTTTGCCCGATGACGAATTGCTGCCGCACGAGGTGTCGAAATACGATCAGAAGGTGGTTCTCGAAGCACTGCACAATTGCATCGCCCATCAGGATTATCGCCAGAATCAGCGGATCATTGTGACCGAGCGTCCGGATCGCTTGGTGTTCGAGAACGCTGGTCGTTTCTTTGAAGGTGCCCCCGAGGACTATGTGCGCGGCGACAAGACGCCGAGGGGCTATCGCAATCCCTATCTGGTGCAGGCCATGGTCGAGCTGAACATGATTGATCAGATGGGCTATGGCATCCAGCGGATGTATGAAACGCAGCGCCGACGCTATCTGCCAATGCCGGATTACGAGGTGGCGGGCGATGCGGTGGTGATGACAGTTTATGGCGGCGTTGTGGATCCGGCCTATACGCGCGTGCTGATGGAAAACGGCGGCTTGCAGCTCACGGACGTGCTGGCGCTGGACCGGGTGCAGAAAGGGCTAGAGGTGCCGGATGCGGCGATCCAGGCGCTGAAGCGCAAGGGGCTTGTTGAGGGGCGGAGGCCGAACCTTCGTGTGTCCGCTGCCGTAGCTGCCGCGTCTTCCCGGCAGGCCGAGTATATCAAGACCAGCGCCTTCGATGATCAGCATTATGCCGATCTTGTGCTCAAGTTTCTAAGCAAGTTCGGCAGTGCTTCAAGAAAGGAAATCGACGATCTTCTTTGGGATAAGCTCAGTGATGCCCTGAGCGATGCGCAGAAAAAGAGCAAAATAGGCAATATTCTCACTAAGTTACGTGTGGATGGAGTGATCTTCAACGCAGGGTCAAGGGCCGCGCCGGAATGGAAGGCATGCGAATGAAACGCGAACATCCTAAGAAAGCATCTAAGAAAGAAGCGCCAGATTTAAGAAAGCGGCAGTCATGAAGATCAAGTTCAAGTCGCAACCTTATCAGACCGATGCTGTTGATGCCGTGGTCGATTGTTTTGAAGGCCAGCCCCGGCAGGATGTTCTAAAATACACCATCGATCCCGGTGCAGGTGCGCAGTCGAGGTTGGAGTTGGACGGCTTCGGCAACGCCCCTGTCAAGCTGCCCGAGGATGTCATTCTCGCGAACATCCACAAGGTGCAGCGCGCCGCCTTGTTGCCCCTGTCAGAGGGCCTGACGCATTACACAGATGACAAGGGCAGAAAGAAGCCCGCCAGCTACAAGCCCGGCGCGCAGATCAACCTCGATGTCGAGATGGAGACGGGCACGGGGAAGACCTATGTCTATATCAAGACCATGTTCGAGCTGCACAAGCGCTATGGCTGGTCCAAGTTCATTATCATGGTGCCTAGTGTTGCGATCCGCGAAGGGGTGGCCAAGTCGATCCAGATGACGGCTGAGCATTTCCAGCAGGAATACGGCAAAAAGGTCCGGGCGTTCGTCTATAATTCCAAGCGGCTGCACGAGCTGGAGAGCTTTTCGTCAGACGCAGGGATCAATGTGATGGTGATCAATTACCATGCGTTCGCGGCGAAGAGTAAAGACAATCTGCGGATCTATGACGAGTTGGATGATTTCCAATCACGCAGGCCGATTGATGTCATTTCCAAGAACCGGCCTATCCTGATCCTCGACGAGCCGCAAAAGATGGAGGGAGACGCGACGAACACAGCGATCCCGAGGTTCAACCCACTCTTCATCCTGCGCTATTCGGCGACACATAGGACAGTCCATAACAAGGTGCATCGTCTGGACGCCGTGGACGCCTTCAACCGGAAGCTGGTCAAAAAGATCAAGGTGCGCGGTGTGGAAACCAAAGGCCTGAGCGGGACGAACCCGTATCTGTTCCTGCACCGGATCGAGACCTCAAGCGCCGCGCCGGTCGCCTGGGTGGATATCGAGGTCAAGATGCAGAGTGGGATCAAACGTGTCGCCCGAAAGCTGGAACAGGGGCGCAACCTGTTCGATCTGTCCAAGGGGCTGGAAGCCTACAAGGATTTCGTTGTGAGCAATATCGACGCCCGCGATGACACGGTGCACTTTACCAATGGTGATGTGCTGCACGCTGGTGAAGCGTCTGGCGATGTTACGGAACGCGACATCCGGCGGATACAGATTCGCGAGACTATCTCGGCTCATCTGGAGCGCGAACAGGTGCTGTTTGCGCGCGGGATCAAGGTGCTATCGCTGTTTTTCATCGATGAGGTGATAAAGTATCGCGATTACGACCAGGCTGACGAGCAAGGCGAATACGCCCGGGTATTTGAAGAAGAATATGCTCTGGCGGTTGATGAACTACTGGCTGAGTTGCCCCTGGAGAATCTGGAGTATCGCGACTATCTCGCCGGTATCGAGGTGGCCAAGACCCATCGCGGGTATTTCTCGATCGACAAGAATAAAAAATTGACCAACCCAAAGGCAGCGGCCCGCGGCGAACTTGCGGGGCAATCCACTGATCCAAGTGATTACGAATTGATCCTGAAAGAGAAGGAAACTCTGCTGTCCTTCGAGGAACCCACACGGTTCATCTTTTCCCACTCGGCCCTCCGTGAAGGGTGGGATAACCCCAATGTCTTCGTGATGTGCATGCTAAAGCACAATGAAAGCCAGAACACGATCTCACGGCGTCAGGAGGTTGGGCGAGGTTTGCGGATCGCAGTCAATCGCAATGGTGAGCGGATGGATCATCCGGTTACCGTGCATGACATCAACGTGCTGACCGTGGTCGCATCGGAAAGCTACAAGGGGTTCGTGACGGCGCTGCAGAAGGAGATCGTCGAGAACCTTTCGGCTCGGCCGAAGCAGGCGGATGCCGAGTATTTCGAGGGCAAAACGTTGAAAACTGGCGATCTGGAGCTGGTTTTGGACAAATCACTGGCCAAGAAGCTGGAGCGCTTCCTGATCAAGAGTGATTATGTGGATGATGATGGCCATATCACCGGCAGCTATCATGAGGCCCGCAAGTCGGAGGAGTTGGCAGCGCTTCCCGAGGAGCTGGAAGTTCATCGCGATGCGGTCTTCGCGCTGATTGACACCCTTTTCAACGGCAAGGCCGTAGACGACATGTTCAGCGATGGGCGCAAACCCAAGAGAAACCGGTTAAATGACAACTTCCATCGCAAGGAGTTTCAAGAGCTATGGCGTAGGATAAACCGAAAAGCCGTCTATCAGGTCGAGTTCGACAGCACCGCACTGATCAAGAGCTGCATTGACCGGTTAGAAAAAGATTTGCAGGTGGCACCACTGCAATATCTTGTGACCGAGGGGGCTTTGTCAGATGAAGTAACCGATGAGAGCCTTCGTGCTGGCAGTGCCTTTGTGCAGGGTAAAATTCGGTCTGAGAGTGGCAAGAGCGCGCATTCTCGCGTGTCATACGACGTCATCGGATCCATCGCCCAGAATACCGATCTGACTCGCAAGACCGTGGGCGAAATTCTGGCCCGGCTTCAGCCAGTAAAATTTGCCGAGTTTGCCAAGAACCCCGAACAGTTCATCGCAGATGCGTCGCACTTGATCCAAGAGCAAAAAGCGACCGCGATCATCGAAAAGCTGACCTACGATGCGGTTGAAGAGCGCTACGATTCCGAGCTGTTCACTGCGGGTGAAACTGGCAATGACTTCAAGAAAGCCACCGACAAGCTAAAGAACCACGTTTACGACCACGCGATCGTGGATTCAAAGGTTGAGCGTGACTTCGTCATGGATCTTGATACCAGTGCCGAGGTTGTCGTTTATTCCAAGCTGCCGCGTGGGTTCCTGATCCCAACCCCCGTTGGAGACTACAACCCCGATTGGGCAATCGCATTCAAAGACGGCGGTATGAAGCATCTCTACTTCGTCGCAGAGACCAAGTCAGACCTCCCTTCGATGAAGATGCGTGAACTGGAACAGACCAAAATAAAATGCGCGCGAAAGTTTTTCGACGAGATTGGCAGAAGGATCAACGATAATAGCGTAAAGTACGATGTGGTAACCAGCTACTCTGAGCTTATGGCGTTAGTTAAGGCTGTCTAGGCATGGCCTCAGCAGCTTACGCGACACCACATCTATGTAATTTTGGTGAAATTCACCGTCCACCGCCAAACTAGAATTTCCGATGACGCTCCTTCCTGTTTCAAGCCCTGCCCCGATCCACAGGGAGACCCTGTATTCGTACTTGGCCCGCCTTGCGGCCGTCTGGCAGACAGAAGCTCCTGAACTTGCATATGATATAGGTGCGCCGTTTAAGCTGCTCCTTGATCAGGACGAAACGGCACTCGAAACCTTAGCTGACTGGGCCGGACTTCAGCCTGAGGCTTTTGCCGAGATGCTATCTTGGACCGGCGTTCGTGCCGGGAACGTCCGGATGCAATTCCGTGGTGAGCTCTACACGTCGCGGGCGCTGCGCAATCCGGTGATGCGCGGCTGCCCAATTTGCCTGCAAGACGATGCTGCCAAGGCAGATGATCAGGCATCGACTGCCATGGTGATGCGCGGACATTGGCAAATGCGCGAGGCCAGCCTGTGTGTTCAGCATGCTCATCCCCTCGTTCAGTTGTGGGAGGCCTCGGCTCCGAGGGTGCGCTATGATATCGGTGCCCGACTGCAGGAGATCGAAGCGGATATCCTGTCGGGGGTATTAGACCGCCCGAGGCGGACGCCTACTGCCTATGATCTCTGGCTCGATCGGCGACTGGAGGATGGATCTGATGACACGTGGCTCAAGGATCATCCTGTTTTTGCCATCACGACACTGTGTCGCTTTCTGGGAGAAATTCTTCTTAAGCACGACGCTGCTGAGCACGCAAGGATCAACAGTGCGGTTCATGCTGCTGGCTTTGACGTTTTCGTGAACGGAAAGGACGCCATTCGCGCGGCTCTCGACCAGATTGCGCGATGCGCCAGTGGATCGCTCCAAGAACCAAGCACGGTTTTCGGAAAGCTGTTTTCAGATCTTCGGCGCCTCTATGCGGCCGAAGAAAGCTTCGATTTCTTTCGTGATACATTGAGGGACTGCATCCTCGCGAACTGGCCGATTGCAGCGGGAGAAGACGTCTTGGGCGAGATTGTCCAGAGGCGGCGCCTGCATTCTCTCCGAACCGCTGAGATAGAAACAGGTATAGGGACCAAGGTGCTGGAGCACTTTCTGGTCGAAGCCGGGGCATTCAGCGGGGATGATGATCGGCTCCCAAACCGCAAATTGTTTGATGCGCAGGCCTATGTCGATCTCCTGACCGAAATCCCCACTCTCGTCGGGCCGATCGCCATGCGCGAGGCCATGGGGGCAACCCGGCAGGAGTTGATCGCTTTGGCGGATGCCCGGGTGCTTGTTCCCCGCACACAGGTCGAGAAGGTCAAGAACCCATGGCGTCCCTCTGATGGGCTAGCCCTAGTCGCTGAATTGTCGTCCAATGCGGCCCCTGTCGATGCGGGGGATAAAGCCTGGGAAACCCTTCTTCTTGCGTGCAGGCGCAGAGACACCGATATCGAGCAACTGGTCCAGGCCATCCGCGGCAAGCGTCTGAGTGTAGGTCAACGTGTCGGAGTGAGCGGTTTTCACGGGATCGTCCTGCGAAAGTCTGAGGTGGATCTGATCAGCTCACCGCTTCGGCGCACCGAAGAAGCGAGCTTTTCAGATCTATCGGGCACGGTGCCCGCAGCTACAGTTGGTCGGTCAGTCGGCCTGAGGGACGGCGGCACATTCCAACGATTGATCGAGGCTGGGCATGTGCCGGCACAGCAGATCATGAACCCCCGCTCCGGGCGTTCGCAGCATCGGATGACCCCAGAAGACATAGCGGCGTTTCACGATCGGTTTGTGACATTGACGACGCTGTCGAATGAAACAGGACAGCATCGAAACACGCTGCGAGGCCTCATCACCGCCCAGAGGATCGAACCGTTTTCCCCTGATGGGCAGGACTTTGGGGCTATCTACCGTCGAGAAGATATTGCCCCAATTATGAAAAAGATTGTTCGGCTTACGCATTGAGCAATTTTCCCATAGGGCAGCCCCGCTGAGGACATTTGTCCCGGGTAGCCCGAGCGGGCTACGATGGAACTGTCCCGGTTTGTTTCCCGGCTTAGGGATCAGCTCGGAAGGAGGAGCGAAAGCGCCCGAAGAGCAGAAAAGGCGCTCGATGCGCCCTGCATGGGTGAGGCGTGATGAATGATGCGAACGGCCCATAGCTGCCTTCCACTCACCACCCCGATGCCGCATCGCAGCTTCGCCAGACCGACCGCTAATCGCGCCACCATGGAACCGAAGTCGCAACAAGCCTTCCATAGTCAAATCCTGGCTTCGAGTAGGTAGAAGCCGTGTCAACAGTCAAAGCACCGGAAAAGATCTTTTCTCCGCGTATCTTTTTATCGTCCCAGGTCGCGGCCGCCTCGAAAATATCACAAAAAGGGTGTTTTCGGAGCAAGTTTTCAAAATCAAAAAATCCAGACATTGCAACTGGAATGCGGTCAGCATCCGAAATTCCAACTTTATCCGCATCCACGTGGGCGGCGTCAAACAATTTTGCTATGAAGGCGGCACCCATGATCGTCCAAGGATCATATTGCAAAACAACACCGGCCATCCTCAGTGGGCTTTCACTATAGAGCTCTTGATGTGTCCGCCAGATTTGCACAATACCCTTGATTATATCCTCGAATGCCTCGGAGCAATCCGAGAATGGATCAGGTGAAACCAAGACCTTCTGTGGAATCCTCCTGATTTTACACTCAACGATGAGACCTGCAGATGCTTCCGGATCCTCAAGAAGGATATCGGCACTCTTACCGTAAGAAGTCTTTACTTCACGTTTTGCGGATACCTTATCCTCCAAGTAATGCCTGATCACCTCCAAGCAGAGAGATTCGAATCTTTCCCCGGAAGCATTTCGCGCCTTTGGATCTGAAACAATATCATAATATAGCCCATCAGTAATGCGAAGCATGAGGTTCGAACGCGAGGGAATGCAGTATGCCAGCCCTTGCTTGTCTCGAACTTCAAAAAATGGCCTCTCCTTTGTCGCACTCCTAAGGAAATCTCTTGGAATCATTGGATTGTGTGTGTTTCTCGCCCATTCGGAATGCTGTGCTAAAGTGTTCCCTATTATTTTGCTCGACCTCTGAACCTGAGCGTTCGTTACCCCGATTTGAGTGAGGTATGCAGGTCGGATGGCGGGATTCTTTTCACTTCCTGCGTAGGCTGCAAAGCCAATTTTTAAGAATGTGTCCATATCGAGTTGGTATTTCTCAAAGAAAGCAGCCTTTCCTTCGTCTGATGCATATACATGCCAAGCCCGCCCGAGGCGTAAAATATTCGAAGTTCCAAGCTGCCAATCATACTGCGGCCAAAAAAGCCGTGACATTGCGGAGATGATCTCGTTCGGAGAGTAATCAAGGAGACTTTCTGCATTTGAGAGTGATGAGTAAACATTAATGAGCTTAGCGACGCCATTCCATGAATTCAAATTGAGACGCTTCTCGTCTCTTCCTTCAGGGCCGAGTGTAAGCTTTTCTCGTATGATCGCATCTATCGCCCAAGGCATGACAAAATGCGATCCTCCCATCTGATAGTCGCTTGGAGATCCTGGCATATCGAGATGGCGGCGCGCGGCATCCGCTGAGCCATCCCTCATCGCTTCAATCGACCAGCTCATAATAAGAATGCTTTCAACCGTTAAAGGTCGAAGTAACTCGTGCAGTCTTCGCTCCCAGTATACTCGTTTTTCGCATCGAGAGCTTTCCATATAATGTCCAGTTCTTATTTATGTTTTCAGATTTGAATTTTCCGCCTAAAAAGGCTATTCAAATTTCGGTTTGTAACGCAGTGGAGCGATACCCGGAACTTCCAGCTGTCCAGCTATGGTGTCAACATTACTTGTCAAATAACTCGGCCGATTGACCGCGAAGCCGAATAGATA
>JAUHVK010000023.1 GCA_030425145.1 Alphaproteobacteria bacterium | reverse complement strand
TTGGACTCCCTGATGCGCGGCTCGCGCGGTCTCAGACGAAGTCTTGCGCAAAGGATGTATTGAGGCTCGGATCGCCGTCGTGGTTGAAGTTGCCGGCTAGCATGGGCTAAACATTCAACATAAACTTCATTACCCGATTTTCAGCGCGTTTTTGGGCAATTTCAGTTGCGGGTTGGAAACTCTACCTCACCCTATTGCGCCGTTTTTGCAGAGCCGCAACGCTTGCATTAAAGTCCAGCCTTCCTGTCTTGGCTCGACGGATCAGTTCGCGCATCAAACCGCCAGGATTGCGAACAGGGTAACTCGGGTGATCTCGCTGCGCATCAACCAATAGTAGGCAGAAAGCCAACCCGTGGTCGCCCAAGGTGCTCTGGCCCTCGTGCCAAACTGAAGCATGGATATCGAGCATCGGCAGCAACGCCCAGGCAGCCTCGATGATGTCGCGCTCTTTGAGAGGTCGGTTCTGATCTCGGCTCGCGTCAAGCATCATGCGTAAGCCGTCGCCGGCAATGCGATATAGATTCTCTGGCGTCAGAGCGGGTGGCGCGGGACAGGGAATTGATGATGGCGGTTCACTCTGTGCGATTTCCGCGTGTCTTTCAGAGTTATCCACAACGGGCGGCGTCTTTACAGTTTGAGTTTCTTCTCTGGTGTTTTGTGTAAAGGGCCGGAAGTTTTCCACTGGCTGGTCGGAAGAAAGTCCACGTTTTTCAAGCCAGTCATCAAGGCTGTTGCACAGATCGGAACTGGCCTTCAAATGGGCCTTGAGCCGCCCCAGACCGAGACGGCTTAAAGCATCGCTGCGTGGCCATTTATCGAAACTGGCGAGAATCTTGACGATCTCAGGATCTTTGATAGCCGAGGAGGGCAGGGCGGCGATGCACCGTTTCATGTGACGCAAACGAAGGGACCGAAGATCCTTCAAAGCGCGCAAATGCCTCCGTTCCGCACGGAGCCGATCGCGAAGGGCTATGAACTCTTCCAGTCGCGCGATCAGCGGAGTCAGTATCAAGCCTAGGCCAGCGCGACCATAGCGGGCCCCATTCGCCGCGACACGTTTCACGATCAGCCCAAGCTTGGCCAGCGCGGCCTCATCCGTTCGCAACTGGCGCGACGTCTTGCCAAGTTCGACCGCTGCGAGATCTTGCGTGCCAAAAAACACCGGTTCACGATGGGGAGAGGTCCAGTCGGATGCGCGGGTCCGCCCGATGATGTAGTTCAGAACTGCGAGGCGCGCCGGGCGCAGGCCTATATGCGGGGCAACCTCTGAAATTAGTGCCATAACAGCACCTTTGGTCCAGCCTTCCGGCAGGGTGAGATGGGTTTGGATCACGTTCACTGTCTTGTCCTTATGACTTGGGACAAGGCTGCAACAGGGCATCCGTGTCCCAGCGGGAGACACGTTTTTCATTGCCTTGACTGTCGGGACTGCTAGAACGGGACCATAGTTTGATTTGATCTGGCGGAACGCCAATTCCGTTGTTCTTTGAGCCCCTCGCTTGGTTGCCGCCTTGCGGGGGTTTCTTCTTTTTAACGTTTGCCTTCGACTACTTGAGATCAGTAGTTGACTTGTTCGAAGCCATAGGTGCCCTCAAAATCCGCCCAATCGACGAACACAGCACGGACCCAGATATAGGGGCAGTTCTGACCGTACCGCTCAGCTCCCCGAAAAGCTGGAGGAAGAGCACCCATCGAACTGATTTCCCAACGAAATTGCCCATCCTGATCATACGTACCGCGCCGCACAGAAGCATATCTGTTGCATTCGTCACGGCCTTCGTTCTGACGTGCCGTAACCTGAAAGACATCTATGGAACGGATGAAATCAAAAGCAGGATCGGTCACGTCGATATCGGCACCACGCCCGACAGCTTGCGCAAGATGGAGCGTTTCCCGTTCAGGGGGCCGGGAGACTGCTGGACCAGGATTGAAGCCCGACAACCTGTAGAGCTGCGCGACCGGATCCGGCTTTTCAAGCGCTGCGCGCATCGGACAACGCCAGATCTGCAGCGGAGGCTCGACCGGCCAGGGTGTGATCCGGCGGATAAACTCCGCGCGAGCACGGGCGCAGGGAACCGACGCAGGCCAACCGCCTGCGAGGCACAGGAGGATCGCACAATCGATCTGGTAGCCTTGTGCGGCGGCAGGTTTGGCAGCAAGCGGTGTAAGCCCGATCGCGATGATCGCGGCAGTTGACAGAAGCCGCCTCATAACAGAGCGCCGCAGCTAAAGCGTTGTCGTATAACCAGACTTATGTTAATTGTGTCATAATTGCTGACGTATTTTGCGCGTCGTTTCATTGGAACATCTCCTGGTAAGCGGCAAGCACAAGACGGACTTCGGCCTGCGCGGAAGCTGATGCTGCGGCGAGGCAATTCAGATAGGTTTGTGCCTCATCGAAGTAGGTGTTGAACTCGGCTCTGATGTCGTCGCCGTACTCGTTCAGGAGCGCAGGCGAGGCCGCCAGCTCCGGCCGCAACGGCAACACGCAGTCCATCGCCAGCGTCTCGGCATTTGCTGGGATCGCTAGGGCGATGAATGTGCTACATGCCAGCAACCGCGACATCTGGTGGTCTCCCGACAATCTGGGGGCGAATCGTGTGTCGGACCTATCACCGAAAAAATATCTTAATCAATCAAAAGATATCTATTGACCATCTAAAGGGTTTTCCGCTACGTCGCCGCATATCTTGTGACATGCACTGTTTGAAGCGGTGCAAAAGCAGGTTACTTCCGTAGGAACTTCTTTCCTTCGGAGGCAAAATGGCAGGAACAAAATACCCCGTGATCCTAACATCGCACATGCAAGAGGCGATCGAGGGTGGGGCATGGATCGAGGTGGAATGCGTTGAAGCCCCGGAAAAGGGCGGCAACACGCATAGGGGTGGCTGGACGGTTTTCGTCTGCTCCAATGACGGTCAAGGCGGTGTGCACCGGTCGGTCTATGTGACCAACCGGGATCTGAAACCACGCGTCTTCAAGACCGCAGCAGGGCTCATGAGCTTCTGCCTGGAGCTCGACGCAAAAGTATTCAGCTGCCCTCTCCGAGAAGGCGAGAGAGGCACGTGGGAGTTTGAGACGACAAGGTATCCTACCAGCGGTTAGCCTCGTTCTCTGGGGGCTTTCAGGCCCTTCCACTTATGCACAATCCGTTATCGATCTCGATGCTCCAGACCGTATTGGTCGACTGACCAGCAGCGTTCTCGACTTTGCAAGACCCCAACCCGAGCAAAGCGACGGTGTCGCACGCTCTGAGGTCGTTCCTCTTGATTCACCACGCCTGTCTCCGCCGCGGGTCCCATCGGGCCGCCCTGCGATCGAGACCATGATCCTTGATGTGGGGTCGGTCTACGCGGACCATCCGGCCCTGCGCAGGGCCGGGATGTCCTCTCGCGATTGGCTCGCATTCTTTCGCGCCAACATCGCTATTGAAAGCGCATTTAATCCAGGCGCGCGATCGCATGTTGGCGCAATCGGGCTTGGGCAGTTGATGCCGGACACTGCACGCGTGCTTGGCGTCGATCCGCATGATCCTGAGCAAAACCTGCATGGATCCGCCCGCTACTTGCTGACACAACTTGATCGTTTCGGCACGCCGCAGCTTGCGCTCGCGGCCTACAACGCCGGCCCCGAAGCCGTGGCGCGCCATGGCGGGATTCCCCCCTACCGCGAAACCCAAGGCCATGTCCGCAAGGTCATGGCCGTCTATGCCCAATCCATCGGAGACCAGATATGAAACGCATTGACTACACCCGGGCGGCATTGGCCGCGTTGCTGATGTTGGCCGCAGCCCCGGCGCTTGCACAGGACCTCAGCCCGGTCTCTGACATGATCGACAACATCATCGACGCGGTGACGGGTCCGATCGGTCGTGGCCTCGGCGTGCTCGCTCTTGTGGGGTCCGGTGTCATGATGTTTTTCGGGCGTCTCAACTGGCCGATCTTCGTCGCCGTGTTTGTCGGCGTGGTGCTGATCTTTTCGGCCGAGACCATCATCGATGGCTTTGCGGCTCCTTGATCTGACTGACTGCAGAGACCTCCATGCGCGACACACCACTCTTTCTGGGGCTGACCAAGCCGCCACGGATATTCGGTCTCCCGATCGGATATTTCGTGGCGCTGGTCTTCGCATCCGTGATCCCTTTTATTCTAGTTGACGACATGCGGTTCCTGCTGGTTTTCCTCGCGGGCTACCCACCGCTTTGGCTGGTCGCAGATCGCAATCCACATCTGTTTCAGATTTTGAACGTGGTGATGTCGCGCACACCGCGAACGAGTGTGCGATCCCGCGATGGGGGCGATCTCTATGTCGCGTGAGTTTCGGGGGTTGATTGCCAGCAGCGCCGTTCGGGATGCACTTGGGGACAAGGTTTTGAAAGCCGAGCGTCTTGGGCGGCACCTACCTTACATCGCTGCAGTGCGAGACAATGTCATCCTGACGCGGCAGGGTGATCTGATGGCGTCGGTCACGCTTGGCGGGATCGACAGCTTCACCAGCGATGACACCCGGATCGATGAGATCAGTGAAGGCTTTGCCCGGATCGTCAGCCAGTTGGGCGAGCGTTTCGGTTTCCACATCAACAAGGTATCACGCCCGGATGTCGCGGACCTTGCTGCGCCTGACGGTATGCCTTTTGCAAATGCGGTAGACGCGGCGTGGCAGAGAAGCCTGCGCGCACGTGACCTGAAATCCCGCACATTGATGCTGACAGTATTGATGCGTCCGTCGATGCCGCAGGCCTTCTCGAAGGTTCTGGGCGCCCTTGGCGGCGGCCGCGATTTCCAAAAAGACATCCATACGCGAATTGTTGCCCTGGAAGAGGCCATGACCCTGCTCATGGCGATGTATTCCGACGCAGGTGCGGCGCGCCTGACAGTCTCAAGCGGGGACTGGCTTGCAGTGTTGGCCGCGGTTCACGGACAGAGCTACGGCAAGATCATCGCGGCCCCCGGGCAACTGTTGGCTGACACGATGAGCAATTTCGACGTCAGCTTTCAAGGCAAAACCATGCGGCTGGAAAGCGGCGACAGCGCACGATACGGCGCGATTTTCGGGATGAAATCCTATCCCAGTCGCACCTGGCCCACCATGCTTGACGCGCTGGAACTGCCCTATGACATCACGATCACCAACTCTTTCACGCCGCGGCGCGCCAATGAGATGGTTGAGCGCATTCAACGCACCTTTCGCCAGCGGGGTGCCTCCGAGGATGCTGGTGTCAGCCTGACGGAGCAATTGATCGAAGCCGCCGACGCCGTGGCATCCGGCCGGTCGACCTTTGGGACACATCACGCCTCCGTGCAGGTCTTCTGTGACAGCGCCGAGGAACTGGAACAGGCAGCTTCCGAGATCTGGCGGGCGGGGCAAGAGACCGGTGCCGTTCTGGTCCGGGAATCCTGGGCCGCAAAGGCACTCTATTTCGCGCAAGCGCCGGGAAACTGGGCCTACCGGATCCGTGACGGGATCGTTTCGTCGCATAATTTCGCGGAACTGGCGGCGTTTCACAAGACAAGGCCGGGACGCGGACCCGAGGCCAGCCCATGGGGCAAGACGATCACGGCCTTCCCGACCGTGACCTCCAGCCTCTACCGGTTCAACTTTCACGAAGCGGGGCGCCGGACCGATGAGCCAAGCGTCGGGCACACGCTTGTTCTGGGCCGCACCGGGTCCGGCAAGACACTCGGCACGGCTTTTCTCATGGCGCAGGCCCGCAGAGTGGGTGCGCGGGTCATCGTTTTCGACAAGGATCAGGGGTTGGAGATGGCGATCCGCGCTTTGGGTGGCAGCTACAGCGAAATCAAGGTGGGCCAGCCCACCGGCTTTAACCCGATGACCACGGAGACCGATGCGCGGGGGGCCGCCTGGCTGACAGATTGGCTCGGCGACATTCTGGCCCGTCACCGTCCATTTGAGACGGTCCAGACCGCAGCACTGAACGAGGCGGTTCGTCAGATTGCCGCTGCGGAGCCGGGCCTCAGAACCTTCGACGGTTTGGCAAGTCTCGTGGCCTCCACTGATGATGATGGCGACCTGGTGTCCCGCGTGCGGGAATGGACAGAAGTCGGCCGGTACGGTTGGCTTTTCTCAAGGCCTAGTGCCCAGGCGATAGCCATTGGCGAGGATGTCCTTGGTCTCGACATGACCGAACTTCTGGACCAGGACGCAGAACGCTCCGCCCTGCTCGCCTATCTCTTCCGCCGTATCGAGCGCGTGATCGAGGATCGCAGACCAACAATCATTGTGATCGACGAGGCGTGGAAGATGTTGGCTGACGATATCTTCGTCAAGCGTCTCCATGACTGGCTGGTTACCATGCGCAAGCGCAACTGCGTGGTGATGATGTTGACCCAGACACCGGGTCATCTAGACCAAAGTTCGGTCGGCCAGATCATCGCGGAAAGTGTGGCAACCCAGATCCTGTTTCCCAATCCACGGGCAAATCCGGAGGATTACAGCATCCTGCGCCTGAACGCGCGCGAGGCGGATTTTCTTTCCAGCCCGACAGCCGGATTGCGGCTGGCATTGATCCGTTCTGGCGCCGACAGCGTGTTCGTCAATACCGATCTCGCAGGCTTGGGCGGTCTGGTTACTGTTCTTGGTGGCGGCAAGACCGGCGAGGAAAAGGCGCCTGCCAATTGGCGCAAGAAAGAAGAATTCTGGAAGGACATGATGTGAAAGCACGATTTTTTCTGTTGGTCGCCATGACGGTCCTGAGCGCTTGCGAAGGTGCATCAACAGGCGTGCGATCGCCCTGTTTTGAGCGGCCCGTTATGGCGTTCTCGGCCCCTGCTCCCGACCTTGTTTCACGGAATGCGCATTGTGATTTCCAGAGCTTCTAGAATGGCGATTCCGTTGGCCCTGGGTCTTGGCTCGCTTGCCTCCGCGCAGGGCGTGCCAGTGATCGATGGCTCCAACCTTGCTCGCGCTGTGTCTCGCGTCGAAGAGCTCGCACGCGACGCCTTGCGGCAGGGCCAGAAGCGCGATGCCCGCCAGGAACAAGCGGATATCTATCAAGAGCAGCTTGAAGCCTATGAGCGTTTCCTGGCGGAGACCACCGGTGTCACCGACCTGAGTGGGTTCGAGGCTGGTGGGCCTGGCTGGGCGAGCGCTGCAGAGACTTACCCAGCCCAAGAAGATCATCCTGACGCCGATCGCCTCTTCGGTGAGCCAAGCGACGTGGAGCGCATGATCATCACGGTGGCGCGGCGCTATGAGGGTCATCCCGGTGTTGCGGCCGCCGGTCTGACGCCACTGACATGGCGTATCTTGTTTCAGTCACTGATCAAGCAGGAAAGTCGTTTCAACAATGCAGCCGTCTCCCACGTGGGTGCGCGCGGTTTTTGCCAGCTGATGCCGGGCACAGCATCGGATCTCGGTGTGAACCCGTATGATCCTTGGGAAAACCTGGACGGTGGCGCACGCTACATTCTCACGCAACTGAACCGCTTCGGTCGGATTGATCACGCTCTGGCGGCCTATAATGCAGGCCCCGGCCGTGTTCTCGAATATGGTGGTGTGCCTCCTTTCGAGGAAACCCAGACCTACGTCCGGCGCATCAACGGCTATTACAACGACTATCTTGGCACCATCACCGGCGTCGACATGACGGGGTCACTGGCGGGCTTCGATGGTGCCTCGGCCGCCTGGGGCAACTGGGCGGATGCCTCGGTCGGCTATGGCACCTACATGGGCACCCAGATCGATCAGGCGATGACGAGGATCGCGGCGCTTTTGCGTGAAGATCCGCCCGGTAACGCAAAAGAGGCGCTGGACCGCTCCACCTATATGCTTGCTGAACGGGCGCGGCTCATGGCGCTGACGCTGCGTCTGCGCGCGGCCCACGTGAAAGTCGAAGCGGCACAAGGTTTGACCGAGGCCGCCGATCACCTAGAGCAATCCACTTTCTGGAGGTATTCCGATGAGGGCTGACACCCGCATTGCCGCAATTATTGTCGCGGGCACTCTCATGGCGGCACACCCGCCCCCTGCCTTCGCTCAGGGTGTGCCTGTGATCGATGGATCGAACCTCGCGCAGAATATCGAGCAGCTGCAGGCCGCGCTGCGCGATGCGGAAAACCAGCTCCAGCAAATCGAGGAATTGCGTACCCAGATCGAACGCCTCACTGATATTCAGGGCCTTCTTGATGACGTCCTGGGTTCAATTACCGGCCTGAATGAAATCGCAGCCCTCTACAGCGATGTGGAGGACCTGCGTGCCCGTGCCCAGAAGATCACCGATCTATCGGGTTTCATGGACAACCTGTCACTCGGGGATTTTGACAGCCTGCTGGACGATCTGCTCGATGGCGACGTCACCATGGGTGAGCGCCGCGCCGCAGATGCCATGCGCGAGACCATGGCCAGTGCGGGGTTCACCTCGGAAAAACTCACCGAGCTGAACGACGCCGGGAACCCGCAAGGCGCTGCCATAGCCGATCTGGCGGCTGCCAATGCCATGGTTATCGGGCAAGCCCAAATTTCCTACGAGGAAGCCGCCCAGAGCATCGAGCGCATCGATGGGCTGGTGGAAGCGATTGGCGATCAGGAAACGCTCAAGGAATCGATCGATCTCAACACCCGTATGGCCGCGGAGACGAATTACATGCTGGGTCAGATGTGGCGCCTGAATGCCGCCCAAGGCTTGGCGCAAGGTCAAAACGGCATTGATTTCGCGGCCGAGCAGGCCCGCACACGCTCCTTCTTTGATTTCTCCGGCGCCGAGGACTGACCCTTGAATACATCACTCAAAGCACTTGCAGTTTTCATCGCCCTAGCAGGCAGTGCCTGGGCGGAAGACTTGCAAGACCTGCCCGACGATACGTTGCTCGGGGAGGTCGTCACTGCCACCGAAAATGGGGAGGAAGAGCGCCTCCTCGATCTCATGCGCGAGGTACAGGCAAGAGGGCTCTTGATGTTCCCGAAGCCGCAAACCTGCACCTTCAGCTATCCGGACACTGAGTTTTTCGGCAACGAGATTTTTCGAGGAGCGGTTCGGTGGGGCTTCGGCACCGACCTGAGAGAGCTTGCAATGTCGCAGGGCTTCTGCGGCTGCATCTATGATCTCGGGTCGCTCGATGCGTTTACGCAGGAACGGATTGGCAAAGCGGCGCAGGATGCAACTACCAGCGATTTCAGCGTCTTTCGCAAATACCGTCGTAGCGATTGGTCAGATGTAAACGAGCGCTATCAGAACTTCCAATTGGAGCGGTGTGGTAGTTAAGGATGGCCATAATCGCTGAGGTTCTGGCATTGGTAGATGCCACTGTCGCGGGCGTGGCAGCTGACACGTATGCTGATACGGTTGCCGCAGTACGCCCGGTTGTACAGACCGCATCTGTGTTGGTGGTCGTTCTTGTAGGCGCAAATGTGGGTCTGCAAGCCGTGCCGCTCTCGGTTTCCACAATCGTGTCGGTAGGGCTGCGCATTGTGCTGGTCAATGTGTTTTTGATCTACGCAAACCTTTCTGTTCCGTACGAAGCGCTGACAAATGCTCCTGCCGAACTTGGTGCAGGTATTCTCAACTCCCTCTCAGGTGGTGATGTCACAAACCTTTATGACGGCATAGACGATCTCTACTCCCAAGCCCTGAATGTCGGACAGGCGATCAGCCAGAATGGCGGCTGGCTGGCCGGTGCCATGACCAGCGTTGTCATGTTTCTTGTGGCCGCCGCCATGGCGACGATCACCATCATCGTTCTGTCGGCTGCCAAGATCATGTTGGCGGTATTGATCGCTATCGCACCTGTGGCCGTGGCCTGCACCTTGTTCAAACAATCCGCGCCGCTGTTCGAGGCCTGGGTCAAACTCGCCATCGGTTTTTCCTTTGTGCCGCTGTTCGTGGCTGCCATGGCTGGCTTCACCATAGCGACGGGTGAAGCCGTCGCACCTGATAGCCTCGACAGCGTCGAAACACTCGGGGACGCGATTTCGTTCGTCGTGGTGATGATGATCGGCGCTGGCCTGATGTTGCTCGTGCCAACTTTCGCGCAAGGGCTTGCCGCCACGAACATCGGCCTCGCCTCGATCGGTGCAAATGCCGCGCGGATGCCCGGGAACGCGTGGCGCAATACCGGTGCCGCGATCCGGGGCGGAGATGACATGCGACGGGGCTTCAATGCAGGACTTCAGGGACAAGGCGTCTCCGACCGATCGTCCAGCGCGGCCCGTGCCGGGAGCTATGCGGGCGGTGCGGTCAAGCTCGCCGGAAAGATGAAGAAGGGATAGTCATGAGTGATTTCGATATCGATTTGGTGATGGGTCCGCGCCGGGCAGCGCGCGCCGCATGGATCGTTGCGGGCTGTTCCTGCGCCGTATCCGTGCTGTTGGCCCTGACCATTACGGTTATGTTGCCCCTGCGCGAAACCGAAGTGTTTACCGTCCTCGTCGACAGCACGTCGGGTGCAGCAGAACGCATCTATCAGGTTCAGCCGACTGGTATCACCGATGAGGAAGCGATCAAGGAATCCCTGCTTGTCAGTTATATCAGCGACCGCGAAAGCTATTTCAGGAACGGCATTCAAGAACGGCTCGAAAGTGTCCAGCGGCGCTCCAGCGGGCCCGCCCGCGCCTCGCTGATAGAACTCTGGACCGCGGGGGCCGAGAATTATCCACCGCGCAGCTACGGCGCGAATGCGCAGGTCGATGTCCGCGTGCGGGCGATCACCTTCCTGCAGGACGAAGTGGCTCAGATCCGGTTCGACAAACGCCTCACCCGACCCAACCAGACCCCCGTCACGCAAACATTCATCGCCACCGTAGGGTTTGAATTTGCCCCCCGCCGCGAACGCTCCCTGACACGCGTTTGGGAAAATCCCCTTGGCTTCTCGGTGACCGCTTACCGGGTCGATGCCGAAACACTGACACGAGAATAGTTCATGAAAACCTTCATAATTGCCATCGCAACGGTCGGCGGGTTGCTCGGAACGCCCGCCTTGGCCGAGCGCGCACCGGTCACCATGGGTCAGGACGCCCGCGTTCGCCACGTGACCTTCAACCCTACGGATGTGATCCGGATCGACACCCACCTTCGGGTAAACACGTCAATCGAACTCGGTCCCGGCGAACGGATCAATCAAGTCCTGATCGGTGACTCCGCGTCCTATGAAGTGGAGGTTCTGTCAAACCGCAATACGATCTCGATCAAGCCTGTCGAGGCACGGGCCGCGACAAACCTGACGATCTTTACCAACCGCCGCGCTGTCGCCTTCTATCTGACAGAGGGACGCTCGCGGACACAGTCTTTCCGGGTCGTCGTAAACTTTCCCGACGAGCGACCCGCCGGGCGCCAGCTTGCGGCTGGAGGCCGAGATACCGGCTATCAGTTCGCGGGCAGCGGTGCGATCCGCCCGGTGCGGGTCTGGAATGATGGGCGCTCGACCTTCTTTGAATTCCGGCCCGGCGTGCGGCCCTCGATCTTCGGCTTGAACGCCCAAGGCTACGAGATCACCCAGAACAGCCAGACGCAAGGTGCGGTCGTGCGGGTCACCGGCGTGCGGGACGCCTACACGATCCGCATGGGCGACGATCATATCTGCATTACCCGTGAGACTGGCGGGTTCACGACCGAGGCTGCTGCCGTGGCCGCCCTGCGTGGACGGGAGTTCTGATCATGAGCGACGAGAAAACCGGGGAAAAGGAATACAGCTTCGCACCCAAGCGGCGCGCATCTCTCGGGCTCAGGCTTGGTTTGGGTGCATTGCTTGTGGCAGGGACCGCCATCATTGCCTACCCGCTTGTGCAAGGCAGCGGCATCACTTCTGCCGTTGAAACATCGAAAGCCGACGACTTTCAGGATCAAGTTGACGGTGACGGGTTTGGCCGCATGACAGCCGACGCTGAACCGACCGAACAAAGATCAGAGCCGAGGTTCGATCCCGGACCAATCGAGGATGAACTCGCGGCGCAGCGCCAAGCTCTCGAGGAACAGAACGCCAAGCTTGCGAGCGACGTGGTCGCCCTACAAGCCCAGTTGGCAAGACTGGCCGAGGCCCCTGCCCCCGACAATTCCGCCGAGCTGGCCGAAGCGCTGCGCTCGGTCCAGGAACAGAACACGGCGCTCATCGCCCAGATGCAAAGCGAGATGGACACCCGGTTGGCAGAAGCCGATCTTGAAGCGCAAAAGCGTATCGCTGATGAGGTTGCCGCACGCGCGCGTGTTGCCGATGGCCGGATGGAGCAGTTGATGGAGCAAATGCTCGGACTGCAGCGCCAGAACGACGCCCTGCAACAGCAGATCGATGACGGTATGAGTGACGCTCTACGCGCGCAAACCGAGAGGGATCAACTCGCCGCCGAGGAAGCCGCGCGGCGGGCTGAACTGGACCGTCGGCGTGCCGAGGCGGCGGCGCTGCGCGACACACAAATTCGGTCCGAAGGGGTGATCTTTGATGCGGGCGGCCAGACGGGCAGTCCGGCATCTGACCCTGAGAGGGGACCTGCGGTCGGAGATGCGGCGGCGCGCGCCTTCGTGTTGGACGGTGCCCAGCCCGTTCAAGTCGCGACAGCGGAGGTTATCGCCAATCCTTCCAATACGGTGCTGCAGGGCACGCTCATTCAAGCGTCACTGGAAACCGCCATCGAATCCACATTGCCCGGACAGATTACCGCCATCGTGAACTACCCGGTCTGGAGTTTCGATCAGTCCCGCGTTCTCATTCCCGAAGGCTCCCGCCTCTTCGGGACCTACAATTCGAATGTCTCTTTGGGCCAGGCCCGCATTCTGGTTGGCTGGTCACGCATCGTCACACCCGAGGGGCAATCGGTTCAGCTCGCCGCATTTGGCGCGGACGATCAGGGCCGCTCGGGCGTGACGGGCTCCGTGAACTCCCGCTTTGGGCTGCGCTTTGGCACAGCCGCATTGCTCTCGATCATCGGCGCAGGACCGGCAATCGCCGCATCCGAGGCCAGCTCCGAGACCAGATCAGAAATTGCCGAGGATGTCGCGGGCAGTTTTGCGCAGGCCACCGATGCGGTGATCGGCGAATTTGCCACCCTGCCTCCGGTTATCTCGGTCCAGCCGGGCGCTGCGATCAGTGTGATCGTCGACCGTGATCTTGAGTTCTATTAAGTGCGTTTCGGGTTCGACAAAACAATCAGGTGTCGAAACACGCGTTCGACCGAAGGGAGAGGCCGCGTGTCTCAAAGCAACACAAACCTGAAACGCACAGGCGGCCACCCATGAACCAGGCGGCAGAAAAAGCCAGTTTTCTTTCGACCTATCTAAAACCTCTGGCTGCACCGCTCGCCGATCCCTGCGTGGTCGAAATAGCGGTCAATCCCGATGGAAAGGTCTGGGTGGAAACCCGGGGGGCTGAGCATATGGTCGGCCTCGAAGGTGTGTTTTACTCCCCTTCCCAAGCTCGGGACCTTGCAACATCCATTGCCAGCGCCACCCACGGACAGATCAGCGAGAAAAAGCCGCTCGTCTCCGGCAAGATCGAGATGAACGGCAAGCCGATCCGGGCACAGGTCGTCTATCCGCCCGTCGTGGATGGCGGGCCCTCGATCACTTTGCGCCGCTACAGTGAAGACCAACTCACCTTGGGCGACATCGGTCTGTTGCACGGTGGACTGGTGGATTTGGGTGCCGAACGACAGGCAAAAGCCGAACAGGTCATCGCACTGACCGAGGCGGGGGATATTCGAGCCGCCATGAAACTCTGCATCGATGAGCGGTTGAACATCATGATCAGCGGCGGGACGTCCACGGGCAAAACGACTTTTGCCCGGGCGCTTCTCGCGCTGGTGACCAAGACGGAGCGTATCGTGACCATCGAGGACGCATTCGAGCTCTTTCCTCCGCAGCCCAATCGCGCGATGCTCAAGGCTGACCGTGTCCCCTCAAGTGAGCGCACCGCGGCCAAATTGCTGGAGACCTCTTTGCGCATGCGTCCTGACCGGATCATTCTTGGCGAGTTGCGCGGCGATGAGTGCAAGACCTTCCTCGACGCGATCAACACCGGCCATTCCGGCTCTTTCACCACAATTCACGCCGATACCGCGCAGAAGGCGCTCGACCGCCTTGCCCTCATGGTCATGTCGGTGGGCATCAATATGAGCTTTGAGGAGGTAAGGCGCTATGCCGCGTCCAGCATCGATGTCGTGGTGCAGCTTGGTCGGAAGGACGGAAGACGCGGGGTCGAACAGGTGTGGCTGCCGGGCAGCTCAAATCCTTGAGGGGATCTGCTAGTCCGCCACAGAGGGCCTGCACACAGCGATGATGCTTAACGGGGCACCCTGATCTGCAAGCGGAAAATGGTCTGTTTGGCGTCAACAGGAAACTCGAGGGAGATACCGCGGTTTCTTCACCCCACATCTTTCACCAGCGTCATAAGTTCAGAGTAGCTGGTGACCACATCATATTTGACGCTGTTGTCATTGATCCGTCGACCGATTTCGTCAAAGAACTTTCGGGCACATTTGATCTTGGTCTGTTCCAGTTCACGCATCTTCATCGAGGGGAGGTCAGACTTGGTCTCTGCGACAAAGTAGAGATGCTTGATACCACCTTCTTTGAACGCGATCGCCCAATCCGGGTTGTAGTCACCAACGGGTGTCGGGATCAGGAAGCCGCGTGGTAGTTTGGAGTAAACGACAACCTCTGCGCTTGTATCGAGATCCCTGACAAAGTCGCGCTCTACCTTTGAATCCACGATCGCATAATCATAAACGTGGTTCTTCAGCTTCTCAGTCGCCTTCTTGAAGTCGTTGCCCGTTTCGCCCGCCGTGAACAGCTCGGAATCATAGCGCTCTTCGACCGCATCGTAGGTCAGCTTTTCGATGATCGCGGTTGCTTTTTGCTCTTGGATCAAGTGCGAGGCATCAGCGATGAATTGTTCAGGGTTCTTGGCAAACTCACCAAATTTTGCCGGTTGGATCCCGGCCAGGATTTCGCCCACGGTCTTGCGTGTCAAATCAGTATTCTGAGCAATTGATCCGATGACATCGTATGACACGCGTGAATGTGCACTCTTGCCGCTCTCAGACCGAATTTTCCCCTGCACGAAGGCACTGCCATCCCGAAGGTTTTCATCGGTCACGTCATCGGACAAGGCACCCTCCGTCACCAGATATTGCAGCGGCGCAACCTGCAGTTCGCTTTCCAACCGGTTAATACAGCTTTGGACCAGTGCGACGCTGTCGAACTCGACCTGATAGACGGCCTTTCGGTTTATCCGGCGCCAAAGCTCTTGAAACTCCTTGCGCTGGAAATTTTCATTCAGCCGGTTTCTCTTTGGGGTGCGCCCGTCGCTGAACATGTCGTCGATGGCCCTGCCATTGAAAACGGTGTCAATCAGCGCGAAGACGGCATTGCGATGGGCTTCCAGCTCCTCGGGAAGCTCTGCCAGTGCCTCCGACTTACGGGCCTCGTGATAGGCGGCGGTGATGTGGCCATCTTCATCGACATAGTCGCTCTTGATCAGGAAGCGCTCCAACTTTTTGGCAAGCGATTTGTCCAAGACCAACTCCAGATCGCCGGTTTTCAACGTCTTGCCATCAAAATACTCGGCATCCGCCTGCTTGGGCCGAGCCGACAGGTTCTCGACGATCTCTTTCTGCAGGGCTGTCACAAACCCCTTGTAGCTCTCCGATGCGACTACGGTCAGCACGTTGATGTCATGCACGGTCACCGGATGATCCATCCTCTCGCCATTGAGATTGACCGCGATCCGCAGACCGCGCCCGACTTCCTGACGCCGTGAGATGGTGTTCTGGCTTTCATTGTGCTTGAGCATGCACATCACGAAGACATTGGGGTTGTCCCAACCTTCTCGCAGGGCTGAGTGGGAAAAGATGAAACGCGTGGGTTCCTCAAAGGACAACAGCCGCTCCTTGTCCTTCAGGATCAGATCGTAATCACTGGGTTCTGTCGATTGGCCCGCCAACTCGCCACGGGCGGCAGCCTTGGGGTCTGTCATCCGCCCCTTCTTGTCGATCGAGAAATAACCGCGATGGGTCTTGCCCACCTCGATCCCGGTCAGATAGTCGCGATACTCCACATTCTCCAGCGGCAACTCAGCAAGTAGCTCGTCAACCGCCTGCGCGTATTCTTCCTCGAACACCCTGGCATATTCGCCCTGCTCGTCAGCCTGGTCGTAGTCACGATACTTCACCACCTCGTCGATGAAAAACAGCGACAGCACCTTGATCCCACGCGCGAACAGCGCCTGTTCGCGTTCCAGATGGGCCGAGATCGTTTCGCGGATCTGAATGCGCCGGATGTCGCGTTCCGTCACATCGCCCGACGCCTCACCCGCGTGCAGTACATCACCATTGGTGAAATGCACCGTGTCATCGCGGGCGTCGATATTGCTGACAACGAAATCCTTGTAGACCTCCAGCCCCTTGGACAGATCGAACAGGTTGCGCCCCTGTTCCAGTTTGCGGGCGACACGTTTGATCCCGCTCTGCATCTTGACCTCGATATCCACCCAGGCGACCGGCGCGGCGCTTGAGGTCTCGATCCGGTGCAGGAACAGATAGGGGTTCGTCCCGCTCAGGCCTTTGGTTTCCACACCGCGCACCTTGATTTTCTTGACCAGCTTCCTGTTGAAGGCATCCACCGCATCCAGACGATGCACCTTGTTGTGGACGGTTCTGTGCGTCGCCGAATAGCGCAGGATGAACAGCGGGTTGAACAGCGGTAAGCTTTTTTGCGTCGCCGGCCCTTCCATTTTCTGCGGCTCGTCCAGGATCAGGATGGGGCGGTTCTTGGCGATCACGTCGATGGGCTTGCGCGACTGGAAATCGTCCAGCTCGTCATAGATCCGCCGGTTATCCGCCCCTGACGCGTTAAAGGCCTGAACGTTGATCACCATCACGTTGATGCCCGCGTCCGACGAAAAGCTCTCCAGCTCGTGCAGCCGCTTTGAATTATAGACGAACGCCCGGACCTTCTTGCCGTATTCTTGCTGGAAATGCTCAGCCGTCATCTGGATCGACTTGGCCACCCCTTCGCGGATCGCCACGCTGGGCACCATGATGATGAACTTGGACCAGCCATAGCGTTTGTGCATCTCGAACATGGTCTTGATGTAGACATAGGTCTTGCCCGTGCCTGTCTCCATCTCGACGTCGAGGTTGATCTGCGCGCCGGGCTTGTAGCTGGCGGGCTTGGTCTTGCCCTTGTCATCGGTGTGATGCGTCAGGCTGTCCGACGGGGGCAGCATCGCGCCGCGCTGCACCTTGCGGATGTTCTCCAACAAGACGTCCTCGGGCAGCTTGACAGGGGCGTTGCCAAAACCCTCCACCTCCATCTTGGCCTGCCGGTCGGCGCCGGGGTCGATGGTGTATTTCAGAACATCCTGCCGGGGCTGGCCCTCAAAGCAATCGACCACCGCATCGACGGCATCGGTCTGATAGGGTTGCGACTTGAACTTGATTTTCATGACTGTCGCTTTCTTAAATCCAGCGCTTCTTTCGTAATTTCTTTCGTAGGATGTTCTTGTTTCATTCGCACAGCTTCCATTGTGGAGCAGGTTTGGAGCCAGCGTTAAAAATCACGTCTTTGCGCCGTAAGCCGCTGAGAAGGTTTCCGATTTTGTTTCTCTTCTGCGTGTCATCCAAGGCGTCGCTTAACTTGTCCCAGAGCAGGTCATCAACGTCCTTTCGTGAAGCGCTGCCGAACTTTCGTAAAAACTCAACCACCATGTCCGCGTAATGCTGATCGTCAAACGCACGGGTCTTGATGTATTCGGCCTTCTTGGACGATGCAGCCGCGACAGCAGCCGAGACGCGGAACCGAGGTTTACGCCCCTCAACCAGCCCCTTGCGCTTCAGAGCCTGGATCGCCGCATCCGGCACCTCCAACCTTTTCTGCACCCGGTCCAGCGCCAGCACGTCGGTCAGCTTCAAGCCGCCGTTTTCCATCAGAACGCGTGTATAGGCCGGATCGACCACCCCACCATAGACCGTCATCACCACTGCATCGCCCGACACCTCGTAATCCGGCATCGGAAGGTAGCGCCGACGCTGCGTTTCATACATCCGCTGAATGCCATAGCCCATCTGGTCGATCATGTTCAGCTCGACCATGGCCTGCACCAGATAGGGGTTGCGATAGCCCCTCGGCGTCTTGTCGCCGCGCACATAATCCTCGGGGGCGCCCTCAAAGAACCGCCCTGCGTTTTCCAACACCAAGCGATCCGGCCGCTCGGTCACGATGATCCGCTGGTTCTGGCGGTAATCCTGATGGGCGATGCAGTTGTGCAGCGCCTCCAGCACCACCTTCTGATCGTATTTCGACACCTCATGCGGCAAAAGCTCGTCATCGGGCAGCAGCCGCAGCTGGATGTTGCGGATACGTTGATACAGCTGCGAGGTCGCCAGCAGGAATGGCGGGCCGAAATGTTCATAGGCCGATTCCGGCCCGACCAGCTTCCATGTCATCTGTGCGGGATGGGGGGACAGCAGGTAGGCGCTTTCCGCACGCCCCAAGAGCAACAGCGCCGTGCGGGTCACCTGTCCGCGTTGGGTTACCTTCGCGCGGTCCAGCAGGGTCGCCACCGGCCAACCGCGCACCTCATCCGCGTCGATCCGATTTTGATGCTTCAGGGCAAAGTCACTGCGCGCGCGCTCCACCGCATTCGGGTCCAGATCGTCCAGCGTGGCGCCGTCCACCACCTGCGCGCTCCAATCGCCGTGCAGGGTTTGGTTGCGGATTTCATCCTGTTTCGCAAAGCCAAGTGCGCTCAGGCTTTCACCTGCCCGCGCATAGGTCTGACCCTGCCACGCAATGGGAATACCCCTTGGGGCGGGCGGGATTTCCAGCATGACAACCCGCTTGCCATCCACATCTACCTCGTGGATTTGCCGGAACGTGATTTTCGGGTCTGCGCCGTCGGCAATCTGCTGTTTGAGGCTTTGCAGATGGTCGTGGGCGGGCCGGTAATCCGTCCCCACGACAGTCCTGCTTTTGTTGTTTACCCCGAACACAAGCCAGCCCGCGTCGACGTCCTTCAGGTTTGCCTCATTCGAGAGGGCCGAAAAGTATTTCCCGATATCCCCTGTGGAATAGGAATTGGACGCCTCTTTGAACTCGACCACCTCGTTTTCCCAGGTGGCGATCAGGTCGGTCAGTTTGAGGCGCAACTCGGCGGGGGTCATCAGATGGCTTTGACTTCGGTGTCGGGCGACAGGGATTTGAAGATCTGTTTCACGTTGATCTTGGTCGCGTCGTCCTTGAAGCCTGTGTCCTTGAACACCACGCGCAGGGGTTTGCGGGTGGCGAGGGTTTTGACGAGGGTTTCATCCACGCCGTTGTCGAAACAGGCGATCAGGGCGGTGCCGGCGACGGTGAAGACGGTCTTGCCGCCAATGCTCTCGCGGGTGATGGGCAGGGTCAGGTCAACGCCCCAGTCCAGCAGCACCTGAAACAGCAGGTCTTCGGGGCTGCGATCCGGCTTGATATTGTCAACGCGGGTCAGCAGGTCGGCCTGTGTGGTAGCGTCGGGGGTGTAATAGACATCGGCCATGTTCGAGCTGTCGATTTTCAGCACGCGAAAGCCCACATCGCGGTTCCAGTCGGGGTGACACTCGCCTTCGAGGATTTTTGCCCCCGCGCGGCGGATGCGTTCTTTGGAGATTTCGGCGATGGTGGGAAAACCGTTCTTCTCTGCAACCGAACCCTTCGGGCAAGCTTCAGGGATTTGAACAGAAATAACTTGCCGATTTCCATTATCTTCAGCGTTCTGCGCCATCACTGCGGCAGCAGTGCTTGCCGATCCAGCAAAGAAGTCCAAAATAATGTCACCATTGTTTTTCGAACTTGCGATGCCAAGCATTCGTTTTATGAGTTTCGTTGGTTTCGGCGTGTCAAAAACGGCGGCATCAAACAGAGCTTTTATTTCACTCCCACCTTCATCCGTGGTTCCGGTGGATTTGTAGTCCCACACATCAATCGGAACCATGCCCTTGCTTTGTTCGGAAAGGTAGAGTTTCAAGCGAGGATAATCTGCCGAACCGTCTGCTCCCCACCATAACCTGTTGGAAGCGACATGAACTTCGTGCTCTGTCCGACCAAATTTCCACGCATGGGTAGGATGGGACACCATCACACCTGTATGGGGATTCTGTATTTCATATACTAAGTTTGGACGCGCTTCTCTTGTTGCTGGATTTACATATGAAGAAGTTGTCCAAAGACCTTTTGGATCATTATCTGGATTCCGATAATTTGCATCTGCCTTTTCTGTGCGAGCTTCTTTGATTTCCTCTAGAACTTCCGACTTTCTGAATACAATGACGGTGTCTTTAAGAGAGTAGAATCGCTTTGCGTTATTTGATCTCGTGTATCTTTTCTCCCAGGCGATTTGCGCTATGAAGTTGTTCTCACCAAATATTTCGTCACAGCAACGCCGTAGGTTTGCGACCTCGCCATCATCAATACTTATGAATATTAGACCTTCATCACTCAGGAGGTTTCTTGCCAACTTCAGCCTTGCAAAAATCATTGATAGCCACTCTGAGTGAAAACGACCGTTTGCCTCAGAGTTTACGGTTAGCCGATTGCCTGCTTCATCCACCTGATTTGACTTGGCCATAAACTCTGCCGTGCTTTCGACAAAGTCGTCATCATAAACAAAATCATTCCCCGTATTATAAGGCGGGTCGATATAGATCATCTTGACCTTACCCAGATAGGTCTCTTGCAGCAGTTTCAGCGCCTCAAGATTATCGCCCTCGATGAACAGGTTGCGGGTGGTGTCGAAATCCACCGACTCCGCCCGCACGGGCCGCAGGGTTTTGGCTATCGGCGCATTGGCCGTGATCAGCGCCTGCCGCTTGCCCGGCCAGTCCAGATGATAGCGTTCTTGCGGGCCTTCCACGATGCTGTCCGATAATTCCTGCCGCAGCAGGTCAAAATCCACCGCGCGGCGCAGCGTGCCGTCCGGGCCGGTGCTTTCCGTCACACATCCCGGAAACAGCGCCGCGATCCGCTCCACATTCTGCGCGGTCAGGTCGGGGCTGTGCATTTTCAGCTTTTCAATCTCGTCACTCATGGTTTTTCCCCGCCCGTTTTATTCGGGTCTTTCATATGGTCAAAGGCCGCCTGAGCCTCGGCCAATTGGCCGTGCAGGGTCACCTTGATGTTGAACTGGCTTTCGCGTTTCAACTTCGATTGAAGCTGCGCAATCTCACGTTCTTTTGCCCTGATTGCCGCCAGTCGCGCAAGGCGGCTCTCCACATCCTCGCCCGGCACCGGCGCAACCGGCATAAGCGCGGACAGCATCCTGTCATAGAGCACACCCATGTTGACCGCCACCGGCAAGGGCGCGCGGGGGGCGTCATGCGCGGTCCACTCCCCCCGCAAGGGATCGGACAGCACCCATTTGCCGCGCTCCGCCTCGGACGGGCGTTTGTAGGCGGCGGCGGGTTGGATACGGTTCCCCGCCACCAGCTCGAACATCAGCGGAAAGGGAATGGCCCGGTCAATGGCGCGCAGGATGTCGTCATGCAGCGTGTCGCCCTTGAGCGTGACGCGGAATACCTGAATTTCCGGCACGGCAGGCGTGGCGGGCAGGTTCAGCGTTTCGGGGGCGAGTTTATGCGCCCATGTGATCTGATCCACCTCGCGGACAAAACGGTCGCGCAGTGCCGTGCTGGCGGCGGCCCCGTCATAGATGCGGGTCTTGGGGATCACGCGTTTGAGCGCGGTCTGGGGCGGGTATTGATACAGCGTCATGGGTCGCGCACCACGATGAAGGCAATGAGTTCGAAATCCTCCAGACCCGCGATGGTCTGGGTCAGCGCCGTGGTATGCCCACCCGAGAACAGACTGTCGATATCACGTTCCTCCTTGACCTCGATCATCGAGCGGATGGCGTCGTTGAGCAGGTTTGAGTAGGTCCCCATCCTGCGCCCATCCTGCGTTTCCGCGTTGAAGGCTGTGCACAAGTCGCGAATGGGCTGTGTGACGCCCTTGCAGCCCGACCGGATCAGATCAAGCAGGCGTTTGACCTGTGTCTGGTCCGCGATGATCTGGCCGTCCTGACCGATATAGATCAGGTAATAAGGATGCAGGCGGTTCTGCTGGCCCACGTTCACGCTGTCATGGATGTTGCGCAGCGTGAAGATCACGCCGGGATGCAGGCCGCGCTTGGGGTCCGACGGGATGACCGTGTGCAACCCATGCGGCATGCGCGGCAGGTCATCATGGGTCTTGAGGTAGTTGAGCAGGTCCATCCGGAAGTCGTTCAGGCCCAGGTCGGTGATGGAAATGCCGGTCTTCACGTCCTCAAGCTCGATCACCTCGTTCTGAAGGCGCTGAAGTTGGTCCTTGCGGTAGGCGACGTCCGAGCTTTTGGAGGTGAGCACGTTATCCTCGCCGGTGCCCGCCATGTCGACGATATGCATCCGGTTCTCGACGCGTTCCTTGAGGTTGATGTATTCGTCCAGGCTGATGTCGGGCCAGTAGTTGGACAGCTGGATCTGGGTGTTGGGCGAGCCGATGCGGTCGATCCGGCCGAACCGCTGGACGATGCGAACAGGATTCCAGTGGATGTCATAGTTGATCAGGTAGTCGCAATCCTGAAGGTTCTGTCCCTCGGATATGCAGTCGGTGCCGATCAGGATGTCCAGCTCAGCCGGATCATCGGGCATGATCTTGTCCTTCTCCTTGGCGCGGGGGGCAAAGAGCGTCAGGACGGATTGGAAGTCATAGTATTTCTTGAGCGTGGTTCGCGGATTGCCCGATCCGGTGACAATGCCGCTGTGAATGTTCTGTGCATCGGCGAAATGTGGCGCGAGCTGATCGAACAGGTAGTTCGCGGTATCGGCATAGGCGGTGAAAACGACCACCTTGCGGTTGCCGGGGTTCAGAGGGTTGGCCATCTTTCCGGCGATCTCGGCAATTAGATGCTGAAGCTTCGCGTCGTCTTCGGGCGTGACCTTCTCCATCTCGGCAATCAGGCCATCGATGATGATCTTGTCGACCGACAACTCCTGCTTCCAGGCCGTGACGTCCATATCTGCCAGATCAATCTTGATCTTCTTACCTACAGAGAAATCGGCGAAGTCGTCATCCTCGTCCGCAACAGCTTCCAGGTCGATGTCCAAATCCTCGACCGTCGCTGCACCGCCGGAAGCCTCGAACTGGGCAATGGCATCCAGCGTCCGGCCGATATTGCCGGACAGCGCGCCAAGGGTCTTGCGGAATGCATGGACAGAGCTTTCCAACCGCTTGAGCAGGTTGGTCGTCATCAAGGCTTGCAGGCTCTTCTCGCGGTCAGCCTGTTTCAGCGTGCCTTTGCCGCCCTCCGTCTTGGTGTCATAGAGGTCTTCGTATTTTTTCAAACGACTGGGCTGGATATAGTTGACCGGTGCATAGACGGCCATTTTCAGGTCGCTCAGCTGGGCGAATATCTCATTGAAGCCGATGACGTCGTCACGGTGCGTGATCGGCAGATGATGTGACAACGGCTTCAGTCGCGTTGGAAACTTGCCGATGTCCGCCGTGTCGTAGAAGGTTTCGATATGCTTGCGGGATCGCGCGATCGTCACCGCATCGAGCAGCTCGAAGAAATCGAAATCCAGTGCCCTTAGGATGGAGGCTGGCGTCCTTTGATCCGGGGGTAAGTTGGACCAGACGTTAAACGCAGTCTGCGCGCGACGAAATATCTCTTCCACGCTGGTCTTGGTTTTCAGGTTCTTGCTCAGGGCATCTGAATGCCCTTCATAGGCAAGCGCCAGTTGGTTTCTCAGATCTGTGAAACGATTGTTAACCGGCGTCGCCGACAACATCAGGACCTTGGTCTTGACCCCGGCCTTGATCACCTGGTTCATCAGACGTTGGTAACGGGTTTCGCGGTCCTTGTAGACATCGTTGTTCCGGAAGTTGTGGGATTCATCGATGACGACCAGATCGTAATTGCCCCAGTTCACACGATCGAGCCGCATCCCGAATGACTCGCCAGACGTTCGTGAAAGGTCCGTATGGCACAACACGTCGTATCGAAACCGGTCCTTGGCGAAAATGTTGGTGGTCAGGTTTGCATTATAGTTGCGCCAGTTGTCTGCTAGCTTTTTCGGGCACAGGACCAGAACGTCCTTGTTGCGCAGTTCGTAATAATTCACCACCGCCAGAGCCGTGAAGGTTTTGCCCAGCCCCACACTGTCGGCCAGAATGCACCCGTTATAAGTTTCCAGCTTGTTGATAACGCCGACGGCGGCATCTCGCTGGAAATTGAAGAGCTTCTGCCAAACAAGACTTTCAAGATAACCGGTTCGATCCTTAGGCAGAACGTCCTCATCGATCTCGCTCAGGAAGTCGCTGAACAGGTTGAACAGAATCATGAAGTAGACCCGTTCGGCAGGATTCTCCTGGTACACGGACTCGATGTGCTCAAGGACTTCGGCCGTGACATCTCGCAGCTTTTCCTCATCATTCCAGATCTGGTCAAAGAGGTTCAGGTAGGTCTGCGCAAACTGGGGCTCATCCATGACCTGTGTGTAGCTTGAGACCGCATCCCCGCGCTGATACCCGAGGTCAACAGCGGTAAACCCTGACAGCGGCATATAGGCCGCACCGGTCTCGGACCGCTGCACATGTCCGAACTGCTGCATCGGTGCTGATGTGACGTTCGACTTGAAGCGCGCCTTTTTGCGGATCCAGTCGGCACATTCCCGCGCGACCGCCCGTTGAGTCATCTTGTTCCGAAGCTGAATCTCAAACTCGCTGCCTGAAAGCGTTTCTGCCGCTCGCCCTTTGGGAATGAAAAACTCACGCTTCTCCTTCTTGATGCGGTCGATCGCACCGTTTGGGGTAAACGTCGGTGTGGTAAAAATGAACTCGAACTCTTTTAGTTCACTCAATTCCGTTTTCAGGGCATCGAATGCGTAAATAGAGAAGCACGCGGCGGCGACCCGAAATTTCGACGCGCCGGACAGCTCGCTTTTCAGATCATCTCCCAGCAGCGTGGTTGTGTTGTCGACAATCCGCAAAAGTTCCCCCATAGGTCATATGTTCGGAAATGATGTCACACTAACTCTCGCGGCAGAATGTGCAACGCTTTGAAAATAAATGCGCAAAGCTGTTTACACTGCCAAAAAGAATAACTCGGAGCCTTGGGCGAAGCCAAGCGTCAGCCCTTCTCCAAGCATTCGGCCATCGGCCACCCCATCACCTTAATCCACTACCTAAGCCCAGACTAGGATCGTAAGCGCTTCTTAAGCCTTGGTTTTTATTTGTTTAATGATTTAGAAGTGGTCAGGCTGTACTAGTTCCGGCCAAGCCTGAGCTCCGTTGCCTACGACCAGATCGTGTTTTCTTTGGCTTTGCCCTGGCGGCTTCTGCGTATCCCTGTAGCGCGCCTGTATAGGTCTGGACCGCAGTCTCGAATTCCTTGTCGCCCATGGAGATCGCCGCGGGTGCTGCGGGTTCTGGTTGCTCGAGGGTGATTTTCTTCGGCCTGTTCGAGACTGGCGCTGCAGCAGGAGGATAGGGCAAGGCATGCCCTTGCCGTGCTTTGTCGATCTCCTCAAAATGCCGGTCCGCATAGTAGCGGATGTGATCCGCCTTGATGGGATATTGCCCCTCGGGCAGGACAAGGACCTTGTCGAGCGGGAAACGCAGCAATTCAGCGGGGGATACCAGCGCCCGTTCTTCCGAGCGACGGCTGATATTTGCGCTTTCCGAGAGCTTGCGCACGGTTGCCTGTGATCTGGTCTTGCCCACGATCGTGCGTTTGCCGAGGGCTGCGGACAGCACGTCGGCAGTGCGATCATCTTGCGGGGTCATGTAGATCTGTACACCCGCACCGGCCTGCAGCGCGCGGCGGTCGGTTTCGCCGTAGATGCCCTCAAGACCGGGGATCGACTGCGAGATGATAAAGAGCCGCCCGCCATAGGAACGGATCGTCTTGATGCTCTGCAAGACCAGGGGTTGTTTGCCCAGTTGGTCGAATTCATCCATCAGGAACATGACGGGATGTGGCTCGTCCGGTCCGGGATGCGCGCGCTGCAGACATGCGATGGCATCGGCGAACAGGAGCCGGATCAGGGGGGCCAGTGTTTTCAGGTGCTCCGGCTGCACGACAATATAGAGCGACTGTGGCTTTCGTCGGAACGTCCCGAAGTCGAAATCGCTTGCCTGTGTCGCTCGGTCCACCGCCGGATCGAGCCAGAGCTCCAATCCGGCACCGCGGATCACACTGACATAGGAATCGAGAATCTTGTCCACTTCGTCGGCCATGCTCAGGAAAATCTCTGCCACCACCGGGTTCGCGGTCTGCATGGCGGCCCGTTTGTAGAATTCCTTTTTATTGCCGCCGCCAGTCATGATCCGCAGCGCCTCACCGATCGTCGGCTTGCCGGTCTCGATGGCATAGAGGCAAGACGCCACGAACAGGCTGCGTCCGGCCTGGAAAAAGCTCTGCGCGTTCACGCTTTCGACGATGAGGAACAAGTCCGCCATGGTGTTGACGGCGGTGTATTGCTGCTCGGGGCTGGGCAGATCGGCAATGCGCTGGAGAGGATTGAACCGGTGCGTGCGGGTCAGGACGGGCCCGTTCTTGCCCTCGGGCTGAACGTAGTCATAGGGCGAAAAGTACCAGACCTGATTGTTCAGCGCCTTTTTGCGGTGGATGGATGTCTTCTCGAAATTCTCGCCCTTAACGTCGAGGATCACGGCACTGCCCTGGAAGTGCAAAAGGTTCGGTAAAACGAAGCCTACCCCTTTGCCCCGGCCCGTTGGCGCGATCATCATAGCGTGTGGGAAGCGATCTGGCGTGGCAGACACGAAAGGCGCAGGGGACGCAGGTGACCCGAGCTTGCCGAACAGAAAGCCGTTCTGGGAAAGAGACGCCGACATACGGTTGCGGCGGAGCTCGGGACGCGACTGGAAATGCGCATCATCATAATCGGTGAGCGACCCGCGATGAACGGATGTCGCTCCTGTCGCCGCCAGAAGCAGGGCAGGAAGTGCCGTGATGAGCCACGCAGTATGTTCCACCGCAGGGTTTGCCTTGATCCGTGGATCAGACAGATTGAGCAGCCAAAGTTCGAAAATATCGAACCCACCCAGGTCTTCGCCAAATCGCACCATCAGATAGAGCGTGGCGATCGCGGCACCGATCCAGGTGCCAACACCGAGACCGAGCAGGATGGCGATCGGATACCGCCAACGGCTTTCCATTGCATGCAGCATGTTTTGAATCCTCTAGAGGCCGTAATCGCCACTGGTATCGTCCCGGTCGCGCCCCCGCTCCTCGGCGCGCTCGAAAGCCTCGATCCGGGTCCGGTAGGTGGCGGCGGGTTCGCTGTCGCGCCCGGTAATGTCATCACCCGCATCCACTGCGGCGATGGCCTTTAGCTCCGAGAACACGGCTTGTCGCAGACCGGGGTCTTCGATGCGGTCCATGAGCGGATCGATCCGGCCAGCGGCCAGCTGATCCATATCCCCGTCGCGCAGGTCTTGCCGCACGTCGGAGATCAGCTTGTCCAGCGTGGCGATGTCGGCAAGGCGACTGCCCTGCCCCGCGTCAAGAATATCCTGACGCGCCAGATCCGCCAAAAGATCACGATCCATGTGCAGCCCCGCAAAAACATCACGCGCGCGCGCCTGCAGGTCGCGTTCGAGCCCAAGCCAGTCCGAGCGCTCCTGGGCGTCCACTGGGCGTGAGGCTTCGAGTTGCGCCTCGCTGCGATGGGGTGCGGTGAAACGGGCAGCAACTTCTTCGATACTGCTGCCCGCCTCCTCGAGTCGTGCCTCCATCGGTGCCAGAACGCGCGCCAACTCCGCTCTGAATTGACCCAATGCAGCATCGGCCTCGGCGACGAGCGGATTGCCCTCCTCTGCTGCCCGTGCAGCCAGCCCCGCAATCCCCTGAACACTGTAGGGATCGCGCTCGGGCGACACCGATGAAGAATGATCCGCAAGAAAGTCGCGGCCCAGAAGCGTGCCCATTTCGCGGGCCTGCCCCGCAAAGAGCTGTTCCAGTTCGACCTTTTCGGCACCGGGCGCCATGTCCTGAATGGCGCTCCAGGCGGTGTCGGCTTCCGCTTGCAATGTCTCGCGGGCGGCGATCAGACGACCGATTACATCCGCTCCGACAGCGGGGATATCAACCCCTTCGGCAAACCCTTCTTTCACCGGCATTCCTTTCATCAAGTTGGTGGCGGCAAGCTCTGCGCTCTCCGCGATGCGCCCCATCCATCCATCCGGAGGGGTGTTGGCCTCCAGGCGCATCCCGGCAAGTTGCGCCAGCTGACGATACCCCTCGGCGTGCCTGCGTATCTCGGCCTCTCGCAGAGCGCGGCTTTCAGGATCCAGCGGGGCAACCATTGGCTCCCGTCCCTCCTTGCGGGCCGCCTGCAAATCAGTGTCCCGCGGGGCGTTTTCCATGATGCCACGCGACAGACGGGAAGAGGCGTTCAGCACCAGCCCGTGCTCGCCCGCGATCTGCGCATGCAGTTCGCGCATCATGTCATAGCTGATCTCGGAATGGCGGCTGATCGAGAGGAACTTGCCGTCCTCCATCCCGACCTTGTCGACAAGGACATGGGCATGCACATGATCTGTGTTGCAATGGAGGGCCGCCACATACCGATATCGATCCCGGTAATCCCCGCCGAACACCTCCTGCGCCCATTCGCGCGAGATGGCTTCCGCCAACTCCGCCTCGGTTCCCTTGGGAAAGGACAGGATGATGTGATCGGTGTGACCCCGTTTCGGCGCCCCGCACCAGGATGCACTCCAATCGGCAATGACATTTTCCATGCCGCGCTCGCCAAAGACACGATCGATGCCGATCTGGTTCGACCAGGCTGCGATCCGCGCCTCGTCGCGCAGGATGTATTTCATCTGTCGGCGTAACTCTTTGGGTGAATGACACCCGCCCGTGCCGACCCGCTTCACCACGCTTTGCGGCACCCGCAGCGCGTTCCAGGACATTACCGCAACCGTCCCGCCGGACGCGCCACGCCGACGGCCCGGCGATACGCGCGCCTCGCCCGCCATGGCTGCAGACCGCCGCCCCACATGAGGCAGTATCTCGCCCAATACCGCCTGCTGGAGGGTGCGTGTTTCAGCCATCGCGCTGCCCCTCCCCAACGTCCCGAAGATCGGACACCCGGACGAAGGACCCGCGCAGCGAGGCCGCGCGCAAAGCCTGCACGGCCCGAGCAACCTCTTCGGCCCGGTCCGCAAGCCGACCGACCATTGCCGCGTCGCGCGCGTTCCACCGCAGCTTGCCCGCATGGGCAAGCTTCAGCATCTGCACAAGATTGCGCGCCAAGGCATTGAGCTGATTGGCCGACGCCTTGAGCGCCGTGACCTCGTCCCGGCGAAACGCGACAATGCCGGATGACAGACGGATCATGTGCCGGAGCAAACCCGACGTGGTCATGCCCGTCTCAGCCACAAGCGCCTCGAATGCTTCAGCCTCACGGGCGGACACCCGAACCTGCAGCACGCGGCCCTTTGTGGTTCGATCCGTCACCACACCGCGCGCCCGCACGCGGGCGACAGTGGGCCGGGAGCAGCCAACACGCACGGCGATCTCCCCATCGCCAAGCCCTTGAGCAGCGAGCCGGAGAACCTCTTGTCGGGCTATGGTGGAGAGGCGTTTGGACATAGGCGGCAAGATTTATCATTAGATAGTTTTTGTAAACACGAAAACTCTAACGAGTCGCCGTACAAGTTTTGTCATACACAATACCGTTCCTGTCAACGTCCCTTCGATCCGTTGTCGCACCTTCGGTGATCAGCAGGCAGGGCCTTGGCCATGCATGCTGTAAACCCCACGCGACAACGAACAGACCGAAGGGACACCGCCTCCCCCGCGCCGCGATCCGGGACGTAGGCCCGGATCCTGAACAGGCGCGGGAATGACGTCGGCGCAGCCGACACGATATCCCTTCATTGGCGTTGAATGCTCAAAGGGGTTTTCCCGGAAGGAGAAGAAGACCTTGTGGGATTGGAACGCCTGCGCAGCACCGTGCGTATTACCTCGGCGCTGATACGGATAGTCGATGGTCAGGTGACCCGACACCTCGAAGGCTGATGGCAGCATTGGGAAATTGTCACAACGACGCGATGGCGAAATGAATGGACGCTGCAATGAGGGTCGGCGTGAGTGACCTGCTGACCGATTGACCGAAGGCGTACACAGATGATCGCCAAAACAGCACATCGCCACAGCAGCTGCACATCTGTCGGACCCAAAGGTTGAACGCCTGTATCGCGCAAGGTCTGGACGCCATCCCGAGGCATCGCCATAACGGCGCAAGATATACGTTATGGAGTCGAGGAATGCTTGTTGTGACGGCCATCTCCGCGAAGGGCGGATCGGGAAAGACAACTCTCATACAGATGCTTGCGTCCGCCATGCTCGCACGCGGCCGCCGTGTGCATGTCATGGATGCGGATGCTGACAAGCAGATCCTCGAATGGGAATCTAAAAGCGCGCGCGCCGACTTCGGTGATCTGCCACGCCTTCCATGGCCCACAGGCTTGACCGTGGCCGATGCCCCCGAGACCGTTGAAGGCCTTTACCACGCGTTGGACGGCTTTGAGGCTGAAGGTGTGGAACTGGTTCTGATCGACACCCGCCCCGGCGAGCACCCCGACACCGAAACACTGGCGCTGGCCTGCGACATGATCCTGGTGCCGGCCGTGCCGGTACAATCGGATTTCGTGGCGGCCCTGAAAACCCTGACATGGGTAATGCGCATGATCGAGACCCTCGGACCGGATGACCCCGCCCCGCTGTTTTCCGCGGTATTGATGAACGCGGACAAACGCGCGATCGATTTCGTGACCGCAGGCGATGACTTTGAGCGTGATGCGGCAAGACGCAGGGTTCACCGGCAGGACCTTGAGGTCTTCGAGGTGATTTCAACCCTGCCGCTCCTACCAACGCCGGTGCCCCATCTCGCCGCGATCCAGCGCATGCCGTTGACCGGACCGCTGGGATACGTGCGGGACATTTATGAACAGGATCTTCGTCATCGGTTGCAGGCGGGGCATCTTTCCTCAGCCCTGACACTGTGCGGCGATGTCCTTTGCGACATCGAGGCCATGGTGGACTCCGCCAATGGCTAGGAAGATTCCAAGCCGGTCCGGGACCGCTGTCTCGAACGAAGACAGGCTGGCGCGATCGCGGCAGTTCGCCACGAGCACCACGAAATATGCCGCGTTCGATCAGAGTACGGCGGAAGCGGTCGCGACAGAAGGCCCAGCGGTAAAATCAGTGGTCAAGAATGAACCCCGGAAAGGGGAAAAGGCAGCCGCGGCTGAAACGGCGCGCATCAACTCGGGGGTATCCACCCAGCCGGTGGCGGATGATGCTTGCAGCACTCGCACCGAAGGGCAGTCTCGAACCTATTACGTGCGCATCGGAGCTGAGGATCAGGCACGGATTGAGGCGCTGGCAGAACGATCTGGCCTTGATCCGGACTACGTTCGGCGTGCCTTGATCAAAGCGGTTCGCGCCCGCATGCAAAACCTGCGCGACACCGCGACCTGGCATGAGGTTGCCTCCGCTGCACGACCACGCCTGGCCGAGTCCAAAGGCACTGGTGCCCCCTTCATGAAATCGATGATCAGGCTCGACGCCGCCCATATGGCGGCGTTGCAGACAAGCATTGATGACCCGCTCAACGTCTATGGGGTGACGCTGCTGTTATCCGCCTTCGGTAAGGCGCTGCTGCACTCCGAGATCGAAGAGCTCGCTCAAAAGATCAGCGACATCGAAGCCCGGGCAGCGCGTCCTGATCCAGCGTAAAGGCATCGCGTGCGGTCACGACAGCAATCTGACCGCCCGCCTCGATCATATCGATGAGCTGTGCCCATTCGGCATGATCAGCATCCCGTTGCGTTGCGATCCCGTCCTGCACTGAAAAGGCAGCCTGCTCTCCGGTCGCCGCGAGAAAGACAATGCGTTGTGGCGCTTTGTCATCGCTGTGACGCGACAAAAAGTACGCATGGCTCTCGTTTGGGTTGTAGACACGGTCAGGATCGCAAACTAAGAGCAAGGTCCCGTCGTTTGCAGTCGCAGCATAGGTCTCCAGACCTCGCGACAAGCCGATCTCCCACTCGGCAGCGACAGCCGATGAAGCCGCGCCCAGAAAGAGCGCAATATGTAGAGGCCTGTAAAGCAAGTTACTAAACTCCGTTTTGTGTTGGCCAAGCATATATAGGGATAGGCAGATACCTGCCACCTGATTACTGCGGCTCCGACCAAATGGAGGTCAGGAGAAGAGCATGAAGAAGTATGCGGGATACCCCGTCGAAGTCATTTGGACGACGGTAAACGGTGAAGACGTCGAGGTCGGCGTCGTATTCCAATGGAGCTGCGGCATGCGCCGTACCAGATGGTCCGATGACTTTGATCAGGCGGACGGCGCGAACCTGAGGTACGAGCCCTATGAGGACGCGGGATAGACCGCCTCCAGCCCTAAAATGCTCGCAAGCGACCGGAGCAGGACACGATTGTGATCCGGGCCAATGACACCGAGAGAGGGAACACGCGGGGCAGAGATCGTTGCAAAGGCGACGACGGTTTGTAACGCTGCCAAAGAAGACCGATAGGAGACCCATGAGATGAAAGAGATTTTCAACGTTGGCGAGACAATCTTGCTGGACGGCGCGCCGCTTGCACTGGTGACCCCCGATGGCGTCAAGGCCTGGATCGAAGACGGCGTTCAGCACAGCTTTCGCTATGACCAAGTGCGCGATCCGCTCAGCGGCGAGATGAAATACCGCTGTCTCTACGAGAAGTACGGGTCGGATATGCCGTTCGTGCTGGTAGGCAACCCTGACAGTGAAGAAGGCGCGCATGTTATTCTTTTCGACCAGAAACCAGACGCATAGCCCTTCGGAATCATATGCCAAGTGGCGAACACTAGAGCCCCTCGGCTTCGCCTGGCGGCAGCGTCCGCCTTGCAAGAGGGATGCAGACCCGTCAGAGCTGAAAGCGGATCGTGATGGCGACCATGTGACAAACGGCTTGGGGTGGCTCAGGATGAGACAGACCAAGACGTATTGGCACAGGAAGACAGCAAGGTCGGAATTCAGGGCGGAGCCTCAGCAGCCCGACCCCGCTTGCGGGGCTTGCCCATGTCGAAACCTTCACCATCACAGTCACGCACATCGCAGCATGGAAGCCTATTTCGCAGGTGCAGTATTGTGTTCGGCCCATAGCCGACATCCGAACCCTGTCGGTGCCGCCCGGCGATATACCTGAAAGCGGACACCCAACTCTTGCGGAACGGAAAACCACCCGATCCGTAAGACACGGCTGCCGCCGTCGGCGGATGCGTGCGGTTCAAGCTGTGCAAAGCGCCGTTCTCTCGGTATCGTTGGCCAAGGGCGTAAGGGATGTTCAATAGTGCAAATAAGTCGACTTAAAATATCAAACTTTCGCTCTATCAAAGAGGCAGAAATTCAGTTTGGTGCGGTTACAGTCCTTATAGGGACCAACAACGCCGGGAAATCGGCAATACTGGAAGCGATCCGCATCGCGCTGACCAGACGGTGGGGACAGCGCGGAACCGGATTCACTGAATATGATGTGCATCTATGCGACGGCAGGCCAGATCCAAAAGTCGGCGATCCAGTTGTTATCGAGGTCGAGCTCCAGGAGGCTGTAGCCAACGAGTGGCCCGAGGACCTCCAAGGCGAACTAGAAGACATCATCCAGCTCGACCCGGTAACCGGCCGTGCGTCGATCATCATGCGCGTCAGCTGCTCATGGGACGCGGCCGAAGAGAGTTTCGTTCCACGATGGGAATTCCTGAACGTCGACAGGAACCCACTCGCCGGGCGCGGCGCCCGCGCCGTCAATCTCCAGGAATTCTTCCAGTTTCTGCCTGTATTCTACCTTGAGGCGCTTCGCGACGTCACAGACGAATTTTCCTCAAGGAGCCAATTCTGGGGCAAGTTGCTTCGGACGGTGCAAATTCCCGAGCCTCTCGAACAGAGATCAAAGCGTATTTTCGATCTCTTGAATCGACGCCTACTCGATGCTGATCCGCTTCTGACCAATCTTGCCACCGGTCTTTCCCATATCAGTAGTGTCGCCGCCTCCGACGCACCGGGTCAAGCTGACTTACGGCTGTTGCCCCTCAATACATGGGATATCCTCTCGAAGGCGGAGGTCATCTATCAGACGGAGGGCGGCAAACCGTGGCTCCCGTTGGCGCGGCACGGTCAAGGTGTGCAGAGCCTTTCTGTGATGTTCCTCTTCAAAGCATTCGTTGAACTGATCCTTAGCGACCTGTATCGGCCTGAAAGCACGGCTGTCTTGGCGCTGGAGGAGCCGGAGACACATCTTCATCCGCAGGCGGCCCGCAGCCTTTGGCGTCATATCAGTGAACTGCCAGGCCAGAAGATCGTAACAACACATTCGCCGTACTTCCTTCAGCACGTTCCCTTCCGCGATATTCGCGTTGTCCGTGTCGAGGCCAACGGCACAACGGTGAGCTCACTCCCTCGGCAATTCCGCGCGCCCGTTCCGCATGTTCCTCAGATCGACGCCATCATCGCCGACTCTGGCGGAATCATCACCTATGACCGCAGCCTCAACGAACTCGTTTTATCCGGCACGTTGCCCGAAAACCAGTATCGCAATCTCCTCGTGGCCTATGCCGGACGCCCCGACACGCAGGGCATCCACGCTGCACTGCGAAAAGCATGCGATGCATCGCAGGAGTTTATCTCTGACGCAGAATTGGAGAAACTCGGGACATTTGCCCGGCGAATCCGCGGCGAAATTTTCTTCGCACGCCGATGGCTTCTCGTTGAAGGGCAATCCGAATACCAACTTGTTCATGGCATCGCCAAAGGCTTGGGCTATGATCTCGATGAACACGGCGTCGCCGTCATCGATTTTCAGAATAATGGCAGCCCGGAAATTTTTGCGGTACTTGCACGAGCGCTGGGTTATCCATGGCTTGCCGTCGTAGACGGAGACCACGCAGGGCATGATTACATCGCCAGGATCACCGCCAGAAATTTCTCTGCCGCAGAAATCGCACGACGTACCTACTCTTTGCCTGCCGGATTTCTTGAGCAGCAGCTCGTAGAAGATGGTCTGCAAAACGAACTAAAAGCGATCCTCGTCTCTTTTGGAAATGCAGCGGCGACGGACTTTGACAATGAAACGTTGATTTCGGCACTCGAGAACGACAAGAGTGGCTATGCTGCTGTTCTCGCGAAACAGTGCGCCGAGAACCAGGCGCTGGCTCAGCGCATGCCTGCACCGTTCCGCGATGCAATCCTGGCACTCAGAGGCCTCACATGACCGATTCCTCCCTCAGCGTCGCATTGTCAGAACTGACCGAGGCTCAAAGCGTTGCTGTCGCTTGGCGCGATGGCCCGATGTTCGTTCTCGCCGGCCCCGGCTCCGGTAAGACCCGAGTGTTGACAACACGTGTCGCCAAATTGCTCGCCGACACGCCGGATCGTTCGTTCCGCGTCCTGGCTCTAACCTTCACCAACAAGGCCGCTGACGAAATGTCCGCCCGCGTCACTGCACTGGTACCTGAACAGGAGCGCCGTGCTCTCATCGGGACCTTTCACTCGTTCTGCATGCAGATGCTGCAACAGCACGGCTCCCACATTGGCATCAACCCTGATTTTGCGATCTACTCGCTCGACGTAGATCGTCAGGAAATTCTGCGCGACGCGATCAAACAAGCGGGCCTGAGCCCAGACGACGTTCGGCTGCTGTCTACCATTGACAAGCTTAAGTCGCAGCTCATCCAGCCGGCAGGCTCGGCCCGATACTTTCGTGATCCGTCTGATGGCTCACGCGTGGAGCAGGTATACGCCGCTTACGAGGCGGCGCTCACCCAAGCCAACGCCCTAGATTTTGGTTCGCTCATCGCCCAAGCTCATCGGCTAGTCACAGCCTTCCCCGGCATTGCTGGACGCTATCGCAAGACCTATGCCTACTGGATGTTCGACGAGTTTCAGGACACTACCGACGGGCAGTACCGACTAATCCGCGCGCTTGCCGGCGAGGATTTCAGGAATGTCTTCGCCGTTGCCGACGATGACCAGATCATCTACCAGTGGAACGGTGCGAGCTACCAACAGATCCAGCGGTTCCGGGCCGACTTTTCCCCGCAGGAATTGCAGCTTCCTACAAACTACCGTTGTCCACCTGCAATTGTTTCTGTCGCCAACCGTCTTGTGGTCCACAATCTGCAGCGCACGACTGCCAAGCAGCCGCTGGAGGCGGGCAAAACCTCGCTGAAGTATCCCGATGAACAGCACATCTGCGTCCTACGCTATTCCACCGACGACGTGGAAGCCGCGTCGATTGCGGAAGGCATCGCCAAAATCGACCGCGCTCAATGGGGAGAGGTCGCGGTACTGGCCCGCACGCGCTACATGCTCGAAAAGCTTCAATCCGCCCTAACGCAAAAGCAGGTCAACGCGGTCATTTCTCAGCGCCGCGATGATTTCAGATCACCTCAATTCCTATGGCTCGCTGCCGTACTTCGCCAAGGGCTGCGTCCGCTTGATCGACGTGCGCTGGAAATCCTGACCGGCGCTTTCAATCGTTGGTTTGGCACTGACGCCCGTGTCGATCTCATCGTTACCGCCACCGAACTGACCGAACGCTCCCTGCTCGATGAATGGGCGGTAGCGGTCAAAGCCGGGCTTGGAGATGACGTCAATGGCAACGCTCTCGTCGACCTAGCTGCAACCTTCGCAAAGGAGCCCGCGCGGTTCAGGCAGTTTGTTGATGCAGTCCTCGCGATGATCCCGGCGCAGGACGATGAAGCCAGTGACATTGCAGAAGACCGGGCGGCTTGGTCCGATCTTGTGAGAAGTATCGGTAAAACCATCGGCCGCGATGCGCCGCTTGAACAGTTTCTTCAGGAACTGGCCATCCGCTCAAAGGAGGCCCCAGTCGGCAGCAATACCGTGACCCTTATGACGATCCACGGCGCCAAGGGGAAGGAATTCGATCATGTTTATGTGGTCGGACTGGCGGAGGACATCTTGCCGAGCTTTCAAAGCCTGAAAGCAGGCGAGAACAGCGCTGAAATGGAAGAGGAGCGGCGCAACTGCTTCGTGGCTATCACGCGTGCGCGAGAGTGGCTCTGCCTCTCCTATGCCGACAACTATCGGGGATGGAATAAGCAGCCGTCACGTTTTTTACTTGAGATGGGTTTCTCGTTGCCCGATCAACCATCGCAGTGAAGCTCTGATCAATTCAGCACCAAGTGGCTGGCACGCAGGACAATGATGACGACCCTAGGAATGTCCGCTCAGGTCATTGCACCAAGCCTCCGGCGCAGAAGCAGCGAACAACTGGAAGGTCCCACAAAGCCGCCCGTCACTCGGCCTTGCTGAACTCCCGCGCGAGAATTTCCCGCGCATGCGCGACCCCTTCTGGGGTCAGGCTCAGCGATTTCGCCTTGTTTTTGGGATCAAAAATCAGGCCTTTCTCGAAAAGCCGGTTGGTGATGGCCCAATCGATTCCCTTCCAGACCTGATCGCCGTAATGCAGCGTCAGGCTGAGGATCGCGAGAGCCGCATCATCGATCTTGTCAGTGTCGAGTGCCATCTCCCCCTCGTTTTCCTGTGTCTGCCCGCTTTTCGAACCGCGGCCGCGCATCATGCATAACCCCGCCGCTTCTTTATCGCCGCAAGTTTCATCAGCGCGGTTACGGCGCGCCCTTCATCTGGATGCTGCTCAATCATCATCTGCCCGCGCGCGCCAATGCGGCCCCATTCGCGCACCAAGCTGGCGCCCCCAAAGAGATCGAGCTGAATGCTCATGCGGTAAAACCGCCGCATGTTGCAGGCTGGATCGATCCGCCGCATCTGCAGGTCGGTCGGGAACACCTCAAGTTGAGCGACAGAGTGAGACATATCGTGATCCAGCAGGCTTTCTTCCAAAATATCAGGTGGAAGCCTGCTCTTCCACCTCGATTTCCCCGCGAGAGGAAAAGGGGGCTCATGCCCCCTTCTCGAACTTCATGACCGGGATGCCGAGCTTTTTGGCCTTGTCAGCAAGGTTCTCCTGGATGCCGGTGCCCGGAAAGACGAGAACACCCACGGGGAGCACATCCAGCATCGCGTCGTTGCGCTTGAAGGGCGCGGCCTTGGCGTGCTTGGTCCAATCGGGCTTGAAGGCCACCTGTGTAACGCCCCGGGCCTCGGCCCATTTGGCGGCGATGAGCTCTGCGCCCTTCGGGCTACCACCGTGCAAGAGCACCATATCGGGATACTTGGTGCGGACCTGATCGAGCTTGCCCCAGATCAGGCGGTGATCGTTGAAGTCGGTCCCGCCGGTGAGGGCGACCTTGGGGCCTGCGGGCAACATCACCTCGGTTTCTGCGCGGCGCTTGGCGGCCAGGAAGTCGCGGCTGTCGATGAGCGCCGCGGTCATGTGCTGACGGTTCACCATCGAGCCGGTGCGGGGCCGCCAGGTCGATCCCGTGTGATGGACGAACTCGGTGGCGGCGTGATCGCGCATCATGTCCATGCAGTTCCGACGTTCGATCAGGGTCAGGCCTTCGGCCGTCAGGCGTTCGAGTTCGGTGGATTTCACCTCGGAGCCGTCCTGCTCCCGCTGGAGGCGGCGCTGCACCTGCTCGTTCTCGTCGAGCGACCGCTCAATCCTCGCCGTGGCGCGGTGAAAGAGGTTGACCTGGCCCCAGAGCACCTCTTCGAGGTCGGGTTCCATGCGGGTGTCTTCCAGGGTCGCGACGAGGGCATCGAAAATGTCTGCGACGGCGACCGCAAGGCGCTGCCCATCGGGCATTGGGCGCGGATCGGGCTCATCAAAGGGGCGGTAGCCGTAAAGCTGCAACTCGTCGAGCGCATGGGCGGTCTGGGATGCGGTGTGGGCGGGTTCATACGTGTCGTCGTGAGTGTGGATCGTCATCAGTTTCTTGCCTCCGGGCCTGTCTCATCCGCGCGACAACCCGCGCGGCCTTCATGGGCTGCGAAAGCTGTCACTGGGGACGCCCCCTCACCCCGCCTTCGGGGCCGGAACGCATGTGGAGGAGGGCGGCAGGCAAGCTATTTGTTTCGCGATGCAAAGCGGGGGCTCGTCCCCCGCGGCGGAAATAGCTTGCCTGCCGCCCTTGATGAGGCGTCCCCTTTGACGGCCGCCTGCCCATCTCTTGAAGGCCGCTCGGGTGTCGGGTGGATGAGATTTACCCGGGAAGAGGCAAAGGTGATGATCCACACCCGCGACAGGACTGCAGGACCCCTACCCCCTCTGCCCCTGACCGCCCCCTGCGCGATGCGGCTCAGCCCAACAGGCGTTGGCGATCCTCAAGCCCGATCTGCCCTGCCAGATGCTGGCGCAGCGCCTCCTTGCCGTTCGCGCGGAGATCATCGTTGAAATCTCCGAGCAGCGGTTCCAACACCCGAACGGCAATCCCGACCTCGGTTGCTCTGGCGCTCAACCTCTCTGCCGCGCGTTGCCCGGCCGGATCGCGGTCGATGGCGATGTAAAGGCGCTGCAGCCCCTTCGGCAACTGGACCGCCCCGAGGTGACCCGACGAGAGCGCCGCCCAGACGGGAAGGCCGGGGGCCGCTTCGGACAGGGACAGCATGGTCTCGATGCCCTCGCCGATCACGAGGATGTCATCATGCGGGGTCAGCCTGACGGCATTGCCGAGGAGGTGACCCATGGCACGCCGCTGCGTCTCGACAGCCGCCTTTCCCTGTCCGTCAGGCGCCAACCAGGTGCGATGCACGCCCTGCAAGGCCCCTGCCCCATCGGTGACAGCCGCGATCAGCGCCGGTCTGGGGATGCTTCGGGTCTGACCCTCATCCCGATGCCAGCACTTCGGGTGGAAGCGCAGCGCGCTCATCGTGCCGCCTTGGGTGATGCCTCGGGAGCGGAGGTAGGTGTCGGCAAGCGTGCCTGCGACCGGCACCGAGGCTGCAAACAATCGCGCCGCCGCCGCTGGCGTGCCACCGGGGGCTTTGGCCTTCTTCGGCACTGGCGTATTCGGGAGGGACGGCTGGGGACGGCCTAGATGCGCACGGGCCTCGGCCAGAAGATCGGGAAAGCGCGAGATCCCGGTTCGCTCGCGGATGATATCGAGGAGATCGCCATGCTCACCCGTGGCGCCGTCCGTGAACTTGCCGGCAGCACCCGGCCCTGACGCAGGCCCAGTCAGCCGCACGAAGAGCGACCGGCCAGGGTTGTTCTGCAAATCGCCCACAATCCAGTAGGACCCTTCCCGCCGTCCGGCGGGAAGGTAGGCGCGACACACGCTCTCTGCGTTCTCCGCCAGACCGCGGATCACATCTTCAGTCTCAGAATACATGGCTCAGCACCCTCCGCGCGCATGTAGTTCTGTCACAGGACAACGTGCAAGCAGACGATCAAGCACTGCGATGCCGCTCGAGTCTGTTGGGCAGAAGAGCCGCAGTTTCCAGCTGATGATCTCCGAGAAGAACCCATCTGCCTTCAGCCGGTCCTTGGCGGCACCCAAAAAGCCGGACAGTTCGATCCGGTTCACCCCCATGACGCGGGACCGGTGCAACTCCATCCCCTCGGCCAGCCGCACCACGGTCTTTCCCTCCAGAACGAGGGCATGGACCTGCGCCGCCGTGAGCTTCGGCGCATCGGCGGCAAGTGTGGTCGCGACCCACGACGGCGAAACGCGGCGACCGATGATGCGCTGACCGTCATCGGTCTGCAGCCGGTAGACGCGGGTTTCATCCTGGGGGAGCTGCTTCCAGATCGGCAGCAGCAGCCCCGCCACGATATGCAGCGTGGTTTCCGTGAATTCCGGCACCTCGGCCAGTTCCGCGGTCCATGCGGCGGCGAAGGCCGTGCGGTCGGCTTCCAGCCATTGGGTGTCTTCCATGATCTTGGCAGGCACGGTGCTGGCCTCCGTTGGCCGGATCAGCCGCAAGCGGGGCTCGATGGTGCCGTCATCCAACATCAGGCTAGTGGCTGGAACCTGCACCGCCGCCCGGCCCGAACGGCTGTTGACCAGCAGGCGCGCCTTTGGATCACCGAGCCAGTCCAGCGCATCGGCCAGCGAGGTCGGCGTATTGCGCCGCTTCTCCGCGATGGTCAGCAGTTGGGTTTCCGCGCCGGAGCCGGGATGGGTGTAGATCACCCGTGCGTCCGTCACCTGAAAGCTCTCGGCGCGCAGCGTCTCGAGCCCGAGGTCATAGACCCCGGCCGCGATAGCGCCCTCGATTCGCTGGTCGAGGAGTTCCTCGAAGGCCGCGAAGAGCACGGCCTGCATGTCGATCGTCAGCGCCAGCAGGCGATTGAGGAAGGTCGTGATCGGGGGCAGATCATCCTTCAGCCCATTGTCATCGGTCAGGCTGAGACCTGTGGCATCCTCGAAAGCGCCAAGTGAGCACCCCGCGACATCGCCGCGATAGATGCGGCGGTAAAGCTGGCGCAAGGCATCGCGGGCATAGGGAGACTCCAGATTGTCCTCGGGCCGGAACAGCCCCTGCCCGCCGGTTTGACGCTGGCCGCGCGTGATCGCCCCGAGCGTGTCGAGGCGACGCGCGATGGTCGACAGGAACCTCTTTTCTGCTTTCACATTCGTGGCGACGGGGCGGAACAGTGGCGGCTGCGCCTGATTGGTGCGGTTGGTGCGCCCGAGGCCCTGGATCGCGGCATCGGCCTTCCAGCCCGGCTCGAGCAGGTAGTGGACCCGCAGGCGCTGGTTCTTGGCGCCCAGATCGGCGTGATAGCTGCGCCCCGTGCCACCCGCATCCGAGAAGATCAGGATGCGCTTCTGGTCATCCATGAACGCGGCGGTTTCCGCGAGATTGGCAGACCCCGCCCGGGATTCGACCACGAGGCGCGCCGCATGCCCTTCGCCCTTGCGCACGATGCGGCGCGAGCGGCCTGTCACTTCCGCCACCAGATCAGTGCCGAAGCGCTGGACGATCTGGTCCAGCGCGCCGGGCACCGGCGGCAGCGAGGCCAGATGCTCGATCAGCGCGTCGCGCCTCCGGGCGGCCTCGCGGCATTCGACCGGCTGGCCATCGCGCGTGACCGGGCGCGAGGAGAGGTTGCCTTCGCTGTCAGTGAAGGGCTCATAGAGCTGCACCGGGAAGGAATGGGCGAGGTAGTCCAGGCAAGCCTCTCTTGGCGTGATATCCACCCGCACATCGTTCCACTCGTCCGTGGGGATCTCCGACAGGCGGCGCTCCATCAGCGCCTCACCGGTCGAGACGATCTGGATGACAGCCGCATGGCCTGCGGTGAGATCAGCGTCGATGGCGGCGATCAGGGTGGGGGTTTTCATTGAGGTCAGCAGGTGGCCGAAGAAGCGCTGCTTGGCGGATTCGAAGGCCGAGCGCGCGGCGGATTTGGCCTGGCGGTTCAGCGTGCTATTCTCACCGGTGATGTTGGCGGCTTCCATCGCGGCGGTGAGGTTGTTGTGAATGATGGCGAAGGCCCCGGCATAGGCATCATAGATGCCGCGCTGCTCGGGGGTCAGCGCATGTTCCAGCATCTCGTACTCGACGCCGTCGTAAGAAAGCGACCGGGCGGTGTAGAGGCCAAGCGACCGCAGGTCGCGGGCGAGGACTTCCATCGCGGCGACACCGCCCGCCTCAATCGCCTCGACGAACTCCGCCCGGGTGGCGAACGGAAAGTCTTCGCCACCCCAGAGCCCAAGCCGCTGCGCATAGGCAAGGTTGTGCACCGAGGTCGCGCCCGTGGCAGAGACATAGACCACACGGGCATTGGGCAGCTTGTGCTGCAGGCGCAGGCCCGCCCTGCCCTGCTGCGACGCCGTGACATCGCCGCGCTCGCCCTTGCTTCCTGCGGCATTGGCCATGGCGTGGCTTTCGTCGAACAAGATCACCCCGTCGAAGTCGGCCCCGAGCCAGTCGACGATCTGGTCGACGCGGGACTTTTTTGCGCCCCGCTCCTCGGAGCGCACCGTTGCATAGGTGGTGAACAGGATGCCCTCGGAGAGCGGGATATCCTTGCCTTGCGCAAAGCGCGACAGCGGCGTCACCAGCAAGCGTTCCTGCCCGAGTGCGGACCAGTCGCGCTGCGCATCCTCCAGCAGCTTGTCGCTCTTCGAGATCCAGAGCGCTTTGCGCCGACCCTGGGCCCAGTTGTCGAGCAGGATCCCGGCAGACTGGCGGCCCTTGCCCGCCCCGGTGCCGTCGCCAAGGAAGAAGCCGCGGCGGAAACGGACGACGTCAGCGGCATCGTCCGGCGCGGCCGAGACCATGTCGCCGGTTTCATCGACAGTCCAAGACCCCGCGAGATACGCGCCATGCGCCTCGCCCGCGTAGATCACGGTCTCGAGCTGCGCGTCGGACAGCAGGCCGTCGCGGAGTACGCCGCCTGGCAGCTTGGGGCGATAGGTCGGTTTTGGCGGTGCGACCGAGGCCATGGCCGCAGATTGCACAAGCTTGGTCGGATGCGGTTCCGCTCCGGGGATGTCGATCGCCTGCAGACGGAAGGTCTCATAAATGGCATCCGACAGGCGCGCGCTGGCCCCGTCCTCGGTCGCATCCCGCAAGGTATAGGCAAGGTCTGCGGCCTCGATCTGCGGAGCGGTGTTGGTGGGGGGTGTTGCCGGCGTGGTGCGAGAGCCGGTAGGCGCAGTGCGCGTGGTGCGGGCAGGATTTCCCGGGAATGGGGAAGTGGGGCCCTCCCGGGCTGGTGCGACCTGCGCCAGCACAAGCCGCGGGGGGACATGGGCGATAATCAGCGACAGCAGGCTGGCGACATCAGGAGATATCGGGCGCGCCAGATCGGCTGTGATGCCGCCCAGCTCGCCGCCGCGGCACTTGTCAAAGACCGAGAGGCGGGTTTCAAAGCTGGTGCCGTGGTTCGCGAAGGCGGCACCAGACACAGCACCCGTAAAGACCAGATGCGCGGTCTTGGTCAGGCGGGCGAAGGTCTCGGCCCAAGCGGGTGCGTCGGGCGCGAAACCGGCACCGGTGATGGCGACCAGCCGTCCGCCGGGGGCCAGACGCGCAAGCGCCGAGCGCAGATGCCGCGCTGTTGCCTCGGTGCTGCGAGCGTCGACATTGGCCACCGCCGAGAACGGCGGGTTCATCAGGATGACGCTCGGGCGCAGGTTTGCGTCGAGATGATCGTCGATTTGTGCGGCGTCGAACGCGGTGACCGGACGTCCCGGAAAGAGGCGGCGCAGAAGATCGGCGCGGGTGTCGGCAAGCTCGTTCAGCGCGAGACTGCCGCCCGTGATTTCGGCGAGGATCGCCAGAAGCCCGGTCCCGGCCGAAGGCTCGAGGACGAGGTCACGGGTCGTGATTTGCGCTGCCGCCATTGCAGCCAGTCCCATGGGCAGCGGCGTCGAGAATTGCTGGAAGCGCTCCATTTGCTCCGAGCGCCGGGTATGCGTGGGCAAGAGGGCTGCCACCTTGGCGACGATCGGCAGCAACGCGGCAGGTGAGCCCGCCCGGGTCAGAAGCGCGCGGCCGAATTTCCGCAGGAAGAGGACGAGCGCCACCTCGCCCGCCTCATAGGCGAGCTTCCAGTCCCAGGCACCATCGGCATCGGAGCCGCCAAAGGCGTGCTCCATCTCAAGCCGCAGGCGCAGCGCGTCGATCTGGAAGCCCTTCGCCAGATCGGGCTGCAACGCTTCGGCGACGGCGAGGATCGCAGGCGCGGGATTGCGAGATGGAACGGGAACGGGAGGCGCAACAGGCGCGAGATAGGTCATCGGGAAACTCCGGAATGAGGGACAGGATCAGGCCCGGACACCCTCTCTCGGGCACCCTCAGGCCTGATCTTCCCCGGCCACCCTCTTCCTCTCGAACCGATGCTTGGAAGTCGCTCGGCTTGATTTTGTTCTTGTTATGTTCTATATTGGTGATCAAGCAAGCAAGGGAGTTTCCCCATGGAAAGCACAACGTACGCGCTGCCCGCGACCCCTAAGCAGATCGCCTATGCGCGGTCACTCGCCTTACGCAACCAGACCCTCCTGCCTTGGGAGGTTCAGCAGGACCGCCGGTCGTTGAGTGCTTGGATCGAGGCGCAGGCCCAGCTGAAGCCGGTCTCCGACATGGATCGGTTGCCGACGTCGAAGCAGGTGGCCTTCGCGGAGAAGCTTGCTCGGATCAAACGGCGCGCCGTTCCGGATGAATGCTTCCGCGACAAGGGGCTGATGTCGAAGTGGATCGACGGAAACAAGTGAGCACGGCACCGGCTGGCTCCGGCCTTCCAGAGCTTCTGCCATACCGTGGCTTGGCAAACCGAGCGTGGTTGCCAACCTATAGATTGGCAGATTAGCCCTTCGGGACATCAGCCTCGGTCATACTCCTGTCCGAAGGACCAAGGTCTGGTCCCGACGGCGCGCCGGGAGGCACATCGCATCGAGATTCGGCAACCACCGCAAGTCGCCGCCGTCTCTCAAACCCGCGTCTTCATATCTCCCACCACTTGGGGCTAGCCCCTCAGTTCTTTGGAAATCTCAATATTGGAGCGTCCATAACGCTGGAAAAGTATCCTGATCAAAGACAACTATAGTGGTCTCTTGGGGCAGAGGCGTCGCCGCCCTCAGCGCGTCTATGGGAAGCCCAGAAGACCGGCGGACTCAGTCCATCTTTGGAAGCCATGTGTTTTGCCGGAATGACCTCTCTTTCGTCCGGCGAAATGCTGCTCGTAGTGCGTCCGGAGGTGAGGGCAGACAGTCCAAAGCCTCAAAGAACACCTGATGGTCACATGGCTTCAAGTGCGTGACCTCCGCGCTATTGTCATTAGCCGGTTTCATTTCTTCGGACCTCCAAGGGCGCTTGCGCTGTAACTCGTCAGCCGACAGCCGTAACCGAGTAGTGCGGTGTCCCATTCCAAACAAGATCCCAGGATGCGCCCGGTCGGACGTTCTGGATCGCGTGCGGCTCGAAGCAGACCAAGCAATTCCCACCCGGCGCAGGCGCCCGGACCGAGGGGTAGATCAGACCCCGCGATCCAGCCCGGCGAAGATGTTGGGCCAGGCTTTGGCCCTCGGGATAGCCGACAGCCGGATCCGGATGCAGTGCGGGATGGCCTGGCTCGTCGGTCATGTCATCTAAGACGCCGATGAAATCCGCCAACAATTCCACATAGCGAGCGCTGTCATGGAAGCTGCCGGTAAAGCCGAGTTCACGGGTGCGGTGCCAGGCCACTTCGCTGACAGAAACCATCACCTCCCACGCGCAGTACCAGGCGCCACGATCTTCGGTGTTGAAGCGGTTCCCGCCGGCGCGGGTATAGGTGAAGGCGGCGTTGACATGACTGTCGCCGTAAATGCGCAGATCGCGGCTGCGCCGCTGCCAGGCAAGCTCGCGCGGGTCCAGATGGGGATTGCGGCCACGTTCGGCCAGAAGGCGGCCGCTGGTCAGGCCCTCGATCTCTGCGAGGATCTCCATCTCGTCATCGGTATCGACGAGACCGCGCAGGGATGGCGGCTTGTGGTAGGTAGCGGGCAGAAGACGAACGAGACCGCGATCGGAAATCTCGGTCTGCTTCATGCCCCACCACGCAGCGCATCCAGATAGGTCCGAACCGCGAGAATTTGCGGCAAGCCGCCGTCGATCGCCGTGTCAACCGGACGGCTGCCCCCAAAGAGCGGCCCCGTGTTCGGCCGGGTGAACCAGCTTCGCGCGAGCGGCTCGGAGAAATAGAGTTCGAGCGATTTGTAGATGCCGATCACCGCACTGAGCCGCAGCAGTTGATCCTTGGTCAGTTCCCCCGCGAAATCCGGCTTCTTGGCACGCTTCCACGTGCTCACCGTCATATCGGCAAGGCCAGCCGCTTCGTTCAGGTTAAGGCCCCAAGCATCGACCACGCGCGCATAGGCCTTCAACGCGACGGCGTTGATCTGTGCAGGTTCTCGGATTTTCTCTGCGACGTACATGGCGTCCTCCATTGGGCTGAATATAGATCATATGGCCTCATTGTAAAGATCAAATGAACTGCCCGCGATCTCACCCGAACCGGCGCCCTTCTTCGGTGAAGGTGTACTCGTTGACGATGATCCCCTCCTCTATAGCCTCGTCCGAGGTCAGGTGGTCGTATTCAGCCTGAAGCTGGCGGTAGAGCCAGCGGGCCAGATCACGCAGCGCCTCGGTCACGATCTCCTCGGCGTCTTCGGTCGGCGGCTGCCAGGTCGGGCTGTCCCGCGTGACGTCCACGGACATGGTGTATTCGTGGTAGTAGCGGCCGCGGTGGCTGACCTCGGCAGCGAGCTGGTAGAAATTCCGCCGCTGGATGGCCTGCAGCCAGTCGGCTATGCCATGCAGCGTCGCGTCCGTCGGGGCGTAGTCCCGGATGCGCGCGGCCGCGCCCTTGGAGTGGGACCAGTAACCTTCGAAGCAAGCCCCGTCGCACTGGCTCCAGAACCCTGAGAACCAGATGCAGGGCTTGGCCCGAGTCCCGCCGCCCATCAGGCGCACGGGCGTGGTCTTCAGGCGGATTCCGAGGATCTCGCAGATCCTCTCGAAATCCTTGTAGACCGCGTCCCACAAATCATCATGGGGCCCAAGCTCACGATACCAGCTGCGCGCCTTTTCCTTGGCGACGTCGGAGAGTTCAGGGAACTGGTAGACTGTTGTGCAGATCACCTCAGGCATAGACGTCCTCCCCGTTCAGCGCGGCGGCCAGCCATTCTTGCGTGCTGGTCCAGCCGATGGATTTGCGGGCACCAAGATCGATGACATGCGCGCCGCCGCCGAAGGCGTCGAGGCGCGGCCGGGAACAGGTCAGCCCGTACTGGAACCCCCAGAGGCCGGTGAGGTCGAGGTCTTCTGCCAGGCGCAACACGAAGCGGATAACCGCCTCGACATCGCCGTGCTCGTCGTCATGGATCCAGAGCGTGCTGTCCTCGGGCGCGTCCTGGCGCGCAAGAGTGAAGCCCGAGACCTCAGGCTCGTCTGCGTGCTGATCCGCAGCGCGCAGGTCATGAAACAGCTCGAGTGCGCGGGCGGCCTTTTCGGGGCTGCCGACGTCGATCAGGCATGAGAAATGGGTGAAGTAATCCGCCATGGGGACCTCCTGAGATTGAGAAACCCGGGCCTTGGGGCCGGGCGCTGGATTGGGATGAAGGGTTGGTTGGAAGCGATCAGCCGGTCGGATTGTCGCCCGATGCCTGCCGCGCGGCATGCGCGCAGAGCATCTGCCGGTAGAAGCGCTTGCGCGCCGTCCGGAAGCTGCGCACGGCGCGCGTATCGGGGTGCAGCGCCCGGACCGCCGCGCGCAGAACTGTCTGGGGCGATGCCGTCGGCGGCAGACCGAGGCGCAAGTATGCGGGATCAGTCATGTCAACTGACCTCGACCACGGGCGAGGCGAGATGCGGATCGACCAGCGCCTCGATCCGCCCGGACCGGCCCATCCAGGGTTCGGGCCGGATGGCCTTCACCCAGTCGGCGAAACTCGGGATAAAGCCGAGGTCTTCCTTCACGTGCTGTTCGCCGACCCAGCGGGTCGGGATGATGCGCCCGGTCGAGAGCGTGAGGGTCTGGCCGAAGATCGTCTCGGCCTTTATATAGACAAACTGTGTCTGGCAGAGCTTTCGGCGTATGATTGCGGCGGGATACGAGTCGATAGGAGATCGACCATGGGAGACAGTTTTGCGGTAGCCAACAATAAATCTATGGTCAGTTTCGATGAAGCCCGTGCAAGGTTTGTGGCCTATCTTGATGCGTCGGGCTGCTCCCCGAACACGGCGCGTGCCTATGGGCATGATCTTACTCATCTTCGTTCCTTCCTTGTTGAGCATTCATTGGACTGGACGGCGCTGACGCCTGCGCGCGCAGTTGATCTGCTGATCCACCTCCGACAGAAGCCAAGTCGTCGACGTGGTCTCGCGCGCCGTCCCTCACCCACCACCGTAGATGGCGAACCAGCTTCGGCCCGTCTGAGCGTTTCGACGATCAACCGGATCTTGGCGGCTGTATCTTCATTTTTCGAATGGGCCACGATTACCGAGCGGTTCGGTGGCACCAACCCTATAACGCGGGTCCACGATCGGGCGGCCATGCACGTCGCAGAGCGCCATCGTCCATTCCTGGCCGGCGTCATCTCGTCGCCGCCAACCCGGAGTCCGGTGCGGTTGAGGCAAGTGCATCGGCTGCCACGCCCGATGGCCGACGATCAGGTCGATGCACTTGTCTCGCAGCTGCGATGCCGACGCGATCTCGCCATCGTTCGCTTGATGCTCGATGGTGGGTTGCGTCCCGGCGAAGTGCTCGGCCTTCACCTCACTGATATTGCCTACGGAAAGCGACGGGTGACGATCCGTGTTCGTTTCGACCACCCTCGCGGTGCGCGCAGCAAATCGAGGATCGAGCGCGTGGTCGATCTTCACGAGGCCGCAACTCTGGAATCGGTCAGTGCCTATGTAATGCATGAGCGGCCTCAGGACACCGACACGCCAATCTTGTTCCTGGTCGGTGGCCATGGCCCGCGAAGGCACGTCGCGTTGTCGTATTCGGCATTGGCCAAGCTCTTCGCGAGAGCTTGTTCCCGCGCTCAGATCCGCGCGCCATGGGTCACACCACACGCCCTTCGCCACACCCACGCAACCCGCATGTGGGAAGGCGGGATGCGCGAACTTACCCTGCAAAAGCGCCTCGGCCATGCCTCGCCAGAGGCCACGCGCATATACACGCGCGTTTCAGATTCCATCGTGGTCGCCGAGTATAGGCATGCCCTTGGCTTTGATGATCCGGCAGCTGACACCGACAACGGAGACCTCAAATGAGGCGCGGACCGGTATCGGCCGCTGCCATGCAGGCGCGCGTGGTCGTTGAGGACCAGACTTTCCACAGTCGCCATTGCTCAGCCGATGAGTACGATGCGTTTCTTGCAGGCTGCGGCAATGGCAAGGGCTTCGTCCAGCAGCGTCGAAGCCACCGTAAGTTGTTCGTAGACGCTTGGCCGAACCTCGAGGAATGGCTGCATGCGCCGCTGGCAAAGCGCGTGGGTCGGATCGACGGACATACCCGCAGGTCTCTTCTCAACCCACCCTCCTATTGGGCGCGCACCTATCTCTACTATCTAGCGCTGAGCGGACATCTTCGGATCGACTATGACTGGCTGCTCGCAGTCGGCGATCTGTGCATCCATGATGTCGTACGGCACATGAGGATCGATCTGGGCGTCGAGATGCTGGCGCGCGAGGGGGCAGCGTTGGGTCTGCGCCTGACTACCTCCGACAGCGCGATGCGGTGGACACTGGGCAGGCTGGCCATGCACCACGGGAAGCGTTCGGCCGATCAACTCGGTGACGCCGACGTTGACGGCTTGCTCAGTGCAATCCGTAAGTTCGGGGAGCGTTCAGATCTTGCTGACTACTGGGGATCAGTCGAACGATACGGCGTCGTTTCCAAAAGCTGGATCACGATGGTCAGCCAGCTTCGGCTGGTGCTGTATCATCGCGGACAGGCGCATGAGGTTCCCCGCAAGATCATGCCGTCTTACGCGGTCCCGGCATCACAACCCGAGATGGTAGCTGTTATCGACTTGTGGCTGCAACGAAGGGCACCGGCCTTGCGGCCGGCCACAGTATATCACCACGCCTTGACCGCCCGCCGCTTCCTCCAGCACCTCGGTTCCGTCGCACCCGAGGTTCAGACATTCGCGGCTGTAAAGCACGATCATATCGTGAGCTGGATGGATTCGATGGCGACCGAGCTGTCTCCCAAGACGGGACGACCCTTGACCACGCGATCGCAGCGCGAGAGGGTCATTCGGCTTGCACAGTTTTTCAAGGATGCTGAGGACTGGGCCTGGCCGGGCATACCGCGCTGGCCGCTGGTGGCGAAGCGGGACTTGCCACGCGTACCGGAGTGCATCCCACGGTATATTCCGCGTGCTGACCTTGAGCGGCTTATGGTTGTTGTTCGGTTGCTCGACGACCCGTTCCAACGCGCCGCTTTCCTTGTGGCCCGCTGGTCCGGCGCGCGGCGAAGCGAGATCCAGCGCCTGACGACGGACTGCCTGGACACCTACCCAGATGGAACGGCACGCCTTCGCTTGCCTGTCGGAAAGACCGCACGAGAGCGACTTGTTCCTTTGCACGAAGAAGCGGCGGATGCTCTGAACGCTGTTCTTGCCATTCGCGCGGACGTGGCGGATCGGGATCTTCCCGATGAACGCACCGGTGAACTGGTCCGGTTCGTGTTTGTCAGGCACGGGAAGCTGATGAGCGTTCGCCATCTTTTCGAGAACCCGCTGAAGCACCTTTGCAACGCCGCCGGACTGGTGGACTCCAATGGTCGGCGCACCATCACGATGCATCGGTTCCGGCACACCCTCGGGACCGAGCTGGCAGAACGTGGCGCGAAGCTGCACACGATCATGAGTGTGCTCGGTCATGAAAGCCCCCGGATGTCGATGATCTACTGCCGGATCAGCGATGCCGAAGTCCTGCGAGACTATCGGTCGGTTCTGGAGCCGGGCGCGCTGATTGCTGGCGCAGGAGCTGAGGCAATCCGCAGTGGCGACCTCGGAAGTGATGCAATTGATTGGCTGCGCACCAACTTCTTGAAAACAGAATTGGAGCTTGGTCATTGCCTGCGACTCCCGTCGGAAGGTCCCTGTGAATGCGACCTTTACCTCAACTGTTCGCGGTTTGTGACGACACCAAGCTACGGGCCGCGGTTGCGTGAACGCCACCGGCTCGAGTTGTCGCTTGCGGACGATGCCCGTGTCAGATCCTGGCCTCGCGAAGTCGAGCGTCATTGCGCAATTGCCCGCAGGATCGAAGGGCTTCTCTCCGATCTTGGGGAAACATTGGAATAAACGCTGCTCGCCAAACGGGACAGGCCGACCACCGCCAGCTTTATGGGGAGCGCGGCGGTCGGCCTGTCCCTCATCGAAGCTCGGTGAAATTTGCGCTTGTGTGTCCATGTAACGGCCATGAATATGCCCTCGGCATGGTGCCGCAGGGCCCGGTGCCGAAAATCAGCGGTGATCTCCTTGCTCTGGTCGAACCATGTATGTACCGCGATGAAATCGTCGACCGTACCGCCCCACTTCTTCACCGAGGACAGGGCGTGGTGATAGGGATGTGCCATCGCAACCCCCTCAGAAATCATGGGTGAAGAGTTCGGACGACGTGAACCGTTCGTTGAACTCGAGGTGGATGCAGCGGGCCGCGGCGTCGAAGCAGAATTCGCCCCAGGCGCCGTCGTTGTTTTCCCAACCGCCATGTGTGTCAGACAGGAAGTCGTAGGTGAGCTGCTCGACAACATCCTCCAGTGATAGGCTGCGCATCTCGACCTCGGGATCATCCCACGTCAGCGCGGCATAGGGGATTTCAGTCGCGGGGAAGTCGACAGCCGTCTCGCCCGCCCAGGCGCCGATACTTTCGATCTGGCCGCTGTCGCCGGCCCCGTCGAAGGTCACGGTGACATGGGTGATGCTGGCGGCCATGAGGCCATCGTACAGGCGGTCCTTGTTGCCCGGGCGCAGGGCGAGGGTCCGGGCGGTGCGTTCGGCATGCGCGGCAAGGATCGCCCCGAAATCGACGGTGGAAGGCCGCAGCGGTGCGGCCAGAGTGGGTTCAGTCTGGGTCATGGATATCTCCGTTCGGTGAGGACAGGTCAGACCCCCCGGGTGGCGCACTCCTCTGCCCCCCGAAGGCTCAAACCCTTCCCAGCCCTCCTCTGTCTCTTGAGCGTCACGCCGCGATCTGCAGCGCGCGAGCGGCAAAGGCGCGCCAGAGCGGGTCGACCAGACGCGCATCCAGCAGATCGGCACGGTAACGCAGTCGCTGCGCCAGTTCAGGCTCGTGCCAATCAATGGCGCGGCCAGCTTGGGCGCGCAGCTGAACCGCCTCGGTCACGACGGCCCGCGCCTCAAGAGCATTGGCGACAGGCTGGCACCAAGCCACAGCGCCATGACTGGCGGCCCCGGCAAGAACCAGGCGCTGGTCGCAATCAAGGATGGCCAGAAGCTGCGGCGCTGCATCGGAGCCGTTGTCCTCTGCCTGCTCAAACGCCCCCTGCATAGCATCGGCCAAGGTCGCAAAACGCTCAACCAACACGGGAGCAGCGGTGCCCGACATCAAGGCTGCCGGCGTCCGGTGCATCCGCGTCAGCGCGAAAGGCAGGCTGGTATCAGGAGCGACAGTCCCGCCATTTGGAACAGGGCACATCGGACGCGGGCTCGGCTGGATAGGCAGGGGAAGGTCAAACATGGCAATATCTCCAACGGCGCGGGAAGCTTCTCTCCCCGCCTCATCCGTCAAAGACCAAACCCCCGCCCTCTTCCTCGAAGGGGCAGCGGATGATGAAAACTTATGTCGGCAAAGCGAACTTTTCCGCCGTTCGGCGCAGAACTTCCAAAGTTGGTTTTGTTTCTAAGCTATAGTCGCCTCGGCGGCATCAGGAAGAAGAAAGCAATACAGCATGACCCAGTCTCTTAACCGGCTCGTGGAACGGCAAATCCTGAAAGCCCTCGCAGAGGGCAAATTACGCGGCCTTGAAGGCGAGGGGAAACCGCTGCCCGACCGCTCGGGTGAGGCGTTTACCGACATGGCGACAGCGGTGGCGGTCCGCATAATGGCCGAAGCAGGCACACTGCCCGAGGAATTCAAGATCAAGAAGCTGCTGGAGGCAGCGAAGCAAAGCTACAGGGAAGCGGAGGGCGATGACGCCAAACGCGTTGCAATGGCCTTGATCGCCGACCTGCAGCAACGCTACAACATAGCCGTAGAGGCAAGACGGCGGTTTATGGGAAGTTAGCCGGAAACGTCCACCCGTCTGCTGCACAGCATCTGGCGAAATGGGCTCTTCACGGCGATTTCAGTGGGGCGCCAGCGAGGCGCCCCAACTCAGGTCACCCCACCCGGTCGAGGAGCTTCTTGGCGCGCCCCTCCATGTCGAGCCGTGCATCCTGCTGGGTCTTGTCGCGCGCCAGCCGCGTGATGCCCTGCACGAAGTCGAAGATGCTCTCGGGCGGGCGGCCCTCTTCCATCAGTACCTTCTCGATGATCTTGCCAGACTCGGCTTTTGAGAAGCCGCGCTTGCGGAGGAAATCCGCGCGATCCTCGTCGGTCCGTGCCACGATCTGCTGCCGCGCGGCCTTGATGCCGTTCAGGAAGCCCTGCGGCGAGGAATTGGCGAACCGCGTCAGCGCCGGGGCCGCCTCATGGGCAAAGCGCGAGGCCGCGTATTTCGAGTGGCGGATCCGGATCTCCTGAAAATCCTCGACGCCCCAGAGGTTGCGGTTCTGGCACACTGCCCGCAGGTAGAAACTCGCCATGCCGAGGGTTTTTGCGCCCACCTCGGAGTTCCAGCAGTAGAAGCCCCGAAAGTAGAGATCAGGAGAGCCGTCAGGCAGCTTGCCCGCCTCGATCGGGTTGCGATCATCCACCAGGAACAGGAAGACATCGCGATCCGAGGCATAAAGCGTGGTTGTGTCGCGGCTGATTTCGACATCGGGGTTGTAGACCCCGGTCGACCAGTCGAGCACTCCCGGCACCTTCCAGCGCGTATCGCCCGTGCCATTGCCTGCAATCCGCTGCACCGCTTCAACCAACTCGTGATCATGGATGCGGCCATAGTCGGGGCCAGTGACAGCACGCAGTTCCGTGCGGCCATCCTCGGTCTCGAAGGTCTTGACCTGTTCGGCGCGGTGATTGGTCAGACCGTATTGCAGGTTGATCCCCGCCAACGGCGCGGGCAGCTGCCGCAGGTAAGAGGCCGGCGCGCCGACGAGACTCGCGAGTTGACTAAAGGCCCAGTGGGTCGGGGCCACCGGTTCCTGCGCCTTCGGCAGCACAAGATGCAGCCGGTCGGCGGTGTCCCGAGCAGCCTCGACCCGGATATCGGCGGTCTGCACCACCCGGCTGCGGCTGCGCTCGGAACGGCCCTTCACCGAAGCCCAAAGATCGTCGAGCGACAGATACCGCTCGTCATCGGGCCGGTTGAACCATTCGGACGACACCCGCCCGTTCCGCTCACCCCGGCTCACATCCACCTTGTAGCCACCCGTCCGTGCGGGCTGCACAGGGTCCAAAACTTCCACAATGCCCATTGGCTATTCCTCCGTGACAGGCGCTGGAAGCCACTCTCCCAGCCTTCAACCCGTCACCGGGAAACCGGCACTCCTCTCACTCTCGAAAGCTTGGCATGATCGGCCGCAATGCGGACTTTGCTGCCATTCGCCGAACGGCAGCTTTCGGCAGATGCCAACTTGTTCTATGTTTACCAGATGCAAAGATCAGGCCGACTTCTTCAACTTCTTCAGACACTTCGCGAAAGACGCGGGGCTGTGACCGCGAAAGCTATGGCGCAACAGTTTGGCGTCTCCGAACGCACGATCTATCGTGACATGGAAACGCTTTTGGAACTGGGCGTTCCGGTCGAAGGCGAAGCTGGCACGGGCTTCATCCTGCGTCCCGGCTTTTTCCTTCCGTCGATGGCTTTCACGAGAGACGAAGCCGATGCCATCCTTTTGGGTCTGCGCTTCGTCCTTGCGCGCGGCGACAGAGAGATCGCCAAGGCAGCCGACACTGCCTTGCTCAAGATCGCAGATGGGATGGGGGACCAGGCTGAAGCGCAGATGCTGGCGAATGGCCTGACAGTAGGTCCACCGGAAACCGAGCGGCAAGACGAGCTGAGAACGATCAGACGAGCACTGCGGGACCGCCGCAAACTGAAAATCGCATACCGGGCTGATGGCCGGGCAGCGAACAGCCGCGTTGTCTGGCCGGTCGCACTAGGCTTCTTCGACCAGATTGAAATGCTGGCGGCGTGGTGCGAGCTGCGCGATGCGTTTCGCCATTTTCGCATCGACCGGCTCGACAGCCTGACCTTGCTCGAAGAGAACATCCCCCGATGCCGCAACAACCTTCTGGCCGATTATCGCAAGCTCGAACCCCACGCAAACGTCTGACTGAGGACTCCTGACACGTTCTGTCAAAACCGGCTGATATGCCTCGGACGGAATTTGGAAAAGGAGATCGGGATGTATGTGATACTTGGTGGAACGGGGCAGGTCGGATCGGCAACGGCGCGCACTCTTCTGGACGAAGGCGAAGAGGTGACAGTCGTCACACGCGACAAAAGCCACGGCAAGGATCTGATGGAAGCCGGAGCGAAACTCGCTGTCGCGGATGTGCGTGATGTGGATGCGCTGCGGAGTGTTCTTCAGACAGGCAGGCGTGCCTTTCTGCTTAACCCACCAGCCGACCCTTCGAGCGATACCGACACGGAAGAACGCGAAAATGTAGTCGCAATCCTCTCGGCGCTTGATGGATCGGGTCTCGAAAAAGTCGTTGCCGCATCGACCTACGGTGCCTTTGATGGCGAACGCTGCGGCGACCTGACTGTCCTGCGCGAGTTTGAACAGGCGCTGGAAAAGCAGGCCATTCCGGCTGCGGTCAATCGGGCAGGATACTACATGAGCAACTGGGCGGGGATGGCCGAACCTGTGCGGGGAAACGGAACACTGCCGAGCTTCTTTCCAGCCGATTTGTCAGTGCCGATGGTGGCACCGGCTGACCTTGGTAAGGCTGCTGCCCGGCGTCTCATGTCTGGAACTGATGATGTGGGCATCGAGCACATTGAAGGACCGGATCGCTATACAGCCAACGATGTCGCTACCGCCTTTGCAGAACAAATGGATCGTAAGGTGGAGGTTCAGGAGATTCCCCGCGATGCTTTGGAAGACACCTTTCGAGCGTTTGGATTCTCAGATGAAGCCGCAGCATCCTATGCCTGCATGACCCGCCGGATGATCGACGGAAAAACGATGCCAACGGACGAGCCAGTCCGGGGTGAAGTGTCTTTGCAGGACTACCTCGCCTCTGTGTTCGGTTCACAAGACGAGCATTAAGATCGGACAGTCGCTGCGCCTTGATGAATGAGCATGTCGGGCTCGAAGCTGCCTTGCGGCAGTGCCGCGAACCCGGCGGGTTGCCCCGCCGGGCCCGAGGGGGAGACCCCGTTCCTCAGAACGGGATCTCGTCGTCGCGGTCGACCAGCTCGGGGTTTTCGTTCTCAGCCGACTTCGGGCGGCTCAGAAAGTCGACCTTCTCGGCGATGATCTCGCAGCCGTAGCGGTCGTTGCCCATGCTGTCGATCCACTTGCTGTAATGGATGCGGCCGTGGACAAGGACTTTCATGCCCTTTTCGCAATGCTCCGCGACCGTCTTGCCGAGACCGTTGAAGCAGGTGATGCGGTGCCATTCGGTGTCCATGACACGGTAGCCGTTCTCGTCGCGCAGGACGCGACCTTCCGAGAGGCGGGGGCGGGAGGTGGCGAGGCTGAAGTTGGTGATGTTGGTGCCGCCCTGAGTGGTGCGGGTTTCGGGTTTCTGACCGATGTTGCCGGCGAGGATGACGATGTTTTGCATGATTAGCTCCTGTGCTTCCTGTCTTCGGGACCGTCCCTTCGACAAGACCCGGAAAAAGCCCGTCGGGTGACGCGTGCACGGTGGACGGAACGGACACCGGAAACCCCCAGAGGACCGGGGTGGAGCGGGCAGGACGCCACAGGCGGCCAACACGGCCCGGGCTGACGCGGGGTTGCGCGCAGGAGGCCGAACGGGATTAGGGGATTGTCAGTCGAAGGGATGGACCAGAGGCCAGAGAGGCGCGGGGAGCCCATGCCAGTCCCTGTCATCTTGCCAATCGGGACTGCCTGACCCCCAGTTCACCACCTCACTGGCGACAACGGCGATCAACAGCCTTTGCCACCCCTGCCCCAGCCTTCCGTGAGTTGCGGCCCCCTGCCGCGACGAGCTATCGATGCCGGATCATTCAGGACACGGACCGCATCAATGGCTGATTACGATCTCGAGGCACTGTCGCTCGGCGAGCTGAAGAAAATGCCTCAACTACGTCGCCAAGGCGATCTCCACCTATCAAGATCGGCAGAAGGCGGAAGCCTGCTCCAAGGTGGAATATCTCGCCCGAGACCTCGGCTACTCCCTGGCCGAACTTGTCGGCACTGAGATGAAATCCTCCCGCGCGCCTGCCGCGGCAAGTTACCGGCATCCTGAGAACCCGTCGCTCACTTGGTCAGGCCGCAGTCGTAAACAGCAGTGGTTCGTAGAGGCGCTAGCTGCTGGGAAGACGACAGGGGATTTAACCATCAATCAATAAATCGGATTGGAGCGGTCACGGCTATGGGTTTGACCTGTGAACTGGTCCGCATGATTTTTTGCGCTGTGCTCAAGATGAGCGCTGAACATTTCGCGCATGATCCGATTGTGGGCGAGTTTTCATAGCGGGAGTGTCAGAGCTATTCCCCCGGTGCGCCCATTTTTTCAATCGTGCGGCGCCCGATAACCATAGCACTCACCGAGCCGTGAACCGCCAGAATCGCGATCACCAGCATCAGCAACGCGACCGGCAATCCCAGACCTGGCGTCAGATACTCGATGGCGCGCAGGACGGCATCGCGTGACCACAAGACAAACAGGCCCAATCCGACCCCCGTTGCGACGAGAGCGCCCGCCGGTATCGGCGCGGGCCCCGTGAGGAAACCACGGACCCGGTTTTCCCGGTAGAGCAGCGTCGCGTAGACCGTGATGCCCACTGATGTCGCAAGGGCAAGCCCGACGGCACCGAGCATCGGGGTAAAGACGATCTTCAGCGCGATGTTGACGAGCGATGCCGCAACAAGCAGCCGGAGCGGGGTTAGGGTACACCCCATTGACTCCTAGCCTACGGCGACCCCGAACAGCGCACCGACCCCGGCTGTCGCCGCCATTGCAAGCGCTCCCCATAGCGTGACCCGCGCGGCCCCACGGACGACGCCTGCGCCGCCGGCCGAAGCGCCCAATCCGCCAAGAACCGCAAGGCCGAAGATCGTCGATCCCGCCACCAGGGAAGCGATCTGCGCCTCCGAGACCAGCAGCACGACGATCAGAGGTAGCACCGCCCCAGCTGCGAAGGTCAGTGCGGACACCAGAGCCGCCTGGATAGGGCGGGCCGTCACGGTTTCCGAAATGCCGAGCTCGTCGCGCGCATGCGATCCGAGCGCGTCACGTTCAGTCAGTTGCACGGCAACCTTTTCCGCCAGGTCGCGGTCCAGCCCCCTTTCAACATAAATCCGGGTTAGTTCCTCGAGCTCGGCCTCGGGCGTTTCCTCGAGCTCACGGCTCTCTCGGGCGAGGTCCGCCTGTTCGGCGTCAGTTTGCGAGCTGACCGAGACATACTCCCCCGCCGCCATGGACATCGCGCCAGCCATAAGCCCGGCCAGCCCGGCGATCATGACCTCGGGCTTGCCGGAGCCTGCGGCCGCGACGCCGACGACGAGGCTCGCAGTCGAGACAAGACCATCATTGGCGCCGAGAACGGCGGCCCGCAGCCAGCCGATGCGATGCACCATATGGATTTCAGAATGTGATAGACGGCTCATGGCGTGGCTCCTTGAACGATGTCAGCTTGCTCTGACATGATGGCCTGTGGTTTGCCCGTAGCTGGCTCCTGTGGCGCGATGCGCAGCGCGCGCAGGGCGTTCAGGATAACAGCGACGTCGATGACCTCTTGCAGAAGCGCCCCCTGCACCGGGGTGAGATACCCGAAAGCGGCGGCAATCATGCCGAGAACCGACAGACCGATACCCGCGACCACGCTTTCGACAGCGATCCGGCGCGACGCCCGCGCGATCTCGATCCCGGGCCCAAGCCGGTCGATCCGGTCGACGAGCAGCACCACGTCCGCGGCCTCGGCCGAGGCCGCGGCGCCCCGTGCCCCCATTGCCACGCCTACATCGGCTGCGGCCAGGGCGGGCGCGTCGTTGACACCATCACCCACCATCATCACCGGCCCGTGTTTACGCTCGGAAAGCACCAGTAACACCTTTTGATCCGGCGTCAGACCGGCCCGCAGCCCGTCGAGGCCCAGCCCCTCGGTCACGCGCTCGGCCACGTCCGCGCGGTCGCCAGTAGCCAGAAGGATGCGCGCGATCCCTTGACGGCGCAGACCGTCCAGCATGGTGCCCGCCCCCTCGCGCAGCGGGTCGGACATGACGAGGTGCCCGGCCATGTGACCGTCAACTGCCACTGCGACAAGGACCGATCCGGCGCCCTTGGCGGGGTGATCGCCCACCATCCGCCCGACACGGGACGCCACGAAGCCGTCGCCGCCGACGATCACCTCGCGGTCCTCCACACGACCCAAGACCCCTTCGCCCGGGATCTCAGCCACTTCTGTCGGAACGGGCAGTGTGAAGCCCCGCGCCTTTGCGGCAGCGACGATGGCCTGCGCCACGGGGTGTTTCGATGCCTGATCGAGCGCGGCGGCGAGGCGGAGGATGTCGTCCTCGGTCATGCCATCGTGGCTGTCGATCGAGACGATCTGCGGACGGCCATCCGTCAGCGTCCCCGTTTTGTCGAGGATCAGCGTGCGGATCCGCGCCATTGTCTCGAGCGGCCCCGCGCCCTTGATCAGCACGCCAAAATGCGCCGCACGCGACAGGCCGGCGACCAGTGCGACCGGCACAGCAAGGATCAGCGGACAGGGCGTGGCGACGACCAGAACGGCAACCGCGCGGATCGGATCACCGGTGAACCACCACGCCGCGAAGGCGATACTGACGGTGACGACCAGAAAGCCCAGCGACCAGCGGTCGGCCAGCCGGGACATCGGCGCTTTGGACGCCTGCGCCTCCTCCACCAGACGAACGATCCCGGCATAGGTGCTGTCCTTGGCCTCGCGCGTCGCCGTCAGGTCGAAGGCCTCGCCCGCGTTGGTCGATCCGCTCATGGCGTCGGCCCCGCGCGCCAGCCGGACTGGCAGGGACTCGCCGGTCAGCGCCGCGGTGTCGAGGAAGGCGGTGTCGGACGCCACCGTGCCGTCCACGGGAACGACATCGCCCTGCCGGATCAGCAGGCGATCGCCCGGTGCGATCTCTTCGAGAGGCACATCCTCAAGACCGCCGTTCCGGTGCCGCGTCGCGGTCCGGGGTACGCGGGATAAAAGATCCTTCATCGAACGGCGTGCACGCCCCTCAGCGAAGGCTTCGAGGAAGGTGCCTCCAGAATACATGACTGCGACGACAGCCGCAGCCAAGGTCTCGCCGAAGACAAGCGCCGCCGACATCGACAGCGCGGCAACGATATCGAGGCCCACCTCGCCCCGCCCAATGCTCCGGACGATTTCGACCACAAGCGCTGAGAGCGCGGGAACAACTCCTGCAATCCAGATCAGGCTCGCAATCTCTGGTTGGCCCGCAAGGTAGAATGCGAGTCCCACGATCAGCCCGGTTGCGGCCATCAGCAGGAGTGCGGTCTTGAAGCGATCGGTATGGGCCTGTTCCATGCGGCTCAACTTCCCCCGGCTGAGGCGATTGCCGCTGGTTCTTCGGAAAAAAGACGCCCGACTCCCACGCCCATTGCATTCCCTTCATCATCGCGCAGAAGAAACAGGGCGTCGAGTCCACGTTGTCTTGCGAGGTCCGCACCCCTCTCCGCACCGAGCACCATCAGCGCCGTCGCCCAGGCGTCGGCCTCGGCACAGGTGCGGGCCACCACGGTGACGGAGGCGGGCGACGCGATCAGCGGCGCGCCACGTCTCGGATCCATAGTATGCGACAGGCGGCGCCCCTGAACCTCGACGCAGTGGCGGTAGTCACCGGAGGTCGCGACGGCGGCGTCCTGCAGCGCCAGAACCGAATGCGGCGCGCGGCGGTCCGGGTAGGGCGCCTCGACCGCGATCGTCCAAGCTTCGCCATCCGGCCTGAGACCGATTGCACGCATCTCGCCATCGATCCCGACGAGGGCATCGGCGATCCCGTGGTCGCGCAGGGTCTCGGCGAGCCGGTCGACGCCGTAGCCTTTGGCGATGCCGTTGAGGTCCAGCGCGATGGGGGCCGTCTTGCGCAGCTGCATCCCCTCGATCTCCAGCACCTCCTGCGCCGGGCGGCGGAGGGCGTCCATCGCGGCGCGGATACCCTCGGGCGCGGCGGCCCCGGGCCCGAAACCCCAGGCCGTCACCGCATCGCCCATGCCGATATCGAAGGCCCCGCCCGAGGCGCTCCCGATCTCGAGCCCGAGGCGCAGGACCGACCGCAGTTGCTCCGGCACCATCACCCAATCGCCCACCGGCGCCGCGTTGATCCGCATGAGTGCGCTCGCCGCGTTCCACGTCGACATCTGCGTGTCCACCTCGTCGACAGCCGCCTGAAGAGCGGCACGGATTGCATCCGTGTCGCGGCCCCGATCCGCGAAGAACAGCGCCGACCAGCGCGTGCCCATGGTGGGGCCGTTCAGGGCGATGCGCGCGCGCTCAGTAGATATCTTCGACATACTGCGCATTCCAGTGATCTTGGGCAATGATTCCACGCGATCGTGGGCACGGCTTCCACGGCATCGTGGGCGCCTATTCCATGAACTTGGGCAGGCGACCGGCAGGATTTATTGAGTCAGCCCTGGCCGTTTTGGTCAAGCGTTTTCGTCGTGCTCATCTTTCTGCGCATGCTGTCTCCGGTCAGGGCAAGGCGGTGGGCATTGTGGACCAGGCGGTCGAGAATGGCGTCAGCCAAAGTCGGGTCGCCGATGGCTTCGTGCCATTGATCGACGGGCAGCTGGCTGGTCACGATGGTGGATCCGCGGCCCTGCCGGTCTTCGAAGATTTCCAGCAGATCGCGGCGTTCTGGGGCGGTAAGGACCGACAGGCCCCAGTCGTCCAGGATCAGTAGCTCGGTGCGTTCGATGGATTTCAGGACGCGGGCATGACGCCCGTCGCCGCGCGCAATGGCCAACATCTGGAACAGGCGAGGGACGCGGTGATACATGACACGCCTGTCATCGCGGCAGGCCTTATGGCCCAGGGCGCAGGCAATCCAACTCTTGCCCAGCCCGGTTTGACCGGTGATGAGCAAGTTCTCATGCCGATCAATCCAGTTGCCGTCGATCAGGAGCGCCATCACACTGGCGTCGATGCCACGGGGGCTACGCATATCGATGTCTTCGGCACAGGCAGCGTGCCGTAGGGCGGCAAAGCGCAACCGTGTCGCCAGTTTCTTGGCATCGCGGTCTGCGGCTTCGCGGTCGACCAACAAGCCCAGCCGTTCTTCGAAACTGAGATGATCGAAGGTGGCATGGGCGTGGCGCTGATCGTCCAGCGCTTTGGCCATGCCGGTGAGGCCAAGAGCCTCAAGCCGGTTAGATGTGGGATGTGTCAGCAAGGGATATCTCCTTTTCAGTGATAATATTTCTGGCCGCGTATGTTGGGGTGTTTGAGCGGCAGGTCCTCGGGATCGGGGTCGAGAAAGGCCTGATCCAGGCCGTTTTTCAGGATCGAGCGGATGGACGCGACGGACCGCGCGCCAATGGCCACGCCGCGACGACAGGCGGCATCCAGCCGCTCGGCATCATAGCTTTTTGCCAGGTGCAACACGCCCAGGCAGGTGCGGAAGCCCTGTTCCGGGTGGGGCCGGTCCTGCATGACGCAGTCGCAGAACGCAGCAACTGAGGGACCGAGCGTTTCGGCATAGGACAGCATGCGCGCAGGCGTCCATTCTGCGTAACGTCGGTGGGCCGAGGGCATGTGTTCGGGAATGGTCACATGGCTGCGGCGCCCCGGATCGCGGGCATGGCTGGCCACGCGTTTGCCTTTGCGGAAAACCTCAACCGTGGAATGGGTTACGCGAATGTCGACCGTCTGTTTGACCAGGCTGGACGGCACGGAATACCAGCACAGATCGACTTCGACATGGTAATCCGGTCCGACCCGGGCGGTTTTCCAGCGGGCAAAAACATAGGCCTCACTGGGCAGTGGCTGCAGATTGGGACGGTCCAGTGTGGCGAACAGATCGGCACGGCTGGCGGCGTAATCGCGCATGATCCGGGTGTTGAGATCGTCCAGCAGCGGGCGGATTGCGGCGTTCGCTTCGGCAATCGAATAGAACCGGTGGTTCCGCAGACGTGCAAGAATCCAGCGTTGCGCCACCTGAACGGCGACCTCAACCTTGCTCTTGTCTCGCGGCTTGCGCACGCGAGCGGGCAGGATCGCGGTGCCGTAATGCGCGGCCATGTCGGCATAGGTCCGGTTCACCCCGGGCTCAAAGCGATCCGGTTTGGTGACGCCGGACTTCAGATTGTCAGGCACAACCGCCCTGGGCACGCCACCAAGATAGGCAAACATCCGGGTATGCGCGCTGACCCAGTCTTCCAGGCCTTCGCTGCCCACCGCTTCGGCGTAGGTATAGCTGGATGCTCCCATTGCTGCGACGAACAGCTTGGCCTCGTGGACTTCGCCCGTTTCGGGGTTGATGATGTCGATCGTGTCGCCCGCATAGTCGACAAACACCTTGTCGCCCCCGACATGATGCTGTCGCATGCTCAGCCGAACACGGCCTTTCCAGGCATCGTAATGATCACAAAACCACGCATAGCCGAACCCTTGCGGATGGGCTGTGCGGTATTCTTCCCACAACAGCGCCCGCGTCACGTTTCGCTTGCGCATCTCTTGGTCAATCGTGACCCAGTCCGGCACAGGACGTTCGGGCGTCGGTACAGATTTGGAGGCCGGGAACAGCAACAGTTCCAGGCTGTCGTCATCAAGCCCATCTGGCAGCGGCCAATCCAGCCCGGCCTGTCTGGCCCGGGTCACATAGTTGTTTACACTGCCCTTTGACAGGCCAAGTGACGTAGCAATCGCCCGGTCGCTCAGTCCTTGGGTCAGCTTTAGTCGCAAGACGTCTCGTATACGGCGCATCAGCAATCGTTTCGTTGGCATGCAGGTCCTCTCCATTTCTGGAGGAACCTTAAAGTCAGACTGCCGCTCTGACCTGCCCACGATCGTCTGGAATCTTTGCCCACGATCACCTGGAATGCGTGCCCATCATCCCGTGGAATCCTTGCCCATCATCCTCTGGAACGCGCAACATACCGCCCCTCCGTCTTCAGGACTGCGGGCGTAAGCCCGGCAGGTGCGAGGATCTCGGCCAACGCATCGCTCACGCCCGTGGCCATGTCGCGCCCGCCGCAGACCATCACACGCGCCCCGTCGCGGATCAGTCGGGCCACCTGCGCCGCGTCGGCGCGCAGGGCGTCCTGCACATAACTGCGTCGCGCGCCGCGCGAGACGGCGGTGACAAGCCGGGTCAACCGCCCCTCAGCCTGCCAGCCGGGCATCTCTTCGCCATAGAAGAAATCGCTGTCCGCATGCCGCATCCCGAAAAACAGGTGCACGGGCCTGTGCCGCGCATTGCCGCGGATGAAGCCCGCCAGCGGCCCGATGCCGGTGCCCGCCCCGATCAGGATCAGCGGGGTGCGACCGCGGTCGGCGTGAAAGCCGGGATTGCGGCGCAGGAAGGCCGTGACCGTATCGCCCGGCTCCAAGGCGGTCAGCTGACCCGAGGCCAGACCGCCCGGATGCTTGCGCACCACGATCTCGACGAACCCGTCGCGCCGGCCCGAGGCCAGCGAATAGAGGCGCGGCACCGGGCTGCCCTGCGGCAGGACGCCGATCAGGTCGCCCGCCTGGAACCGTGCGAAGCCCGCGCCGGTCAGCCGCTGCCACAGCGTCGCGCGCGGTAGGTCGAAGCGCAGGATCGCGGCCCCCGCCTGCATTTCGGCCCCGTAGTTGCGCCGCGAGACGAGGGTCAATGTTTCGGTGCGCGGCGAAACGGGCTGGTGAGAAAGCTCGAGAGAGATGCCAAGCATCTCGCCAAGCGCGCGGCCCCAGCGCGCGAAATCCTGTGGCGATTGGCGGTCGATCGTGTCCAGCGGCATGAGTTCGGCCCAGCCCTTCGCCTGCGCCGCTGCCGCAACGGCCTTGGCGAAGGCGCAATAGGCCGGAAAGCTGCGGTCGCCGAAGCCGAGCAGGGCCATCGGGATATCAGGCGCAGGGGCCGACGCGTTCATCCGGTCGAGGAACCCCTTGGCCGAGGCGGGCGCCGCACCATCGCCATAAGTCGCGGCGAGAACGATGATGCGCTCTGCACGGGCGTAGCGCTCTGGTGCGAAGCCCGACATCGGGCCAACATGGACGCCCTGCCCCGCTGCCGTCAGCGCGGCATGCAGGGTCCCGGCGAAGCCCCAGGTGCTGCCACCCTCGCTGCCGACAAGAATGATCGTCTCGGCACGGCCCGCGGGCTGGTTGCCCCGGATGCGCGGCCGCCCGCGCCGCCCGGCAAGCCAGATCAGGACGCCGGTCACGCCCATCGCCGGCACTCCGAGCGCCATCATCCCGAGCACAAGGCCGAGCGTCGCGGCCCCCTGCCCCGTGTGCAGCATGTAAATAGTTTCCGAGACGCGCTCCCACCCGGTCAGGTCGGCCCATGCCACGAGCGCGCCGGTTCCCTGGTCGAGATAGCCGGTGCCCCGGTCGGTCTTCAGTGTGAACACGTCCGTCGCATCGCCGGGATAGGGAAAGCTCAGCTCGCGCAGCTCGGCGACGGGCGTCTGCAGCAGCGTGGCCATCTGATCGAGAGCGAACCCAATCTCTCCGCTCACTTCGGCGGGATCGGCCGGCAGGACGCCACCGTCCGGCAGAAGATCGAAGGTCGAGGCCGTCATCCAGAGGGCGGTGGTGGAGGACAGAACGAGGCCGATGACGGCAATCCGGGCGATCTCGACATGCAGCCTGCCCGCGAGCGGACCGCGCAAGGGCGCGAACCAGTGCCGCCATCCGCCCGCCCGTCGCACGACCAGCACAGCACCCGAGAGCGAGAGGACCAGCATTGCTGCGGCCCCGGCGGCCATGGCGATGCGCCCGCCATCCCCGAGGAAGAGCGAGCGATGAAAGTTGGTGAGCCAGCGAAGGGCCTGGTTCGGGTCGGCCGAGGCAACGCCCTCGCCCGTCGCCGGGTCGATCACGGCAGCACCCGGCGCGCCCTGATCGAACCAATAGGCGGTGATCCGACCGGAGGGCGACCGCCGGATCTGCTCGACGCCCGGATAGACGGCCTGGATGCGGTCCGCGAGGGTGGCGACTGTCTGGCCAGTCTCCACCTGCGGCGCGGCGATGCGCTCGGCCGCAGGAAAGACCGAGAGCGCCGCGCCGCTCAGGCTCAGGATCGTGACGAGCGCGAGTGCCAGAAGACCCGGCCAGCGATGGAGTGTACGGATCATGGCCCTGCCCCTCACATGTCGTAGGAGAAGTTGGCGATGTAGCGCCGCCCGCTCACCGGCGTACCCGCGCCCGCCGTCGTCAGCGGCACGGCCACCTCGTTCGGGCTGTCGCGCATATCCTCGACCGCCGCGTCGATGTGCAGCGTGTAGCCCGCATCGAACAGCGCGTCGGCCAGATCGAGCGTGATCTCGAGACTGCGGCCCGCGCCGACGCTGGCGCCGGTGATACCGTTTACCTGCGCGGTATCGCCGCCCGTGGCACGGTACCAGTCGCTCAGATGCTCGTAGTACTTGGACTTGCCACCAGCCATCCAGAGACTGCCGACATAGGCGCCCGAGGCGTCGGTAACGTAAAGCGCGAGGTAGGCGCCGTCGCCGCCATAGTTGTTAAGGGTGGTTGTGAGCGTCACGGGCCGTGCCATAGCGAGGCCGGGAAGCGTGAGTGCGGTAGTAAGCGCGAGCGTTGCGAGAAGTGATTTCATGGGAATGATCCTTGTTCAGGGTGCTTCGGAGCTGTTCAGTTCACCTGAACCTGCGGAGGGGCGCCGTTTCCGAAGAGGCCGTTCTGCGGAGGAGCGACCGTTCCAGCGGGCGCGGGATTGCGGACGCCGCCCCGACAATCGTCGTCGTCATCATCGTCGTCGCAGTCATCATCGTCTTCGTCATCGTCTTCGTCATCGTCATCGTCGTCGTCGTGTCCGCGACGCGAACCGTCCCGCCAGCGGTCGTCGTCGTCATCGTCGCTTGCGAGAATGAGAGGCATGTCTTGTGAGGCGTCATCAAAGAGCGCGGCAACGGGCCGAAGCATGCTGTCGGCCGGGGCCTGCATTGCGCTCCAAGCAGGAACGCCGATGGCGGCGGTCAGCGCCGTTGTCGCTGCGAGAAGGGTCAGGGTCTTTTTCATGGCAAGGTCTCCTTTCGTTTGATGAGACCAATCTGGCACCCCGACCTGAGGGCATCCTGACGCCCCAGCGATTCCTGCTTCAGCTTGCCGTCAGGAAAATGGCCCCGCCGATGATGGCGGGGCCAAAAAAATGCGAGCGCAGGCTACAGGGCTGGCATGGCTATGCGCCCTGCCCCGCGTTCAGGCGAATTCGAACTGCTCGAAGCGGACACGGCGAGGCGTTTGGCCTTGTGCTTTCAAGCCCTTGAGAATCCCGTCCTTCAGACCGGTTGGGCCGCAGAACCACAGATCGGCTTGCCGGATCGCGAAAGGGACCGCGCCAATCAGGCGCTCGGCCGTGAGCCTGCCATCGCGCGTCGTTACGACCACCTCGAAACTGAACCTCGGGTTGCGGGCAGCCGCAGCGCGCAGCGTCTCTACCCCAATCGCCTCCTCTTGTGTCCGAACGCAGTGGATGAGGTGAATGTCGCGGCTATCCGCTTCGCTCAGGCTTTCGGCCCAGGCGAGGAACGGCGTGATACCGATGCCGCCCGCCAGCCATATCTGGCGCGCACCGCCCTTGCGGAAATTGAACCGTCCATATGGCCCTTCGACCTGCACGCGCGTTCCGGTCCGCAAGATGGCGGGCAGGCTTCGTGTCCAGCCACCCAAGCCCCGGATGGAGAACGTCAGGGTGCCGTCAGGGCGCGGGGCGCTGGCGATCGTGAAGGGGTGCGGCTCGGACAGTCCTGCCTCTGGCGCGCGGAAGAAGGCGAATTGCCCCGGCCGCCACCGCATGGCCCGCCCCTCGGGGCGGAGGGTTAGCGTGGTGGTGTCCTTGGTCTGGCTGATCTCTGTGACGGTGAATTCTCTACGCCGCAGGTACGGGGCGACCAGCTCGGTGAATATCCACGCGATCACTCCCGCGATGCCAAATGTGTTCAGAAGCACCGAGAGCGGTGGATCTACCTCTGTCGGCAGGTCGACGAAGAACTGGTGAAAGACCACGATTGCAAAAAGGGCCCCCATGAAACGATGGCTGAACCGCCAGATCTGATAGGGGATTTCCAGTGGGGTGAAGGGCAATCTCCGGAACCAGCTGACAGCAACCAGGGCGAGAAGCGCGTTGAAGGCAAGTTCGCCCGCCTCTTCACCAAGTTCACCAAGGGAGGTTTCACGCACCAAACGCTCGAAATCCGGCTCGATCTGCTGGTGCAGGATCATCAGGACCATTGCGGAAATACCAAGCCACTTGTGGAAACGGTACATGCGATCGAGACCGCCGAACAATGGTTCCACCAGCGGCGGCCGTGCGGCGAGGATCAGGGTCTGTGCCATCGCGACAACTGCCGCGGCCCCGACGGCAATGCCAAGTGCTGCATCCGCGCCATAGGGCGCATAGGTGTTGAACCCGATCAGTGCCGCCAGCAGGCATGGCAACGCAACCAGCACCGGGCCCGTCAGGGCTAGAGGAGAGTTTAGGGAAAGCCGGGAGAGTGGCGGCAGGCCCGGCACCGGGACATTACCGTCGCGACGCGCTGCATCAGTCATCGTCGCGTCTCTCGTGATCCCGCTCGCGGCGATCATCCTCGTCGTCCTCGTATTCGAACTCGATTACCTCCAGCGTGGCCGGGTGGACAGTCACCTCGATCGCACGCCCCTCGGCATCCCTCCCATCGATCTCGTAGCAGCCGTCATCGATCTTGATCCGGCGCACCGTCCAACCATTTTCCTCAGCCAGCATGGCAACAGCATCGCGCGGCTGCCAGTCGGCCATCGGCACGAAGCAATCGTCGTCAGCCAGCGCCGCGCCGACCGGAAAGACCGCGAGAAAGCCGATAATTGTCAATGTCTTCTTCATGGGGCACACTCCTAGTGGCTCGCCTCTTGATGCCATTCATGCGCCGCGAAGCTGACGGCAGCCTGAAGGGGCTCGACCCACAAGCTTCAGCTTCGTGTCAGCCAGACGGATCATGGAGGGACATCAGGAAAGGACGGGTACGACCATGCGCATATTGCTGATCGAGGACGACACGACTCTTGGCGCTGCCGTGCGCGACCAGATCGCAGCTGATGGCCAGTCAGTAGACTGGGTCACGCGGCTAGACGCGGCGGCAGACGCGATGAGCGCAACCTCCTACGACCTGCTCCTGCTCGACCTCATGCTGCCAGACGGACGTGGTATCGGGTTCCTCAAGGGCCTAAGGACGCGTGGAGACGTGACGCCGGTCATCATCCTGACGGCGCTCGACCAGGTGTCCGATAGGATCGAAGGCCTCAATGCGGGCGCTGACGACTATCTTGTGAAGCCCTTCGACCTGTCGGAACTGTCGGCACGGATCGGATCGGTCGCGCGGCGCTACAGCGGTAACCCCAACCCGATCCTGACCCACGGACCGCTCGACATCGACCTTGCCGCGCGCAGCGTCCATCGGGATGGCAGACATGTGCCGCTGACGGCGCGGGAATGGGCGCTCTTCGAGGCCTTCCTGGCGCGTCCCGGGCAGCTCCTGTCCAAGGCGCAGTTGGAGGAGAAGCTCTACGCTTTCGACGCCGAAGTCGAGAGCAACACCATCGAGGTGCACGTGAGCCGCCTGCGCAAGAAACTGGGGAGCGCCATCATCGAGACCGAGCGCGGCATGGGTTACCGGCTGGGCAAGCCATGATGTGGCCATCCAGCCTTCAGGTACGGCTCGGCTTGTCACTCGGCCTTGTGCTGACGATCCTCTGGCTCGCCGCCGCCACGGTTACCGCGGTGATCGTTCGGGGCGAGATGGACGAGGTCTTCGACAGCGCCCTGCGCGAAACCGCCGAGCGCATCCTGCCGCTGGCCGTGACCGACATCGTCGGGCGGGAAGATCAGGGTGTGACGCAGCGCCTCGCGCCGATCCGGGAGCATGACGAGTTCTTCACCTACATCGTACGCGATGCCGCGGGACGCATCCTGCTGCAATCCCATGCGGCGGACCCTGCGGTGTTCCCTCCATACGACGGGCCGGGATTTGGGCAGAACGCCACACATCGCCTCTACAGCGACGCGGCGCTCCAGGGGACGATCAGCATCACCGTGGCCGAACCGTTGGCGCATCGCGCATCGGTTGCTCTTGAAATCCAGATGAGCCTCGGCCTGCCGCTGCTGGTCGTGCTGCCGTTGGCGCTCGCGTCGATTATTCTCGCTGTGCGCTTCAGCCTCGCCCCTCTCCATCGGTTCCGTACGCGGCTTGAAGCGCGCGGCGTGCGCGACCTGTCAGAAGTACCCGCGGCCGACCTGCCGACGGAAATAGGACCGCTAGCCGCAACCTTGAACAGCCTTTTGGCTCGGCTGCGCGACGCGTTCGAGGCTGAGCGAAGTTTTGCAGCCAATGCGGCTCATGAACTAAGGACACCATTGGCGGGCGCTATCGCCCAGGCGCAGCGACTGCGGTCAGAGACCAAAGATCCGACCATCGACGCGCGCGCCGCCGAGATCGAGGCGACGCTCAAGCGTCTCGCTCGGCTGTCCGAACGTCTCCTGCAGCTTGCGCGGGCGGAAGGCGGTAGACTTCGGATGGACCAGAGCGCTGATGTCAGAACCATCACTCGGGTCGTGGTGGAAGATATTGCGCGCAGCACAGAGAACGGGCGCCTTATGTTGAACTTGCCGGACACGCCTGTCTTGTCTGATATCGACCCCGACGCATTGGGAATTCTGTGCCGGAATCTGGTGGAAAACGCCCTACGCCACGGGGCGCAGAATGCCCCAGTCGAGGTTACACTCACGAGCGACGGGCAGTTGATCGTGGCGAACGAGGGCCCCGCGGTAGCAACCCAAACACTCGAACGCCTGACAGGGCGCTTCGAGAGGGCAGATGCAAAAACTGATGGTAGCGGGCTTGGCCTCGCTATCGTCTCAGCCATCGCAGAACGGATCGAAACCTCTCTCTTGCTCCAGTCACCACTTCCCGGTGAAACTTCTGGATTTCAGGCATCCGTCAGATTGCCAACAGATGCTCCAAATGCCCATGTGAAAGATCGGGAGCATTGGCCTTGAAGTCTGACGCATCACCGGCGACGTCATCGTTTGAAGAAAATCGCAGAAACGTAGGAAAGCTTTCTTATAGGAGAGCTATTTTCTTATATTTTTTATGAACTTGGGACTGTTCTGTAGAGCAGGCCCTCTATCGGCGATAGCCGCTTTTGCGCCAAGCCCTCGGGAAGTGAGGCCGAAGCCTCACCCGAAGGGATCGTATTCCGAGACGATCACGACCTCGTCTCCGTCGATTTCATCGGCGGGGACGGCGCCGAAGGTTCCATCCCCAGCCTGGAAGACGACGATCGAAACCATGAGCGTGGCGGCGAGGGAGGCTGCGAAGGCGTGTGCATCTTTGCGGGACATCTGTTTGGCTCCTGTCTTGGAGGCGGGGGACCATCCCCCGCGCGACAGGACCCCGCAGGCCCGAATACTGGCTGACATCACCGGGTGCGTTCGGCTTGCCCGAATCCATCCGGCGGCACGGGCTTGCCCGTAGTCCGACCCCTCGCGGGTTGATTTTGAGCCCGGGATTCGGGCCAAGGAAGGGAATGGCGAGCGGGGGATGGTCCCCCAACGTCAGGAGCCGGTTGTCCCGCTGATGCTTGGAACGCCGCCAGCCTCCCGGCCACGCTCTTGGTTGAAGACTTCTTCTTTGGGGATGGATCCTTTGGTGCCCCGCGAACTGAAAGGACAAGGTTGTGATGGTTGAGAGGCCCGCGCTTGGGCGGGCCCCTCGGTTTCAGTTGGGCTCAGGCGGCCAGGTCCGCGCCCCCTGCCCTTTCGCCCTCTTCATCGCCGACGATTTCAAGTCGCGCATTGCGGTATCCTTCCTTGGCGATCCAAAGCTCGGCCGCAGTGACAGATTCCGCCAAATGCAGCAGCTCGGTGTTGCCGCCGAAGTCGAGAAGCACGCGCACCTGCCCGGGCTTCGGCTGCTCGGTCACCTCGAAGACCAGGGCGCTGTCAGCCGAATGGCTGCGCATGATGGTGACGAGGATCACCCCCTCCGAGGAGAAATTGCCCTCATGCAGCGTGAACGACGCGGGAGCCGTCCAGGTCGCGTAAGGCCGGGGTGGTTCCTTTTTCACGAGGCGGCCGACGCCGTTCGAGCGCTCCCAGGCCGCCAGTTTCTTGGTGAAGCGTGCCGGTGGCTTGGGGCTGCCGTCAGTGTAGCGAATGAGCGCCCCGAGGGGGGCTGTGTCGATGATGGTTGTTGCAGACATGATTCCTCATTCCGAATGCGAGTAATCGCACTCATCTTATTGATATTGTTACACTATAGGGTGATTGGGGGCGGAATCTCCGCCCCCTGCTGGAACACGTTATTCCGCGGCCAGCATCGACGCGCTTTCAGCAGGCAAGTCATCCGTCAGGAATGCAGGAAGGTCAGCTTCACTGACGCTGTCCGCCGCTTCGGCATGGCCCTCACCGTTCAGCGCCGCGAGATCGTTCCGGCGAAGGACCTCGGGCAACCAGCCGCTGCCCTTCAGCAAGCGCTCGGCCTCACTGGCCATCTCGCCTTTCTTAAGGTGATCGAGGAGTTGGGCAGTCCCCTCCCCTTTCGCCTCCCGCACGGCCTCGAGGATCCGGGCCTTGGGCACGCGGTTGAGATAGGTGTCGACCGTCGGCTCCCATCCCGCCTCGACCATATCGAGACCTGTCGCGCGCGCCACGAGATCGGCATGCGCCATACGCCGGGTCAGACCCCCTGCAGAGATGCCTGCCCCGTAAGGGTTCACCTTCTCATGCAGCGCGTTGACGCCGAAGCTGAGGCAATGCGCCAGCAGGGCCAGCCGACTGCCCTGGTCGAGGATCGTCAGATAGTCCCAGAGTGCCGCATCATCGCCAAGCGGCAGATCGGCTTCCCATTCCGCGTGACGCTCGTCGACCAGCTTTGCCACCACGCTGTCCTTCAGATCGAGCGCCTGCGCCGACATATAGACCTGACGCACTGAGGCTTCGAGACAGCTGCCCGAAGCAGAGGAGGTGCGGAAGGTGTCCGTCACCAGCTTCAGCAGCAGCAGCGTCAACGCCACGTCGGGCGAGCGCCCGATCGCTTCACGCAGTGCTAACGTCCGGTGGGCCGTCAACTCCATGACCAGCCGCTCGGGCAGCGGCTTCAGCGCTCCGTCATCCTCATCCTCCGGCAGGTCAGCTCCGATCGGATGGCCATCCGACATGATGATGGTTCCGCCGTGAGCGGCACTGCCATGGCCATCAGTGAGATTACGATCATCCCCCTGCCCCGCGACCGCAGGATCAGTACCGTCCTGGACCGCGGTCTCCTCAACGGACTCATCCTCTGGACGCACATACCCACGATAGACTGCCAGCGCGCCGTAGCGGTCGAGCGTGACGAATGCCCCTGCCCGCCCGATTTCTGCCTGATCGAAGATCAATGGTCGGGTTTCAATCTTTTCCATCTCCGTTTCCAACACGCCAAGCCGCGTGTCGATCTCGTCGGGGATGTCATCCTGACCAGCGTATTCCTCTTCCAACGCCCGATACTCGGCGAGCAGCTTGGCATGAGCGGCGCCTTCGTCATCCGTCATCGGTGCGGGATCACCGGACAAGGACCGCAGGCCGTGGCTGTAGCCGTAGGGCAGGTCGAGTGCGACCTCGATCCACTTCCAACCCTCAACCGCAACCGTCTTAGCCTGGGCCTGGAGTTTTTCCGTCACCAGCTGATCGAGCAGGGCAGGGTCCTCGAGCCAACCGCCGTCATCGCCCTGAAAGAGGTCATGCAGCATCGTGCCGCCCGCCGCTTCATAGGCCTCAACACCCACAAAGACCGCACGCCGGTCGGACACCCTGACCGAGGTCTCCGTCAGCATGCGTCGGATCTGGAATGGCTCCTTGTTCCAGGATGAATGGATCACATCCCAGACCTGAACCTGACGCGCGTGATCGGGGTTCACGGTGAAGGCCATGAGCTGCTCCAGCGTCATGCCATCCTCGGCATAGATCTCAAGCAGGGCAGGGGCGACGGAAGCGAGTTTCAGGCGCTGCTTCACGATCTGCGGCGTCACGAAGAAGGCTGCAGCAATCTCTGCGTCGCTCTGGCCCTTGTCACGCAGGGACACAAACGCGCGGAACTGATCGAGCGGGTGCAGGGCGACGCGCTGCATGTTCTCGGCCAAGGAATCGTCCTCGGCCAGGATCTCGGACGCTGCATCCCGCACTATGCAGGGAATGGGCGTGGTCTTCACTAAACGCTTCTGCTTCACCAGCAGGGACAATGCTTGAAACCGGCGGCCACCGGCCGGGATCTCGAACTTGCCGGTCTCGGTCCCATCGTCAGCCAACACGGGCCGCACGCTCAGGCTCTGCAACAGACCGCGGCGGGCGATGTCTTCGGCCAGTTCCTCGACGGAAACGCCAGCCTTGATGCGCCGCACATTGGACTGGCTCAGCACCAGCTTGTCGAAAGGGATATCCCGCGAAGGGGACAGGGTGATTTTCTGGACAGCTTTCGTCATCAGATCTTCTCCACGACGGGCGTCGGAAGCCACTCTCCCGGTCTCACTTCCCGTCACCCTCAAACCAACACTCCTTTCCCTCTCGCGGTTGTTCTTGACCGCGGTCAAGAAGTTCATGTGGGAGCAAGTTGTGTGCGTAGGATCCTTTCGAAATAGGCGTCAGGGTGTTTGATCGTGTCTGCTCTTGCTATCAGGTAGTCGAAGACGAGAAGCAGTTTTCCCGCGCCAGCTTTCTGGATGCCATGCCGCAGTTCGTCTTGGCTTATTCTAAGCAATCGACCGAGATCGTATAGAATGCGGGTGAGGGCTTCTCCTGTACGCGGCGGTTCTGGGAAAAATCCCGCAACATGGGTGAAGTCTTCCCATGCCATGCGTGCTGGGTCTCGGTTCATCGTCGGTTTGGTTTTTGCGGTTTGTTCACCGCGATTGACCGTAGAGGGAGCAATCTTTTTAATATCTTTTTTTATAGACTCTATGTGCCGGACATTTTGTCCGTTTGTGGCGGGCAGATCGTTGGATTCTGGTGCATAAGGTTGGTGTTCGATAGCTTGTAAATTATCTTCGGAACCAGCTTTTGCTGCGGCATGGTGTTCACCGTAGCTTGCGTCGGTATCGGCTCCGAGGGCTCTAAGTTCCGAGATAACGCTCAGGACTGCATCAACGGTTAGTGTTGCTCGACGCAGGACATTTCTGATCATGTTGAGGGAAGAGAGCTTTGCTTCATCGAAGCGTGTCTGTTGGAGTAGCGAAGCACGTAGGGCCAACGCCTCAGCCTTCAGTGAGCGCAAGCGCTCGCGTTCTTCGGTGAGTTGCAAGGCTTGTGTCGCGAGCGAGCCGTACCTCTGTATCAAGGGTTTCAGGTCGATACCGAAGGCATCTCTGATAACGCCTCCATACCTCAGCGGAAAGCGTTTGCCATTTGCTGAGTTCTTGCGTTCGATCAGTTCAGCAGCTGAGAGGCGTCCCAGGCTGCGTCGAAGTGTTCTCTCATCGAGTCCATTGGCGCGCTCTGAGAGAGAAGCGTTCGATGGGAACACGACAGTGAGCGTAAGTCGCTGGCTGTCCTGAATCTCATGTTCGTTGCGGGGTAGGAAGCTAATGAGCGCGGTCAGAACGGCGAGGTCATTGGTTGTGAGACCGAGCTCCTTCCTCAGTACGCGAACTGGGCCCAGAAGCTCGTAGGGGTTAGGGCAGGGCAAAGATGTCCGTTCCGCCAGGGCGGTTGTTGTTTCAGTTGCATGTCTCATGGTGTTTCGGAAGAAAAAGCTTCCCCGTTCACCTCGAGCGGTGTTGAAATCGATTCGTTTTGGGGGTATCAATCAGGTGTCGAGACTGATTGAGGCCCTTCGGAAGCATCGCTTTCGGGGGGTCTTTCTTTTTCTAGCCGGTCCTCCTTTCGTTCTCTGCTCGTTTCTTTTGATGTCTTGACCGCGGTCAAGACACGGGGTCGTCACTCTGGCCTGTCTTGACCGCGGTCAAGAAGCTCTGTGACCAGCTTCCGGACTGCCTCCTCAACACGAGGGACAAGATCCGCGTCCACATCGATGGTGATACGGTTGCCCTTACGGCCGATCTTCACGCGCTCACTGGGGTGTGTCTTCTGCGTCGATGGTTTGGTGGCTGTCAGCAAGGCAACCGCCGCTTCGAGACGGTCGGGGCCCGGAATGTTGCGAGGGATTTCGCCGGCAACTTCTCGGGCTCTCGCAACGTCTTTCTCGCACAGCCTGAAAAGCTTTTCCCAAACCCGTCGGCCAACGCCGTGTGCAGGTCCAATAGCCTGGATCAGTTCCATCGGGATGCCCGTAGCGATACGGTTCATCCGCGAGACGAGCGATTCATCGATCTGAAGTGCCCGATACGCGATCGTTTGAGCGTTCTTGCGCGTTTCGTCGGTTTTCCCAAGTTCTCGAATGATCCCGGCGACAAACAGAGCCCTTTCGATGAACGATGGGTCTTGACGCGCATTATTCTCCACGCCTTGGGCAATGAGAGCTTCCTCGTCGGTCATCTCCATGACCGTGGCGCGCACTTTCTGACCAAGTTGGCGACAAGCGAGAAGCCGACGGCGTCCATAGACGATCTCAAGCGCACCGTCCTGGGTTCGGCGAACCAGCACTGGAACCTTTTGACCGTGCTCGCGGATCGACGAGACAAGCTCATCCAGACCATCGCTTGGATCGATGCGGTCCATGACCGCGGACATCCGTATGGCGGTAGGGTCGATCAGCCGCGTGGCATGTTTATCTTCTTCGAGCACGGATGCTTGTGCGCGAGCTACAGTCGGGCTCGTTCGCTTCACATCCAGATCCTCGTCCGAAGGCGGCGTTTTGCCCATCGCGTTCTTGAGTGAGTCCCCGAAGACCTTACGCGCCATGGCTACGCCCCCATGCTTTCAGGATTTCGCGTTCGACTTCGTCGGTCACGCGCGAGACGGACTCGATCGCGCGCTCGTAAGTTCTGCGATTCACGTCGCGAGGTTCGACCTCGAAGATGCTCTGCTGGGTGTTCGCAGCATCACCCACGGCTGTTGATTTCAGGAACTCGGCAGACAGCACGGCATCCCCGAGGACTGTCCGAAGCAGAGACGAAATCTGCACCTGCGGACCATCCGTATTTTCGTAACGGGTGATCAGAACTCGCACGAAGTTCAGTCCATGTTCCGGGGCGTGTGCCTCTACGACGCCCATCAGGTTGCTCGCCATGCCCAGAAAGCTCGCCAGCGACATGACATCGAGCATCGACGCGTTGAGCGGGATCAGGACCCCGGTCGATGCAAAGAGGGCAGAGATCACAGAGAAGTTCAGCTGCGGTGGGGTGTCAAATATCACCACATCATATCGGTTGAGGACGGGCTCAAGTGCTTCCCGGATGCGGCTATGGAACGTGGTGGCGCCGTGTCTGAAGCTCAAGGCGACCTCAAACTCGTACTCCATGATGTCCATGGATGCCGGGATCAGATCCACGGTCGGGAAGTTCGTTTTGCGAATGATCTCTGCTGCGGGCAATGGATCGTCGGATCGGATAAGATCGTATGAAGTTGGCATATCCGGATCAAGCTCGGGAGTTACCCCGAACAGGTTTGTCAGACTTGCCTGGCTGTCGAGGTCGATCAGCAAGACCCGGTATCCGCGGAGACCCAGTAGTTGTCCTACATGGGCAACAGATGAAGTCTTTGCCGAACCACCTTTCAGGTTGAAAATCGTCAAGACCTGACAAGCCTCTCCCGGTCTTCTGTGCGGGTGTTCTTCTGGCTTGATCCTTCCAGTCTCGAGAAGTACGCGTTGTGCCTCGACCATCTCCTCTGCAGAGAAGCTACGGCGGTTGCCGCCCTCCAGGACACCTTCGGGAAAGCCTTCGAGGTTTGACACATGATGGCGAAAGGTATTCTGATTAATGCGAAGCAGTTCAGCCGCTTCCCGCATGGCGAAGCGTCGGAGGCCCTTCTGAGCGTCCGGTGGGAAGGTTTCCTGCGCATGTTCACGCAACCGACTACCAAGTCGCTTGGACATGACTTCAAATCTCTGGGAGGCCCGTATCCCGTTCATCACTGCCCTCAAGTCTTTATTGTTTTGCAAAGCTTAACAGATATTGTGGATAAATCCAGACCAAACCGTTGAGCGGCCTGGGGGCGTTGAAGGCACCGATTTCTGTCGACGGTAAACTGTTAAAAATCAGCGTCTTGGGCGACTGCGCTCTCGCTCTACTTCAACACCTCGTTGCCAACTACGTAGTGACCACAAGATGTATTGTGAGTGCGTACAGAAATCAGTCGGCAGAATCGGATGGGCGATTCTCGGGAATCTCAATCGAGCAGCCCCAGCCTCTCAGCCCGCTCCAGTAGCATTTTCACCGAAGAAGGCTGCCATCTCGTGCGGCCACGTGGTGTGCGTTCGCGCATCGCTTCCAGCCGGGTGCAGATCGCCTGAAGCGTGATGTCGGGGTCCGCGCCCTTGATGCCGGCAACTATGGCGGGCAGACGGTCGTCGGTTTCGCGGCGCCCGGCGCGGGCCAGCACCTCGGCCGGCAGGAAGCCGTCGCGGACATAGGCATTCACAGCGCGCAAGAGACGGCTTTGGGTCCAGCGACGCGCCTCGGGCAATGGGCCGTTGATGATGCGCACCACGTCTTCCCAGGCCAAGTCGGGTCGCAACCGGCGCACATGGGGCACCCAATCTTGTGCCGTCTCGTTCAGACGCTCCATGTAGCCGTTGTCGCGTTTAGTTCCCGATTTCAATTGAAACAGTAAGCTGAAACTGAAGCGCTGGAATTTCATCTTAGCGCTTCACCAAACACGCCAAGAATCCTGGGCATCACAGCCCTGCGGCTTTTGTCAGGTTCACCCGGAACCTGTCGCGCCTGCGCTGATAGCGCCGGGTCATCTCGGCCGACGCATGTCCGAGTTGCTTTTGAACATAGCGCTCATCAACCTCTGCCGACGAGGCGAGCCCGGCGCGCAAGGAATGCCCGGAGAACATTGCCAGCCGTTTGGCTTCCGGCAGATCGGACCTGACGCCGCTCTTTAGAACGGTCGCTTTGATCAGTCGCGCGACGTGCTTATCGGAGAGGCGCGCCTCTAGGGCGCTTTTGCCATCCCGGGAGATGCGCACGAAGACCGGCCCAAAGTCGATGCGTCCGAAGTGTCGCCATTGCTCAAGCGCGTGGACGGGACAGGTCTGGTCGCTTGAGCCGCGGCCGACCTCGACCTCGCGCCACCCGGTTTTGGCGTTAAGCGTCAGCAGCGCGCCGTTGTCGAAGATCTCGAGCCAGCCGCCGGAGTCCGGCGTATCGTCCTTGTGCACGTCGAGGCAGACCACCTCCGAACGGCGCAGGCCGCCTGCATAGCCCAAAAGCAAGATCGCCCGGTCTCGAAGCCCGCGGAGATCGAAAGGAAGGGTGGCCACCATGGCCTGGATGTCCTCAGGCAAGATCGCTTCCTTCTGGACTGGCGGGCGCGCATGCTTTCGTTTGATCCCGGCCAGAACCGTGGCGATGTGGCGGTTCTTGCGATCGAGAGTGAACCCGCGCTGCCTGTAGTTCCAGGCAAGGCCCGAGAGACGACGCTCAATCGTGGAGACCGAAAGGGCAGGGGCCTTCCCGGTTGGTGCAGCCAAATCAGCCACATAAAGTCCAACCATCTCGGGCGAGGGGGGCAGAGGTTCCGTGCCTTTCAACCGGCACCAGCGGCTGAAGTGTTTCCAGTCGGCCGCATAGGCCTTGTTCGTGTTCCAAGCCGTCGAGGCCTCGGCGTAGTCGCGAGCGGTGTCGATCAGCTGGTCGAGCGCGCCGGAGCCGGCCACATGGGCGGGCAGTGCGATTGAGGCTCCGTTCCGAGAGGTTCTCTCGTCGCGCGCGTCACTGTCCGGTGCGGTATGGCGTGCCGAGCTCGAAATCTCTGCGTCCGACACGTCGGAATCCTCGATTTTGGTGCCGTTATTTGTGAGACTACCCATGCTTCAAAGCATATCGGGAGTGGGCAAAAGCTGGTGGTCAAGCGGCCCGCTTTGAGACACCTAGCCTGCCGTCAAGGACAGCAGCCCGCGTAACAGCAACGCGATGCGCGCCCCGTGGTGACCATCTCATGCGCCGACGTTT
>JAUHVK010000022.1 GCA_030425145.1 Alphaproteobacteria bacterium | reverse complement strand
GCGAGACACTTCGTATGATTATTAGTGCCCCGGGCACTCTGGCTTTGACGATCAATGATGTTGGCTATCACGACAACAGTGGTTCCATAGCAATGCGCATTAGCGTCGAACGCCGCTAAATCCTAAATACCCTCGGTGAATGTAGGCTGATCAATACAAGCATACAGTTGGTTCTTTGGACTGCCAAAAACGTCTTTATTGACCACCTCACAGGCAAGTAGCAAATACCACGTCTTACACGTGCTAAAAATCCCGGGCAAAACTAGTCAAGTTCTGGCAGGATTTTGGTCACCTCGCCTGTCCGGTCGCGACGCCCAAACCAAACCACCACCCACTCCCTCGATTCGCCCGCAACCCCGAGTACGACCAAAGTCCTGTCAATCTCCCAATGGTCTTACGACACAAGTCGCGTACAACGGGATTTCGTTCTCCCTATACTGCCGGTCAGCCATCCACATGCGCCCCCCGTGCATCTGGATACCTGCAACTGAAGTTCATGGGAGGAATACGAATGAACAGATTTGTTGCCGCCGTTACAGTCAGCATGCTCGCCACGACCGGTGCGTTTGCGCAGGGTGTGACAGAAGACATGCTGGCCAATGACCAGACGATGACCAATCAGGTTGTCACCAATGGGATGGGGCGGCATCTGCAGCGCTTCTCGCCGCTGGAGACGCTGAACAAGGACAACGTGAAGAACCTCGTTCCGGCATGGGCGTTCAGCCTTGGTGGTGAAAAGCAGCGCGGTCAGGAGACCCAGCCGCTGGTTTATGATGGCATCATGTACATCACCGGCTCCTACTCGCGCCTCTATGCAATTGACGCGAACACCGGCGAGGAGCTTTGGCAGTACGATGCCCGTCTGCCCGAGGGCATCCTGCCCTGCTGTGACGTGATCAACCGGGGCGCGGCTCTGGCCGGTGACAAGGTGATCTTCGGCACGCTGGACGCGCGGATCGTGGCGCTGGACGCCAAGACCGGCGACGTGGTGTGGCGCGACAAGATCGACGATTACAAGGCGGGTTACTCCTACACGGCGGCTCCGCTGGTTGTGGGCGATCTGGTGATCACCGGCAACTCGGGTGGTGAGTTCGGCATCGTCGGCGCGGTTCAGGCGCGCAATGTCGACACCGGTGAACTGGTCTGGAACCGTCCGGTGATCGAAGGCCACATGGGTATGCTGAACGGCGAAGAAAGCACCATGACCGGCACGCTGAACGCGACATGGCCGGGTGACATGTGGAAGACCGGTGGCGGCGCCACATGGCTGGGTGGATCGTATGACGAACGCACCGACACGCTGATCTTCGGCGCGGGCAACCCTGCCCCGTGGAACAGCTGGCTGCGTGATGCGGGTCAGGACAATTCCGGCAAGGGTGACAACCTTTATGCCGCCAGCCGCATCGGCATCGACCCGGCGACCGGCGACATCAAGTGGCACTACCAGACCACGCCGCGCGAAGGCTGGGACTATGACGGTGTGAACGAAGTTGTGGCGTTCGACGCCCGCGACGGATCGCAGCGTTTGGCTACGGCAGACCGGAACGGCTTCTTCTACGTTCTGAACGCCGAAGACGGTGGCTTCATCAGTGGCACGCCGTTTGTGAAGGACATCAGCTGGGCCGAGGGCATCGACGAGAACGGTCGCCCGATCTTCATCGAAGACAACCGTCCGGGTGATCCGTCGGCGGCTGCCGATGGCAAGAAAGGTGAAGTGGTCTTCGCCTCCCCGTCCTTCCTGGGTGGCAAGAACTGGATGCCGATGTCCTTCTCCAAGCGGACCGGGAACTTCTACGTGCCGTCCAACGAATGGGGCATGGACATCTGGAACGAGCCGATCACCTACAAGAAGGGTGCGGCCTATCTCGGCTCCGGCTTTACCATCAAGCCGAACTACGAAGACCATATCGGCTCGCTCAAGGCGATTGACCCGGATACCGGCGATTGGGTCTGGGAATACAAGAACGACGCGCCGCTCTGGGGTGGTGTGATGACCACGGCCGGTGGCCTGGTGTTCTTCGGCACGCCGGAAGGCAAGTTCATCGCGCTGGATGACGAGACCGGTGAAGAGCTGTGGTCGTTCCAGACCGGTTCCGGCATCGTCGGTCAGCCGATCAGTTGGGAACAGAATGGCGAGCAGTATGTCTCGGTCATCTCTGGCTGGGGTGGCGCGGTTCCACTCTGGGGTGGTGAAGTGGCCAAGAAGGTCAACTATCTGAACCAGGGTGGCACGCTCTGGACCTTCCGCCTGCCGAAAGAGCTGGCCTCGGCCAACTGATTTTACCAACGGAAAAAAACGAGCGGCGCACCTTCGGGTGCGCCGTTTTTTTGTTGGCGGGGTGCATTTACAGCAAAAGTCCGGTCTGAGCCCGAAGGTGACCTTGGATAGCGCCGAATGAACTATGCTTGACGCACAGCCACTTACTTCTTTGCCTTACGGCATCCGCATGTGGATTAGACGAGGTTCATCCACTCCGGGGTGGAGTAAGATGAACAGATTTGCAAAGTCGGTTTGGCTAATGTCGATATCCTCGAATGTGCCAAGGTTCTGAAGAATACCGGGTATAGTCTCCGCATGGCCAACAACCAGAACTGTGTCCTCCTCATGATCGAAACTGAGCGCGTCGATCAGTCCGGCAATATCGGCACGGTTGACCGAGCTCAAAGGTAGTCCCAGTTTTTCAGCGATTATCGCCCCTGTCTGTTGGGTACGTTTCGCATCTGAGGTGAACACGACGTCCAAACCTACGTGCGCCAGCATTTCCGCCCACGCAGAAGCCCTTGCTTTGCCTTCTTCGGTGATTGCGGGATCGTCTCCGCTGAGTTCCTTCTCAGCATGGCGAATGACGTAGACGGCATCTTGCGCCGATGTGGTGGATGCCGCCGCCATGGCAACAAGGAAAACCCAAAATGGCAATCTCACAACATCATTCCGTCTAATCTTTCCGCAAGGGTACTGATTGGGCGCAAAGGAGACAACAAATTTGTCCTCAAGGGTAAGGCCGGCTTCGTCCGCACACCCGACCTTCCGCTTCTTACCCCCGCCCTTTCCCCAAGTGCTTCTTCAACGCCCCGGCATTACGCTCACGGCGGCCTTTGTAGGGGTTCTTGTCGCCCTGCCCGCGCAGGGTCAGGCGGATGGGGGTGCCCGGCATGTCGAAATCGTCGCGCAAGCCGTTGACGAGATAGCGCTTGTAGCTGTCGGGCATCTTGTCGGGGTGCGAGCACATCACCACAAATCCCGGCGGGCGGGTCTTGGCCTGGGTCATGTAGCGCAGCTTGATCCGCTTGCCCTGCGGAGCGGGTGGCGGGTGCTGTTCGAGCATCCCGGCAAGCCAACGGTTCAACTGCGCAGTGGTCACGCGGCGGTTCCAGACGGTGTGGGCTTTGACGATGGCCGCTTGCAGGCGGTCAAGACCACGTCCGGTCTTGGCCGACACGGTGACCAAAGGCGCGCCGCGCAATTGCGGCAGGAGGCGTTCAAATTCTTCTTTCAGAAGCCGGAGCTTGTCCTGCTTCTCGTCTTCCATGTCCCATTTGTTTACGGCGATGACGACAGCGCGGCCTTCACGCTCGGCCAGGTCAGCGATGCGCAGATCCTGGCTTTCAAACGGGATCGCGGCGTCGAGCAGGACAACCACAACTTCGGCAAATTTCACGGCGCGGAGGCCATCGGACACGGAAAGCTTTTCCAGCTTTTCCTGCACCTTGGCCTTTTTGCGCATTCCGGCGGTGTCGAAGATCCGCATATGCACGCCATCCCATTCCGTTTGCACGGAGATGGCATCGCGGGTGATTCCCGCCTCGGGGCCGGTGAGCAGACGGTCTTCGCCAAGGATCTTGTTGATCAGGGTGGACTTGCCCGCGTTCGGGCGGCCAACCACTGCGATCTGCAGAGGCTTGGCGGCGGTGATGGCGCGGGGGGCGTCGGGGTCTTCTTCGCCGACATCCACTTCGGTATCCGGCGCATCTTCTTCGGCGCGTTTCTCAAACTCGTCGGCCAAAGGCTGTAGCATGGCGTACAGCTCGGGCATCCCTTCGCCGTGTTCCGCCGACAGGCGCAGCGGTTCGCCCAGACCCAGAGCATATGCCTCAAGTACGCCCGCTTCAGCGGCGTTGCCTTCGGCCTTGTTTGCACCAAGGATCACGTGATCCGAACGTTTACGCAGGATGTCGGCCAGCACTTCGTCGGTAGGTGTGACGCCGACACGCGCATCAATCAGGAAAAGGCACACATCGGCCATATCCACCGCGCGTTCGGTGAGTTTGCGCATCCGGCCCGGCAGGCTTTCATCGGTGGCGTCTTCCAGACCGGCGGTGTCGATGACGGTGAAACGCAGGTCACCCAGCTTGGCCGCGCCTTCGCGCAGGTCTCGGGTCACACCGGGCTGATCGTCAACCAGCGCAAGCCGTTTCCCGACAAGCCGGTTGAACAGGGTCGATTTCCCGACATTGGGTCGACCGACGATGGCAAGGGTGAAAGACATGGGCGCACAGGACTCCGGTTCAGATCAAGCCGCCCGCCTAACCTATTTCCCGCGCGTGTGAAAGGGGTCAGCGATAGGCGTGCAGAACACCGTTGGTCGATACCACATAGAGCGTGCCATTTGCCACAACCGGGCTTGTGGTCGCGCCACCGCGAATTTCGGTCTGGGCGACAAGTTCACCGGAGCTTGGATCAAAGGACCGGATAAACCCGTCAGACGACGCCACGATCAGGCGACCACCGGCAAGGATCGGTCCGTGATTGGTGAAGGCCGAGTCGCGACGGCGCTGTGGGCGGCGCACAGGCTCGTAGCCCGGCAGGTCCACGGCCCAGATCTGCGAACCATCGGTTGCGTCGAGGCGAACCAGTTTGTTGAGATCGGACACGAAGTAGACCGAGTTGCCCGCGGGCCAGACCGGGTCCAAGGCGCCGTGCTGCGCAGTCCAGAGCCGTTCGCCGGAATTGACGTTCAGCGCGACGACATTGCCTGAATGGTTGCCCGCATAAACCGTTTTACCGTCGATCACCGGGAAACCGGTGATGTCATCGACAAGCGCGATTGCGAACCCTTTACGCGCGCCGACGATATCGGCACTCCAGAGGCGGAGCCCGCCCTGACGGAACGCGCCCTGAACAGCGCCGCTGCCGAAGGCAAAGACCACATGTGTGTTGTCGACCGCAGGCGGGGACGCCCCGGCGACATTGCCAACATTGCCCAGACCGTCGGACTGCCAGCGGACACGGCCGTCTTCGACTTCGATTGCCCAGGCGGTGCTGTCGCCGGCGATCACGTAAATCAGCCCGCCAAACACCGTAGGTGCGCCAGTCGCGGTTGCTTGCAGACGCTGGGTCCAGATTTCCTGGCCCGTTGCAGCGTCGAGTGCGGTCAGAGTGCCGAACCCGGATGTGACGTAAAGGCGCCCGTTGTCGAAGGCCAATCCGCCCGCCAGCGCCTGCGAGGCATCATCGCGCAGCGGAACAAGGCTGTAAGACCAAAGCGCTTCTCCAGCAGTGGATGTCGCAGAGACACGGCCCGCGCTGTCGATGGTGAAGATGCGACCATCCGCAACCACGGGATCGGTGATGATCCGAGCGCGGCGTTTGTCGCCCTGCCCGATCGACGTGGACCAGATCGGGGTCAAATTCGATGACAGGGCCGCATGGGTGGTGCGTAGCGACGGGCTGACATGGCTTTGCGCCCAGGCGGCGTTGTTTGTGGCGGCGGGCAGGTTTGCGTCGCGGGTGATGTTTTCAAGTGCTGCCGGTTCGGCATTAAACGGGTCCTGAAGCACCTCGCGCACGCCAAGCCGTTCGCCAGGCAGAACAATCTCGCGATCCGTGCATCCCGACAAAACACCGGTTGCGATCACGCTGGCCAAAATGAGTTTCGCTTGCACTGCCCTGCCCTCGTCTTTTTGTCGCGTCGGACCGACCCGGCCCTCCGATCAGGACGCCTCGAGTTCGCCCCCCAGCGCCACAATCAACTGAGAAGCGCGTCGGCGCAAGCCCGCTGTCAGCTCCGAATCCCCGAGAATCGCTTTGAGGCGGGTCAGAGCGGCGTCAGTGTCGCCTGCTTCGATCTCGAGCAGCGCAAGCTGTTCTTCCGCCAGAAGCCGCAGTGGCGCCCCCGGCGTGGCCATGGCTTCGAACGCGACACGACGTTCGTCGGCACTCAGCGAGGTTTCCGGGCGGGTCAGCGCCTTGAAGCTGGCGATCTGGCGATAGATGTCCGGCAGATCGCCATTCGTCGCGGAGGCGCTCAGCCGTTCGGAGGCGGCGTCGCCATTTCCGTCCAGCGCCTCTTCAGCAGCGATCAGCATGTCGAGCACGGCAGCACCTTCAGCGGTGGGTGCCGCGATCTGATCGAGCGCGCTCACACGATCGGCGGCTTCGTTGTTTTCCAGAGCAGCGAGGATCTCGTCGCCGAACGCTTGTGCCTTGGCGGCCTCAGCGGCGCGGCTGTATTCGCGGTACGCAGTGCCGCCGACAAGCAAAAGGACAGCCAGCACGGCGATCCAACCATACCGGCGCATCAAGCCGAAGAGCCGATCGCGGCGGACCTCTTCGGTCACCTCTTCGATAAAGCTGTCTGTGTCGCTCACCCTGAAGCCCCCTGTGACCTGCGCCTCTTGCCGGACGCGCGTGGATTTCGCCTCTCTTATCGTGATGTGCCGCAGGTGCCAAGTCGGGGTTTGGCTCGTATCACAGGTCGGCGTGTCCCGGTCTTGCCGAATTTTGTGGCATTGGCGCGAAAAACACGAGCGTCCCTGCTAAACTAATTGGTTCATCTTGAAAAAAAGTAGGTGCGTCTTTAATCTAAACTGATTAGTTCACCGTATTTCCCTTTAGTCAGTTGGCGGGATCGGATACGGCTCTGGCTGCCCGTGCGTCAGCACATGGTTATCGATAGACTGGCAGGACAAGGTTCGTCTGATGCGTATAGTACCCTTAATCACCGCATGTCTGGTTGCGGTTGTCCTGTTCGGCCTTGTGATAGAACGCGATCGGTTCTTTGCATTGGTGTCCGATCTAAGCCCCCGCGAAGAAACCGAAGCGGAAGAAGTTGCCGCCGTTCCTGAACCAGAACCGGAAGCCACACCGACTGACACGACGATTGGAGACGGCGTTGTTCGCGTGATGGCGAAGCGTTCTGTCGCGCAGGAAATCGGAACACAAGTGCGGCTGCGTGGCGAGACAGAGGCCGCGCGTCAGGTCTCGGTCCTGTCGGAAGTCAGCGGCAAGATCGTTTCGGACCCGTTGCGCAAAGGGGCGTTTGTTCAAGCCGGCGAATTGCTGTGTTCCGTCGATCCGGGGACACGCGAATCCGCCTTGACCGAAGCGAAAGCGCGGCTGTCCGAAGCAGAGGCCCGTCGCCCGGAAGTCGAAGCGCGGATTCCCGAAGCGCAGGCGCGTGTCGCCGAAGCCCGCGCACGGCTTGAAGAGGCGCGGATCAATGCAACCGCTGCCGAACGCCTGAGCCAGGATGGGTTTGCCAGCCAGACCCGAGTCGCCAATACCGAAGCCGCCGTGCAAAGCGCGCAGGCCGCGATCAGCACCGCTGAAGCCGGTCTCAAGGCGGCTGAGGCGGGCTTGGACAGCCTCAACGCCAGTATCGAAAGCGCCCAGTCCGCTGTGATGCGCGCGCAGACAGAGATTGACCGCCTGCAGATTACCGCACCATTCGCAGGTGTGCTTGAAACCGACACGGCCGAGTTGGGAAGCCTGATGCAGCCCGGCGGACTCTGTGCCACCGTGATCCAGTTGGACCCGATCAAAGTCGTGGGTTTTGTGCCTGAAACCGAGATCGGCCGCGTCGAAGTTGGCGCGATGGCCGGTGCGCGGTTGAACGAGGGCCGCGATGTGCAGGCGCGCGTAACCTTCCTGTCACGCTCGGCTGATCCGACCACCCGCACCTTCCGCGTCGAGTTGACCGTCCCGAACCCCGACCTGAACATCCGTGACGGGCAGACCGCAGAGATACTGATCCAGTCGCAGGGCGTGATGGCGCATCTGCTGGCGGCCTCGTCTTTGACGTTGGATGACAATGGCGCACTGGGTGTGCGGATCATTGACGCCGACAGCACTGCACAGTTCCAACCCGTGACTGTGTTGCGGGATACAGCTGCTGGCATCTACATCACCGGATTGCCGGACCAGGTGGATGTGATCACCGTGGGGCAGGAATTCGTCACCGATGGCGTTTCTGTGGCGCCCAGTTTTGAAGAGGTCATCCAATGACCGGGATCGTCGATTGGGCCGCTGAACGCGCCCGAATGGTGCTCGCGTTCATTGCGCTGTCACTTGCGATAGGCACCTATGCTTATGTCGGCCTTCCGAAAGAGGGCGAGCCGGATATCGAAATCCCGGCTCTTTTCGTTTCGACCGTATTCCCCGGAATTTCAGCGGCAGACAGCGAAACGCTTCTGGTCAAGCCGATGGAGACCGAGCTTGCCGATCTCGACGGACTGAAGACCATGTCCGGCACCGCGGCCGAAGGTTATGCCGGTGTGGCGCTGGAATTCGAATTCGGCTGGGACAAAACGCAAGTCATGGCTGACGTGCGCGACGCGATGAACAAGGCGCAGTCCAAGTTCCCCGCTGGCGCAGAGCAGTATTCGATCAACGAAATCAACTTTTCCGAATTCCCCATCGTCATCGTCAACCTGACCGGCCCAGTGCCGGAACGCACGATGGCGCGGGTCGCGAAGGATCTGCAGGATCGGCTTGAATCGCTGGATTCCGTGCTTGAAGCCGGGATTGCCGGCAACCGGGACGAGATGCTCGAAGTGGTGATCGATCCACTCAAGCTCGAAAGCTACAACGTCACCGCGAGCGAATTGATCAATGTCGTTCAGAACAACAACCAACTGATCGCAGCCGGTGAGGTGCGCAGCAACCAAGGCAGCTTTGCCGTCAAGATCCCTTCCAGCTTTGACGATCAGCGCGATGTCTATGACCTGCCCGTGAAGGTGAATGGCGACCGCGTTGTTACACTGGGCGATCTGGCGACGATCAACCTGACCTTTGAGGACCGCGAAGGCACGGCACGGTTCAACGGGGAAAAGACGCTGGCCTTGCAAGTGGTCAAGCGCAAGGGCTTCAACCTGATCGACACCGCAGAGTCGGTGAAAGCCGAAGTTGCTGCTGCCGAGGCGAGCTGGCCTCCGGAATTACAGGCCGCTGTCACTGTCGGCACATCGAATGACCAATCGCGGATCGTGGATAGCATGGTCAAACAGCTCGAAGGGTCGGTTCTCACCGCCATCGCGCTGGTGATGATCGTTGTTCTGGCCTCGCTGGGCCTGCGTGCAGCGCTGCTGGTAGGTTTTGCCATTCCGACCTCGTTCCTGCTGTGCTTTGTGTTCCTGACGATCATGGGGGTGAGCATCTCGAACATCGTGATGTTCGGTCTGATCCTTGCCGTGGGTATGCTGGTCGATGGGGCTATCGTCGTCGTCGAATATGCCGACAAACGCATCAGCGAAGGCTCTGGCCCGATGCATGCCTATGTTGAGGCGGCCAAGAGGATGTTCTGGCCAGTAGTCAGTTCAACCGCAACCACGCTCTGCGCCTTCCTTCCGATGCTCTTCTGGCCGGGTGTGCCGGGCGAATTCATGGGGATGCTGCCGGTCACTCTGATCTTCGTTCTGTCGGCCTCTCTGGTGGTGGCACTTGTCTACCTGCCGGTGATGGGCGGTGTGACAGGTCGGTTCTCACGGATGCTGGACCGGGCCTCTCAAGGATTGCGGGCACATACGCCGTGGCTGCTGCGCGCCGCTTTGGTGCCAGTGGTGCTGGGTATGCTCTTTGTCGGGGCATTGATGCTGCTGGATCCGGGGTTTCTGTTCCCGCCCGTCGCTGATGGCCTTGCCGCGCATGTACCCGGGATCGTGCTGTTCCTAGTTGGATCGGTTCTGGCGTCCATCGTGCTGGACGCGGCGTCGATCAAATGGACCCGCCGCAAGGTCGAAGGCCGCCGCCGACGCACATTGTTCGGCTATTTCATCAAGTTCATTGCCGGCAACCCGATCATGCCGATCGTGGCCGGCGCAGGTGTTCTGGCTTTTGTGTTCAGCGTGTTCACCTATTTCGGCGAGAACAACAACGGTGTTGAATTTTTCGTCGAATCCGAACCGGAACAAGCCATCGTCTACGTCCGCGCACGTGGCAACCTGAGCCTTGCCGAGAAAGACGCACTTGTTCAGCGGGCCGAGGAAATCGTTCTGGCGCATCCCGGTGTCAAAAACGCGTTTTCCTTTGCCGGTGAAGGCGGGTTGAACACCGATGCGAGCGGAGCTTCGGTTCCCAAGGACACCATCGGTCAGGTTCAGCTTGAAACGATTCCGTGGGAAGACCGCGCCGACCGTCCCGATCTGGACGGCGATATTGTTCTCGAAGAACTGACTGCGCAGTTGCAGGTCCTCCCAGGTGTAGAGATCGAGATCCTGTCGCAGAACCGCGGCCCCGCGAGCGGCAAGCCCGTGCATCTGCGGCTCAAGGCGGATGACTGGGACATGCTGCTGGCCTCAACTGCAATTGCACGTGACAAGTTCGAGGCGACGCCGGGGCTGACGCTGGTCGAAGACACCCTGCCCCTTCCCGGTATCGACTGGCAGATCGATGTCGATGTCGAAAAAGCCGGGCGCTACGGTGCCAACGTCGCCGTTGTCGGTGCAATGGTTCAGTTGGTCACGCGAGGCATTCTGCTCGACACAATGCGAGTGGACACCTCTGACGAAGAGATCGAAATTCGTGTGCGGCTGCCCGAGGAAGACCGGTTCCTATCGACTCTCGACACCCTGCGGGTGCGTACGAATGACGGGTTGGTGCCGCTGTCGAACTTCATCACTCGCAAGCCTGTAGCCAAGCTGGCCGAAATCAACCGTGTCGATCAGAAACGGTATTTCGACGTAAAAGCGGATGTGCTGCCGGGATTGGCGAAGGTGGTGACGGATGGCCCGGACGGGACAACGACCCTTGCCACTCTGCAAGAACGGGCGGACGGTACGATCACGGTGCCGAACGGTACGGCCTATACCCTGTTCGGTACTGCCTCTGTTTCCGCATCCGAAGTCACCGCCGCGCTTGAGGACGGCGCGCGTGTAATCCCGGTGAACCCGAACGAGCGCATCGCAGAACTGACGACGTGGCTCGAAACGAACCCCCTGCCCGGGATCGACTGGGAATGGACCGGCGACCAAGAGGAACAGGCAGAAAGCCAAGCTTTCCTCGGCAGCGCCTTTGGCGCCGCGCTTGGGCTGATGTTCATCATCCTGCTGGCACAGTTCAACAGCTTCTATAACGCGGTGCTGGTGCTGCTGGCGGTTGTTCTGTCCACCGCAGGAGTGCTGATCGGGATGCTGGTCATGGACCAAACGTTCAGCATCATCATGACTGGAACGGGCATTGTCGCCCTCGCGGGGATCGTGGTGAACAACAACATCGTTCTGATCGACACCTACCAAGAGTATTCGCGTTACATGCCGCGGATCGAGGCGATTGTCCGCACCGCAGAGGACCGCATTCGTCCGGTGTTGCTGACCACCATCACCACAATGGCGGGTCTTGCACCGATGATGTTCGGCCTCAGCCTCGATTTCTTCGGCGGTGGCTATTCCATCGACAGCCCGACCGCGCTGTGGTGGAAACAATTGGCAACCGCAGTGGTCTTCGGTCTGGGTATCGCAACCGTTCTGACGCTGGTCTTTACCCCATCCATGCTGGCGGCTCGGGTGTGGTTCAGTACCTATGCGCTGTGGTTCTTCCGTCTTCTTGCGCGACTGGGCGGTGGCAGTGCCAGCCGGGCGGGGCGCGATTGGGCGCTCCAGCGCGCGGCACGCAAGCTGAAATCGCCGACAATACTTTGGGATGATGGCGAATCACTGACCGATACAGACTATGAGGACGGGTCTACAGGAGCACCTGCATTGGAGGATCTGAAGCGAGTGCTGAAGCGATCCCACGCCAATGATGGCACTCCACCAGTGCGTGCAGCTGAATAATTGGGCAATATCGTTCAGGTTGTTTTAGTTATTTTGGTCGGTTGTGATGATTGTTGCGCTCTTGTGAACAAAAATGCGCTAACACTTGGCGAAATAGTCAAACCTGTGTAATCCAAAGTTGCTGCTATATAGGAGGTACTTATGTGGTGGGATAGCTGGCGTATCTTTTTCGGCGGCGGAAGCTCGACAACAACCGTGTCGTCCTCCGTACCTGAAATCGACGCAAGCAGCGGTGCACTGGCTCTGGCCGTTGTTGCTGCTGCAATGCTGTTGGCTTGGGAAGTCCGTCGTCGCAAAAACGCGTGATGGAACCCCAGCAGTTCAAAGCATCCGGCGTTCGCGTCGGATGCTTTTTCTTTTACCGTTCTGAATAACACTGATCAGATCAGAGACCATTGTCCCGTTGCCAATGCCGCAGCAGCGATCAGAGAGTTCGCGACCGCGTGGGCAAGGATGGCATCGAACACTCTGCCACGCCGAAGCAGTACCAATGCAAAGACGACGCCGGCAAACGCGGCAGCCAGAGGCCTGGAGTGCAGCGCCGCAAAGCCAGCCGTCGTGACGGCAATGGCCAAGGCACGACGCCACAGGCTGTCATCATCGATCAGGCTGAACAGGTAACCACGGAAAAAGAGTTCCTCAACAAGAGGCACGAGGATCGACGTTCCGATCACCCGCAGCGTGATCCACACCACGAAGGCCACCCCACCAAACTCAGCCAGGAACGCGTAAGGCGCTGCTGGCTGGGCGGTGACGATCCATCCGATGCCAATCACCACTCCTGCGCCACAGGCGAAGAGGTCAAGATCGCGGGTCAGCGCCAGAATGGGCTTGCGGAAAATCCAGAGCGCCAGCGCCATCGCCGCGACCTGAATGCCGTACCAGACTTCCGGCGACTGCGAAAAGGTGTGCACAAACAACCCGGACAGCATGAACGCCAGAAATGGTACGATGAAGGCCGCGGCCCGATCTTCGGTCAGCGGAGCGTGGACAGTCCGCTGCGCCGCCTTGGGTGCTTTGCTGAGGCCGGGAAGCACGTTCACGATTGTGAGAATCAAGAGCGCCAGAAGCGTGAAGGACAGCCAACCTGCGAAGCTGTGAAAACCATTCACCGCGAGTTCCGGCGAAACAAAGGCCCCGATCAGGATCAGTACGCTGATGCGGACGATGTTGAGGATGAAGCTCAGTAGCAGTGCGGCGGGCCAGACCAGGAGCCAGAACCGCTTCATGCGCAGGTCTTCCTTCATCATCAACGCATAGATCGCCATGAAAGCCGTTGTCAGCGCCAGTCCTTCGATTCCCGAGCAGGTCTCGGCCACTTCCACGTAGAAATCGACGATGCCGATCGTCTGGACGTCGAGATTGACGAACACGTCATTGCCAAGGATCGCCAGAACAATCGCAACACCGAAGAATGTCGCCAATTGGAGGGTTTCAAACCAGTTCCATGCAAGGCTGATGGCCCAGGCCAGCGACGGGATCAGCAAGGCGATCACAATCGTCGGCAGCAGAATACGGGCGTGCTCGCGGTAGAAGCTCCGCCATGCAGCAGCGGGCATCAGCCAGAACGCCGCCCCGATCAGCGCAGCTATGCCGCCAATGGCAAGCGTTGCGAGGAAGATCCCGGCATTCTCTGTCAGTTGAGCTTGAGACAGCACCAACGTGGGAGCTGCAATCAGAGCCAACCCTGCCAGATGTACAAAGCCCCATTGCGAAGAATTCGGGCTACTCGAGGACGCCCTTTGCAGCAGACCCGCGCGCAGCATTTTCTGGAAGAACAACAAAAGCGCAAAGCCCGCAGCCAGACAGAGCCCGAGCACCATACCAAGCCGTATCCCACGACAGATTACGAAAAAATCTGTCTGCCGGCATTCGAAATCGCTGAACACCTGATACAGGGCCACGATTGCAACGGCTTCTATCAACAGAAGAACCTGTGAAAAAATCAATCGCGACATGGTTGCAATCTGGCCCTCACCTCAACAACGGCGCAAACATTGAAATTTTCAACTGGCGGTTTTGTGACCGCGATGTGGTAATTCACCGACGGTTTTAGGTCAGGCGGCCTCTTCTTCCTGCATTTGACGGTTCCACAGCGCTGCGTAGCGACCATGGCTGGCCAGAAGGCTGTCATGGTTGCCCTCTTCAACCACCTGCCCGTTTTCCAGCACCACGATGCGGTCGGCGTCAGCGATGGTCGACAAGCGGTGCGCGATGGTAATCACCGTCCGACCCTCGCCAGCGCGCTTGAGCGCGCCTTGGATCGACGCCTCGGTTTCGGAATCGAGCGCCGATGTCGCCTCGTCCAGGATGAGGATCGGCGGGTTCTTGAGAAGCGTGCGCGCAATGCCGACGCGCTGCTTTTCGCCACCCGAGAGTTTCAACCCGCGTTCGCCCACCATCGTGTCATAGCCTTCGGGCAACGACAGGATGAAATCATGGATTTGCGCAGCCCGCGCGGCGGCGATGATATCGTCTTCGGTCGCGTCAGCGCGGCCATAGGCGATGTTGTAGCGGATCGTATCGTTGAACAGCACCGTGTCCTGCGGCACCACGCCGATGGCGTCATGCAGGCTCGTTTGTGTCACGTCGCGCACGTCCTGCCCGTCGATCCGCACAGCACCGTCGGTCACATCGTAGAATCGGAAAAGCAACCGCCCGATGGTGGATTTGCCTGAACCGGAAGGACCGACAAGAGCCACGTTCTCGCCCGACCGGACGTTGAGTGACACACCTTTGAGGATGGGTCGCGCCGTGTCGTACCCGAATTTCACGTTTTCGAACTGCACGGCACCTTGCGACACCTCCACATCCGGCGCGCCGGGTTTGTCCGAGACTTCCTGCGGCTGTTCAAGCAGGTCGAACATCTCGCCCATATCCACCAGCGCCTGACGGATCTCGCGGTAAACCGTGCCAAGGAAGTTCAGCGGCATGGTGATCTGGATCATGTAGGCGTTGACCATGACGAAATCGCCAACACTGATCGTACCCGCCTGCACGCCGAACGCGGCCATGACCATAACCGCCACCAGCCCCGAGGTGATGATGAGGCTTTGCCCGAAGTTCAAAAAGGCCAAAGAGGTGGCCGTCTTGATCGCAGCGCCCTCATAGGCCTCCATGGATTTGTCGTAGCGGGCGGCTTCGCGCGCCTCAGCGCCGAAATACTTGACGGTTTCAAAGTTCAGCAGGCTGTCGATGGCCTTTTGATTGGCATCCGTATCCTGCTGGTTCATCTCGCGGCGCAGGCGCACGCGCCATTCGGTGACCTTGAAGGTGAACCAGACATAGATGGCAATCGTGACCAGAACGACCATCATGTAGCGGATGTCGAGCAGCCAAAGCAGCACGAGGCAGATCAACAGCAGTTCGAGGATCAGCGGGCCAACGCTGAACAGCATGAAGCGCAATAGAAAGTCGACCCCTTTGACCCCGCGCTCGATGATCCGGCTCAGACCACCTGTCTTTCGCGTGATATGGTACCGCATCGACAGGCGATGGATATGAGTGAAGGTTTCCAGCGCCAGTGAGCGCAGTGCGCGTTGGCCAACGCGGGCAAAGACCCCGTCGCGCAATTGCTGAAAGCCCACGTTCATCAGGCGGGCAAACCCGTAAGCCAGCGTAAGTCCGACGCCGCCCAGAACGAGCTCCGACGCCTGACCCGACAGCGCATCCACAGCCTTGCCGAAGAACAGCGGTGCCAACATGTTCACGATCTTGGCCAGCACCAGGCAGGTCAGAGCGATCACAACACGCCGTTTGACCCACGGCTTGTCGTCCGGCCAGAGATACGGCCCGACCTTGCGGATGGTGCGCAGGCCGGATCGGCGTTCATTGGCGGCCATTTCGACGTCTGATGTGGTGTCGGCGGGCATGGGCAGATCTTTCGTCTTGTTCGACGCCCTGACTTAGCCCGCCCGGCCCCGAAGGACCAGTGGTCACCGCCCCTTGAACAGCCCCCCAAGGATGCCCCGCACAATGCGCCGACCGGTTGTGCCTTTGAGTTCCTTTACGACCACATTGGCAATTGCTTCACCAAAGCTTTCGTCTTTGCGGTTTTTCCGGGTCGGCTGCGATGTGGACCGCCCAACACGGGTTCCGGTGTAGCGACGCCCGGCATTGTATTCGCGCATCGCCGCATCCAGTTCGGCTTCCTTCTGCTCTGCTTCTTCCGCCGCGGTGGCCGCTTCGGCTGTTCGCTGCGCGAGGATTTCGAAGGCCGAATGGCGATCAAGACGCTCGGTGTATTTGTCGGCCAGATCACTGGCCCCCATGATACCGCCCCTCTCGGCCGGGGTGATTGGGCCAAGTTGCGACGATGGTGGACGGATCAGCGTGCGCTCAACGATCCCGGGAATCCCCTTGCGTTCGAGCATAGAGGTCACGGCTTCGCCCACGCCAACCTCGCGAATGGCCTGTTCGGTGTCAAAAGCCGGGTTCTCACGATAGGTCTCTGCCGCCATCCGCAGCGCTTTGCGATCGCGGGCCGTGAAAGCTCGCAACGCGTGCTGAACGCGGTTGCCCAACTGACCAAGGATGTCTTCGGGAATGTCGTCCGGGTTTTGCGTGATGAAATAGACACCCACACCTTTTGACCGGATCAGACGGGCCACCTGCTCTACCTTGTCGACAAGAGCCTTCGGGGCGTCGTCGAAGAGCAGATGCGCTTCGTCGAAGAAGAAGACCAGCTTGGGTTTATCAGGATCGCCCACTTCGGGCAGTTCTTCGAAAAGCTCGGACAGCAGCCACAACAGGAAGGTCGCGTAGAGACGCGGCGAGGCCATCAGCTTGTCGGCGGCCAGAATGTTGATCTGCCCCAGTCCATTGGGATCGGTGCGCATCAGGTCGCGCAGTTCGAGCGAGGGTTCACCAAAGAAATCAGCCCCGCCCTGATTTTCCAGAACCAGCAAGCGGCGCTGAATTGCCCCTACGGATTGCACTGCGATGTTGCCATAGCGCAGCGACACCGAATCCTTGTTCTCTCCCAACCAGACCAGCATGGATTGCAGGTCTTTCAGATCAAGCAGCGGCAGACCTTCCTCATCTGCTACGCGAAACGCGATGTTCAGAATGCCTTCCTGTGCCTCGGAGAGTTCCAGCAGTCGGGAAATCAGCAATGGGCCCATCTCGGCCACAGTGGTGCGGATCGGGTGGCCCTGATCACCGAAGAGATCCCAAAAGGTGACTGGGAAATCCCTATAGCTGTAATCATCAAAACCGATGGTCTTCGCGCGGTCAGTGAAGGGCTGATGCAACTTGAAATCGGCGCTGCCCGGTTTTGCCAGCCCGGAAAGATCGCCTTTCACGTCCGCCATGAAGACGGGCACACCTTGAGCCGAAAAGCCTTCGGCAAGAATCTGAAGCGTTACGGTTTTCCCGGTCCCGGTGGCCCCTGCGACAAGCCCGTGCCGGTTGGCATAGTCCAACCTGAGCCATTGCTTCACGCTGTAGCCTTCACCACCGCCACCTACGAAAACGCCGTTTTCCATTTGAACCCCTCAAAAACCGTACGCGAACGAACATACAAACTTAACCTTTTGCCGCCAGTATGTTTTTAGCCTGACTTCCCTTTGGTTCTTGGGAATTGCGGGCGATCCTCCCTGTTGGACTGGCCACGCTTCGACGCGTGGCCTTTTTTGTGAATTAAAGTAATGAATTTGCCTGTTGACGGTGCGGATTTCATTTCGTAGCGTCCTGCCAATAATAGTCGGCCGGTCCGACAGGGAGCAAAAAAGGGAAGATGCACCACTGCATCTTCCCTTTTAATTTCAAACGCTTACGTAACGACATTCATGCATTACGCGAACAATGACGCCTGAAACAACCTGGCACACTAGTTGCAAGAATCCGCCGTTTCCTTTTGCGGGTCTTCGTGATTTGGCCTGACACTTTGCATCGCCCGTGATAACGCACGAGCAAATATGACCGATGCTTCGGAGAGGACTTTATGACCAAACCCCTTTTGCTTCTGACAACGATTGCGAGCCTTGCGTTCGCCGGCGCAGCCATGGCGCAGGAGTCCACCACCCCAGAGACCACCGAGACCCCCGGCGCAAACGCGGATGTGTCGGTTCTGGATACGGGCGAGCCGGTGGTCGAGCAGAAAGGTGACGACAACACCTATGTCAAAAGCACACATGGCGACTGGGCAGTTCAGTGTCTGCGCGTTCAGGAAGGATCCGAGCCCTGCCAGATGTACCAGCTTCTGCGTGATGAGAACGGGGGCAGCGTGGCAGAGGTCAGCATCTTCAACCTGCCCAATGCCGGTCAGGTAGCCGCTGGCGGAACATTTGTTGTGCCTCTTGAAACGCTGTTGACGGAAAAGCTGAACGTTCGCGTCGATTCCGGCCAAGCCAAGCGCTATGACTTTTCGTTCTGCACACAGGTGGGCTGCTACGCCCGCGTCGGCTTTACCGCCGAGGACGTCGCTGCGTTCCGTCGTGGCAGTGTGGCGAACGTGACCATCGTACCGGCGCTGGCACCGGATCAACGCGTCACGGTGACGATGTCGCTGTCGGGTTTTACTGCGGCCTATGACGAGATCACAGCTCTGGAAGCGCAGCGCCAGTAAGCGAGCATTCAGGAAGAAAAAACGGGGGTAGGATCAGACGATCCGGCCCCCGTTTCTATTTCAACCCATCCAAAACAGCCAAAGCCGCCCTTTCTCCGGGAGGCACACCACCCTTGCCGAGCCGCTCCATTGTCAGAGCCATCGCCGCACGCTGCTGCTCTGGAGCGTCGAGCAACGCCAGCACCGCGTCCGTGATTGCGTCGGGTTGGCAGTTCTTTCCAATGAATTCGGGGATGACACGGGTCTCGGATACGAGGTTCACCAGCGTCACTGTATCCACCCGTAGCATCCGCCCAATGATCTGGCGCGACAGCCAGTTCATGTCATAGGCAATCACCATCGGCGTGTTTGCCGCCGCAAGCTCCAGAGACACTGTCCCCGATGCCGCAACTGCCACATCTGCGGCCCCAAAAGCCGCGTGTTTTGCGGCCATACCCTCTACAGAGGGGTTAAGAATGATCGGCTTGAACGGCCAAGTCGAAACCGCCTCATTCACGAGGCTCGCCACATTCGGCGCGGCGGGAAGGACAAAGCGCAAATCGGGGCGCTGTGCGTGCAGCTTTCCGACGACCTCACCGAACACCGGGAGCAGCCGGGACACCTCGCTTCGGCGCGATCCGGGAAGGATCAGGGCCAGTGGCGCTTTGCCGATAGAGTGGTCCGCACGAAAGGCCGCGATTTCATCTGGTGAAGCGACCGGATCGGTCACCACCGGATGCCCGACAAAATCGCAGCGCATCCCCGCAGCTTCCATGTAAGGCGGTTCGAACGGCAAGAGCGCCAGAACCTGATCGATTTGCGCGGCCATCTTCTTGGCGCGCCCCGGACGCCACGCCCAGACCGTTGGCGCGACGTAGTGAACCGTCCGAATGTCACTTTGCGCTTTGACCAACTTCGCCACGCGCAAGCTGAATTCCGGCAGGTCGATGGTAATCAGCACATCAGGCTTGGCCGCCAGGACTGCCTCGGCGGTTTGCCGGATGCGTGCTTTAAGCTGTCGGTATTGCGAAAGGATCTCGGTAATCCCCATGATCGAGATCTCGTCCATCGGGAACAGGCTTTGCAGCCCCTGTTCGATCATCCGATCCCCGCCGATGCCTTCGAAGGTCACGTCACCCGCATGTTTGCGCAGACCTGCCATAAGCGCCGCGCCCAGCTTGTCGCCTGATGCTTCCCCGGCAATGACGAAGACCCGCATCAGTCGCCCTTTTCCCGGACCCAGAGGAACAGGCCCAGAGCATCGCAGCGGGCCACGGTGCGTGCGCGGTCGAGGATCATCACACCGCCTGCCTCGATCACGATGCCGGACAGCCCGGCCGCCGCCACGGCGTCAGGCGTCCCTGCCCCGATCACCGGCAAGTCCGCGCGGCGGTCCTGCCCAGGCTTGGGCGCTTTAAATAGGATCCCACCATCGTCTGAGGAACTACCCCCGCTTAACCAGTCTGTTGCATCCCCCAGCAACCCGCCGAACATGTCACTGGCCGCATTGGTTGGATTGGACAGGAAACTACCATTGCCCGCCAAGCGATCGCGGGCCAGCCGGGTCAGCATGGCATCCGTCCCTGCCGCGTCTTCGCGCGCCAACACGTTGTCACCGCGTACGACACAGGCTTGTCCCGCATCCTGCACGCCCATCGCGGCCACAGTTCGTTCACCAAGCCGAGCTTCAGCAGTGTTCTGCGGGGCGTAGGTTTTGAATGTCATCACACCTGCGCTTGGCAGGAGGTCCGGCACCAGATCATGCACGGCAGCGATAGAGAGACCCGCTTCTTCGAAAAGCTCCATCACGATGCGCAGCGCGCCGTCGTCGCCAGACGTCAAAGCAGTTTGCAATCGCGGCACCAAGGGCGCGGTTTTCGCATCAAGTCGGGCCGGATCAATCGGCGGGCGCCGGATCGCGCCGCAAAGGCAGACCTGAGTAATGCCGCGCGACTTGATCGTGTCGAGCAGGCTGCCCAACGTCTCGAGGTGGAAAGTCAGATCGGCGGCCAGCCCCTCGGGTTCAAACCCGTCCAGCACGCAAACCAAGGGGCGCTGGCTTTGCGCATCCGCAACGATACGCGGAAGCCGTCCCCGCCCGCAGATCAGCGCAAGCGTCATCGCTCAGCCCGGTGTGAGGAAGGACCGGTCAGTCTCTCCCAGAATGAAGTCGACGATGTGATGGACATAGGCGCTGTCGGTTTCCTCGCCCAGACGTTTAGCCCGTTCCTGAAACGCGCCCTCGCCCTGTGCAAGCATCTGGAATGCGGCACGCAGTGCCGTGATATCGGAACGGCTGACGCCCTTGCGCTTCAGTCCCACAAGGTTCAGCCCATCCAGACGACCACGTTCGGCTTGAACCAAGCCGTAGGGGATCACGTCATTCGTCACCATCGTGACGGCCCCGATGATTGCGCCTCGGCCAATGCGGACGAACTGGTGGACACCCGACAAGCCACCGACAATCACGTCGTCCTCAAGGATACAATGCCCGGCAAGCGCGGCGCTGTTCACCACGATCACCCGATTGCCAATCTGGACGTCATGCGCCACATGGCAGCCCGCCATGAAGAGGTTATCGTCGCCTACACGGGTGATGCCGCCGCCACCTTTCGTGCCGGTGTTCATCGTGACGTGTTCGCGGATACGGTTACGGGCGCCAATGATCAGGCTGGTCTTTTCGCCTTCGAACTTCAGGTCCTGCGGGATCTCACCGATTACGGCAAAAGAGAAGATCTCGGTGCCTTCGCCAATCGAGGTCTGGCCGGTGACGACCACATGGCTTTTCAGCGACACGTTGTCAGCGAGCACGACCTCGGGACCGACATGGCAGAACGGGCCGATGACGCAGCCATCACCGATCTGCGCGCCCTCTTCGATCACGGCACTGGGGTGAATCCGGGCTGTCACTTGGGCAAATCCATCATGGCCGAGAATTCGCATTCTGCCGCCATTTCACCGTCGACCGTCGCGATGCCGCCGAATTTCCAGACCTTGCCGCCGGGTTTGCCGCGCAGCGTGGTCAAGTTCATCTGAAGCTGATCGCCCGGAATGACCTTGCGACGGAATTTGCATTTGTCGATGGCCATGAAGTAGATCAGCATTTCCTTGTCCGCGAGGTCGAGCGCAGTGCCAACCATCACAGCCGCGGTTTGCGCCATGGCTTCGATGATCGTGACGCCCGGCATGATCGGCGTGCCGGGGAAATGGCCTTGGAAATGCGGCTCGTTCATCGTGACATTCTTGATGCCAAGCGCGGATTGGGTGCCGTCGATCTGTTCCACGCGATCCACAAGCAGAAACGGATAGCGGTGCGGCAGGATACGCTGGATCAGCTGAATGTCTGCACGAAGAAGCGTGTCGCTCATGGGGCGTCCTTTTTGATCTTGTTGGGCTTTGAGTACCAATCCCGATGCCGGGGGGCAAGGTTTCAGGGTCGCGGCGGAAGGATGGCTTCGCCTTCTCCGAATTCCGAATTCACCCTCAGGATGGCTTGCTCGGTGATGTCCACGGAGTCCGCGCTGAGCAAGACAACCCGACGGTCCAGTATCGCCACTGCCCCGCTTTCCACCATCAATTGCAGCAGGATCGGCTGTGCAGCGGACAGCAAAGCGCGGCGCGCCTCATCGTTGCGGGTGCCTACAGCGCGGGCCTTGTCATCCTGCTCGCGCCGCAGGCGCTGAACCTTTTCGTCAAAGGCCTCAGCACGCGCGCGGAATTCCGCCGGTGCGAGACTGTCCCTCAACACTGTGAGTGCGCGTTCCTCCGCGGTCAGTTCGGCTTCGATCTGGCGGTTTTCGGCTGCGATATCGATGCTTTCCGCCTCGATCTCACGTGCGATGCGTTGGCCGAAATCACTTTGCGTATACAGCGCCTCGGGCGCCACGGTGAGGATCAGGCTTTGCACCACCCCCACATTCGACAACCCGCCATCCTGCTGCGCCTGCGCCATGGGTGCGATGTAAAGAAGCGCCCCGAAGAGCGCTCCTAGTGATTTGCGAATTCGAGGGACCATTTAGAACTGCGTTGAAATCGTCAGGTCAAAGGTTTGCTCTTCGTCGAACTCTTCCTTGCTAAGTGCTTCGGAGAAGTTGAACCGCAGCGGACCAAGCGGTGTTGTCCAGAAGAGCGACACCCCGATCACGTGACGGGCGGTGAAATCTTCGTAGAGCACGTTGGCATTGGTTTCTTCCAAGCCCCAAAGGCTGCCGACATCGTAGAACACACCACCGGACACCCCATATTCCTCGGGCAGCGGCAGCGGGAACTCCGCTTCAAACCGGGCCACCGCGAAATAGTTGCCGCCAAGCGGGTCGTTGATGTCACCCGGACCAACTTCACGCGGACCGATGCCACCACCTTCAAAGCCGCGCATCAGGTTCGATCCCAGTGAAAAGCGATCGGTTACGCGGGATGACCCTTCAGAGAAGCTGAGCGCGCCCGCCTGCAATGTGGCCCGCAACGTGACCTCGTCGTTCATGATCTTCGTCTGCGCAATAGCCCGCAGGGTGGATTCGACATAGGTGCTGTCACCGCCGAGACCGGCAAAATCCTGACCAAACTCAAGCAGAACGCCAGCATTCGGGTTCAGACCGGTGCGGCGGGTGTCGTAGCTGTAGCGATACCCGATGAAGCTGTCCCAAACCTCGCCCCGTGCGGCTTCGGCGGTGATGATCTCACCAACGGCTGCGTTGAGGTTCGTGATGTCGGAATAACGCGCGCCGTAGCGCAGGTTCAAGCGGCCGTTTTCGGACACCGGGAAGGTGAACCCGGTCGAGAAATTACCGATTGCCGTGTCATATTCCGCGTTGCTGTTGTCGGTCTCAAGATAGTTGACGCTGAAATTGAAGGCGACATCGCGGCCGAGGAAGGCCGGTTCGGTGAAGCTGAAACTGTAATTGGACGAGTCCACACCCGTGGTCACACCAAGCGCCAGTTGCTGACCGCGACCAAGGAAGTTGCGTTCCTGGAAAGTGATGGCGGCACCAAAACCGGTGCTGGTCGAATAGGAACCACCGAAGCTGAGCGAGCCTGTGGGGCGTTCTTCGACATCGACGTCAATCACCACCTGCTGCGGCGTCGAACCTTCACGCGCCTCGACATTGGCGTCGTTGAAAAAGCCCAGTGCGCGCACACGCTCGGCGCTTTCGCGGATTTCACGCGGGTTGAACGGGTCGCCTTCGACAACCCGGAACTGACGACGCACAACGCGGTCCAGCGTGGTTGTGTTGCCTTCGATGTCGATGCGCTCGACGAACACGCGCTCTCCGCGTGTCAGAAGGAATTCCACATCCAACGTTAGGTCGCGGTCGTTCCGTGTCACGCGAGGTTCAACGCGCACGAAGTTCAGACCTTCGCGGATGGCAAGCCGTTCCAGACGTGCAATCTCGGTTTCTACGTCCGTCGGCGAATAGTTGCGGCCAGACCGCAGGCGCAGGGCTTTCTGGAACACATCGGTGTCGACTTCGGCCAGGTCAGACGAAACCGTAACTTCACCAAAGTTGAACTGCTGCCCCTCTTCCACGTTGAACGTGATGAAATAGGCGTCCCGCTCTTCGCTCAGTTCCGCATTCACACTGGTGGTGCGGAAATCGACATAGCCGCGCGACTGATAAAAATCGCGCAGGACTTGACGGTCGAACTCAATCCGATCCTCGATGAAGGTGTCAGACCGGATCAACGCACGGAAAAGGCCCGCCTGTTTGGTTTCAAGCACGCGGCGCAGACGCCGGTCGCTGAATACCTGGTTGCCGGCAAAGCCGATGCGTTCAATCTCGGACACCCCGCCTTCAAACACTTCGAAGACCAGATCGACGCGGTTGTCGGATCGACGGATAACTTTGGGCTGGACCCGAGCCGCGATCCGGCCCTGCTGCGAATAAGCTTCGGTAATGCGCGCCGCGTCGGCCTCTGCAGTGGACGGGCTGAACACACGGCGGGACTGAGACTGGACGATCTGTGCCAGCGTTTCATCATCGACCCGAGCGTTGCCTTCGAACGTGATGCGGTTGACGGTCGGATATTCGACCACGCGCACGACCAGCGTGTTGCCGCGCGGTTCGATCTCGACCGTTTCAAACAGACCCGATGCCAGAATACGCTGATAGCCGTCGTTCAGTTCAGCCGCTGAAACGGTTTCACCGCGCGCCACACCGAGGTAGCTGGCAATGGTGCCTGCCTCGATGCGCTGGTTTCCTTCAACCGAAATGGCGGTGAATCGGAAATCCTGCGCCAGTGCCATGTCGGGCGTGGTCAGAACACCAACGCTCAAGGCCATGGTTGTCGCTAAAAGAAATGGACGAAGTGACGATTTACGCGCTGATTGCCGCGTTACCTGCTCGCCTGTTTTATGTGTCATTGTTGGCAACCTACTCAGACATCCCCTTGCGGATGTGAGTACCGAGATTGCCTTAGCTTGTCAAAAGCGCAGAGCCCGGTTTGTTCAATAACCGACCGGCTGTGTCATCGCGTCGATCATTAGCGTGCCGAGATACGCACCGAGGAACAGGGACGCCGCAATCGCAAACACATAAAGCATCCGGTCCCAGTTGATCGAAACCAAAAGGCTGAAGGAGCGATATCCGTCCTGAATCGTTTGCATGGCACACCTCGGATGACTTTTTCCAAGCGAAGCAATGCCTGGAGAATGTGTCAGCAATCAGGCGCAAACCGGGATGTTTCTGTGAAATCCGCCCGGTTTACGGAGATGACTCACGGGCAGAAAAGGTCGTTCGACAGGGCAAACAGCATCAACGACAGCAGCAAGGTCAGGCCAATCGCCATCAAGACACGCAGCGACTTGTCACTTGGGGGACGACCCGTCACCGCCTCATAGGCGTGGAAGACGAGGTGACCGCCATCAAGCACGGGAATCGGGAACAGATTCAACAGACCCACTGCCGTACTCAAAACTGCAATGAACCAGATAAAATTGGCTGTGCCCTGCGAGGCCATCGATCCGGAAGTTTCAGCGATTCCAATCGGGCCGGACAGGTTGCAGGTGCTGATCGCCCCTGTGATCATGTACCAAAGCCCCGAAATCGAACCTTCGATGATGCGACCGGTTTGCTGCACACCAGAGACAAGTGCGTCGATCGGGCCGCGCAATTCAGTGGCTGGTTCAAAGAACATGCCGCCGACGATGCCGATCCTGTAATTCGTCTCAAACGTTCCGTCGCTCTGCGGTTCGTCCGTCCTGCGCGGCGTCATCTCAAGAACACGGATGTCGCCATCACGCCAAACTTCCAGCGTCAGCGTGGCACCCTCTGACCCTTCGACCGCGTTGCGCAGTTGTTCAAACGCATAGATCGGTGTTCCGTTGATGGTTGTGATGATATCCCCGGAACGGAAGCCCGCATCATCTGCAGCAGAGCGCGGGATGATCTGCGTGGCCACCGGCGGATAAACATATGGGCCTTCCACGACCACGGTGCTGTCGCCCCGCTGTACGGTGTAATCCAGATGCTCCTGCACAGGCAGGTCATCCAGGAAAGATTGGAAGCTCGAGGATTCGCCATAGTTCGGCAGATCGACACCTTCGATCTCAAGCAGAACATCGCCGACCTGAAGCTCGTTCTGGGACGGAACGGCGCGCAATTCGCCCACCTTTACGGGGTCGGTTACTTCGCCCCGCAGCATCAGGACGCCGGTGAAGATCAGGATCGACAGTGCAAAATTGAATGCCGGACCCGCGGCGACGGTCGCGGCCCGCGCCCAAAGCGGGGCCCCGTTCATCGTTCTGCGGCGCTCCTCTTTGGACAGTCCGGCCATTGCCTTATCGTCCTTGCCGCCAGAGGCATTGCCGTCACCTTTGAATTTGACGTAGCCGCCCAAGGGCAGAAGCGCGAATTGCCATTGTGTGCCGCGTTTATCGACACGCGAAAACAGCACAGGGCCGAACCCAAGAGAAAACACATCGGCGTCAATGCCGGACCAACGTCCAACGATGTAATGACCGTATTCGTGAATGGCGACGATGATCGACAAGGCGATCACAAAAGCCAAGAGGGTCCAAATCACACTACCAAACTGCGGCAACAGCGCTGCAATATCCAAAGCTCAACCCTCTAGTTCATTTATGATTTCGTCTGCTCGTACACGAGCGAGATGGTCTAGCTGCACCACGTTATCAAGGGTGATGGCGGCATCAATGTGACCAGGATGGGCCGAAACTCTGCTCAGCACTTCTTCGACAACCACGGCGATTTGCTGAAAACCGATGCGTTTTGCGATGAACCCGTCAAGCGCCCGTTCCTTGGCCGCGTTGAAACACGCCCCCGCCAAACCGCCGGTCGCCATCACCTCACGCGCCAGGCGCAGGGCGGGCCAGCGGGTCTCGTCGGCGGGGCGGAACGTCAGTTGCCCCAGCTGGATCAGATCGAGGCGTTCGACCGGAAGAAACTTGCGGTCAGGGTAATGCAGAGCGAACCCGATCGCGTGCCGCATGTCCGGCGGCCCAACATGCGCCATCAAAGCACCGTCCCGAAATCCGACCAATGCATGGATCATGGATTCAGGATGCACAACGGCTTCAATCCGCGCGGGATCAATTTGGAAAAACTCTTTTGTTTCAATCAACTCAAGCGCCTTGTTGAACATAGATGCGCTGTCGATGGTGATCCTTTGACCCATGTCCCAATTCGGATGGGTCGCCGCCTGTTCCGGCGTGGCTTTGGCAAGGTCCTCCAATGGCCAATCTCGGAAAGCGCCACCGGATGCGGTGATAATCACCCGTTCAACGGCGCTGATGTCTTCGCCGATCAGGGCTTGAAACACCGCCGAATGTTCGCTGTCCACAGGCAGGATGGACGCGCCATGCGCATTGGCGGTGGAGAGCATCAGCGGCCCCGCACAAACCATGCTTTCCTTGTTGGCAAGCGCAAGGCTCGCCCCCTGCTCCAGCGCCCTCAATCCCGGGGCCAGCCCGGCTGCTCCAACGATGGAGGACATCACCCAATCCGCAGGGCGACTAGCCGCTTCAACCAATGCGGTGGGTCCGGAAGCGGCTTCGACACCGGATCCGTCCAACGCCGCGCGCAAGTCTTCCAAACGCGACGGGTCAGCCGTAACCGCAACCTCTGCGCCGAATTTGATGGCGTCCCCAGCAAGCTGCGCGATATTCTGATCCCCGGTCAGCGCAACCACTTGATAAGCGTCGCGGTCCCGTCCGATCAGATCCAGCGTGTTCTGGCCGATAGAGCCGGTGGCTCCGAATATCGTGATCCGCCTCATGGGGTCCCCGGCGGAAACCCGACAAGTTGCCCCGCGATCACAATGAACAGAGCAGCCCCCAACATCCCGTCAAAGCGATCCAACAAACCGCCGTGCCCCGGGATGAGGTGCGAACTGTCCTTGACCCCTGCCCGCCGCTTGATCGCGCTTTCGGCAATATCGCCGATCTGGCTGGCCATACTGACGGCAATGCTCACACCGATCAGCCCGTAACCGGCTTGAGTGGCACCGGCAAAGAAGAACGCAATGACAGCCGACCCGAACCAGCCCGCCACGGTGCCTGACCACGTTTTTTTGGGGCTTACGCGCGGCCAGAGCTTGGGTCCGCCAATAAGGCGACCCGCGAAGTACCCGGCGATGTCGGTCACCACGACAACCAGCAACAACCAGACCATCCATGTCAGGCCAAAATCGTCGCGCAAGGCCATCAGCCCATAACCCGCCAATAGGATGAAGGCCGTAAAGACAGCATAGGTCACACCGCCCCGCTCCATCCGTCCAAGGCCAATCATGGACGGCACCATGAGCAGCGGCAGCGCGAAAGACGCCGGCAGCTCAATGGCTACCATCGCCACAACTGCCGTTACAACAGCTAGGATCATAGACGACTTGCTGCGCGCTGAATCGAGCATCGTCACCAGTTCCCAAACCATGAGACCTACGACGATTGAGATCAGACCGTGAAACCACAGCCCGCCAAGCCAGACCCCAAGCGCACCGATTGCCACCATTGCCACGGCCGAAAGCAGGCGCGGCAGGAGGTCATCCCACTTGCCTGACGTCATGCCACCACAGCGCCGAAACGGCGTTCACGGGTTCCAAAGCCACCGACAACAGATCGGAATTCTTCGGCTGTGAAGTCTGGCCAGAGCGTGTCGATGAATTCGTATTCCGAATATGCAGATTGCCACAGCAGGAAGTTGGAAATCCGCGCTTCGCCACTGGTGCGGATCACAAGGTCCGGATCCGGCAAAACACAAGTATCCAAATACTTTGGCAGCGTTTCTTCATCCACATCATCAGGATTAAGCCGCCCGTCAGCGACATCGCGCGCCAGACGCTTGGTTGCGCGAGCCACTTCATCGCGCCCACCGTAATTGATCGCGATGGTCAGATTGACGGACTGGCAATTCGCAGTCAGCGCCTCAAGCGCGTCCATCATGGCGACAAGCTTTTTGTCGAGCCGCACGCGGTCGCCAATAAAACGGACACAGATATCGTTTGCCTTGAGCGCCTTGGCCTCGCGGGTGATGTACCGCTTGAAGAGGTTCATCAGCCCGGCGACTTCGGATTGCGTCCGCTTCCAGTTCTCGGTCGAGAACGCAAAAACGGTGAGGTAATCCACACCTAGGTCCGGGCAGACCTCAACAATCTCGCGCACGCGGCGCGCGCCTGCCTGGTGCCCGAACAGCCGAGGACGGCCGCGCTGGGTGGCCCAGCGACCGTTGCCGTCCATAATGATCGCCACGTGCCGTGGGCCGTCATCTTTTGCTCTGGGCTCTGCCATCAGGCTGGGGTCCTTTTGCTTGGTCCTCAGACCTGCATGATCTCTTCCTGCTTTGTCTCCAAAGCGACGTCGACCTTTTTGATATAGGCGTCGGTCAGTTCCTGCACTTCCGCTTCCCAGAATTTCTGGTCATCCTCGGAAAGGCCATCCGCCTTGGCTTTCTTGATCTGGTCCATGCCATCGCGGCGGATGTTGCGAACCGAAACGCGCGCATGTTCGGCATATTGCCCGGCAACCTTGCCAAGTTCGCGGCGACGTTCCTCGTTAAGTTCGGGGATCGGCAACATGATGATCGTGCCGTTCAGCTGCGGGTTGATGCCCAGACCGCTTTCACGGATCGCCTTCTCGACCTTGCCAACCAGCCCTTTGTCCCAGACGTTGATCGTGACCATCCGAGGTTCCGGCACGTTCACGGTGCCAACCTGATTGATGGGGGTCATGCTGCCATAGGCATCGACCATCACCGGTTCCAACATGGACGCGCTGGCGCGACCTGTGCGAAGGGAAGCGAACTCCGTGCGCAGGTTCGCCATCGCGCCATCCATGCGGCGCGTCAGATCATCGGTATCGAGAATGAAATCGTCTGCCATAAGCCCCTCAAGAGCGGTTTTTCTGCTTTATTCTGCGTTCTAAGCGACACGTGCCTGAAAGTATAGCGTCTTACGACGCTCAAGATGAATCGGCCGGCGCATTGTGACGGTTCGGTCAGGCCGCCTCGCCGGTCCCCTTTTTGGAACCGCCATGTACCGTAGTGTAAGTACCGTCGCCAGCAAGAATACCGCGGAATCCACCCGGCTCATCCAGCGAAAAGACGATGATGGGCAGACTGTTATCCCGCGCCAGTGCGATGGCCGAGGCGTCCATCACCTTGAGGTTCTTTTGCAGAACCTCATCATAGGTCACCTTTTCGTACCGCTCGGCATCGTCATGAGTGCGCGGATCCTTGTTGTAGATCCCGTCGACCCCGTTCTTGCCCATCAGGATCGCTTCACAGTTCATCTCGTTTGCGCGCAGCGCTGCGGCGGTATCGGTGGTGAAATATGGGTTGCCAGTGCCGCCCGCGAAAACACAGACCCGCTTTTTCTCGAGGTGCCGCACCGCGCGACGGCGGATATAGGGTTCTGCCACCTCGTCCATGCGGATGGCCGAAATGACGCGAGTGAACACGCCCAGCTCTTCCAAAGCAGACTGCATGGCCAACGCGTTCATCACCGTGGCCAGCATCCCCATGTAATCGGCTGTCGTGCGCTCCATACCCTGCGCACTGCCCTGCAAGCCCCGGAACACGTTGCCGCCGCCGATCACCATGCAAATCTCGACGCCCAGATCGTGGACGGATTTGACCTCCTGAGCGATGCGCTGAACGGTGGGCGGATGCAAACCAAACCCCTGATCCCCCATCAAGGCTTCGCCCGAAATCTTGAGCATCACACGTTTGTATTTCGGATGAGGTGTCTGGGTGTCCGCCATGTTGCGCTCCGTTTCAACGAGAGTCTAAAGTTGCGTGCAAACTGTCGGAAAACCGGCTTAGGGGCAAGGCGAAGTCGCCCACCCCGGCGCACAGGCCGCAGGGCAGAGATTTTCGGAAAGGCAACATCAGTGAACAAAGGCGTGTCAGACCGGATCGCAGAGACGGATCCGGACAGACCGGTGCTGATCGCCGGACCAACCGCCAGCGGAAAATCCGAACTTGCCCTGCGCATTGCGGAAACCCAAGGTGGTGTCATCGTCAATGCCGACGCGATCCAGGTCTATTCGGACTGGCGTATTCTCACGGCACGACCTTCGATCGAAGACGAATCCCGCGCACCACATGCGCTTTATGGACATGTTCCGGGTGACCAGCCCTATTCAGTCGGAGACTGGCTTCGCGATCTGGAACCTCTCCTGAATGGCAGCGCCCGCCCGATCATCGTAGGCGGAACCGGGCTGTACTTCACTGCACTCACGGAAGGGCTGGCACAGATACCGGCCACACCAGATGACATTCGCACCACAGCGATGCAGCGGATCGAAACCGAGGGACACGAAACCTTGGTGGCGGAGTTGGACGCTGAAACCCGCAACCGGATCGACACGGCCAACCCAATGCGTGTGCAACGGGCTTGGGAAGTGCTGACCAGCACCGGCAAAGGTCTTGCCGCATGGCAAGATGAAACGGCCCCCGCCCGTCTGCCTCTGTCGGAGGTAACGGCGTTTGTGGTGAATGCAGACAAGGATTGGCTGACGCCACGGATCGAACGCCGGTTCGACCAGATGCTCGCGACAGGTGCCCTTGACGAGGCGCGCGCGAACCGACCGACATGGTCACCGACCCTGCCCTCAGCCAAGGCAATTGGAGCGGCAGAATTGATGGCGTTTCTTGACGGTAAGATGAGCCTTGAGGACGCGCGCGACAGATCGACGATCCTCACACGCCAATTCGCCAAGCGGCAGCGCACATGGTTCCGCGCACGAATGCGGGACTGGCATCGGGTTGACGCAAGGGAACTTTGAGCGTCACCCCAAAGTCCGCGCCCCACTCTCACCGAGAGATGTCGCTGAAAGGCAAACCGAGTGTCGCAATCAGACCTCAAAAGGTCTAGTCTGGCAATTGACGGCGCCACTTCGTTCAGGCGCTATGTGAGAAAGGAATGAGGGCCAAAACCGGTCCCCGAAGGACTGTGCCAACTGCGAAGGCGCTAAAAAACAAACGTGTCACAGGGAGAATCAGATGACGCACACGAAAAAACTGCATCCCGCAGCCGAACTTTACGCTGACGAATACAAAGCCGGGTTGATGGATCGGCGAGAATTCCTGTCGCGCGCTACAAGCATGGGCGTAACCGCCGCAGCGGCCTATGGTCTGATCGGTCTATCCCAGCCGGCACAGGCACAGGCAAACATTCAGCAGGGCGGCACTCTGCGCATCCAAACGCTGGTCAAGGCGATGAAGGATCCGCGCGCCTATGACTGGTCGGAAATCGGCAACCAATCGCGCGGTTTCCTCGAATACCTCGTCGAGTATCAGAATGACGGCACGTTCCGCGGCATGCTGCTCGAAAGCTGGGAAGTCAGCGACGATGCAAAGACCTACACACTGAAGGTTCGCCCCGGTGTGACATGGAACAATGGTGACGCCTTCACGGCTGAAGACGTGGCGCGCAACATCGCTGGCTGGTGCGATTCCGCGATGGAAGGCAACTCCATGTCGGCCCGTATGGGTGGCCTGATCGACTCCAACTCCGGACAGGCGCGTGACGGGGCCATCGAAGTGGTGGACGACCTGACCGTGAAACTGAACCTGTCGGCACCGGATATCGCCATCATCGCCAACATGTCGGATTACCCGTCCGCCATCGTCCATGCGAGCTATGATGGCGGCGACGTCTACGCGCACGGCATCGGCACTGGTCCGTTCCGCCCCGTTTCCCTTGAAGTGGGTGTGAAAGCCGTCATCGAACGCGCCACTGACCACACATGGTGGGGAACTGAAGTCCTCGGTGGACCTTACCTCGACCGGATCGAATTCATCGACTACGGCACAGACCCGGCCTCTTGGCTGGCGGCGGCAGAATCGGGTGAAGTCGATCTACTCTATGAATCGGTAGGCGATTTCATCGACATTCTGGACGCCATCGGCTGGTCCAAAACCGAAACCGTAACAGCGGCCACGCTCGTCCACCGTTTCAACCAGCAGACCGAAGTTGACGGCCGCGTGCCCTACGCAGACCGCAACGTTCGCGTGGCGCTGGCGATGATGGTCGACAACGCTGTCTGCCTTGAACTGGGTTACAATGGCCGCGGTTCGGTGGCCGAGAACCACCATGTCTGCCCGATCCACCCGGCCTATGCCGATATCGGACCGGCTCCGTTCGACCCGGCAGCAGGGAAAGCGATGCTCGACGGCACCGATTTCGCCGATTACGAGCACGAGCTGATCACGCTGGACGACGATTGGGAGCGCAACACGGGCGCATCCGTGCGGGCGCAGATCGCGGACGCGGGTGTGAACATCAAGCACACGGTTCTTCCCGGTTCGACCTTCTGGAACGACTGGACCAAGTTCCCGTTCAGCGCGACCACCTGGAACCACCGTCCGCTCGACGTGCAGGTTCTGTCGCTGGCCTATCGCTCGGGCGAAGCTTGGAACGAAAGCGGCTACCCCAACCCCGAGTTCGACGCGCTGATGGCTGACGCTCTGTCCATTGCCGATGCCGACAAGCGTCGCGAGGTCATGGCCAAGATCGAACAGACGCTGCGTGACGATGGTGTGATGATCCAGCCGTTCTGGCGGTCACTCTACAACCACCACAACGGCAACGTGGTGAACGCAGAAAAGCACCCATCGCACGAGTTCCATCTCTACAAGTTCGGGTTCGCGGCCTGATCCCCAAGTCTGGCTCTGCTCCCCTGCATCGCAGGGGGGCAGATCGCTACTGAGACTCCACGCTCTGCAATTTTTCCCGCAGACACGACGAGGGGGACCCACCCGACATGGCTTTTTTTCTGCTCCGACGCATCGGAACGATGCTTCTGACAGCACTTTGTTTGACGTTTATCGTTTTCTGGCTCACCAATCTCGCCCCGAACCTCGAAAAGCTGGCCAAGAACCAGGGCAACGTCCGGATGACGGACGAACAGGTGGCAAGCTTTCTTCAGGATCGCGGCTATGCCCAACCCCTGCCCCTCAAATACGCGCAATGGCTTGGCGTCGCGCCCGGTTGGGTGATCGAAGGCCGGGACGGCACAACGCGGTCGCGCTGCAATGGTGTGCTTGAAAACGGTGTTCCGCCCGAAAACGCCCGGAGCTTCTGCGGCGTTCTGCAAGGCGATTGGGGCTACTCAACCGTCTTTCAGGACGGCGTCGGCTCGATCATCGCCACACGGCTTGGCCTGACCGGCAAGCTGATGTTCTGGGTGATGATGGTCATGGTGCCCGGCGCGCTGATCATCGGCGTTCTGGCCGGAATGCGCGAAGGAAGCCGGACCGACCGCACCCTGTCCACCGTGTCGATTATCACAACGGCGACACCGGAATACGTGTCGGGCGTTGTGTTCATCGCCGTATTTGCCTCCACGGCCTTCGGCCTGCGCTGGTTCAACGGGTCCGCCACCAGCGCAATGGAGGATGCCACGTTTGAGAATTTCACCCTCCCGGTGATGACCATCGCGCTTTACGGCATGGGATATATCGCCCGCATGACCCGAGCCTCCATGGCTGAGGTTATGACCGCGCAATACATCCGAACCGCCCGCCTGAAGGGCGTCAGCTTTCCGAACATCGTGATGAAACACGCGCTTCGCAACGCGCTGATCGCGCCTTTCACGGTGATCATGCTGCAATTCCCGTGGCTGCTGAACGGCGTGGTGATCGTCGAGACCCTGTTCAACTACAAGGGCTTCGGTTGGACGCTGGTGCAGGCCGCCGGCAACAACGACATTGAACTGCTGCTGGGCGTGTCGGTCGTGTCCGTTTTCGTGGTGCTGATAACGCAGCTCATATCAGACATCGGCTACGTGTACCTCAACCCACGCATCAGCGTGTCCTGAGCGGAAGGAAGACACTTATGGAACCGCTCGGTTGGTTTGACATCCTCACCCGCATCTTCATGCAGTTCATGCCTGTCTGGATCGCGCTGGTTGTACTCTTCACCCTGTCCATCGTCTACAAGAGGCGGCTGGGGCTTTATGGCAAGCTATTCGACAGCACCATTGGCATGGTGGGCTTTGGACTGGTCATGTTCTGGGTCTTCACCGGCATCTTCGGTGCCTTCGATCTGATCATCACGCATGACCCGCTGGCGCAGGTCTCCAGCATGAAGAACAAGCCCCCCGGCACGCCGATCATGGGAGCCGAAGACGGCCAGTACCCCTACTACCTCTTCGGGGGTGACAACCTCGCCCGCGACGTGTTCAGCCGCATGGTCAAAGGCGCGTGGGTGGTGGTGCAGATCGCGCCTCTGGCAACGCTCTTTGCCTTCATGGTCGGCATCACACTCGGTCTGCCTGCAGGGTATTACGGCGGCAAGCTTGACACTTTGCTCAGCTTTCTGGCCAACCTCATCCTCGCCTTCCCGGTGATCCTGCTGTTCTACCTGCTGGTCACACCTGAAATCGTGGACACAGGCATCCCCAATTACATGGCGATGGTGCTGTTCATCTTCCCGCTCGTCTTCGTCGCCGTGCTGCTCAATTCGCGCTATCGCACGCAACCGGCGGTGCGCACGCCGCTACTGATCGGGGTGCTTGGTGTGATGGGTTGGCTCTACCTGTCGCTGATCTCGCAACCCGGCACGGCAATCACGGTGCTGCCGGATGCGCTGGATCTGTTCAACCTGCAAGGCGGCATTCTGGTGGTGTTCGTGTCGGTGGTTTTCGTCAACTCACCCACGGTGTTCCGCATCGTCCGGGGGCTGGCGATGGACATCAAGACGCGTGACTACGTCGCCGCCGCCCAGACCCGTGGGGAACGCCCATGGTACATCATGCTGTGGGAGATCCTGCCAAACGCCCGCGGGCCGCTGATCGTCGATTTCTGCCTGCGCATCGGCTACACGACGATCCTTTTGGGCACACTGGGCTTCTTCGGCCTCGGCCTGCCACCCGAAAGCCCGGATTGGGGCACAACGATCAATGACGGTCGGCGGCTTTTGCAGATTTACCTGCATCCTGCGATGGTGCCCGCCTTTGCGCTTTTGAGCATGGTGCTGGGGCTGAACTTGCTGGCCGATGGGCTGCGCGAGGAGTCGTTGCGCGATTGAGGATGTGAGGATTGGGGGCGCTGCCCCCAAGCCCCCGAAGTATTTTTGAACCAGAGAAGCAGGGAACCTGCCCTGCCATCCCAACCGGGAGACACGACATGAAAGACAGCTACGACGGCCCCATTCTCGAGATCGACAGCCTGTCGATTTCCTTCTTCACCCGGCTGCGGGAAATTCCGGCGGTGATGGATTTCTCGGTCCGGGTCATGCCGGGCGAGGCGGTTGGCCTTGTGGGCGAGTCGGGTTGTGGCAAGTCCACCGTGGCGCTGGGGGTGATGCAGGATCTGGGCAAGAACGGTCGTATCGTGGGCGGGTCAATCAAGTTCAAAGGCCGCGACCTGAATGAGATGAGCCAGGAAGAACTTCGCAAGATCCGCGGCTCGGAAATCGCGATGATCTACCAGGAACCGATGGCCTCACTCAATCCGGCAATGAAGATCGGAAAGCAGTTGATGGAAGTGCCGATGATCCATCGCGGCGCGTCCGAGAAAGACGCTTATGACCGCGCGTTGCAGGTGGTCACGGACGTGAAACTGCCGGACCCGGCGCGCATCCTCGACAGCTATCCGCACCAGCTATCCGGCGGCCAGCAACAGCGCATCGTGATCGCCATGGCGCTGATGGCGGAGCCGTCCCTGCTGATCCTCGACGAACCCACCACGGCGCTCGACGTGACGGTCGAAGCCGCCGTGGTGCAACTGGTCAAAGAGCTGGGCCAGAAATACGGCACGTCGATGCTCTTTATCAGTCACAACCTTGGTCTGGTTCTGGAAACCTGTGACCGGCTTTGCGTGATGTATTCCGGCGAAGCCGTCGAACGCGGATCGATCAAGGATGTGTTCGACGAGATGCAGCACCCCTATACGCAGGCTCTGTTCCGCTCGATCCCCTTGCCCGGTGCCGATAAGAATGCCCGTCCCTTGCGCGCCATTCCGGGGAATTTCCCACTGCCCCATGAGCGGCCGAACGGCTGCAATTTCGGACCGCGCTGCGATTATTTCGAGGCCGGGCGCTGCGATGCGGGTGACATCAAGATGTTCGATGTACCGGGCAACGAACACCACGCAACGCGCTGCCTGCGGTTTCAGGAGATTGACTGGCACGCCGAGATGGACACCGGGCATGGGGCGGAAAAACCCGAACCGGGGCGCGTCGTTTTGAAGATGGACAACCTCAAGAAATACTACGAGGTCGCGGCCAATGCGCTCTTCGGCAAACGCGGTGACACCAAGGTGGTCAAAGCCAATGAGACCCTGAGTTTTGAGGCGCGGGAATCCGAGACACTCGCCATCGTGGGCGAATCCGGCTGCGGGAAATCGACCTTCGCCAAGGTACTGATGGGATTGGAGACAGCCACGGACGGGCAAATCCTGCTCGATAATCGCAACATCGAATCTACGCCTATTGAGGCACGGGACACACAGACGGTCGCGGATGTGCAGATGGTGTTCCAGAACCCGTTCGATACGCTCAACCCGTCAATGACCGTGGGCCGGCAGATCATTCGCGCGCTCGAAGTGTTCGGCGTCGGCAACAACGATGCCGAACGGCGCGAGCGGATGCTGCAATTACTGGACCTTGTGAAACTGCCCCGCGCCTTTGCAGAACGGATGCCACGTCAGCTTTCAGGCGGGCAGAAACAGCGCGTCGGCATCGCCCGCGCCTTTGCCGGCAACGCGCGCATTGTGGTAGCGGATGAACCTGTGTCGGCGCTTGATGTGTCGGTACAGGCGGCAGTGACCGATCTGTTGATGGAGATCCAGAGAGAGCAGAAAACGACGCTCCTCTTCATCAGCCATGACTTAAGCATCGTCCGCTATCTATCTGATCGAGTTATGGTTATGTACCTTGGTCACGTGGTCGAGTTGGGCACGACCGATCAGGTCTTTGCACCACCGTATCACCCCTACACCGAGGCACTTCTTTCGGCGGTGCCGATTGCGGACACACGGGTGACGAAAAAGACGATCGTGCTTGAGGGGGATATTCCCTCGGCGATGAACCCGCCGTCGGGGTGCCCGTTCCAGACGCGGTGCCGCTGGAAATCCCAAGTGCCGGGTGGTCTATGTGAAAAGGACGTGCCGCCCATGCGACAGCTGGGCGGGGGCCATCAGATAAAATGCCATCTGAGCGAACAGCATTTGGCCAGCATGGAACCCGTGATCCAGATCGCAGCCGAATAACCGTGTCGCTGCAGTCTTTCGGGCCGCCGCTCGGCCATCAGTTTGTCAGGAACTCCTGAGCGGTCAGAACTGTTGCACCGGTCGCGTCCGTGACTGACGCCGTGTTGTCCGCCAGAGCCGCATAGGTCAGGACCGACATGCCCACGACAGCCGCGGTGAGCACCACCCAATCCACAGTGACCGCTCCAGACTCGTCGTCGCGGAAGCTCTTGATGAAGTCAATCATACCACTCTCCATATTCCGAAGATTGCCCATCGGACCCTGATCCTGGGTCCAGCGGGTAAACGGCTCGGATACAAAATTGCGTTGCTGCCTTTTCTGCGTTGGGAATGGGGCATCAGTTTGACCTGAATGGAGCGGTTTCACAGTCAAGAGGCACAAAAAAATGGCAAAGAGCGCCAAGTTGCGCCTCAATCTAAAGGTGCAGAGGCAATTGCGCAGTAGCCACAGAATTGAAGCGGCTTACCGACCCCAGATTTTCTTGACGTAATTGCGTGTCTCGCGGAACGGCGGGATACCATTGTGTTTTTCGACGGCACCCGGACCGGCATTATAAGCCGCCAGCGCCAAGGGCCATTGACCAAACTTGCGGTACTGTTCCTTGAGGTATCGTGCGCCGCCGTCGAGGTTCTGCGCCGGATCGTTCGGGTTGACGCGCAAGTACTGCGCGGTGTCCGGCATCAACTGCGCCAGTCCGATAGCGCCTTTGTGGGACCGGGCATTGGGGTTGAAATTGCTTTCCTGCTGCACGAGCCGCAGGAAAAGGTCTTCGGGTATGCCATGTCTACGGGCCGCATCACGCGCCATGCCAGCATACGCGCCCGAATAGCGACCACGGTATTTCGGAACCGGGCCGTCAGCTCCGACGTCCCCCCATTTGGTCGGGGTCACCACCTTTGGCGGCTGAAGCCGAACCGAGCTTTTGTACTGCTGCGACGCGCGCGAATCCAAAACTCTGGTCTTGCTGGAGAAAAGCGCCACCCGGCTTTTGGTGGACAACACTTCGGCGCTCACTGCGCCTGCACTCATCATCGCGGCAACACTCAACACCGCAACAAATCTCTGTCTTGTTGTTCGCATACCTGCTCACGCCCCACGTTGAGATTTGGCAGGTGTATAATGCGATTTTGCTTTTCACACCAGCCTTGGTTGCTCACCAATTGTTAACCACAAGCTGATGGTATGCCAAAGGCGTCACGGTCCATTAGCTGATGGTCATTCATCCGGCCGCTGGTGTAGGGTCACCCAAACGGCGCACAGCGCTACAGATTCGAATACAGGATGGGGGAAACATGGCCGGTTCAGTCAATAAGGTCATCATCGTCGGCAATCTCGGCCGCGATCCGGAAGTGCGGACATTCCAAAACGGCGGCAAGGTGTGCAACCTGCGGATCGCCACTTCGGAAAACTGGAAAGACCGCAACACAGGCGAACGCAAAGAGCGCACTGAATGGCACAGTGTCGCGATTTTCTCGGAACCGCTCGCGCGCATTGCCGAGCAGTATCTCCGCAAGGGTTCCAAGGTGTATATCGAAGGCCAACTTGAAACCCGAAAATGGCAGGACCAATCCGGTCAGGATCGCTACAGCACGGAAATCGTGTTGCGCCCCTATCGCGGTGAACTGACCCTGCTGGACAGTCGTGATGGCGGCGGTGGCGGCGGCTATGGTGGCGGCAGCAGCAGCGGCGGTGGTGACTATGGTGGGGATTACGGCGGCGGCTACGGCGGCGACTACGGTGGGTCCAGTGGTGGCAGCGGTGGCCCTGCTCGCGCCCCGGCCCGCGACATCGACGACGAAATCCCGTTCTAAACGTAAAAGGCGCCCCATCGGGCGCCTTTTTTTTCCGTTTGGTCAAATTCAGCGTTCAGCCAACGCATCCTCAATCAGCTTGAGGACTTTGTCCGACGGCACATCCGATGTGACAAAGGATTCCCCGATCCCGCGCGCGAGGATGAACCGCAGTTTGCCGTCGATCACCTTCTTGTCCTGCCCCATGAGATCAAGAAGCGCCTGCGCGTCCGGCAGGTCTCCTTCGACATCGGCCAGAGTGACCTTCATGCCCATCTTGCTCAGCATCTCACGCACGCGGCTCGGCTCTTCCTGTGCGCAAAGGCCCAAACGCGCTGAAAGCTCGAACGCCAGCGCGCAGCCGATGGCGACACCTTCGCCGTGCAGCAGACGGTCGGAATACCCGGTCGCGGCCTCGAATGCGTGGCAGAACGTGTGGCCAAGGTTCAACAGCGCGCGGTCGCCCTGCTCGGTCTCGTCGCGCACAACGATTTCGGCCTTCATCTCAACCGAACGTTTGACGGCGTAAGCCAGCGCTTCGGGTTCCCGCGCTGTGATGCGCGCGGCGTTCTCATCCTGCCAGTCAAAAAACGCGGCATCCCCCAGAAGTCCGTATTTGACCACCTCGCCATAGCCCGCGAGAAAATCGCGCTCCGGCAAGGAAGTCAGCACCGAAATATCCGCCAGCACCAACGCGGGCTGGTGGAACGCGCCGATCAGGTTCTTGCCCTGCGGTGCGTTGATCCCGGTCTTGCCGCCGACGGAACTGTCGACCTGCGCCAATAGCGAGGTGGGGATTTGCACAAACCGCACGCCTCGGCGCAGCACGGCGGCGGCGAAACCAACAAGATCTCCAATGACGCCACCGCCCAAAGCAATGACGATGTCCCGACGCTCGACCTTCTGTTCAAGCAACCATTCCACCGTCCGCTCGAATTGCGGCCAGCCTTTTGTGCTTTCCCCAGCAGGCAGCGTCAGGCTGAGCGAGGCAATTCCTTCTGCGGCCAAGGCCGCTTCGAGGGCCGAAAGATGCAGCTCAGCCACATGCGCATCGGTGACGATCGCCACGCGCGGACGCTTCAGCAATGGCGCGATCTCGATCCCGGCTCGGGCCAGGAGATCAACCCCGATCCGCACATCATAGGCGCGCCCTTCAAGCGGAACATGGACCGTTTCGATCATTCCTGAACCTCCAATACATCGGGGCGCGTCTTCAAGGCCGTGAGCACCCGCTTAGCCATTTCCTCAATCGTTAGCCCAGGCTCGGACACCACACTCAGATCGGCCTTGGAATAAATCGGAACCCGCTCTTCATAGAGGCGCGTCAGCGCCCCCAAGGGATCGGGCACGCGCAAGAGTGGTCGGGTGTCCTTGTGCCGAACGCGTTGCCACAGCAGGTCAAGATCCGCGTTCAGCCAAACCGCGACACCCTTGTTCGAAATGATGTCCCGGTTCTCCTGCGCCATGTAGGCACCACCTCCGGTCGACAGCACACCCTTCTCACGGTCAAGCAGGCGCGAGATGACCTGACGCTCTTTGACGCGAAAAAACGGCTCTCCATCCCGGTCGAAAATCTCGGGGATGGTCATATTTGCGGCTTTTTCGATCTCCGCATCCGAATCAAGAAACGGCGCATGCAGCATCGACGCGAGCGCCTTGCCCACAGCAGTCTTCCCAGCGCCCATCATGCCGACAAGAACCACAGTTTTCTTTAGTCTTGCCTGCATTGCCCCCCGACTGACCCCTAATAACTCGGCCAAGTGCCGCCAATTTTTTGACATCCGCCGTTGAATGACGTGATCTTGGCTAAAAGGCCAGTTATAACTTGGAAAAAATCAACTGGGCAGGGCAAGGGTCATCATGGGGCGCATCATCAAATGGTTGATATATCTTCTCATCCTCGGTGCTCTCGCGCTGGTGGCTTATGCTTATGTCGGGCCGTATTTCGGCGCAGATTTCTCACCGCCGCAAACAGAAGTCAGACAACCTGTGACGCTGGATGCAGATTAAGCCGATCCTCCTGATCCTGGCCAGCGCCGCCTGGCCCGCCGTTGCACAGGACCAGCGGCCCGAGCAGCCGCTCTCGGCGATTGGCTGGCTGACCGTTCAGCGCAACGCGCCGCCACTCGTGGTTCTACCGGACCAGAACCCTGTCGCCCAAAGCGCCGCGATCCCCGATGTCGAAGTGCAGCCGCTCGACGCGCCGGGCGTGGGCGGCGTGGGCTTGCTGTCTTCCTCCGTCACGGGCCTGCCAACAACGCTTTGGCAAGGCAGCGACCAGTCCGACATTCTGGCCGCACTCGATCGGCTGCAGGCTCGCCGTCCGCCGGTTCCGGCACTGACGGAGTTGTTGCATATCCTGATGCTCGCAGAAGCGGACCCGCCCTCTGACGCATCTGGCGATGCATTGCTGCGCATGCGGGCACGACTGCTCTACCAGAACGGCCTTGTTGCTCCGGCCGAAGCATTGCTTGAGCGCGCAGGCACACTGACCCCGCAACTGTTTGACCTCGCCTTTGACCTCGCGCTTCTGACAGGCTCGGACGAGGCGCTCTGCGGGGTACTGGACGACAGGCCGAGCCTGAGCACGGACCTCGCCACCCGTATCTGGTGCGCCACACGAAGCGGCGATTTTCCCCACGCAATGACGATCTACCAGACCGGCGTTGCACTTGGGCAAATGTCTGATCTCGATGCCGAGCTGTTGCTGCGCTTTCTCGACCCGGAATACAGCGAAGACGCGGACCCGATGCAGCCGCCAGTGCGTCCGACGCCGTTGCAGTTCCGGCTGTTCGAGGCGATCGGAGAGGCGCTGCCCACCACTCCTCTGCCCCTGCCCTTTGGCGTGGTTGAACTGTCGGGTGATTCCGGCTGGCGGGCTCAGATGCAAGCCGCCGAACGGCTGGCGCGTGTTGGGGCCATCGATGGCAATCAACTGCTGGGCGTCTACACGGCGCAGAAACCCGCGGCATCCGGCGGCATCTGGGATCGTGTCGCAGCCTTGCAGACATTCGAAGAGGCGCTGGTCTCCGGCGAGACTTCCGCAATCTCAGCCGCGCTGGAACAGGTCTGGCCGCAGATGCGCGCCGCTGGTCTGCTGGTGCCCTTTGCCAAACTCTTTGCCGCGCAACTTCAGGATTTAGACCTGACGCCGCGCGCACGCTCAATTGCAATCACTGTCGGTCTATTGTCCGACACGTACGAAACCGTCGCGCAGAGCATGGCGCCGGAAGCTGACCGCCGCATGTCCTTCCTCGCCGCCATCGCGCAGGGACAGGCACCAACGGCGATCCCATCTGATCTTCCACATGCCACAGCTTTCGCAAGTGTCTGGAACGGCCCGACGCAAGCGCCAGAAAGTCTGGCCGCCCTGCCAAGCGAAAACCGCCTTGGCGAGGCTCTGTTGCAGGCGATCATGTTGTTCGAATCCGGTGCATCCGGAAACGAATCCGATCTGACCGACGCGCTCCGCGCCCTGCGCGCCTTTGGGCTGGAAGACACCGCCCGTCGTGCCGCGCTGCAACTGGCGATCCTCGATATGGAAGGCGCCCGACGATGACCGACCGTAACTGGATTGCAGCCTTTCTCGATGCGCAGGCTGCCGAGCGCGGCGCTGCAACCAACACCCAATTGGCCTATGCCCGTGACCTTTCGGACTTCACTGAATGGCTGGCGGGCAAAGGATCGTCCCTCAGTGGCGCACAAAAAGCCGATGTCGAGGACTACCTCGTGCATTGCGACACGCAAGGGCTTGCCAAATCCACCCGCGCGCGACGGTTGTCGGCCATCAAGCAGCTTTATCGTTTCTGCTTTGAAGAGGGATTTCGCGGCGATAACCCGGCGGTGCAGATCAGCGGACCGGGCCGCGACAAGCGCTTGCCGAAAACGCTGTCCACCGAAGAGGTGGATCGCCTGCTTGACGCCGCGAGCACCCATGGCCGCAACCCGGCAGACCGCCAGCGCAACACCTGCCTGATGCAACTGCTCTACGCCACCGGAATGCGGGTGAGCGAACTGGTCTCTTTGCCGCTGTCTGCTGCCAAAGGCGATCCACGTATGCTCCTGATCCGGGGCAAAGGCGGCAAGGAACGTATGGTGCCCCTCTCTGCCCCGGCCCGCGCCGCCCTGCGCGATTGGCTGAAGGCGCGCGAAGCCATGGAGGACGCGGCGCGCGCTGAGGGCAAACCGGCATCCAGCTTTCTCTTTCCATCGCGTGGCAAATCCGGCCACCTCACGCGCCACGCGTTTTACATGCTGATCAAGGACCTCGCGGTCGAAGGCGGCGTGTCGCCATCAAAAGTCACGCCGCACACCCTGCGCCATGCCTTTGCCACGCATCTCTTGGCCAATGGCGCGGATCTGCGCGCGATCCAGACCTTCCTCGGCCATGCCGATGTCTCCACAACCGAGATCTACACCCATGTTCTGGAAGAGCGGCTGAAAGAGCTGGTGCTGGATCACCACCCGATGGCCCGCGACTGACCCCGGCCCAGTCAAAGACAATGGCGCTGCAACCTTGAACAGAGCCGCATCTCGCCCCATAACCTTGTGAACTTTTCTAATCGTTGGATCTCATGGACCCCGCCTCTACGCCGGCAGATGCCGCACTCTGGATCACCGCAGCCGCCATTCTCGGTCTGCTTGTCATGTCCGCATTCTTCAGCGGCTCGGAAACCGCGCTGACTGCCGCGTCACGCGGCAAATTGCGGACGATGTCTGACAAGGGTTCCAAAGGGGCCGACCGTGCGCTGAAAATCACCGAGGACAATGAACGCCTGATCGGCTCGGTCCTGCTCGGCAACAACATGGTGAACATTCTGGCGACCTCGCTTGCCACGGCTCTGTTCACCCGCCTCTTCGGCGAATCCGGTGTGGCGCTGGCGACCCTCGTGATGACCGTTCTTGTCTTGGTCTTTGCCGAAGTGCTGCCCAAGACCTATGCGATCACCAATCCCGAAACCGCCGCCAGCCGCGTGTCGCCGGTGATCCAACTGATCATTACCGTATTCTCCCCCATCGTCGGTGCGGTGCGGATGCTGGTGCGCGGCGTGCTGAGCGTGTTCGGCGTGAAAACCGATCCGGACAGCCATATTCTTGCCGTGCGCGAGGAAATCGCCGGTGCGCTGCAATTGGGTCATTCCGAAGGTGTGGTCGAGAAGGAAGACCGCGACCGCATTCTGGGCGCGCTCGACCTGAGCGAGCGCACGGTCGAAGAGATCATGCTCCACCGTTCCGGCATCGAAATGATCGACGCCGACAACGACCCGCAGGACATCCTGCGGCAGTGCCTTGAATCGAACCACACCCGCCTGCCGGTCTTCCGCGGCGACCCCGAAAACATCATCGGGGTTGTCCACGCCAAGGACCTCTTCCGCGCGATGTACCGCTTCATGCAGGAAAGCGACAAACCCGCCGAGGCGATGAGCAGCTTCAAGTTCGCGGACGTGGCGATGAAGCCCTACTTCATCCCGGACAGCACATCGCTCGACGACCAGATGCGGCAGTTTCTCCGTCGTCGTACGCATTTTGCGCTGGTGGTGGATGAATACGGCGCGCTGCAGGGTCTGATCACGCTCGAGGACATTCTCGAGGAGATCGTCGGCGAGATCACCGACGAATTCGACCCCGACGGCGATCACACCGTCAAACGGGGCGAAGACGGCAATTACTGGATCGACGGGGCCATGACGATCCGCGATCTCAACCGGGCGCTGGATTGGACTCTGCCCGACGACGAGGCCAACACCGTGGCGGGTCTGGTGATCCATGAGGCACAGATGATCCCGACCATCGGTCAGGTCTTCAGCTTCCACGGCTTCCGCTTCGAAGTCATGGCGCGCGAAAACAACCGCATCACGGCGCTAAAGATCCGGCCCTTGGCCGTAGAGTGATCCACGTAGCGCCAAACGCGTCAGCGCGTTTGGCGTTTCCATTGATGGAAACGTTTTGGGGGCGCTGCCCCCGCCCGCCTTTGGCGGCCTCCCCCGAAGTATTTTTGAACCAGAGAAGATCAGGCGCGTAGTCGTGTGCCAGATGGATCGAAAGGTGGAATTTCGAGGATCGTTGCACCATGCGGGCGCCCCAGCACCATCACCTCGACCTGATCTCCTGGCTCTGCGTTTTTGATGAACCCGAGCGCCAGCGACTGGTCGACATGGTAGCCATAAGCGCCTGAGCTTACCCGTCCTATGCCGACCCCATCCTTGAAGATCGGTTCCCCTCCGGTGGCATCTGCGTTGGAGGCTGTGGTGTCCTCTTTGCTCAGCGCCAGCAATACCATTCTTTCGCGCGGCGCTTTCGCTATATTGGCCTCTGCCGCTTCTCTGTTCAGGAAGGGTTTGTCACTTCGGCAGAGCCGTTCCAGGCCACATTCCTGCGGCCAGTATTCAGGGCTGTATTCGCGTCCCCATGATCCGTAGCCCTTTTCCATGCGCAGGCTCATCAGCGCCCGGCTGCCAACAGGGATTGCGCCAACGGTTGACCCCGCGTCGATCAGAGCCGTGTAAAGCGCCACCTGGTCTTCGGCCCGGCAATGCAGTTCCCAGCCCAGATCACCCGTGAAGGACACGCGCAGCGCCATGACCTCGACCCCGGCAATCTCGATCCGTATGGACCGCATGAAAGGCCAGTTTTCGGTGTTGAGCGACGTGTTGGTCAGGCTTTGCAAGATTTCGCGCGACTTTGGCCCCGCCACATTGAAGCCACACCAGTTGTTGGTCAGGGACTCGAACGTCGTGCTCTCGGGCAGTGGCACCGCGTCATAGAACCGTTTTTGGTAGCGCTCCGCCATACCGGAACTGATGATCCAGAACTCGTCCTCGGCCAATCGTGTGACCGTTGCATCGCCTGCGATCCCGCCACGCTTGCCGATGAGTGGCGTCAGGCAGGAGCGGCCCACTTCACGCGGCATCCGGTTGGCGAAGACGGCGTTCAGCCAGTCCTCCGCCCCCGGCCCTTTCACGCGGTACTTGGCGAAGTTGGAGATGTCGATGATCCCGGCTTTCTCCCTCAGCGTTCGGGCCTCCTGCCCCACCACATCCCACCAAGGCTGGCGGGTAAAGCCCGCGCTGTCGGGCACGTCTTTCGAGTAATAGAGGGGGTGTTCCCAGCCGTAATTCAGGCCGAACACCGCGCCCATCTTCGTTTGCATCTCGTAGACCGGACGCGTCCGCACGGGGCGACCCGCGGCGCGTTCCTCACCTGGGAAGTGAATTTTGAAGCGGTGCGCGTATTGGTCCCCGACCCGCGCCTTGGTGAATTTCGCATCCGCCCAGTCGCCGAAGCGGGCGATGTCCCAGGCGAACATGTCGTACTGCATCTCGCCTTCGATGATCCATTGCGCCACCATCAGACCCATGCCGCCGGATTGGGAGAAACCCGGAATGATGCCATTGCAGCAGAAGTATCCCGGCTTTTCGGGCACTGGACCCAGCAGCACGTTGCTGTCCGGCGACCAGATCATCGGGCCGTTGATGACACGCTTGATCCCAGCTGTGCCGACCACCGGAACCCGGTCGATGGCCCGCATCATATTGTCTTCGATCCGTTCCAGATCGTCGGCGAATAGTTCGTGCCCAAAGCCTTGCGGCGTGCCATCCTCGGCCCAGAAGCGGACGTCTTTCTCATAGGCCCCCACCAGAAGGCCTTTGCCTTCTTGCCGCAGGTAGTATTCGCCGTCCCGGTCCGCGACCGAGGGCAAACGGCGGTCCATTGCTTCGATTTCGGCAATGGTTTCGGTCACGAAATACTGGTGTTCGGTCGGCAGGAGCGGCAGCGTGATCCCCGCAAGGGCTGCGACTTCACGCCCCCAGAGACCGGCTGCATTGATGACCCAGTCCGTACGGATGTCGCCCCGAGGCGTACGGACGATCCATGAGCCGTCGGGTTGTGGTTCGGTCGCCGTCACTGGGGTGAAGCGATGGATTTCGGCACCTTTCTGGCGCGCGCCCGCCGCGTAGGCGGCCGTCACACCCGAGGGGTCCACGTTGCCGCCGTCGGGTTCATACATGATGCAGCGGATGCCGTCGAAATTGACCAGCGGGTGCAGCGCCTCGGCCTCGGCGCGGCTGACCTCGTGGAAGTTCATGCCGTAGAGCTTTGCCTTGGCCGCCTGTAAGCGCAGTTGATGTTCGCGGGCTTCGGTCTGTGCGAGGTAAAGCGACCCCGGTTGGAAGACACCGCAGCTTTGGCCGGTCTCGGCCTCAAGCTCTTTGTAGAGGCTCATCGTGTAGTGCTGGATGCGGCTGATATTCGTGCTGTCATGGAGGCCGTGAATATTCGCCGCCGCGTGCCATGTGCTGCCGCTGGTCAACTCATCGCGTTCGAGCAGGACGACATCAGTCCAACCTAATTTTACCAAATGGTATAAAATTGAACAACCAATGACACCGCCCCCTATGACGACGGCCTGAGCGTGGGTTTTCATCTTGAACGACTCCGTGCAACCTTGCCCCACCCTCGCGGTCCTGCGGGACGGTCGGTTGCCACAAGCCGACACGGTGTGTCGTTTTTCGACAGGACGCCATAACGCTGGACGACACATGTTCGGCACAACGGATCAAGGAGAGACCGAATGAAGACGCAGGCACGTGTGGTTGTGATTGGCGGCGGGGTTGTGGGCGTATCGGTGCTCTACCACCTGACCAAGCTGGGCTGGTCGGACGTGATGCTGGTAGAGCGTTCGGAACTGACCTCGGGCAGCACATGGCACGCGGCAGGCGGGTTTCACACGCTTAACGGCGACACAAACATGGCCGCACTTCAGGGCTACACGATCCGGCTGTACAAGGAACTGGAAGAGATCACCGGCATGTCCTGCGGGTTGCACCACGTAGGCGGGATCACGCTGGCCGACAACCGGGACCGGTTCGACATGCTGCTCGCTGAGCGGGCCAAGCACCGATATATGGGGCTGGATACACAGATCGTCGGTCCCGATGAGATCGCCAAGATCGCGCCGATCACCAATCTGGAAGGTATTCTGGGCGCTCTCTATGACCCGCTTGACGGGCACCTCGATCCTTCGGGCACCACCCATGCCTATGCCAAAGCGGCACGGATGGGTGGGGCAACGATTGAAACCCATGTGATGGTGCAGGAAACCACGCAGCGCCCGGACGGAACCTGGAGCGTTGTCACCGACAAGGGCACGATTCATGCCGAACACGTGGTCAATGCGGGCGGTCTCTGGGCGCGGGAGGTTGGCGCGATGGCGGGCGTCTACCTGCCGCTGCATCCGATGGAGCATCAGTACATCGTCACAGACGAGATTGCGGAGATCTATGAGCGGGACAGCGAACATCCGCATGTGATGGACCCCGCCGGAGAGTCGTATCTGCGGCAGGAAGGGCGCGGGCTGTGTATCGGGTTCTACGAACAGCCCTGCCGCCCTTGGGCGGTGAATGGTACGCCTTGGACGTTCGGACATGAGTTGCTTCCCGATGATTTCGACAAGATCGAAGACAGCATCGCCTTTGCCTATCAACGTTTCCCGGTACTGGAGCGCGCCGGTGTGAAATCCGTGATCCACGGTCCCTTCACCTTTGCGCCGGATGGCAACCCGCTGGTCGGTCCGGTCCCCGGTCTGCGTAACTACTGGTCGGCCTGCGGAGTCATGGCCGGGTTCAGCCAGGGCGGCGGGGTCGGCCTGATGTTGGCCCAGTGGATGATCGAAGGGGAATGTGAGCGCGATGTGTCGGCGATGGACGTGGCGCGCTTCGGCGACTGGATCAGCCCCGGCTACACCCTGCCCAAAGTGGTCGAGAACTACCAGAAACGCTTTTCCGTCAGCTATCCGAATGAAGAACTGCCCGCCGCACGACCCAATCGCACAACGATGATGTACGACATCTTCAACGACATGGGTGCGGTCTGGGGCGCACAGTTCGGGCTGGAGGTGGTCAACTATTTCGCAGAAGGGGATGAGGCGCGGTACGAGACCCCGTCTTTCCGCCGCTCCAACGCGTGGGATGCCACCGCGCGTGAGGTGAAGACCGTCCGCGAAGCCGTTGGAATCAATGAGGTTCAGAACTTCGGCAAGTACGAAGTGACCGGCACAAACGCGCGAGAATGGCTCGACCGGGTTATGGCGGGCCGCGTGCCGAAACCCGGGCGATTGTCGCTGACGCCCATGCTTTCTCACAAAGGACGGTTGGTCGGGGATTTCACAATCTCTTGCCTTTCGGACACCCATTTCCAACTTACCGCCAGCTACGGCGCGCAGGCCTATCACATGCGCTGGTTCGAACAGAACGCCGCCGAAGGTGTCACCGTTCGGAACGTGTCCGACACGCTGACCGGGTTCCAGATCGCAGGGCCGAATGCCCGCAAGGTGCTTGATGCCGTCACGCGCGATGCGACTGATTTTAAGTTCATGGATGTACGACCCATGACCATCGGCATGACACCCTGCCTTGTGCAGCGGGTCAGCTATACGGGCGGCTTGGGCTATGAGATCTACTGCGATCCGGTGGCCCAGCGGCAGCTTTGGAACACGCTTTGGACCGCGGGACAGGACCACGGGATGCGGCCATTCGGCATGCGGGCGATGATGTCGCTGCGGCTGGATAAGTTCTTCGGGTCCTGGCTGTCCGAGTTTTCGCCGGACTACACCCCCGGAGAGACCGGGATGGACCGCTTTATCGCGTGGTCGAAGAATGCCGATTTCATCGGACGCGCGGCCGCCGAAGCCGAGCGTGCCACCCCGCCTGACCGGGTGCTTTGCGCCTTTGAGGTGGCGGTGAACGATGCCGATGTGAATGCCTATGAGCCGATCTGGATCGAGGGCGAGGTACAGGGGTTCTGCACCTCTGGCGGTTATTCCCACCATGCCGGGAAATCCATCGCGCTGGGCCTCATTCCGCGCAGCCATGCGACCGAAGGGCAAAAGGCGCAGATCGAGATCCTGGGCGAAATGTGTGATGCCACACTTATCACCACCCCGCTATACGACGCTGACGGAGCACAGATGCGCGGTTAGACTGGGGGTATGACCCAGATAACACTCGTGATTCCCGCCGCCGGGGCCAGTCGCCGGATGGGCGACCGTGACAAGTTGCTCGAACCGGTGGACGGGGCACCTTTGTTGCGAGGTGTTGCGCAGCGGGCCTTGGCGGTGTCCGATCATGTGATCGTCACCCTGCCCGACCCTACTTCCCCGCGCCGTGCGGTGCTGGATGAGCTGTCGGTCGTTCAGATCATGGTGCCCGATGCGGGTGACGGGATGTCTGCATCCCTCCGACGGGCGGAGGAAGCCGTGCCGGAAGGGTCGCAGGGCGTAATGATCCTACCCGCCGATATGCCCGATCTGACAGAGGACGATCTGCGGCAGGTTATTCAGGCTTTCACAGACGCCAGCGGTGAGTTTCTGGTTCAGGCGACCGGGGCAGACGGGACACCGGGCCACCCGGTTCTGTTTCCGGCAGACCTGATCAGGGAGTTCCAGACTCTGACTGGCGACGCTGGTGCACGGACGATTCTTAAGGCCAACCGGGGGCGCCTGATTCGTGTGCCGCTGCCCGATGACCATGCGCTGACCGATCTCGACACACCTGATGCGTGGACGCTTTGGCGCGCCAACAACCCAGACAGGTAAGTGTGGATAAGATTGCGGATAAAAAAATGGGACGGCTCTCCCCTTCCGTCCCATTTCTTTCGATCGCCGCCACTTTCGGGCGCAATCGGCTTTAAAACTGCCACGGCTTTCGACGCGTGGCCGGACAATAGTCAAGAGTTTCAGCAGATCAAGACAAAAACTTCACAATCCTCCCGAAAAATTTGACAGCCTTTGACAGACGTGGCGTCAAGGAACGCGCCACTCCCCTTGCCACCCGTCGGTTGCCTGAAAAACCGCCCGTCTGTGCGGCTCAACCAATTGCATCAACTCGATTTTATCGATCTTGCAGGACAGCACGGTGAACCAGTCGCGGGTTGCCAGTTTTTCATAGGCGTGGGCGTGGGGAATCGGCATTCCCGGCTTCGGCGATGCACCGTAGGCCATGCGCGATCCGTCAGGCACGTTGTGCCATTTATCCGCCACCTCGGGCCCCTGACGCAGCGAGACGGTTGTGGACAACCGGATCTGGAGCTTGGCCTTTTCATCCCAGATCATCAGTTGCGCGTGTGGATTGCCGCGCAGAGAGGTGATCTTGTCCGATCCACCATCGGTGTGCACTTCGACCGAACCGGCGCTTCGGCTGGCGGCTCGCAGGACCACAGTCCGCGCCTCGGGCAGGCCATCGGGCGACACGGTGGCAAAGACCGGGTGACGGGCCGCCGCACGCCTGTCAGCCACACCGCGCGTCAGGCGTTGCCAGCCAAGGTCGAGGAAAGCGGCAAGGTCGTTGGGGTCACTCATAACCCGTCATCTCCAGATAGCCGCGTCCGCCATGGGAGCCGTTGACGGTCACAGGCCCCTCCCAGTACGGGATCGACAGCGCCATCCAGGCGTTGGGGTTCAGCGCGGCAACGGTCACGTCGATGCCTTTGTCGGGGAGTTGCACCACCCATTCCGTTGGCACCTCTCTCCCCGCGACCTCGGACCAGACGCGTGGTTGGGCTGCGAATGCGCCGTTTCGATAGGCGGTGGTGGTGCCATCAGCCGCAATCCACGTGGCCGAGGAGAAGGACGCGCCGTCGTCCTCGCGCAGCAGAAAGCCCATGAGTTTGTCGCCGGTGTCGAAGGACAGCGAGAACCAGTCCCAGCCGGATTGGGTTTCCGCCAGAGGCTGAGAGGACCATTCCCGATCCATCCATGCCGTACCGGTCACGGGGATGTCGCCTTGTGGCAGGGTCAAGGTGCCCGCGACCTCGTAGAAAGGTTGCGAGTAGTAATAGCTTGCCTGTCCCTGGACGGATTTAACCGAGAACCCGTTGTCGCCGTGAAAGACCAGCGGACCATTGGCCTTTAGGGACAAGTCATAGGCAAAGTCACCTCCCCGCGCGGTAAGGGTCAGGTTATCAAGGGACGGTCCGGCCATCTGCCAATCGTCGATCCACGCTTCGAATGGCTGGACGGAAACACCTGCCTGCCCGACCCCGCCCCGCGCAACACGTTCGGTGATGAAATGCTGTTCGGGGGTGGTGACAGCAGCATGGGCGAACCAGACTTGCGGGTCGGACCAGCCCTCGCGGGTTTCGGGGGCTAGCGCGGAGCGGAAGAGCGTCCATTGCACGCCATACGCGGTGCCATCCGGGCCGGTGAGGTTGGCGGTCAGATACCACCATTCGATGCGGTAGTCGGGATGCGCGCCGTGGTCTTCCGGGAAGTCGAACACCGGGTCCGGCGTCGGCACGGCAAAGCCTTCGGCATCGGTGCCAAGCCCGGCAAAGCCCTGTGCTGCCGCTTGCAGCGGGAGCCAGAACAGTATGACCAACACCCTAACGATCATTGGCGAACACCTTGAGCAAGGCGGACGGCGGCGTGCGGGCCAATCTCAGCGCGGGCCAGAGCGCCGCGAGTGCAGCGGCGAGCAGCGCGAAGAGCGTGAGCAGCGCGTAGTGACCGGGGAAGAGGTAGAGCGGCAGTTTCCAGCCGAATGCTTCGACGTTTACGTAGGAAAGCAGCACCCAGGCCAGCATCAGCCCCAGCGGGATCGCCAACACGGTTGTCACCATTGCCAGCACCACGGCGCGGAGCAGTTCCAACTGCCCCAGCCTGCGCCGGGTCAACCCCAAGGCCCAAGCCGGAGCCAGTTGCGGTACACGGATCGACGCAAGGGTGAGAAGGCTCATCAGGATGGCAAAGGCCGCGACCGCGAGCGTGAGCACATTCAGCGCGCCGGTGACAGTGAAGGTGCGTTCGAACACGCCCAAGGAGAATGCCTTGATCCGAGACTGATCGGTGATGCCGGATTCGGGAAGGCCGTGCTTCTCGGTCAGGGCGAGGCGTAACGCTGACGGATCGTCTGTGCGAATTCCGAAGGATGTGGGTACGGTGTCAGGATAAAGGTCGCGGAACAGCGGTTCAGAAATGATCGCCTGCCCCAACGGGTTGCCGTAATCGGCAACGATGGCAGCAATGGGCAGGATCAGCGCCGGCGCAATCGTCACCGGGTCACCAATCCAAAGCCCGGCGCGGCGGGCAAGTTGTTCGCTGACCACAACAGCGCGCCCGGCCTCAACACGATCCCAAACGCCCCCGTCATCATCGAGGAACAACCAGTTCTCCCGGTAGGTCGGCCCGACACGCACGCCGAACAGTTCTGTGGGGACTGCCGAGATGTCGGTTTCGACCGACAGGAGCGGCAAGACCTCGCGGGCCTCAGACAGCAGAATAACCTCAATATCTGCGCTTTGGTCCGGGTTTTCGATCCGGACGAACAGTTCGGGTGCCAGCCGTTGGTCAAGGAAATCGACAAAGGTCACGCGAAAGCTGGAGACCATTGTGGAGACCCCGACATTCGCCGCTGTCGCCAGCAGAAGCGCCATCAGCGCAAGGCTCATCCCCGGAACCTGTTGGCGGGTGTCGGCCCAGAACCATTGCCACATCGCGGAGCGCACCTTCCGATCGGCCAGTGTCACCGCGCTGCGCAGGAGAAGCGGCAAGATCAAAGCCGCGCCGATCAAGAGGCAGGCCAAGAGGGCAAAGGCCAGCGTCAGCCCCTGCCCCCAAATCGCAAGCGCGATCCCGGTTGCAAAGAGCAGCGCCGCCACGACCCCCAACCGTCGTGCGGTTTCGCCCGAGGCCACCGCCCACGCACGCGGTCGCGCGCTGGCGAGAAGTGGCATCTGCGCGATCTTCCACAGCGCACCAGAGGCGGCGAAGCCTGTGCCAAGCACGGCAATGGCGAGGCCTGAGAGCCACCATTCGGGGCGCAGTTGCAGAGTGCCTGCAACGGAGGCTCCGTACAGCCCCTGAAGGGTAGCGGCGACGTTCGGCAGTAGTACGGCTGCAATGACATAGCCCAAGGCGACGCCGATCCCGCCAGCGACCAAAGCGAACAGGATCAGCTCGGAAATCATCAACCCGATCAGAACCTTAAGCGGCACTCCTAACGCGCGAATCGTGCGCACCATGCTGCGCCGCTGCTCGAAAGCAAGGCTGATGGTGCCGTGAACGATGAAGATCCCAACCGCGAAGCTGAGCAGGCCAAAAGCCGTCAGGTTGAGGTGAAAACTGTCCGTGAGCCGACCTGCGCCTGCATCCTGTGCGGGTTGTCGGACAAGGTTTGGTGCTACTTCGGCAAGGTCCGACAGGCCCATCGGTTGCGCGGGCGCGATGATCAGCCGGCTAAATTTGGCCTCCGCATCGAGCAGCGTCTGCGCTACGCCGATATCCGTCAGGGCCACTCCGGGCGCAACGGATGTGTCGGTGATGACGCGCTGTGGCACGGCTGCTGCCAGAGCCTCGGCCACATCCGGCGCGGCGAAGAGAACGCCACGGGTGAGGAAGTCGTCGAGATTGGCCGCCTCCTGCATCCCGACAGGCGCGATGGTGCCGGGCGCGGTCAACGGGTCGAGGCCGACCAGCCGTACGCGGCCGTCCTCAGTGCTTAACCGCCCTTCCAGGACCGGCGACACCTGCCACCCAGCGCGGCGCAGGGCGATGTAGGTGGATTGGTCGATGCGGTCGCCGCTGCGAGGCAAAAGCTGATCGAACTGGCCTTCTCCGAGTGTTGCAGCAGCGGCATCATAGCTGGCGCGCGCCTCGGCGTTGATGGCTTGAACGCCGGACCAAAGAGCGGTTGCCAGAGCCAAACCTGCAACCATTGCAAAAAACTGCAACCGGTTGCTGCGCCAATGAGACAGCAGCGCGGTCAGAGCCGTCCAGATCACACCACGTGCCCCTGACTCAGATGAACATGGCGCTCCATGCGGCGGGCGACGCTGCTCGAATGCGTCACCATCAAGAGCGCCGCGCCGGTTTCGCGCACCAGGCGCAGCATCTGACCCAACACCTCGGACGCGGTGGCCTCGTCAAGGTTTCCCGTCGGTTCATCCGCCAACACGAGTTTTGGCCGCGCGGTGAGAGTACGGGCGATGGCCACCCGTTGCTGTTGCCCGCCGGAGAGCGCCTCGGGGTATTTCGTCAGGTGTTCGGACAGACCTAGTGCCTTCGACAGCCTCACCGCATGGTCCGCATCGAACGCACCAGCCAGACGGGCCTGAAAGGCGATGTTCGCCTCGACCGTCAGTGACGGGATCAGGTTGAACTGTTGAAAGATCACGCCCACATCGCTCCGCCGTAGCGCTGCGCGGTCCGCGTCGTTCATCGTCGTGATCTCGCGCCCGCCCACGGTGATCGAGCCGCTGTCGACACGGTCCAACCCGCCGATAAGGTGCAGAAGCGTGCTCTTGCCGGACCCGGACTCTCCGGTCAGCGCCAAAGTCTCCCCGCGATCGAGTGACAGCGACACACCCCGCAGCACGGGCACATCGCCCTCTGCACCGGGAAAGGATTTTGTCACATTTTGAACCGTCAGCACCATGCACCTGAGCTATCACGCGGATGGAAAAGGAAAAGCCCGGACGCGCAAAATCCCCCGTTGCGTTTGGTCACGTGTGATCCGGGAGATACCATCGCATCGTGTTCCAACCGTCCACATTTCACCGTTCTGTCGATGGCACCATGAGACCCGCCTGCGCCAAACCCTTTGCCGGATGTCCTATTGGCGCGTAGCATGAGCGGGAAAGGCGCAACCGAAGGAGGGGCTGATGGTCCGCGCAAGTCTTGCAATCGCAGTGATGGGCCTTGCTGGTATGGCCTCAGCTCAGGAGGGCAACGCCACCATGGGACGCCAGATCGCCGAGGAATACTGCGTGAGCTGTCACATGGTCGATCCCGGCGGCCCCTTCAAACAGGATCCCCCCAGCTTTGCCGCCATCGCGATCTATCGCTCACCCGATCAAATCCGTGCGCGCATCGTGCAGCCGATCCATGCCGACATGCCGCGCTATTCGGAGTACATGATCGGCGGCAATATCGACGATATGGTGGCCTATATCGCATCGCTTGAGGAGTGAGCGGACTCAATCATCCCCTAGACCCACCCGGACCACACGCCTTCAAAGGATGCGGATGGATCCCACGCAGCATATTTACCAAACCAACGAGTGAGCCTTGATGGATCGCCTGAATTTGCCGACCTATGAAAGTTACGACGAGATGCTCGCCTGCCCGGCCTGGATCGCAGGTCTGGACGATTTGAACGCGCATCTGGCCAACACGCTGTCACGATGGGGGCAATCCGCCGAACTGAATGGCAACCTGTTCTACGCACACAGAGATCCTGACTTCCTGAACAGCGGCCTTCTCCCACGGTTCGATGGCAAACGGAGAAATCTGTTCTGGCTGGCCCGTCAGTCGAGGCACATGTTCGAAGTCGGAGTGAATGGCGGTCATAGCCTCTACCTTGCCTTGTCGGCGAACCCGGCGCTGCGGGTCACCGGGGTAGACATCTGCCGGCAACTGACCCCGACCTGGGCGCGTGTCGACATCTATGTGCCCGCAGCCTTTGCGTGGTTGACACAGGCGTTCCCCGGGCGGTGCCGCTTCATCACCGGGAACTCACTGGTTGAACTGCCGAAATACGCGGATGAAAACCCGACAGAGACCATTGATCTGCTGCATCTGGACGGTTCGAAAGACACGCATCTGCGGGAGTATCTGGCGTTGAAGCCGCTGATGCCGAAAGGCGCTTTCCTGCTTCAGGATGACACCAATATGGGACCTGTACGCGTAGCCATGCGCCAAATCCTTCAACTGGGACTTGCCCAGAAGGTCGATGTAGATCATCCGGACCTGCAGGACTTGCCCAGCCACAAGGTTCTAGTCGTCACATGACGCGCCCGGAATGGTCTAGTAGTAAGTGTTTGAAGAGGTGGTGCCCAAGGCGAGACTCGAACTCGCACGCTGTTGCCAGCGGGGGATTTTGAATCCCCTGCGTCTACCATTCCGCCACTTGGGCCACGCGCAATCCCTATCCAAGCTGATCCACCTCGTCCAGCGCAAAAACGCATTTGCGGGCGGTGGACTTGACCCGTCCCGTGCTGCGTGGTCTTAGCCCTGAAACGCTTTGCGGAGCCCGACATGTTGCAGCGCCTGTACCAGTGGACGATGTCATTGGCCGACCATCCCCGCGCCCTCTGGGTTCTTGCGGTTGTGGCCTTCGTGGAAAGCTCGGTTTTTCCGATTCCCCCGGATGTCTTGATGATCCCCATGATCCTCGCGCGGCCGTCACGGGCGTGGCTGATCGCGCTTGTGGCCACGGTCTCGTCGGTTGTGGGCGGGCTGTTGGGCTACAGCATCGGCTATTTCTTTTATGACACGATTGGCGAGCCGATCCTCAGCTCGCTTGGCAAGGCCGAGGCGATGGCCGCGTTCAATGAGAAGTTCAATGGCGTCGGGTTCTGGGCGGTGCTGATCGCTGGCGTGACACCCTTCCCCTACAAGGTCATCACCATCATGTCCGGCTGGACCGCGATGCCGCTGGGCACCTTTGTTGTCACATCCGTGATCGCGCGGGCCTTGCGGTTCTTCGTCGTAGCGGGTCTGTTGCGCGCATTCGGGGCACCGGTCCGCAGCTTTATCGAAAAGCGTCTTGGTCTGATGTTCACCCTGTTCGTTCTGCTGCTTCTCGGAGGCTTTTACGTGGTGAAGTTCCTATGAGTCTGAATCGTCGGACGCTGATGCTGCTCGCCGCGGGCGGGTCTCTTGCCTTGATGCTGGGCGCCTTGGCGTTTCAGTACATCGGTGGCTTGCCGCCATGCAAACTCTGCATCTGGCAGCGCTATCCGCATGTGGTGGCGATTGCGATCGGCGCGGTGGCGCTTCGGTTCGGGAACGCCGTTCTGGCATGGATTGGCGCTTTGGCGGCATTTGCCACGGCGGCAGTTGGCGCCTACCACACCGGCGTCGAACGCGGCTGGTGGGAAGGTCCGACCACCTGCACCTCGGGTCCGATTGGCGGGTTGTCCACGGATGAGCTTTTCGACCAGATCATGAGCGCCCCGCTGGTGCGCTGTGATGAAGTGCCGTGGGAAATGTTCGGCCTGTCCATGGCAAGCTGGAACATGGTGATTTCGCTGGTGCTCATGGGCCTGTGGATCGCAGCGGCGCGGAAACCGGCCTAAGCGCCGCTTTTTCGGGTCGAAAGCAGTAGAGACGTTTCGGACTGAGACACGCCGTCAAACCGACGGATGCGGTACAGCACGTCGTCCAGTGCTTCGAGTGTCTCGGTCCCCAATTCCGCAATCACGTCCCACCGCCCGTTGGTGGAGTGGAGCGCACGGACCTCGGGCAATGCGGTCAATTGGCGAACCACCCGATCCGTCCCGCGCCCTTCAATCCCGATCATCATCAGGGCGCGCACCGGATCGTGGGCCACGTCCTCTTTCAGAACCACAGTAAAGCCCACGACATCCCCCGAGGCTTGCAAGCGGTCGAGCCGCGACCGCACAGTCGCACGAGACAGGTTGAGCGTCGTTGCCAGATCAGAGACCGATGCCCGGCCATTGTGGCGGAGGATCGAGATGAGTTTCTTGTCGGTGCTGTCCATATTGATCCTGAAGCTTACCAGTTTGAATAATAGTATCCCGTTTTGATCACTTTGGCCAATTTTCCGTTGCCCGGATTGCACTCTATATCCTAGCCAAAGATTCCCTTCGATCACGAGGACAGGATTGATGCAGTCTCAGAAAATCGTACTGGTGGGTGCTCCGCTCGATTGCGGCAAGGCCCGCAAAGGATGCCTGATGGGCCCCGACGCCTATCGCACTGCCGGGATCGCCCGTGCTCTGACCGCGCTGGGGCACAGCGTGACCGATCTTGGCAATGTCGCGCCGGATGCCAATGACATCCCGGAACGGGACGGTCTGGTGAACCTGTCGGAAACCATTGGCTGGACCACGGCGCTGATGCGCACCGCGCAGGAGGCAATGCAGCAGGGCCTGCCGATCTTCATGGGTGGCGATCACGCACTGTCTCTGGGCACCGTGCCGGGTGTGGCCGCGCATATGGCGGAGCAGAACCGCCCGCAATTTGTGCTCTGGCTTGATGCGCACAGCGACTACAACACGCTGGAGACCACCACCTCGGGCAACCTGCACGGCACACCGCTGGCCTATGCCACGGGACAAAGCGGCTTTGATGGCTTCCCCGCCCTACCCGCCATCGTGCCGCCCGGCCAGACCTGCATCATCGGTCTGCGCTCCGTCGATCTGCCGGAACGTGAACTGATGGCAGGCACAGGCGTGCGCGGTTACGACATGCGCGCCATCGACGAAACCGGCGTGGCGGCCCTGCTCAAGCCGTTCCTCGCTGATGTGGCCAAAGCGGGCGGTGCGCTGCACGTATCCCTGGACGTGGATTTCATTGACCCGGCCTTTGCGCCGGCGGTGGGGACCACTGTGCCCGGCGGCGCAACGGTGCGCGAGGCGCATCTGGTGATGGAGATGCTCTGCGACAGTGGGCTGATGACCTCGCTCGACCTCGTGGAGCTGAACCCGATGCTCGACGAGCGTGGGCGCACGGCTCAACTGATGGTCGATCTTGCCGCTTCGGCACTGGGTCGCCGCATCTTTGACCGCCCCACCCCGCGCATGATCTGAGGAGCGCCCCATGCAACCGTCAGAAAAGGCATTGGTGCCCTTCGTTTCGGTCGATCACATGATGCAGCTCGTGCATCGTGTCGGTCTGGCTAAAATGGTCCGTCGCATCGCCGAAGCGATCGAAGAAGATTTCCGCCGCTGGGAAAGCTTCGACAAAACACCCCGTGTCGCCGCACACAGCCCGGTAGGTGTGATCGAACTCATGCCCACGGCAAATGACACGCTCTATGCGTTCAAATACGTGAACGGGCATCCCAAGAACACGTCGGAAGGCTTGCAGACCGTGACCGCCTTTGGGCTACTGGCGGATGTGGATACGGGCTATCCGGTCCTCTTGTCTGAGATGACATTGCTTACAGCGCTGCGCACGGCTGCGATGTCGGCTGTTGCGGCCAAGCACCTTGCCCCCAAGGGGGCGAAGACCATGGCGATGATCGGCAATGGCGCTCAGGCCGAATTCCAGAGCATTGCCATGCAGGCGATCTGCGGGATCGACACCGTGCGCCTTTACGACAAGGATCCGGCCGCGACCGTGAAATGCGCCGCAAACCTTTCAGGCACGGGTTTGAGCGTCGTTGCCTGCAGCAGCGCCGAAGAGGCGATCGAAGGCGCGCAAATTCTGACCACCTGCACGGCGGACAAGCAATACGCGACAATCCTCACCGACAACATGGTCGGCAGTGGCGTACACATCAACGCCATCGGCGGGGACTGTCCGGGCAAGACGGAACTGGCAAGCGCGATCCTGCGCCGGTCGTCGATCTTTGTGGAGTACCCGCCGCAGACGCGGATCGAGGGCGAAATCCAGCAATTGGACCCGGATCATCCGGTGACCGAGCTGTGGCAGGTGATCACCGGCGCGGTGCCGGGCCGCCGCGATGCGCGCGAGATTACGCTGTTCGACAGTGTGGGCTTTGCGATCGAGGATTTCTCGGCCCTGCGCGTCGTACACGATTTGACCCTCGAGACCCGGTTGAACCTGCCGCTGGATCTGCTGGCTGACCCGGACGACCCGCGTGACCTTTTCGGGATGCTGATGCGCGCCGCTGGGTGAGCGAGCGGGACGGATTTTCGAAAATCCGTCCCAAGCCCTTTCGAAAGGGCTTACCCGCCTAGAGGTAATCGGAGCGCTGCAAGCCGTACTTGGCCATCTTTTCGTTCAGGGTCCGGCGCGGCAGGCAGAGTTCTTCCATCACCGATGCAATCGACCCGCGATGGCGGCGCATGGTGTTGTCGATCAGCATCCGTTCAAACGCCTCGACATATTCCTTGAGCGGCTTGCCCTCGGTCGTCATCACCGGCTGCATCTCGTCGTGGTCGGACATCAGCAGCGAGGCGATGGTGCCCGTGCCCCGGCGCGATTGCAGCACGGCGCGTTCGGCCAGGTTGATAAGCTGGCGTACGTTGCCCGGCCACGGAGCCTGCAACAGCTGCGCAGCTTCCTGTGCGCTGACCTGCGGGGCGTCGCAGCCGTATTCGTCGGCAAACTGATCGGCCAAAGCCGTGAAGAGTGTCAGGATGTCCTCACCACGGTTGCGCAGCGGCGGTGCGGTGATTTTGAGCGCGGCAAGACGGTAGTAGAGGTCCGGGCGCAGCGCGTCTTCGCAAGTGCGGCCTTCGTCCTGAAGGTTGCAGATCGCAACGATGCGCGTTTCTGGTGGCGTGCCCTGATCGTTGATCATGGTAAGCAGACGCGCCTGTGCGGCATCCGACAGAGCCTCGATATCTTCCAGCACAAGCGTCCCGCCCCGCGCCTCTTCCACTGCGGGAAGGCGCATGTCATCGGGTTGCATCGGGCCGAAGAGACGACGGATCAACGTGTCCTCATCCATCGCCGCGCAGGAGATCAGAACGAATTTCTTGCCTGCCCGGCTGCCCACGGCGTGCAGCGCATGGGCCACCAGCGTCTTGCCAGTGCCTGTTTCGCCGTCGATCAACACGTGCCCGTCGGCTTGCCCGAGATCGAGAATGTCCTCGCGCAAACGCTCCATCGCGGGGCTGGTGCCGATCAGCTTGCGCATCATCTGCGTGCCGTCGCCCAACTCGCGGCGCAGCGCCCGGTTGTCGAGCGTCAGGCGGCGCGCGTTGGTCGCCTTCTTGGCAAGGTCCGACATGCGGTCCGGGTTGAACGGCTTTTCCAGAAAGTCGAACGCCCCGATGCGCATTGCTTCGACCGCCATCGGTACATCGCCGTGACCGGTGATCATGATGACCGGCAACGCGCTGTCCGATCCCATCAATTTGCGGAGGAGCTGAATGCCATCCATGCCCGGCATCTTGATGTCGGATATCACGATGCCCGGGTAATCGGCGCCCACGGTGCCAAGCGCCTCTTCGGCGCTGGCGAATGTTTCGGTGTCATAGCCCGACAGTGCCAGCCATTGGCTGATCGACTGGCGCATGTCCTTTTCGTCATCGACAATGGCAATCTTCATGGCTTTTCCCATTTGGGTCACTCCGCCGCCTGCGTTTGGTCGTTCAATATCGGAAGCTGCATTTCGAACACCGCCCCACCTTCTTCTGCGTTGCGGGCCAGCAGCCGTCCTCCAAGGTCGTTTACGATCCCCGAGGAAATGGCAAGACCCAGCCCGACGCCATCGCCGGGCTGCTTGGTGGTGTAAAAGGGCTCGAACAGCGCATCGAGGTCTTCAATCCCGTGCCCGTTGTCCCGGATCGTGAGGGTCGCAGTCTCACCGCTTGCCAGAATGATCTCAAGCTGCGGGTCCGAAACGGTTTTCGTCGCATCGAGCGCGTTGCGCAGAAGGTTGATCATCACCTGTTCGATCCGCATTCGGTCGCCCATCACCAGCACCTTCTCCTCGGGTAGGATCTTGGTGATCTTCACCTTACGGGACTTAAGCTGTGGCTCCATCATCGACAGGGATGAAGCCAGTGCATCGCCCATATTCACTGGCGAAAACGCCTCTTGCCCCTTTCGCGCGTAGCTTTTCAACTGGCGCGTGATGCCGCCCATCCGTTCGATCAGATCGTCGATCCGGCTGAAGGCGGCGAGCGCTTCTTCAGACCGATTACGGCGCATCAAAAGCTTGGCCCCGGCAAGGTAGGTTTTCATCGCCGCCAGCGGTTGGTTCAATTCGTGGCTCACCGCTGCCGACATCTCGCCAAGGGCGGCGAGTTTGGAGCTTTGCGCCAGCGTCTGTTCCGCCACGGCGAGCGTCTCCTGCACCCTTTCGCGTTCGGCGATTTCCCGCTGTAGCCTTTGGTTCAATGCGCGAAGCTCTGCCGACTCGCGCTGGAAGAGCGCCATTCGCAACGCGGTCTTGCGGCTGAGTGCATAGAACGCGAGTGCGAGCAGAATCGCGAATCCCATAATTTCAAGCGCCAGAACCGCGTTCACCCGTTCGCGCACGCTGGCATAAGTGGTGAAGGAGACCATGCTCCAGCCCCGGAAAGGGATGCGACCTTCGACCCGCATCACTGCCTCACCCTGGAAATAGGCATCAGCTGGAAGCGCCGTCCAATCGGCGGTGGCGCGGATGGCGCGCTCAATGGCGCTGTCAGCAGGTTCGCGCTCCAAGGCTGTTGCCACGGACTGACCCCGCCAGCGGGGTTCAGTTGCAAGGATGATCTCACCCTCGCTGTTGGTCACCAGTACCGCGTCCGAAATGCCCGCCCAGGCGCGTTCGAACTTGGCCAGATCGACCTCGACCACAATCACCCCGATGGATTGGCCCTGACTTTCGATGCGGCGGGAATAGCTGAAATTGTAGCTGCCGACCTCCAGGCGCTGCGAAGTGAAGACCGTGGCATTCGAGCGGAGCGCCTCGACAAAGTACGCCGCATTGCGGTGCTGTTCGCCCAGACGTTCGCGGTTGGTTGCCGCCACGGTCCTGCCATCGCGGTCAAGCAGCATCAGCGAGGCTGCACCGATCTCGTCCACGAAAGAGATCAGACGCTGTGAACTCTGTGAGAAATCACCCGAATTCAGCGCCCCGATCAATGCAGGGTCACGGGCCAGAAGCTGCGGCACAATGGCGTTGCGGCGCAGTTCGGACACGAGGTTGCCGGAGTAAAGCGCCAGGCGCAGTTCAGCGCGATTGCGGGTGCTTTCGGTAAAGCGGTCGGTCAGGAAGCGGTTGGTTACAAAAACGGTGGCCACCGCGACGGCGGTCAACAACATCAATGCAATACGCACCCTCCAGGACAGAGAGCCTGTCCGGGTGGTGTCTCGCATCATTGAAGCACGTTTGGCCATTGCGTCAAAATACGCAAATCCCGACCGCCTCTCAAGCGGCGCCGCGTCACGCCTGCGTCAACCGGCGCTATGCCGCCGCAAGCGCACTCGCGATGCTGGTGAACATGGCTTTGCCATCAGTGCCGCCGTGCTTGGCATCGGCCGCACGTTCCGGATGCGGCATCATGCCCAGCACACGCCGGTTTTCCGACAAGATGCCCGCGATGTCGGCGGTGGAACCATTCGGGTTGTCGGCATAACGGAAGGCGATGCGATCCTCACCGGTCAACTGCGCCACAACTTCGTCGGAGGCTGTGTAATTGCCGTCATGGTGCGCAATCGGGATACCGATCTGCTGCCCTGCTTCGTAGCCTGCTGTGTAGATGCTGTCGCTGGTGCCCACGGTCAGCGGCACGGTGCGGCAGATGTATTTCAGACCCGCATTGCGCAGCAATGCGCCGGGAAGCAGTTTGGTTTCGGTAAGCACCTGGAAGCCGTTGCAGATCCCCAGAACAAAACCACCCCGGTTGGCGTGTGCCTTGATCTCAGCACAGATCGGCGAATTGGCCGCAATGGCACCACAGCGCAGGTAGTCACCAAAGGAGAACCCGCCGGGAATGCCAACGATGTCGATGCCCGACGGCAAGGCCGTGTCCTTGTGCCAGACCATTTCGACCTGGCATCCCGCCTCGCGGAACGCCACGGCCAAATCCCGGTCACAGTTTGAGCCGGGGAAAACTACAACCGCCGCGCGCATCAGCTCATCTCGATCTGGTAGCTTTCGATCACCGTGTTCGCGAGCAGCTTATCACACATCTCGCGCACAGTGTCCTCGGTGGTGCCATCCGCCAGATCAAGCTCGATCACCTTGCCCTGCCGCACCTTTTCGACGCCGCCAAAACCCAGCCCACCAAGCGCATGGCGAACCGCCTCGCCCTGAGGGTCCAGCACCCCGTCCTTCAGCATCACATGCACCCGTGCTTTCATGATCGTCTCCGACTTGTCCGGGGGCGCAACTGTCCCCCTTCTTCTTTTTCCAAATATGCAGATGCGAGGCCCATCACAGGCACCGCGTCAGTTGATGAGCTTCGGCTTTTCCATCGGCGTCGCGTTCTGCGGCATGACGCCCAGACGACGGGCCACCTCGGTATAGGCGTCGGTCAGATTGCCCAGATCGCGCCGGAACACATCCTTGTCGAGTTTGCGCCCAGATTCGATGTCCCACAGGCGGCAGCTGTCCGGGCTGATTTCGTCAGCCACGACAAGGCGCTGGTAATCGCCGTCAAAGACGCGGCCGATCTCGATCTTGAAGTCCACAAGCTTGATACCGACACCATACATCAGGCCGGACATGAAGTCGTTGACCCGCAGCGCGAGGCTCAGAATGTCGTCCATGTCCTGCTGGCTGGCCCAGCCAAAGGCGGCGATATGCTCTTCCGTGACGAGCGGATCACCCAGCTTGTCGTCCTTGTAGCAGTATTCGACGATCGGGCGCGGCAGCGCTGTGCCTTCTTCGATGCCCAAACGCTTTGCCATCGTGCCAGCGGCAAAATTGCGCACAATGACCTCAAGCGGGATGATCTCGCACTGGCGAACCAGCTGTTCGCGCATGTTCAGCCGCTTGAGGAAATGGGTGGGTACACCAATGGAGTTGAGTCCCAGCATGAAGAACTCGCTCAGGCGGTTGTTGAGCACGCCTTTGCCATCGATCACATCGCGCTTTTCAGCATTAAATGCAGTCGCATCGTCCTTAAAATACTGGACAATCGTTCCCGGTTCGGGGCCTTCGTACAGGATCTTGGCTTTGCCTTCGTAAATCTTCTTGCGACGGGCCATGTGGGATCTTTCTGTCAATGCGCCGAACGGCACGAATACGGACTGCATAATGCCGTCTTACCCAACGGAAAACGGTCACGGTTGAGTGCCTCTTAGTGCATGCAGGACCGTGCCGCAAGCAACGCGCGCACTTGAACCGCGCGGCGCGTCGGGCCATACCAGACCCAACACCAACACTTCCCCAGGAGAATGCCCTGATGTCGACTTTTGATGAACGCGAACACGCTTTTGAAAACAAGTACGCTCATGATGCGGAAATGCAATTCAAAGCCGAAGCCCGCCGCAACAAACTGCTGGGTCTCTGGGCCGCTGGTCTGTTGGGCAAATCCGGTGACGACGCGGCAGAATATGCCAAGGAAGTCGTAAAAGCCGATTTCGAGGAAGCCGGCCACGAAGACGTGGTGCGCAAGGTTTCCGGCGATCTGGGCGGCAAGGCCAGCGACGACGAGATTCGCGCCAAGATGGCCGAACTCCTGGTCGAAGCCAAAGCGCAGATCATGAAAGAAGTCTGATCCCAGGGATCGAGACAATCGCGCGCCCGCCTGTCGGGCGCGCTTTCTTTTTGTTCCAACACATCCCGAGGCCGCATGTCGCATATCGTTTTGGTTCGCCACGGACAGGCCAATACCGGTGCCCGCGACGAGGGCGACTACGACCGGTTGAGTCCTTTGGGGCATCAACAAGCGGGATGGCTGGGCGAACATTTCCGCCAGCGTGGCGACGTGTTTGCACATGTCTGGACCGGAACGTTGCGACGCCATGTCGAGACGGCCGATGGCATCGCAGCAGAGACACCCGGCCCCGTCACCCGTGACGAACGCCTGAACGAGTTGGAGTACTTCACGCTCTCGCAGCTTCTGGCGGATCAGCACGGGATCACTTTACCCAACACGCGCGAAGGGTTTGTCCGCCACCTACCCTGCCTGTTCCAGCACTGGCAGGACGGCAAGCTGGAAGGCGCACCGGAACGTTTTGACCACTTCGAAAGCCGTGTGCGGGATGCATTGGATGAGATCAGCGCCCTGCCGGGGCGATCGCTGGTGGTCACCTCTGGTGGTTTGATCGGGATGGCGATGCGTTTGACGCTTGGCCTCGACATGCCCGCCTTCTGCAATGTGTGCCTGTCGATCCAAAACACTTCGGTGAGTTCGTGGCTGCCGCTTGAGGGCCAATTGGCGCTGACGCAGTTCAACGCCCTGCCGCATCTGGATACACCGGACCGCATGTTCGCCCAGACGCATATCTAGGTGGGCTGACCGCGCTCCTGCGGGGATAATTTTCAACACAAGACCAACGGGGCGGGCTTTTGTACCGGCGACGCGCTGGCTAGGGTGCAGCGAGTCGAAATGAGGGGATACTATGACCCATCTGTGGGTACGCGCGGAGAGCCGCGAGAATGAAGAACGCGTCGGCATTCTGCCCGATGGCGTGGCGCAATTGATTGCGCAAGGGTTTGACGTCACCGTCGAAGACAGCGCGACACGCGTGATCGACATCGCCGCGTACAAGGCGGCGGGTGCGCAGATCGCATCCGAGGGCGCTTGGGTCGATGCGCCCGACGACGCGATCATCTTCGGGCTTAAAGAATTGCCGGACGATGGCACACCGCTGCGCCATCGGCACATTATGTTCGGACATGCCTATAAGGGGCAACCAGCCGGCCAGCGGTTGCTCTCGCGCTTCAAGACCGGTGGCGGCGCGCTTTATGATCTTGAATACCTCGAGAGCGCCGACGGTCGGCGCGTGGCGGCGTTTGGCTATTGGGCCGGTTATGCTGGTGCGGCAGTGTCGCTGCTCGCCTACGCGGCGCAACAGAGCGGAACGCCCTGCCCCTCTGTCAGCACCTGGCCATCCTCGAAAGCCATGCGTGACGATGTGAAGACGGCCCTTAATGGGGCAACGCCTGCAGCTTTGGTGATCGGCGCGTTGGGACGGGTCGGAACCGGGGCCAGCGACCTATGCGAAGAGGTTGGCCTGACCGTCACCAAATGGGACATGGCGGAAACCGCGCATGGCGGCCCTTTCCCGGAAGTGCTTGAACATACCGTGTTTTTTAACTGCATCCTTGCGCGCCCGGGCACCCCGGTCTTTGTGCCTGCTGACACCTGCGAACAGGATCGCAACCTCCGTGTGATCGGGGATATTGCCTGTGATCCGGACAGCGATTTCTCTCCGATCAAGGTCTATGACCACGTAACGAGCTGGGAAACGCCGGTAACACGAGCCTGTGACGCGCCGCCGCTGGACGTGATGGCGATCGACAATCTTCCCTCCCTGATGCCGCGCGAATCCTCAGAGGATTTCGCAGCGCAGCTCTTGCCGCATCTCAAGTCCCTTAGCGCCATCGACCAAGGCGTCTGGGGACGCGCAAAAACCTATTTCGACACGCATATCCAGAAGGTGACAACATGACGGTTCATTGGTGTGGCACGGGCCTGTCTTCGGTGCCCGGACTTCGACGGCTGATCCAGGACGGGCATTCCGTGACGGTGTGGAACCGTACAGTCGAAAAGGCCCGCAAAGCGGTGGGCGATCTGATCGACGACATTCGCGCGTTTGATCCAGCGGCATTGGCCGAGGCGGTTCAGCCCGGCGATGTGGTGGTGTCGATGCTGCCCGGCGACTGGCACGTGCAACTGGCGCAAATCGCCATCGACCACGGCGCGCATTTTGTGTCGTCGTCGTATATCGCGCCGGAAATGCGCGCTCTGGATTCAGCAGCGAAACAGGCGGGCGTAGCGCTGGTGAACGAGGTCGGTCTTGATCCGGGGATCGACCACCTGATGGCGCATCATTTGGTAGCTGATTACCGCAAGAGTGCAGCGTATGACGCTGAAAATGTTATCTCATTCAAATCATACTGCGGTGGCGTCCCAAAGACTGCCAACGCGTTTCGCTACAAATTCAGCTGGGCGCCGGTTGGTGTTCTGAAAGCGCTGCGATCACCCTCGAAATCAATCCGGCATTTCACCGAGCTTGACGTCAAGCGGCCATGGGACGCGATCACACGTTACGATGCGCCCTTGCCGCAGCCCGAAGCGTTCGAGGTTTATCCCAACCGGGACAGCCTGCCCTTCATGGCGGATTATCGCTTTGAACAAACCTGGAAGGTGAAGGAATTTGTCCGTGGCACCCTGCGCCTGAATGGATGGGCAGATGCGTGGGCGGATATCTTTGCCGAAGTCGGAACAGCCAGTGATGATCGCCTCGCAGACATGGCAGCGGAGCTGTTGGAGAAAAACGCATACGGCCCTGACGAAGCGGATCGTGTCGTGCTGTGCGTCGATCTACTGGCCGAGAAAGACGGTGTCGCCGTCTGGCACAAGACCTACGTGATGGATGCCTGGGGCGATGCGCGTGGGACCGCAATGGCGCGTTTGGTGTCAGTCCCTGTGTCGCTGGCGATCGAAGCGGTGCTGAACCGCGAAATCCCCGCAGGCGTCAGCCCTGCGCCGCATGATCCAAAGTTGGTGGTACGCTGGCTGGACGAGGTTCAGACGCTGGCGCAGCACCTCATGGTGGTTGACCATTTGAAGTGAGCGGCAAGGCGCTTCGATGCGCCTTGCCAGCTTTTTTGAACAAGCTGTAAGCCCGATGGAACGGGCTTACTGGCCGAACACCCGGGCGAAAATCGTGTCGACATGCTTGGTGTGATACCCAAGATCGAACTTCTCTTCGATCTGCGCAGGCGTCAGCGCCTTGGTAACGTCCGGATCGTTCAGCAATTCCTGTTTGAAGTCGGTCCGGTGTTCCCAGACTTTCAGCGCATTGCGCTGCACGTAGGAATAGGCGTCCTCGCGGCTGACACCGGCTTGGGTCAGAGCCAAAAGCACCCGCTGCGACATGACGAGCCCCGGGAATTTGTTCATGTTTTCCAGCATGTTCTCCGGAAAGACCAGCATCTTGTCGATCACGCCTGTCAGACGGGCCAGCGCGAAATCGAGTGTGATCGTCGCGTCGGGACCGATCATCCGTTCGACGGACGAGTGCGAGATGTCACGTTCGTGCCAAAGCGCCACGTTCTCCATTGCCGGAATCACGGCAGAGCGAACCATTCGGGCAAGGCCCGTCAGGTTTTCGGTCAACACCGGGTTCTTTTTGTGCGGCATGGCCGACGAGCCTTTCTGACCCATCGAGAAGAACTCCGCGCCTTCCAGCACTTCGGTGCGCTGCATGTGGCGGATTTCGATAGCGATGTTTTCGATGCTGCTGGCGATCACACCCAAAGTCGCGAAGAACGCCGCATGTCGGTCGCGCGGGATCACCTGAGTGCTGATCGGTTCCGGCACGAGGCCCAGCTTGTCACAGACATGCTCTTCGACGCCCGGGTCGATATTGGCGAAGGTACCAACAGCACCGGAGATGGCGCCGGTAGCGATCTCGGCGCGCGCATCGCGCATCCGGCTCAGGTTGCGGTCCATCTCGGCGTAGAAGCGGGCAAAGGTCAGGCCCATTGTCGTGGGTTCCGCGTGGATGCCGTGTGAGCGACCGATGCGTACCGTGTCCTTGTGCTCATAGGCGCGGCGCTTAAGAGCGGCCAGAAGCCCTTCGAGGTCCTTGATCAGAATATCCGACGCGCGGACAAGCTGCACGTTGAAGCAGGTGTCCAGAACGTCCGAGGACGTCATGCCCTGATGCACAAAGCGAGCCTCTTCCGACCCCACATGCTCAGCCAGGTGTGTCAGGAACGCGATTACGTCGTGCTTCGTCACCGCTTCGATCTCGTCAATCCGGGCAACGTCGAACTCGACATCCTTGGCCTTCCAGACCGCATCGGCGTTTTCGCGCGGGATCACACCCAGATCGGCCATCGCGTCGCAGGCATGGGCCTCGATCTCGTACCAGATGCGGAACTTTGTGGCGGGTTCCCAGATCGACACCATTTCGGGACGGGAATAACGGGGGATCATGTGCGCGATCCTTTCATCGGCTGGCTTGCGGAAATTTGGCGCAGTCCTAGACTGCGGACCGGAGCACGACAAGAGAGGCCAACCGGAATGAGACGCTTTGCCCTGACTGATCTGCATGAGTTGTGCGCGTGACCGTCAAAATCGCGCCAGCACTCGCCGGTTTCTCAGGAGAATGGTCTCTCTCACGGCGCATCATCGACCATCGCGCCGGTTCGACTGGCCAGTTCGATGGAACAGCCGTGTTCACGCTCGCAGACTATGGATTGTCCTATTTCGAGACGGGGAAGCTGACCCTTCCCGGCCACGCGCCCTTCACCGCAGAACGCCGCTATCGGTGGTGCGAGGTCGACGGGTTGGTGAGTGTCGAGTTCGAGGACGGACGCTTTTTCCACAGCTTCGATGCAACCACGCCGGAAGCCCAACACTGGTGTGACCCGGACACCTATCAGGTGCGCTACATGTTCGATGAATGGCCGGTTTGGACCAGTACTTGGAGGGTCTCCGGCCCGCGTAAAGATTACGAAATGGTCAGCAGCTATCAACGACCGACAGGCTGAGCAGGGAATATTTTGCCAAATCCCCAAGCCGTGCTACCCTCTACGTGTCCAAAACAGGAGAATGACTGATGACCATCAAGACACTTCTGACCACCTTTGCCCTCACCCTCGCAACCGCGACATCCGGTTTTGCCGCCTGCTCGGGGCATGAAGAAGCGTCGATGACCTGTGCAGCGGGCACGGTTTATGACGCCGAAACAAACACATGCAAAGTTGTGAGCGGTTGATTTTAACGCCCATCACGACGTTTTGAGGACGGCCACAATGGCCGTCTTTTTTATTTGGCCTATAAGTAATGATGATGCACAGAATGATTTTGGCAGTTGCTTTGGCCTCGGCACCTGGGCTGATTTTCGCCGCCGGCACGGAAAGCGATACGCCACCGACACCGACTGAAACCACAACCACCTGCAGCAATGGAATGGTTTGGGACGCCGACAGCAAGTCCTGCGTCGAGCCCACGGACAGCAGCCTGAACGACACAGACCGCATGAACGCGGTGCGCGAACTGGCCTATGCCGGGCGCATCACTGATGCCGAACGCGTTTTGGATGCGATGCTCGATCAGGACAGCGACGGCGTTCTGACCTATCGCGGGTTCACGGCGCGCAAGGCGGGCCGTACGGATGAGGCGCTTGAATGGTACGGTCGCGCGCTCGAGGCCAATGCCGACAACCTTCTCGCGCGGTCCTATATGGGTCAGTGGCATGTCGAGGCCGGCAATATTGACCTTGCGCGTGTGCAGCTGAGTGAAATCCGTCAGCGAGGCGGACGTTCGACCTGGGCCGACGTTTCACTTCGAATGGCAATCCAATCCGGCGCAGGCTACAGCTACTAACGCTTTCTTAACCCTACCCGCTTAGTCCTTCTGCGACAGGAAGGAATAAGGTGCATGACCCAATTGACCACGCTTGCGCGCGCGCCTGCCGATACTCCGGTGCCGGCGGTGGCGCAACTGCCGCGGCGCGCGAAGGCCGCAATCGTTGTGCAGTTCATTCTGAAAGAAGGCGCAAACGTCCCTCTGACGGCATTGCCCGAGGACTTACAAATCGAGTTAACCCAATTGCTGGGTCAGATGCGCTATATCGACCGGGCCACCATGCATTCGGTCATCGCAGAATTTGCTGAGGAACTCGACTCAATCGGCCTGTCCTTCCCCGGCGATGTCGCAAGTGCCCTAAATGCTTTGGACGGAAAAATCAGTGCACAGACAGCGGCACGTCTGAGGAAAGAAGCGGGCGTTCAAAATATCGGTGATCCGTGGAGCCGCCTTGCGTCCTTGCCGATCTCGCGTCTGAAGGAGTTCATAACAACGGAATCAACACAGGTGGCCGCCGTGATGGCGTCCAAGCTGGACGTCTCCAAAGCGGCCGAACTGCTCAGCACCCTTCCCGGCGACGTGGCCCGACGGATCACCTATGCAATGTCGATGACAGATGCGGTTACCCCCGATGCGGTCGAACGGATCGGACTCAGCCTTGCGGCGCAGCTGGATTCCGAACCGCCAAAGGCTTTTCGTGGTCAGCCGTCCGAACGGGTTGGTGCCATTCTGAATTTCTCCCGCGCCGCAACGCGCGAGGACTTGCTGACCGCACTTGATGAAAAGGACAAAGGCTTTGCCGAAGAGGTGCGCAAATCGATCTTCACCTTCGCACATATCCCCGACCGGATGAGCGCGACCGACGTGCCCAAGATCTCCCGCGATGTGGATCAGGACACACTTGCCAAGGTCATCGCAGGAGCGATTGCCGAAGTCGACAGGCAGAGCGTGGATTTCATTTTATCAAATATTTCCAAAAGAATGGCCGATGGTCTTCGTGAAACCGCAGAAGATATGGGAGAGGTGAAACCCAAAGACGCCGAGGCCGCGATGAGCGCCGTTGTCGCCGCAATCCGTGCGCTGGCCGACAGTCGAGAGATTACATTAAGCGTGCCGTCTGACGGCGAGGACTAGGTCCTGATCACCGAACCGCTATCCTTGCGGAACACAAAGCAGCGGTCGCGCCGAACCGTCAACCACATGACCGTTCCGGGTTTCGGCAGGAACACGTTGGGTACAGTCGCGCGGATTATGCTCTGATTGTAGTCCATGCGGAATTCGACAAGGCTTTCCGACCCCATGAACCGGGCCCGCTCGACAACGCCGCGCGCCGGTGTGCCCGCCAGTGGTGTCGGGTTCGGCCCTCGTCCCTGACGGTCAAAGTCGATCCCCACATGCTGCGGACGGAACACGATTTCGACCTGCCCGCCATCCGGAACACCGGGTGCAAGAAACTGGCCGAAGGGGGTGTCGGTCAAAGCACCGCGCACGGTGCCGGTCAGCAGGTTAATGTCCGAAAAGAACGCGACCGCGGCCTTGTCTGCCGGTGCGTTGTAGATGTTGTAGGGCGCACCGCGCTGCACGATCTTGCCATCACGCATCAACGCGATCTCGTCGGCCATACGCATCGCCTCTTCCGGCTCGTGTGTGACCAGAAGAACCGAGGTGCCCTCATCCTTCAGCAGCGCCAGCGTTTCGTCGCGGATGCCGTCGCGAAGGCGGTTGTCGAGGCCCGAGAACGGTTCATCCATCAGCATGATCGACGGGCGTGGCGCGAGCGCACGAGCCAGCGCCACGCGCTGCTGTTCACCACCCGAAAGCTGGTGTGGATATTCGTTGATGTAATGCGACAGCCCCACCCGTTCGAGCAATTCGCCCACACGGGGCAGTTTGTCCTTGCGCGATCCGCTCAGACCGAAGCCCACATTGTCGCCAACCGTAAGGTGCGGAAACAGGGCAAAATCCTGAAAAATCAGACCAATGGAGCGCCTTTCGGGCGGGACACGATAGACCGTGTCGCAGATCAGGTTTCCATCCACATGGATCGTCCCGCTGGTCTGCATGTCAACACCTGCGATGATCCGCAGCGTCGTGGATTTCCCGCATCCGGATGGCCCGAGCAGGCAGGTCACGTGGCCCGGCTGGATCGCCAGGGACACGTCATCCACCACGCGCTTGCCGTCATAGTCGCGCACGATATTGCGGATTTCGAGCCGGGGATGGGTGCCGGTCACTGCTGCCTCACGAATTTTCCGAGTAAAAGTATCGGATTAGCTCATGTCAGTTAGCAGCCTGACTGCGCAACGGCAACCCCTCAGGCCCGCGTCGTGCCGTCGCCCACAACGATGTATTTGAAGCTGGTCAACTGTTCCGCCCCAACCGGGCCGCGCGCATGCATTTTGCCTGTGGCGATACCGATTTCCGCACCCATCCCGAATTCCCCGCCGTCAGCGAACTGGGTCGAGGCGTTGCGCATCAGGATAGCGCTGTCGATCCGCTCGAAGAACTTGTCCGCCGCGGCATCGTCTTCGGTCAGGATACAGTCGGTGTGGTTGGAACTGTAGGTGTTGATATGATCGATGGCCGCATCGAGATCATCGACTACTTTCGCGGCGATGATGCTGTCGAGATATTCACAGCCCCAATCGTTGTCCGTGGCGGCCACGGTGCCTTCGATCGCGCGCAGCGTTTCGTCCGCACGCACTTCGACACCCGCGTTCAGCAGCGCCTTGATGACGCCCTGCCCGATCGTGTCGACCACATCCTTGTGGATCAGCAGGCATTCCGCCGCGCCACAAATTCCAGTGCGTCGGGTCTTGGCGTTCAGGATCACATTCAGCGCTTTGACGGGGTCCGCGTCCTTGTCGACATAGATGTGCACGATGCCTTCGAGATGAGCAAAGACCGGCACACGCGCTTCGCGCTGAACCAGACCGACAAGCCCCTTGCCGCCACGGGGCACGATCACATCAATGAAATCGGTCATCGTCAGCATTTCGCTCACCGCCGCGCGGTCGCGTGTGGGAACAAGCTGGATCGCGTCTTCCGGCAGACCGGCCTTGATCACACCGTCCACCAGACAAGCATGGATCGCGGAGGAAGAATGAAAGCTCTCCGACCCGCCGCGCAGGATCACTGCGTTTCCGGCTTTGAGGCACAGCGCGCCGGCATCGGCCGTCACGTTGGGGCGGGATTCGTAGATCACTCCCACTACACCGAGCGGTGTGCGCACGCGCTTGATATGCAGCCCCGAGGGTCGGTCCCATTCGGTCATCACGGCGCCCACGGGATCGGTCTGTTCCGCCACCGCGCGCAGTCCATCGACGATGCCGCGAATGCGATCTTCGTTGAGGAGCAGCCGGTCCATCATTGCACCGCTGAGGCCCTTCTCCCGGCCATAATCGAGGTCTTTCGCATTGGCTTCGATGATCTCTGCCCGGTTCTTCCAGACCGCCTCTGCCGCACCGATGAGCGCTGCGTGTTTGCGTTCAGCCGAAGCAAAAGCCAGCTCCCGAGCTGCGGCCTTGGCGCGGGCACCGATGTCGTGCATGAGAGCGGGGATGTCTGTGAGGTCTTTCATCGGTAGCGCCTTTTCGGAAGTCGGAAGTGCGTATTTGAAAAGAGAAGAAGCGGATCAGATCGCCATATCGTCGCGGTGTATTACCACGGCACGACCTGGATAGCCCAGAATTTCCTCGATCTCGGCAGAGTTGTGCCCCTTGATCGCAGCCGCTTCGGATGCGGTATAACGGCTGAGGCCCATGCCCAGTTCGCGCCCAGTGGCGTCTTTGATCGTCACCGGATCACCCCGGCCGAACCTGCCCGCGACAGCCACGATGCCCGGCGGCAGCAGTGACGTACCACGTTGAAGAGCGCGTGCTGCGCCATCGTCGACGGTCAGCGCGCCCTGCGGTTTCATCGCCAGAATCCAGCGTTTGCGGGCCGCGTGCGGATCGAGCTGCGGTGTGAACCAGGTGGCACGGGCGCCGTCTTCCAGTACTTTGAGCGGGTGAAGGCGCGAGCCTTCGGTGATCGCCATCGCGCAGCCAGAGGCGGTTGCGGTTTTGGCGGCCATCAGCTTGGTCTTCATTCCGCCTTTTGACAGGCCGGACCCGGCGTCGCCTGCCATGGCTTCGATTTCGGGGGTGATGTCGTCGATCACCGGGAAAAATTCGGCGGTCGGGTCGATATGTGGGTTGGCGCTGTAGAAGCCGTCGACATCGGACAGCAGCACCAGTTGATCCGCCCCCACTGTGGCCGCGACCTGTGCGGCCAGACGGTCATTGTCGCCATAACGGATTTCATCAGTTGCGACGGTGTCGTTTTCGTTGACGATGGGAATGACACCAAAACCGATCAGGGTTTCAAGCGTGGCGCGGCTGTTGAGATAGCGGCGACGATCGGCGCTGTCCTCAAGAGTGACCAGAACCTGTGCGGTGGTCAGCCCGTGGGGATCAAGCGCTTCTTCATAGGCGCGGGCAAGACGAATCTGACCAACGGCGGCGGCAGCCTGGGATTGTTCCAGCGGCAGAACCGTCGGCGGCAGACCCAGAACGCCGCGACCCAAAGCGATGGAGCCGGAGGAAACGAGGATCACATCAGTGCCGCGCGCCTTGATGCGGGCCACATCCTCGGCCAGTGACAATAGCCAGTCTCGGCGCAGCGTGCCGTTGGATTTGTCGACAAGCAGCGCCGATCCGATCTTCACCACCAACCGGCGCGCATCGCCTAGGGTTGCCACGGTTGCGTCTCCTCGGTGGCCTCTTCGCGCTTGCGGGTGATCTTGACGTGTTTGCGCAGCGCGCGGAGCACATCGGTCAGACCTTCCTTGGAGACCCCCGACATGAGCATCACCTCGTGGCCAGCCACGCGCTCCAGTTCTTCCTTGAGAAACGCGCGTTCCTCTGCGTCCAATGCGTCGATCTTGTTGAGCACTGTCACACGCGGCTTGTCGGCCAGACCAGCGCCATAGGCTTCGATCTCATCGATGATCGTCTGGTAATCTTCGAGCAATGTGCCGGAGGTGCCGTCGATCAGATGCAACAGCGCGGCGCAGCGTTCGACATGGCCAAGAAACAGGTCGCCCAGCCCCCTGCCCTCATGTGCGCCTTCGATGAGACCCGGAATGTCTGCGACGACGTATTCAGCGCCATCTACCTCGACCACGCCGAGGTTGGGATGCAGTGTGGTAAAGGGATAATCCGCCACTTTGGGTCGCGCGTTTGACGTCGCCGCAAGGAAGGTCGACTTGCCCGCGTTGGGCAGGCCAAGCAGGCCAACATCGGCGATCAGCTTGAGCCGCAGCCAGAGTGTGCGCTCTACGCCCTCCTGCCCCGGATTGGCGCGGCGTGGTGCCTGGTTGGTCGAGGTTTTGAAGTGCAGGTTGCCCCAGCCGCCATTGCCACCCTTGGCAAGCAGCACGCGCTGGCCAAGTTCGGTCATGTCGGCGATCACCGTTTCTTCGTCTTCGTCGAGGATCTCGGTGCCGACTGGCACCCTCAGAACGATGTCAGCACCATCCGCGCCGGTGCGCTGACGCCCTGCACCAGGACGACCATTGTCGGCGAAGAAATGCTGCTGGTAGCGGAAATCGATCAGCGTATTCAGCCCGTCGACCGCTTCGGCCCAGACGTCACCGCCGCCGCCGCCATCACCGCCATCGGGGCCACCGAATTCGATGAATTTTTCACGTCTGAAACTGACGCATCCGTTTCCGCCCGCGCCAGAGCGGACATAGACTTTGCAGAGGTCGAGGAACTTCATGTGTTAGCCTTTGATCGAGCCTGTGCGCGGTCTATCCGGTTTGGCACCACGCGTCAGCCCATACGTTTGAGGTAGGTCCAAGTTTTGACCGTTGTGTTTCTGGCGACGGAAAAGGACTCCGCGTCGCCGATATATTCAAATCCGCAATGCGTCAGTACACGGGCCGAAGCCGGGTTGTCCTGAAAGACGCTTGCAAACATTGTCTTGTTGCCGAGCGGATTGGCTGTAACGAGCCCTTCAACCGCTTCGGATGCAAGACCGGTGTTCCAGAAAGGTGGCGCGACCCAATATGCAACTTCGGACTGGTTGCGATCCATTCGCTGGAGCGAGATCAGACCCATCACTTCGGAGCCGCCGGCATCCGTTCCGTCAATCGCCCAGACATCTTCGTCGCGTGCCGGCAACAGGCTGCGCTCAACGAAGGCCTTGGCAGCGCCCGGTGGTAGCGGGTGCGGAATGGTGGTGGTCATCGTAGCAACGCGTTTGTCGCTCGCATAGTGCTCAATCAGGCCAGCATCGGACGTCTGCAAGGGGCGCAAACGAAACCGTTCCGCCTGAACGACAGGTTGCTCGACATTGGTGATGGTCTCCACGTTCATCTGCTTTCTCCTCATCGCAGACTTTGGGCAACCCCCCGTCCCAAAAAGGATTAGGGGACCGGCAGTTTTGCCGATCCCCCAAGTTTTTCCAAAAACCTTAAGGTCGGCTTACTCAGCGGCCTCCGCCATTGGCAGGACCGAAATAAAGGTGCGGCCCTTGAGGCCTTTGTGGAACGTTACGTTGCCGTCAACGGTTGCGAAGATCGTGTGATCTTTGCCCATGCCAACGCCTTCGCCCGGCCAGAACTTCGTACCGCGCTGACGCACGATGATGTTTCCGGGGATCGCGGACTGGCCACCGTAGAGTTTGACGCCAAGGCGGCGTCCGGCAGAGTCGCGACCGTTGCGGGATGAACCGCCTGCTTTTTTATGTGCCATTGGTCAGGTCTCCTTACTTCGATGCCAGTTCTTTGGCTTGTTCGATCCAGCCTTCACGCTCGATCCGGCCTTTGAAGGACAGCTTTTCGCCGAACTCTTCAACTTCCGCATCTGTCCATGCTGCGATCTGGGCAAAGCTGGTCACACCAGCTTCGTGCAGTTTTTTCTCAAGCGCCGGGCCAACGCCGGACAGTTGCTTGAGATCGTCTGCGCCAGCAGCGGCTTTCGGCGCTGCTGCTTTTTCCGCCTTGGGTGCAGCGGCTTTCTTCGGTGCGGCAGCGGCAACAGCCACGCCTGCAACGGAACCAGCACCCACAGCAGCTTTGACGCCCGACTTGTCCGCGCCAGAGGCGAGGATGTCGAGAACGCGTACCAGCGTCAGTTTCTGACGGTGGCCACGGGTCCGCTTGGAGCTGTGCTTACGGCGGCGCTTGACGAAGTTGATGACCTTGTCGGCCTTCACCTGGTCCACAACCTCTGCCTGAACGGCAGCGCCGTTGACCAGAGGCGCACCGACGACAACCTTGTCGCCCCCGAGCATCAGAATTTCATTGAACTGGACTTTTTCGCCTGCATCGGCTGCCAGTTTCTCGACACGCAGAACGTCGCCCGACTGGACTTTGTACTGCTTGCCGCCGGTTTTCATGACCGCGAACATCGTGTTCTTCCTTTGTCACCCGCGTCCTATGGCCCCGCTTTGCGGTGTTTGTGGGGTGCTCCCCGCCTCGAACAGCGTGCCCCGCTAGGGACATCGTTATCACCAAAAAACAAAAGGCGGGACCGAAGCCCCGACTTTCGCGTGCGCGGCTTATGGATTCCCGTGCCGCATTTGTCAACGCGTTTCGCGTTTAGAGTTCCTGTACTTGCATTTCCCGCGCCACAGCCATTCCAAGCGCATAAGAGATGTCATCATACATCTTGTTGAACCCTGCAAAGAGCGCGCGATTCAAGGCACGCCCCGGTTCGGTGCGGGACAGCTCGGTATATTCCTCGACCACCCCGTCTTCGAGCGGGCGATAGGCCATGAGTAGGAAAGCATAGACCCATTCGCGGGTGTCGGCGCGGGTTTCCTCTTCGGAGGACCAGACTTCGGTCAGGATTTCCGCCTCACTCATCTGAAGTGCACCGCCATCTACAAGGCCAAGATAGAACATGTAGTTGGCATTCAAGGCACCGACGAGGTTGGCCTCAACCAGATCGTTGGTTGCCACAAATTCCGCGATTGCCGCGAGCGGTTCGGAATTTGTACCGTCCAGATCGTCGAACGCGGCGCGAGCCGCATCCTCGATCTCGTCGTCGCGCATTGCGTTTCGCGCGCTGAGTTCGAGGCTGACAATCTGCTTTCCAGTTTCCGACGTGAAGAACTCCAGCAGTCCTTCTGTTTCGGCATCGCCAAACTCGGCGGCAAACACCTCCTGCACAGTGGCCAGCATCCGGGCTTGATCATAGATGCGCCCGATCGTGGCGCCCCAGCCCGCCGATCCACCGCTGGGAATCATGTCAGCCGCCAGCGTGTCACCGTATTCGATACCCTCTTCGCGCATGACCTCAACGATCTGCGGCACGCCAAGGGCATCAAGAAGGTCGTTCGTCGGGGTGGCCCAAACCGGCAAAGACCAGGCGATCACCGCAGCTCCGGTTGCTACCGATTTCAACATCGAGCCGATCATTCCGCCCCTCCTTGCCTGCTCATTTCTTACCTATGATGCGCAACACGCATTTCCAACCCAATGCTGTGAACACTGTCACATGCATTTCACGCGAAATAGAGGTTGCGCCCGTCTGAAGCAAAAGCTAAACGCCCCTCCAGACCCCCGCGGAGAGGTGCCGGAGTGGTCGAACGGGGCGGTCTCGAAAACCGTTGTGGGCGCAAGTCCACCCAGGGTTCGAATCCCTGTCTCTCCGCCATTTTCTTGGCAATCTCGAATGAATTCGACGTGGCACCCGCCTTGCTGACGCGGGCGCTAGGCGGAGATTTCCTCCAATACACGATGATGCTGTGATCCCGACCTCTCGGCGTCGGTGCGCAGATATTTCCAATAATATGATCCGCACAAACTTATGAAATTGGGAGCCATCGTATTCCCAAATACATTCTCTTATTCGGAACAAATCAACCAGTTAGCGAAAACAAAACATTACTCGAAATCCCGGAAACGTTCGCGCTCAATTTAAACAATAGATACGTAGCGCCAAAGGGGATCATCGGCGAAACAAAGCCCCGTAGGTTACCCATCAAAACATTGGCTCGATTTTTTCTGACTCTCAAAGTCGTGCTACCTACAACGATCACTCAGTGCCTGCGTTTTGCAGGCACTTTTTTTTGCTCCCACCCGACATGAACCGATTTCGTTTGGTGCAAGTCACACTCCCCAAAATAAGCTTTTCA
>JAUHVK010000070.1 GCA_030425145.1 Alphaproteobacteria bacterium | reverse complement strand
TTGCAAGCCCGCACCCTCTGGGTGATCCATAAAACGCGCCCCTCGCAGCCTTCAACACCATGTTTTATATAGGAAATATAATGGTCAGGACAGCGAAATCAGCGCCTTACTTGGGAAATGTGGGATGATCACGCCGCTCTGCGAGACGATCCCACGAGCCTGATCAACTTGCAGTCCGTCCTCATCCATTATGGCCGCCACACATCGAAAATAGTTCCGCGCGAGTACCTCGCATGCGTCACATCGTGCGGTACCCACTTCGCCGGGATTCAGCTGGACAGTGTAGGATCGTGGGTTTGCGTCGGCATCGTACAGAATCGATTGGACTACATCAGCAAAACGCTGACTAGGCCTCTGCTCATTCCTCCAGATTTCGAGCTGAGCAGAAACCCAAAGAGAGAGGTCTTCTCCTTCTGAGGCCACAATTAGCTTCTCCGATGCTCTTTCAAAGAAGGCCAAACCTGCACGTCCGTGAACGGGCAGCAGCAGGGATGAGATGGCAAAAATGTACGCCGACGAGACCACTAGCAATCCTAGAATCATGCAATTTCCTTGCATTTTCGCGGCGAAAGCCCCAAACAACAAGCCAACCAGAACAATATTCTCAGGAGGTCCGATGCGCAGTGCGGTTTCGCTCTTTTCAGGCGCTGGCGGAATGGACGTAGGGTTCGCGCAGGCGGGCTTCCGCACGCTGAGTGTATCCGAATTGGACGCGACAGCATGCGCGACTTTGAACCGGAATCGCGTTGCAATCGGCCACATCGGAAATGAAAATATCCGCCCTTCCAGCGTGAAGCAGCTAGACCTCAGCTATCTTCGCGACAAAGACGTCGACGTGGTGTTCGGCGGCCCCCCATGCCAAGGTTTTTCAGTTGCTGGTAAGATGGACCCAACCGATGAGAGGTCACAACTAGTATTCGATTTTATGAATATAGTTCGTGACGTCACTCCCAAAGCATTTGTTATGGAAAATGTCAAAGCATTGGGCGTTTCTGATCGATGGCAAGCAGTTCGCAGTCGCCTCCGACAGCATGCGTCCCGTGCTGGCTATCAAACAACTATGCAGGTTCTAACCGCAACTGAATACGGGGTTCCGCAAGCACGGGAGCGGATGTTTCTCATAGGGGTGCGGAACGACTTACTTTCGGGACAACCCGAAACACTAGACTCTGAAGTCCAGACTAACCTCCAGTTGCACGAAGCTCCGTATGTCAGTTTGAAGGAACTAATCCAGTCCTTTGGACCGGCTGGAACCACCCAGAATCCGAAAACCTGCACGGCAAAGATCGCCTATGCAAAATCACCAATTCTAAGGAAGTCTCCCTATGCTGGAATGCTGTTCAATGGTGCTGGACGGCCGATCCCAATAAATGGAGCTTCTCCTACTCTTCCGGCATCTATGGGCGGAAACAAGACTCCCATAGTTGACGAAAGCGAAATTTTCGAGAGTGCCAGTAGCTACGTTGAATCGTACCATCGCGAACTGATGGGAGGGGGGCTAGTGCGTCAAGGAACGGCCCCTGAAAGGCTGCGTCGCCTTACGATAAGGGAGTGTGCCGCCATCCAGACTTTCCCGGATAGCTACGATTTCCAAGGCTCCAAGAGTTCGATCTATAAGCAGATCGGAAATGCGGTGCCATGCAGGCTCGCGCAAGCTGTCGCGAGTGCGGTGGAAGCGATCCTCGCGAAGTGTGAAATGAATCACAAAGCCTTTGCGGCCGAATAACAATCTGGCATCTCGGCCGCTCTTCCTGATTACCTATACATGTGACATTACAGCCGACATTATCACCTCTACCCGCGCATCAAATTTTTTTTACTTTTTTCAATAGGTTAGAGTCTCCGCCAAACCATTCAGGCAAATCCGGTACTCGCCTCCATTACTTTTCAATGACTTAGCGAAAAACAGTCACCCCTCAGGGGGCACCGTTTACAGAAGCGTTTACAGTTTTGTTCACGCTCCACCCCGTTTTGCCTCTGCCAGCTTGATCAGAACAGCATCGCTTTCATCTGCAGATACCCGGGCGTAATGCTCGATCACATTTGAGGCGTGGCGAAGTGACCAGCCCATGTGGCTGGCGATCTGGGACAGGCTTAGGCCGGCGTTCAGGAGTCGCGTCGCAGCGGTACCGCGGCAGTCCTGCAGTCGCAGGTCTGAGCTTAATCCCGCCTTGTCCCGCCATTGACGCAACCCTTCTGACGCACGATGTTCGGTCAGCTGCCCTCCACTGGCATTGGTCAGGATCAGCAACTGATCTTCGGGCGTTGCATCAATGACATCCGCCAAGGCTTGGGTGATCGGGATATGCGCCACCCTGCCCCTTTTGTTGGTTCTGACACGTAAGCGACGACCAAGGGGCGTGTCTTCGACAGACCCTTTTGTCAGCTTGATCAGGTCGCCGGGGCGTAGTCCGGTTTCACAGGCAACACAGAGAATGCGTTGAACCCAGTCCGGAGCCAGAGCATTGATCGCTTCGCGGTCCTTTGACGTCCAGACAACTTCGGATCGGTCCACATCATAAAGCTTTGGCAATCGGTGGCAGTGGTGTTCCGAAAGATGCCCTTCCTCGACCGCCCAATTGAGCAGCCGGACGGCATGTGTTCCGGCCATGTCGTGCTGCTTGGGCGAATGCTTCCACTGCGCTCGCCATGTGTTCAGTTCACCACGGGATCCACGCACTTCGAAGATCACTGCAGGTGCGGTCTTGAAGTACTCGGCAAATCTTAGAAGCCACTTCTTTTGATCCGCGAAGGATCGTGGCGCTTTTGCACGGGCTGCGCTGTCGAGAAACATGTCGACCAATGCAGGCACCATCAACTTTTTCGGCGGCGGTCGTTTCACCGCGTCCGCAAAGGCCACATGAAAATCCGGGTCTTTCGGTTCGCGAATGGTGTCTTCCCAGAACTTGGGCCCACCGCGCCAGGCGTAGAAATGGTATCGGCTGATCCCCGATGCCAATTTGCGCCGAACGCGGTGAACACCTTTAGGAAGTGCCACGGCTTGCCTTCCAGTCTTCGAAGATCTTCACGTTGGACGGCTCTTCTTCTTTCGCCTCAGCAGCGCCGAATGCAAAGGAGACTTTTCCACCCGGCTCGGCCACGATGCTGCTGGGATTGAAACCTTCATCCCTGAGCTTCTTGGCGAGATCGATCACGTATTGCTGGTTCGGAAGGGCCGGTCTTCCCATCACGTACCCTCCTTTGGAATCCGATAGCGGCTCCCCTCATCAGCGGGGATCAAAACGCGGTTAGACATCAAGATTGGCCTCGGCAGAGTCTTGGATTTCCGGAAGGGAATCAAGCTTTTCAACCCAATTTGTAACGTTCTGAGCGAATTCTCTTTCCTCAACTCGATAAACCAGATCGCAAACGATGCCGCAGCCAGGCCGATAGGTTCCCCTATAACCCAAACGGCGAACGGCGAGTCCGTGGCGTGCAGCCCAACTGCGCCGGTCCTCGAATAAGGTATCGACGTAGCCATAGGGTTCATCCAGCATAACGATGGCGTTTGTAGAAGGGTCCCGCCACCTGGTTGCATGGTCTTGTCCCGGCAGTCGTTGTTGCGGCGAGAACGTTTTGTAGCCGTAGATCTCTTCACAGGTCGGAGCCAAGCCGGTTACGTCCATGAACCGGATCGTCCGGGCAACCTGAGCGATGCAGGCTTTGACATCGTCCCCTCGTGTCCACCCTAAATGAGCTTGAACATGGCTCTGCCCGTCCAACTTGAAACGATAAAACCGCTCACACATCCTGAGATGATGTGGGCGAAGAAACGTTTTCAGTTCTCGGGTCAGCGGCAGTTCGAGCCGAAAGATCGCTGTGTCGGTGTCATCACCGCGCACCGCAGAGATCGTGACGCTAGACGTTTGCTGATCAACGTGTCGTTTCATAAGTGTCCTCTCGATTGTGACAACTGACCCAAGCGTCTTGCTCGGACAGGTCCCACCAATCGCGATCAAAAGTAATGTAAGGAACCACCCAGAAAAATTTTTTCACGATCGAACGACGTTTTGCCCGCAACGATTAGATGCCTGTGTTTGCCAGAAACATGTCGATCAACTCGGACAGCATCTCGCCATTGGTTCTCCGCATAGCCCGGCAGAGCGCCCGAAACTCCAAGTACTTTTCTTCCTGCATCCGGATCGACATCTGCCGCTTCGGTTCGGTGGGAGCCGATTTCTCTCGCAACTCCGTGAGCCGATGGCGTTCGTTTTGAACCAGATCAGCGAACCGATCTTGGGTCAGGGAGTTTACAGCCGATTGGCGGCTCGTTTCGGGGTGCGTTTTTGAGTGACAGCGCATGTTGGGCCTCCTGGGATTGAAGACCCGTGTCATGCAGGGCGAGAGCAATGTAATGAAGCCCACGGATAGCTGCACTTGCCGAATTATGTGGTGTTCTTTGACGTTTTCGAACCCAACAGATTTCGCGGGTTCAGGATGAACCTCACGCGCTCACGGTGCCATCACGCAAACGTGAGGAGCCGGATTGTTTGCCGTCGGCACAACCTAGAGACGGCTAGTCCGAGAATGTAAGCGCGCTCATTTGGCTGATCGCCCCGTACGCGCCGAGAGTACGAACGAAAATCCGGCAAATACGCTCAAATTGCCTAAAATGCATGCACATGGCGCTGGCCTGCCCCACCCTACGTTACCGTCAACCATTCTTTAGAGATCGCTAAAAATACTTTGAACGTGGACGTTACAAAAAGTAGTCGAATCGAGTTCTTTGGTAACTTCCATATCCACCGATAGATCTCTCAATTTCCCGGGGGCACAGTGCGTTCAAATGGCTTGCACAATAGAACTTGACCAACCAAAGACTGATTACCGTCCCGCGCCTGTGCCGATTGACGAGGCGAACCGCCTCGCTGCGGTCCACCGAACGGGGGTGATGGGGAAACTTCACGACGACAAATACAATACATTCATCCACATGGCCAAGTTGGTGACGGGCTGCCCGATCGCCTACATCGGCCTCTTTGACGACGAGCGCCAGTTTTTTCTCGCGCGGGACTTCGATGGTGCGTTCAATGTGGACGAGTTGCCGAGGCACCAAACGCTCTGCCAATACGCGATTAACTCCACGGAACCGATGATCGTGACGGATCTTCGTCTGCACCCCGACCTGAAGAACAATCCGCTCGTTGCATCTGCCCCGCACTGGGTCTTTTGGGCCGCCTTTCCTATCGTGTCAGATAACGGTTTGGTGCTCGGAACACTGTGCACAGCAGATTATTCGGCACGAGAGAAAATTGACGAGGAAAAGAAGGCAAAAATGATGAGCCTGTCCAAGCATTTGTCTCGCGATCTGAGCTTCAAAATCCGATACAGCAGGGACGTTGTGGATTTGCCTCAAGTTGACGCTTTTTCCATCGCCGGAGGCAGTGCCGAACTCGCCGTTTGCTCCGGCTGATTAGCTACGGTTGTTACGATACCTACCCTTTCCGCTGCCCGCATCGACGAGGTCTACGGTGATGATTTGGAGCCGGATTCTGGCGCGTTCATCATGCAGGTCACCAAGATTCTTGATACGCCGTTTGAACCAGTGATCAATAGTTCAGTGCACAGGTGGGCCCGGCCGCATCACATGCGCCCGTCGACCACTATGCACGAAGATTGGCAGTCTTTACGGTGATTGAAGCAGCAAATGAGCGAAGAATGAACAACGTCCAACACCAACTTGATTTTATTTACCTTTTATAGAACCGAGCCAAAGAGAAAGCTTTCCATCTGGGAACGACCGCGTCAACCGGGAAACGCAGCGATGAACAGATGTCCTTTATAGAGCCTCAAAGCGATGAACTGAGGACTCTCTAGAACTTCAATTGGAATGTAAGGAAAACCCTTAGGATCTTTATAAGGATCTTAGATCTATAGATCCTATCTTGCCGTAACCTAGATTAAGGTCTCTTCGTCGAAAGGCTAACGCCTTTCTCCTCGGACCTTAATCTAAGTTACTATAATATATAAGGATTGTACTTACGTTACATCTAGAAAGATAAGAAGCAAGATGGTGACACAACTTGTAACGGTTGGCACAGTTTGACCCCCAATAGGAAAGATGAAGCAAGCCCGCCTCAGTTATACGACACACCGCCCCGGATACCCCTGAGAGACGCTCAGAGCGCCACTGAGGGCCATCGAGCCCTTTTCGCGCGTAACGGACAGCCCACAGCCCAAATAGGCCCTCAGAGAGACTCTCAGTGAGCTTCGCACGCTCCAACGCGCCTGACGTGACGATCAACTGGACCCACAGGTATCTTGCTTGGTTCACTGCTGGGTTGCACAATGGTTCCATCGCCACTGTGCTTGAACTCAGGGGTGCAGGTATCTCCGGAGGAGCCAATGATCCGCCTGACCATCATTCCCATTGTCGCCGTACTGGCTCTTACTGCCTGCGCTCCAACGTCCCCAAACAGCGGACGATCCGTGTACAGAGACAAATGCGCCGCCTGTCATGGAACCAGCGGCAAAGGGGATGGGCCGCTAGTCTCCGGGCTCGAGACCGCGCCTCCCGATCTGACCCGGATTGCCGCACGACGTGACGGGGTTTGGCCAATGCTGGAGGTCATGGCGATTGTCGACGGCTACACCAAGCGGTTCCTGCCGGGCTCTGAGATGCCGATCTATGACGAGTTCCTTGAAGGCAATCTGGTGAGTTTCGACACAGGCAATGGCGTCAGGCAGAAAGCTCCTGCCGGGCTTCTGGCAATCGTCCGGTATCTCGAAACGCTTCAGGATCCACCGCCCACAAGCTACGCGCCATGAATTAACACATGGCCTCCGATATCTACGGATAAGGCCAAAGACCTGCACCAACTACGGTGAGCAAGCTAAACTCAATTCGAGGACTATTCAGGCGTGCAGGCAATGTCGAAAGATCGACCATCTTGTCGGTAAGCCGCTTCTTGAGCAAGGTGCAATCTGGTTCCAGCGTCTCCGCCGGCTACCATCACTTGAACCAGATTGAACCAAGGAACGTCACCACCCCGCGGCCACAAATTGTACAGAGGCAGAAAAGGTGCCAGTCTAACCTGAAATCTTCTTTGTGAGAGCAAGGTAGCAACTTCCAGAAAGCTTTCGAACACTTGGCACCGACTGAAGAAAATCGATGAGCAACGGCCTTCCCGACAAAGCAAGTCAAAACTGGCTTGCGATCAGAAGCTCTATCTTACTTGTGCGGTATGTCACGGCTATTGGGATAGGCTGGGTCATTTTCGCCTATCTACTGGCAGCGGACTGGCTTCTTCTGGCAGCCCTTATCGCAACAATTGGTTGTCTCTTCGGCATCGTCCTGCACAAGATTGAATGGCATCTTTCTGCCAGTCTGGTTTGGCTATCATCTGCCAGCGCAGCGGTTTTTCTTGCGAGCCTCGTAACGCCACCTGAAGGGCATATGTCCTTCATCTTCGTCGCGTTTGCCGCCATGCCATTCATCGCATTACGTCAGGGCTCACAGGCTTTTTGGTTCATTGCAATGGTCTTGCTACCAATAGCACTCTGGTCGCTGGCGTGGGCGTTAGATTACAATGTCGTTGAAGAATACGACGTGTCTCGAGCCATAGCGGAAAAATTCTTGGCTCCCGCATCAGCAGCGACCACTTTTGGTGTGGTGTTGTTTATCACCGGGTTCTTTGTGCGAACGTCGAACAAACACTTAGAGGCTGTTGTCACCGCATCAGAGGAGCTCCGAAAGTCCAACGAAGCGAAGATGCGATTGCTTGACAGCTTGAGCCATGAAATGAGGTCGCCGCTTCAGGCCGTATATGGCTATGCGGACCTGATACAGATCGACGCCAAAAACGATGCCAAAAATCTTCGTGAAAACTCCAACGCATATTCAACACACATCCTGAAAGCCTGTCTCGATATGTTGACCGTTTTGGATGACATATTCGAATTTGTACGCCGTCCAGAGACCCCAGCACCTTTGCAACTGGAGAATGTCGTTGTGCGGCTCGAAATCGAAAAAGTGATCAGAGGTCGAGTCAACGAGGTCTCTTTTAAGAAGTTGGCCGTGACAGTTGATGTTTCTCCAGATGTTACCATCCACACCGACAAATACCTTGTGAGGCAGGCGGTCAGACCTCTGATCGAAAATGCGATCAAATTCTCAAACGACAACGGTTCGGTTCGTGTGTCGAGCGAGACTGGGGACGAAAGCATCAACATCGTCGTTACTGACACCGGCCCCGGTTTTCCGGCAGGAGCGTCAAAAACGGCATTCATCCCCTTCGAAAGACTTGGCTTTGAGACAAGCACAACCCCAGATGCTGGCATCGGCCTGTCATTGGCGCAAGAGGCTGCTGAGCGTCTCGGCGGACATATTTTGATAGATGAAAACTACAAAGAAGGCGCCCGCGTAACGTTATCCTTGCCGACGCGGCGGCGAAATGACGAACACCTTCGCGACGCCGGAGACGACATACTGACCGCTGTACGTACCGGATGTGATTGAACGCAGTAGGCAGTGACGTGACCTGATGGCAGGACTGAGCATTCCAAAAAGTTGGCCAAGAGTAGAAACCTAAAGACTGGCCAGTTGGAAAAGTTGAACTCAAGTTGGTTCTTCTCAGACATGCCGCTCACAGTAACTGAATTTAGGTTTAGTTTAGGCCTCACTGAGGCGGATCAGGCTATTCGGGACGGGAAGCTAAGCGAATACCTCGAGATCGCTGCAGACAAGCTTCCTGGAGCTGCACAGACGGCATTCAAGAACTTTGTCATCACCAAGGACACGGCGCTGTTCCAAGGTCTGAACCGGGCTGTCCAGTACGGAGACTTCGTGGCAAAGGCTGTGCTCTATGAGCATCTGACCCAGGAGAAGGGAAAGAGTCAGGACTACGCCATGGGTGTGATCAAGGAAGAGTTCGTGAACTACAACCGTCTTGCTGGTCGTGGTCGGGATTACCTTGAGAACATCGGTCTGCTCTGGTTTTACAACTACAAGCTCCGGATCATGAAGGTCATGGCTCGGATGCTCAGAGAGAGACCGTTCTCGGCACTGGTCTATGCTGGTGGGGTGGGTCCGATGACAGACATCGACACTGTGGTCAGTGGATCTGGTCTGGGGGCCTATTTGGACAATCGGATCGGATACTCGATTGGGCCGGAAATGGGGTACCCTCGCGATTTGGGAGTGCCTCAAGAAAATCAGTTTCCACCTAAGATGACAGTCTTTAGAAGTCTTTAGCCAGATCGAACGTATTTCAACTTCTTGGTCTTTAGAATTCAACTTTCACTGATGGCAGAGTTGGTGCCGATTAATGGCCTCCTCATAGATCAGATGTCAAATTTCCGAAGGCCATAGGACCTAAAAACCATCTAAAAACAGGTGAGTTGAACTTAGTTCAACTTTTGACTGTCAGATTGATCTGAATGGCGACCAGCTGCCCTACCCCACAGCAAATGACGTTTTGCGGCGGTCAGATGGCTCAGGCACGCTCAGCGCAATGCCCGAAAGGCACCCATCTCAAGCAGCGTTTTCCTCCTCCCACTCAGCCAGGAAGGCCTGCAGACGCTCGGCTCGGAGGGGTTTGGGCAGGAAGTCATTCATCCCTGCCGCATGACACTTCTCAACGTCTTCAGTTTGAACGCTTGCGGAGAGCCCGACGATTTTGGCCTTCGCATTTGGCCCATTGCCTTCCCGGATGCGCAGTGTGGCGACGAGGCCGTCCATCTCGGGCATGTGCATGTCCATGAAGATGAGGTCGTATTTCTTTTTGCCTGCTTTCGAGAGCGCAGTGAGGCCGGAATTGGCCAGATCAACGTCAAAGCCAAAACGGGCCAGCATTTTGGACGCGACGGTCAGATTGACCTCGTTGTCGTCGACGATAAGCGCAGAGCGATCAGCGCCGACGGTGTCATCGGCAACCGCTTTGGGTGTTGGATACCTGCTCCGAACCGCCTTTGTGGCCTTTGTCGACTTTTCGAGTTCGAGTTCCAGCTTGAACGTACTGCCGGCTCCGACTTCGCTTTCTACGGAAACGGACCCGCCCATTGCGTCCATCAGGCTCTTGACGATCGACAAACCCAAGCCGCTGCCCCCGAATTGGCGGGTGATGTCTCCGTTAACCTGCTCAAATCTATTGAAGATGCGATCCAGCGCGTCTTTTTGAATACCGATCCCCGTGTCGGAAACATCAAAGAAGAGCTTCACCCGGCCCTGCCCCGCATCTTCGACCGATGCTTTGAGAGCGATGCTCCCTTGCTTGGTGAACTTCACGGCGTTCCCGAACAGGTTGATGAGCACCTGTCGCAGACGATTTGCATCGCCCCAACACATCAGATCCGGCGAGATTTCACAGGATTTGACAAGCTCCAGGCCTTTGACCTCGGCGCTGTAGCGGAGGATATCGAAGACTTCGGCGCAGATGGCTTCTGGCGAAAACTCCTGTCGTTGCAGTACCAGCTTGCCATTCTCGAGCATCGCGACGTCGAGAATATCATCGACGATTGAAGTCATCGCCTTTCCCGATGTCAGAATGATATCGACCTTTTGTCTCTGTTCTTCAGACAGTTCTGTTTCCGCAAGGAGTTCGGCTGTCGGGATGATGCCGTTCAGCGGTGTACGGATTTCATGGCTCATCGTTGCGAGGAAGCGCGATCGCGCGTCCAATGCGGTTTCGGCACGCTTCCATGCCACATTCAGCGTTTCGGTTTGATCCTGAATGCGCCGCCGCATCGCGTGGAAGTGATCAGCCAACTGACCAATCTCATCCCGCCCTTCCGGAAGTGAAACATCGAAATTACCATCGGCCATTTCATCCGCCGCATCGGCCACAAGGATCAACCGACGCGTGACGAGCCTATCGACCAAAACCGAAATCGCAATCAGTGTCATCGTGACGATGCCGAAGCCAATCAGCGCCATGCGCACGATTTCGCCTTGCAACTTATCAATCACAGGACCGAGATCGGCGATGACTGTCAGCTTACCATAGTTCTGGCCCTGAAACTCAATTGAGATGTTTTCGGTAATCAGATTTGGCCCAGACGGGACTTCCTCAAGCCGACGAGGATAGAGTTGCTCCTCGGTAGCCGAGATGAGGTTAAGCTGCACCCAATTGTCGTACCGGTTCTCGACAGTTTCCAATGTCTCGTAGACGGCACCGATCTGATTGCTCAAAAGAAACGGAAGAATGCCGTCAGACAGGATTTCGATATCGCGGGTCAGTTCGCGTTCACTCGCTTCGACAAAGAGGTTCGTTACACGCGGAACCCATAAGTATTGCAATAGGAGCGAACTGCAAACGACCCCGGCCAAGATCACCGCGCTGATCCGAAATCTGATCGACTGGAGATTAAAGGCCTTCACGCGATGATCCCTTACTAAGCCTATTAATCGATCCAATAATCGGCGAGATTGAGTTCCTTCAGGATATCATAATCCGCAGCCTCCGCAGCGACGACCTCCCTGATTGGGATCCGTCCAAGTAGGGCTTTCCCCTCTTCTTCGGCACCCATCGCAATAAATGCCTCTGCAACTTCGTTCAAGACCTCGGGCGCAACGCTTTTATGTGCGGCGATTGGGTGGGGCGGCAGGCGAGTGGTTTCATAGATGATACGAAGGCTGTCCTTGAGGTCCGGGTTTGCGTTCAGAGTGGCCATAACCCCGCCCGCTGCATCCATCTGTCCAAGCACCACATTCAGATAGGCCGAAGAATGCGTGGAGACGTAATGCGCCTCATAGTTCAGACCGAAATTTCTGTCGAGATCGGCCCGCATCAGC
>JAUHVK010000111.1 GCA_030425145.1 Alphaproteobacteria bacterium | reverse complement strand
TGATCGCAGCGATGGCCCGGAAAGGGGGCAGTGGAAAAACGACGCTTTCGCGCGCCTTGATCAGCGCCGCGATCGCCGCCGGACGCAGAGTGATGTTGATCGACACGGACAGCACGAGAGTACTCGGTGCCTGGCATGCTCGGGCGGAAACCGGTGGGCTGAGTTCGCCGCTTCTCTGCTCGGCCACCGTCGAAAGCGTGGCGGGTGTCGAGGATCAGATCGATCAGGTCTACATGGCAGGCACGGCAGACTTCATCTTCATCGATACCGCGGGGGTCGGTGCCGAATGGTCAGACGGCATCGCGGTGCTTGCGGACCACATTGTGACGCCCGTCATGCTGTCAACGTCTGATTTCGATGTCGGAGCGCAGACAGCTGATTGGTTTGAGAAACTGAAATCCCGTGTTGACGACCCCTCTAGCCTTCCGCGCCACCACGTCGTCCTCAACATGGTCGACCCGAAAACGACCCGTGCTGACGCCGCCCTGATTGAAGAAGCGCTCACCCGTTTTCCGGTGATTGAGACCGTCATGATGCGACGGAACACTTACAAGGAGATGGACCAGAAGGGGCTTCTCCACGCCTTGGCACTGGAAAAGCAATCCGATCCGAATCCCCTGATGCGTCCACATGTACGTCATGTCGTCGAGGCGCTCGAGGAGGCGACGGACATCCTCAACAACATTCTTGCTGCGTGAGGACAGTCGATTGCGCAAGAAGATTCCGACCATCACCAGGCCCGACCCAGCCTACGCCGCCACCCTGCAACAGGGTGACCGCGAGAGTCCCGGGAAGGAAGATGAGGCACAGGTCACAGCAACAAAGACAGGCACCCCAGCCGCTGACGTTGACGCTGATCGGCACGAGTCAGAGCGTGTGCCGGAAGGTACCGTGGCGCCGCACCAAGTCACCGCGGAAAGCTTTAACCCGCATACCAGCCGGAGAGCTCCCGTATCGGCGCGCGCTTTGAGCCCGACCCGGAAGATCGACATCAGGGTCAATGCACTCGAACGACAGGAAGCGGCGCTCCAGACTTGTGGTGTTGAGCCAGCACATGTGGTGCGTGCCGCCCTGCGCCGTGCAGTCAAAGGCTGGCAACTGTCCCCGGTCTTCGCGCCAGTCGCGGAGGAGCGGCGCACTCGAAACACACAGTGGCAGGCCCGGACATCTCTGGCAGTAGATGCGGCCAGCCTGGGTATGCTCCTTCGGGACCAAGACCCCCTCGACGTCTTGAGTAAATGGGCTCTGATCCGCGGCCAGGTGGAACCACGCATATGGGGCGAGATTGACAAAATCTTGGAAGAAATTGCTGTTCGTGCTGCATCGCCGCATGAACCGTAAGATACCTATCTGAAAAGATAACTTGCATTTCGCCGGTGGATTTTCGCCCACCCGGAACGGTTCATCTTGCAGTTGCAGAAACCTAGTCCTAACACCAGCTAACAGGAATTTCAGACCTCAGTAGTGACGAGTTGCGAGGTCCATTTAGGAGGAACGCATTATGAATACGAAGCCCCGCCTGACTGGCGAACCGATCATGCGCATCCTCTGCAAGACATCTGAAAATCTGGTTGGCTACCTGTACCAATGGAACAATGGCGACGTGCAGCCTGCCTGGTTCGACCGCGCCATGGCGAACGTTCGCTATGAACCATTCATTCAAGCGCCGGAACAGAACCCAGTCGATCCGAAGACCCCCAGACCGCGTCAGCAAGATCTGACGCACCTTGAAAAGGCATAGCTCAAGGCCTCGCGTCGGTTTGTGGGTCACCCCATCGCGCAGGTCCTTTGAGCGATAGAGTTGACTTCTATGCCTCAGAAGTGGTCTATATGTGAGTTATAGAAAGGATGTCTATAACTCATGGCTTGGAACTGGACGCTGCCTGATTGGCCGGATTTCCGGTATGACGCCTCCGCTCTGGAGCCGTTTGAGCAGACGTTCCTGCTGTCGTCCGGAGAA
>JAUHVK010000069.1 GCA_030425145.1 Alphaproteobacteria bacterium | reverse complement strand
TTTTTTATGGGAATTTGCATCTAGATGCTGTTTCCCAAGAGGCTTCGACACTGCATCTTGAGTGGATTTAAATCGAATTCTTCAAAATAAGGCAGAAAGAGATCAGCCAAACACAAGATATAGACAGCCCTCAAACGCAGGATTGTTGCCCATAATTTCCCACACGAGCAACAAACAAACCGAGAACATCGGATAATCGAAAAGAAAGTTGAGTCCAAATTCGGCGAAATTCACCGGGATTCAACCCGAATCAACCGTTTGATTCGATCTGTCGGGACCGCATTCCCATACCCGTCCCATCTTTTCCCATGCCTCATCCCACGCTTTCCCATGTCGGTCCCATGCGCGGCCAGAATCCGGCAAAGCTTGCAATGTGACCGGGCCGGATGTACGCCCAACCTGTCACGGTCCGGGCAACCCCCGGTGAAAAGGGAACGTGGTGAAAACCCACGACTGCCCCCGCAACTGTAAGCGGCGAGCGTGTTCGGCATATGCCACTGGGAACCCCGGGAAGGCCCGACACACGCAACGACCCGCAAGTCAGGAGACCTGCCGCGACGGATCACCCTACACTCGCGCGGGGTGCGCGGGATGTGACGGACCTCCGGTGTGGTGACAGTCACCGTCTTTGGGCGTTCCCCGAAGACTTGATATGTAGACTGCGCGGGAGTCGGAGCGATGAAGCTCTTTAGTGCGCTGATGGTTTTGACAGGGGGGATGTTTCTCGCATCGCTCTTCATTGGCTATGCAGCGATCTCAATTCCCGAAGGTCTGGCGGCACTCATGGGCCGCGGCAACCCGCTCTATATAACTGTGATGCAGGACATCCGCCTGCCCCGCACGCTTATGGCGGCGATGATCGGTGCGTCGCTCGGCCTTGCCGGGGCCGCGATGCAGGGGTTCCTGCGCAACCCGCTGGCCGAACCGGGTCTGATCGGCGTGTCCGGTTCCGCCGCTCTTGGCGCAGTGTTCGCCCTGCAAACCGGATTGGCCGCAGCATTTACACTGGCCCTGCCCGTCACCGCACTCACCTTCGCGGCGCTGGCGGTCGGGTTGATCCTGCTGCTGGCAGGCCCGCGCGGGTCTTCGCTGACGCTCATTCTCGCCGGGATCGCGGTCTCGGCCTTTGCCGCCGCGCTGACATCGCTGACGCTGAACCTGTCCCCCAACCCCTACGCGGCGTCCGAGATCATGTTCTGGCTGATGGGCTCGGTCGCCAACCGCGCCATGACCCATGTCTGGCTGGTGCTCCCGGTCATGGCCCTCGGCTGGGCCGCGCTCGCAGGGCTGGGCCGGGGCCTCGACGCGCTGACGCTGGGCGAAGACGCTGCCGAAGCCTTGGGCATCTCACTCTCGCGCCTGCGCCTGCAACTCCTGTTGGGCACCGCTGCCGCCGTCGGAGCCGCCACCGCCGTGGCCGGAGCGGTCGGCTTTGTCGGGCTTGTTGTTCCCCACATCCTGCGCCGCTTTGCCCATGGCCGCCCTTCCACCCTGCTCTGGGCCTCTGCTTTGGGTGGCGCGGCGATGGTACTGGCTGCCGACCTGACAACCCGTCTTGTCCTGCCCGACCGTGACCTGAAGCTCGGCGTCGTCATGGCCCTGATCGGCGCACCGCTCTTCCTGCACCTCATTTACAAGACACGGAGGGAAATCGCATGACCTTCCTCACCGTGGAAAACATTACCGTCCGGCGCGGCGAATGCCCGGTGGTCGACCGTGCGAGCTTTGCCATTGCCGAAGGCGAATGCGTCGGCCTGATCGGCCCCAACGGCGCGGGCAAGACCTCGCTCTTGCGCGGGGCGCTCGGGCTATTGCCCCATGACGGCACCAGCAGCCTTGCCGCGCTGGCCCCGAAACAGCGCGCCTCCCAAGCAGCGTGGCTCCCCCAGACCCGCGAAATCGCATGGCCCATGAGTGTCGAACGGATCGTCGCCCTTGGCCGACTGCCCTACCTCGCCCGTGGCGCGCGGCTCAGCCCCGCCGATCAAAGCGCGGTTGATGCTGCCCTGACCCGCATGGGCCTGCAGAACTTCCGCACCCGTCTGGCCACCGCGCTGTCCGGTGGCGAACAGGCCCGCGTTCTGATCGCCCGCACCCTGGCACAGGACACACCACTCCTGATGGCGGACGAACCCATCGCGGGGCTGGATCCGGCCGCCCAGATCGCCACGCTTCAGGTATTCGAAACTCTCGCCCAAGAGGGCCGCGCCGTACTGACCTCTCTGCACGACCTGACGCTGGCCGCACGCTATTGCACCCGCCTCATCATGATGCGCGCGGGCAGCATCATCGCCGATGGTCCGCCGCGCGACGTGCTGACCCCCGACAGCCTTGCCGACGTGTTCCGCCTCAAGGCCGATGTGATCGACACACCGCAAGGGTTGGTGGTCCAGCCTTGGGGGGTGATCGCATGAGCGCCCCCAGCCGAATTGTCTGCCTGACCGAAGAGACCGTCGAAACGCTCTACCTCTTGGGGCAGGAGGACCGCATCGTCGGCGTCACCGGATATGCCGTGCGCCCCAAACGGGTGCGGCAGGAAAAACCCCGCGTCGGCGCGTTCACCTCCGCTGACATTCCCAAGATCCTCGCCCTCAATCCCGATCTGGTGCTCACCTTCTCCGACCTGCAAGCCGATATCGCTGCCGAGCTGATCCGCGCAGGTGTCGAGGTGATGGCCTTCAACCAACGCGACGTGACGGGCATTCTGCGCATGATCCGCACGCTGGGCCGCCTCACCGATTGCGCCGACAAGGCAGAGGCGCTGGTCCAGACCTTTGAGGCCCGCATCGCCACCCTGCGCGCCAAGACCCCTTCTCACCGCCCCCGCGTCTATTTCGAGGAATGGGACGACCCATTGATCACCGGCATCGGCTGGGTCTCCGACCTGATCGATATTGCGGGCGGCACCGATTGTTTCGCCCATCTGCGCCATGAACAGTCGGCAAAGAACCGCATTGTGACGCCCCAAGACGTGATCCAAGCCGCGCCCGACATCATTGTCGCGTCATGGTGTGGCAAGAAGGTGAGACCGGAAAAGATCGCCGCGCGCCCCGGCTGGGATGTGATCCCCGCTGTCAGGCAAAACCGCATCATCGAAATCAAATCGCCGCTGATCCTGCAACCGGGACCGGCCGCGCTGAGCGACGGGCTTGATGCCCTGATCGCTGCTCTCTGCCCCGAGGACGCGCCCGTATGCTGACCCAGATTACCGACTTCCTGAACATCGGCGGCCCGGCGCTCTGGGTGATCGCGGGGCTGAGCATCATCACCCTCGGCCTGATCCTGTGGAAACTCTGGCGTCTGTCGCGCATGGGCGCATGGCGGCGCGACGCGTCCGAGGCCGCCGTGGCACAATGGCAGACCGGCCAAAATGACAGCGCACTTGCCAGTTTGCGCACTCGCACCGGCCTGCGCGCCCGTGTGGTCAAGGCGGCGATGCAGGCCAGCCAGACCCTCCCCCCCGAGGACGCCCGCGACGAGACCACCCGCGTCGCCCGTGGCGCGCTGATGGACGCGGGCAGCGGCCTGCGCGCGCTGGACCTGATCGCCACCATCGCCCCCCTTGTGGGTCTGCTCGGCACCGTGCTCGGCATGATTGACGCGTTCCAGGCACTGCAAGACAGCGGTGCGCGCGCCGACCCCTCGGCCCTTGCCGGCGGCATATGGGAAGCACTTCTGACCACCGCCGCCGGCATGGCCGTGGCGATCCCCGCCTCGATGGCGCTGAGCTGGTTCGACAGTATCAATGACCGACTCGCCCATGATTTCGACGACCTCGCCACCCGCGTTCTGACCAAAGGCAAACAGGGCTGACATGCTGAACCTTGCGCATCAGACACGCCGTCGCCGCATCGGGCTCACCCCGATGATCGACGTCGTGTTCCTGCTCTTGGTGTTCTTCATGCTCGCCGCCCGCTTTGGCATCACCGACGCGATCCCGGTCACGCTGTCGGGTGGCTCCGCACAACTTTATGACGGTCCCCCGCGCCTGATCACGGTTTTGCCCGACGCGGTGCGTGTGAACGGCATCGACACCGCCGATCCCGTCGCCAGCCTGACCCCACTCATGGGCACAGAGACCGACATCATCCTGCTGCGCGCCCGCGACGGGGCCTCGGTCCAGCACCTACTGGATGTCATGGGCACCCTGCGCCGTGCGGGCTGGACCAATCTCGTGGTGCTGGAATGAGACGCGTACCCCTCTTAGCCCCGCGCCCACGACGCGCCTCGCGCGAGCCGGTTGTGCCGATGATCAACGTGGTTTTCCTGCTGCTGATCTTCTTCTTGATGACCGCGCAGATTGCGCCCCCGGCCCCGTTCGACCTGACCTTGCCCAGCGCCAGCGGCGACGAAGACGCCGGGCAAACCGCGCTCTATATCAGCGCCGATGGCGAGATCGCCTTCGAGTCCGCGCGGGGCGATGCCGCTCTGTCTCAAGCGGCGTCCCTTCCTGAAGACACTCCGCTGCGCCTCTACGCCGACGCAACCCTCCCCGCCGCGACCCTAGCTCAAGTGCTCACCCAGCTTGCCGCTCTCGGTGCGACACGGGTCGAAATCGTGACAGAGGGCGGCTGATGCGGATCGTCGAATTCACCGGTTTCATCCTGCTCTCCGGCGCGCTGCACGCCGCGACGCTGGTCGTTGCCCCCCTACCCGGCGGTGGCAGCAGCGGCGGCGAAGGCGGCGCGTCCGAGGTCACGTTGCAGGCGGCAACCCCGACGCTGGCTGCAATGGTGCGCGACTGGGACCGCCCACCCGAGGTCAGCGACGCGCCCGCCCTGGCGACACCGGACACCACCGCAGTGCCGGACCGCCCGACGCAAGACCAACCCTTTGCACCGCGCGCCGAGACCACCGCACTCGCCGCGCCCCATGCCGCGCCGGACAAACCGCAGGCCGACACACGCCTGCCCGCGCCTCTTGTGCCTCTGGCCCAGACCGATGCCGCACCCCTGTCCGCCCCGTCCCTTCCGGACCGAATGCCCGCACCTGTCACCGCCACTCAGCGCACGCCGCGCCCAACCGCACCGCAACTCGGGGGTGCGGCCCCTCTCTCTGCCGCGCTCCCGACGGTCGATGCCAGCCCTGCCGCCCCACGCACCGCGCCTGTCGCATCCCTGCGCCCCGAACCACGACCGGATCGGCCGGTGGCCAAAGCCAAACCGGCAGCCAAACAATCCAGCACCGCCGCGCGTCCGGCCCAGAAAGCCAAAGGCAGCGGTGCGAAGCCCGTCACATCTGCCTCCCCCGCACGCAAAGCACCCGCGCCAAGTGGCCCCTCCAAGGCGCAGCTTGTCCAACTGGAACAGCAATGGGGCGCACAGATCACATCGGCGCTGCGGCGCGCACATCGCCCCCCACGGGGAGTCGAAGGCACGGTCCGGTTGGTGATAGCCATCGCCCCGTCCGGGAACGTCACGGGCGTGTCGCTCGCCGGGTCGTCAGGCAACAACCGTCTGGATCAGGCCGCCCTTGCTGCGGTCAAACGCGCGCGCTTTCCCCGCGCGCCGGAGGGTCTGACCAAATCCAGCTACCGTTTCAGCCAACGTCTGACCGTCTCGCGCTGACGCTCCGTCGACGGAGCGTCGCGATGCGTCGACGCATCGCCCCGGCTCAGGCCATGCCGCCTTTGATCAATCCATCCGCCAGCTTGGCATAGGCTTCGGCCATCGGCCCGTCGCCCGCCGCCACCGGTACCCCGCCATCGCCAGCCAACCGCGTGTCGAGGTCCAGCGGCAATTGCGCCAGAAGCGGCACGCCCCGTGCCGACGCCTCGGCCACGGTGCCACCCGACCCGAAGATGTGGCTTTGCCCACCGCAATGCGGGCAGGTGAAGACGGCCATGTTCTCGATCAATCCCAAGACCGGGGTCTTCAACGTCTCGAACATATCCAAAGCCTTACGCGCGTCCAGCAACGCCACGTCCTGCGGTGTCGAGACCACGATGGCCCCCGAGACCTGAGCTTTCTGGCAGAGCGTCATCGCCACGTCGCCGGTGCCGGGCGGCAAGTCGACGATCAGAACGTCAAGCTCACCCCACGCGACCTGGCTCAGCATCTGCTGCAGCGCGCCCATGAGCATCGGCCCGCGCCAGACCACGGCTTTTTCCTCGGGCAGCATCAACCCGATGGACATGAAGGTCACACCATGCGCGGTAAGCGGAATGATCGTTTTGCCATCCGGGCTCTCCGGTTTCTGCGACAATCCCATCATGCGCGGTTGGCTGGGCCCGTAAATATCGGCATCCAACAGCCCGACCCGACGCCCAGCACGCGCCAAGGCCACGGCGAGGTTCGAGGACACGGTGGATTTGCCCACCCCGCCCTTGCCAGATCCTATTGCGAGGATCCGCGCAACCCCCGAAGGTTTCAGCGACCCCGCCTGCGGTTTCGGATGCCCACCGATTTTCAAACCGGTTGGCGGTTTCGCCGCTGGCCCATGCGCGGTGAGAGCAACCGAGACGTCCGAGACACCCGGCAGGTCCGCGACAACCGCTTGGGCAGCCTGCCGCACCGGTTCCATCAGACGGGCGATGTCGGGCGATGGCGCTTCGATGACGAAACGCACCTGTGTGCCGTCAATCTGTATCGCGCGGACCAGATCGGCAGAGATCAGGTCTTTGCCATCGGGAATCGCCACACGACTCAAAGCGCTTCGAATCTGTTCCGGAGTTACAGACATGCTCAACCTTTCATCAACCTGTTGCTGAGATGGCAGGATGTGCGCCGGGCTTCAAGAATGTGCCGGGAAAATAGCCCCGTTAGCGCAAAACGCACAAATTTGAACCACCAAGCCTATGCAATTGCTGCATAGCAGCGTTGAAGCAAATCTCTATTGTGCAACTGCAGCATTCGCCTATCTTTGTCTCAAGCGAACGGAAACACACAAATTCGAACAGAGCAGACACATGGCTTACGAAACAAACAGCATTGGCGCAGTTGGCAGCAGCTTCATGGATCGGGTGCACACCCTGATCGCAGAATACCGCGCCCAAGCCGCCCGTCGCAAGGTTTACCGCAACACCCTGCGCGAACTGAGCGCACTTTCGCATCGCGAACTCTGCGATCTTGGACTGAACCGATCCGAGATCAAGCGCGTTGCATATCAGGCAGCTTACGAAAGCTGATCGACATTCGGTGAGCAAGCGCCCATTTGGGCCCCTCACCAAACCAGCTCGGACGTCCTTTCCTCCTCCCTAGGGACGTTCCGGACTTGACGGTGGCGCCACTCCTCCTCCCTAGGCGCCACCGTCACAAAGTTTCGGGCTCCGGCCCACACGGTCTCGGCATCCTCTCCTCCTCCCTGGATGCCGTGAACTTGACGGTGGCACCCCTCCTCCTCCCTGGTGTCACCGTCTCAAGGTTTCGGGCTTCGGCCCACACGATCTCGGTGTCCTCTCCTCCTCCCTGGACACCGTGAACTGGAAACGGTGGCGCCTCTCCTCCCTTGGCACCACCGTTTTTTCTTTTTGCAGGCCCGCAACGCAGCTTTCTCTGACAGCGACCAAAAGCGACCCAATCCGGTCGCACATCTGTTGGATCACAGGCGCCCGCCCGTCGCACGCTGTCGCATCTGACAGAGGTGCCTGCTTGTGAGTGACGACCCCTTCCAAACCATGCTCGGCGCTTTGGCGGCGATCTACGAGTCCGAAGCGGATGCTCAGGGCCCGCATACAGCACGCACGCTTCTGGTGACGCCGTCACCCGTTGCGTTTGACCCAAGGCCGGCCTGCATTCTGGACAGCGGCATTCGCAGCGCTTTGGAACGCAGCCCAAACCCCGCCGCGCAGGCGGTGCTTGCGGTTCAGGATCGGCTTCCCTGGGGCTCGAACCCGGTCGAGGACAACACCGAAGCCAGCATCGCCGCCATGATCAGCGTTGCCACATTGCTGGGACCAGAGGGTCCAATCCCTGCGCCGGATGTGCGGCTTGGATTGGTCTATATGCGGCCCGACTGTTACTATCCGCTGCACATTCACGATGCGGACGAAACCTATGTGATCCTCGCAGGTCAGGCGTTGTGGACGGCCGGGGACGATGTGCGGATGCGCGGTGCGGGCGACATGGTCCACCACCCAAGCCTGATGCCGCACGCGTTCCGCACCGGCCCCGAAGGATTTGTCGCTCTCTGGCGCTGGAGCGGGGACATCAACCTCCACTCCTATGCCTTCGTCGAGGACACGCAGGTTGAACTACCGGCCTGATAGACAGCGCACCATCTAATTCAAGTCGACCTGCATATAGTCAAAATAGTCCGATAGTTCGATCGGGTCCGAACATTCGGGATAGCGCGGGATGAGGCGGAACCCCAATTTGCGATAGATGCGCAGCATGTCCTCGTTACCCCGCACCGCGTTGACCAGCAAGGTTTGCCAGCCCATCTCGCGCGCAGCCTCGATCCGCGCGTCCACCAGCGCTTGGCCCAGCGCGTGACCCTTGGCCTCGGGCCGAACGAACAGCCGTTTCATTTCGCCGGCATCCGGCCGCGCCTGTTGAAGCGTTCCGCACCCAACCAGACGACCGTCGCCGTCATGCACCAGCATGAGCCGACCTGTCGGAGGCAGGACCTTGTGAAGATTGGTCCAGAAACCCTCGACGGGTCCTTCCGGATCGATATTGGCCGGTCCCCCAACCAGTTCGAGTTTACGGAGAACAACCCTGTAGTACTCGATCAGTAAGTCGTGCAGGGCTTGCCTGTCCGGCACCTCGGACACCGAACTGATTTCGTATCGCATGACACACCTCCATGGGGGGCACACCGAGCGCTGACATCTGCCCGATGACGCAGCATGGCACGAATTGAAGAATGTGATAGTACATTCTGCCACCCGCCAAGCGGCAAACCCCATGGTGCGCCGCCATTTTCCCATCTGCCTTGGGTTTTCCTTTCCCCGCCCATTCGATAGATGAGGCGCAATGGAATTCATGCGGCCCGTTCGGGGCGGCGAAACAGCGGGAACAGACCCCATGGCGATGGAAAAGACATTCGACGCGAGCGAGGCCGAAGCACGGCTTTACAAGGCGTGGGAAGAGAGCGGTGCGTTCAAGGCGGGGGCCAATGCCTCGCGCGAGGACACCTTCTGCGTGATGATCCCGCCACCCAACGTCACCGGCTCGCTCCACATGGGGCACGCCTTCAACAACACGTTGCAGGACATCCTTGTCCGCTGGCACCGAATGCAGGGCTTCGACACGCTCTGGCAGCCGGGCACCGACCATGCGGGCATCGCCACGCAGATGGTCACCGAACGTGAAATGGCCGCCAATGGTGAGCCGTCGCGCCGCGAGATGGGACGCGAGGCGTTTCTGGATCGCGTGTGGCAGCAGAAGGTCAAATCCCGCGGCACGATCATCGGACAGCTCAAGCGTCTTGGCGCGTCGGCCGACTGGTCCCGTGAAGCCTTCACCATGGGCGGCGCGGCAGGCGACCCGGATCGCGGCAATGGGCCGAACTTCCACGACGCGGTGATCAAGGTCTTTGTCGACATGTACAACAAAGGCCTGATCTATCGCGGCAAGCGGTTGGTCAACTGGGACCCGCATTTCGAAACCGCGATCTCGGATCTCGAGGTCGAGAATATCGAAAACCCCGGCCATATGTGGCACTTCAAATACCCGCTCGCGGGGGGTGCAACCTATACCTATATCGAGAAGGACGAGGACGGGAACGTCGTGCTGGAAGAAGAGCGCGACTATATCTCCATCGCCACCACGCGCCCGGAAACCATGCTGGGGGATGGTGCTGTTGCGGTTCATCCGTCGGATGAACGTTATGCGCCAATCGTCGGAAAACTATGTGAGATTCCGGTTGGGCCGAAAGAGCATCGCCGCTTGATCCCGATCATCACCGACGAATATCCCGACCCCACCTTCGGCTCGGGCGCGGTGAAGATCACCGGCGCGCATGACTTCAACGACTACGGTGTCGCCAAGCGCGGGAACATCCCGTGCTACCGTCTGATGGACACCAAGGCGCACATGCGCGACGACGGTGCGCCCTACGAAGAGGCGGCGCTGATCGCTGGTGCCGTGGCGCGTGGCGAACGCACTCTGACCGAGGCCGAGACCGATGCGCTGAACCTTGTCCCCGATCACCTGCGCGGGCTGGACCGTTTCGAGGCGCGCAAACGGGTTGTCGCGGAGATCACCGAAGAGGGTCTGGCGGTGATGACCCGCGCCGACAACCCGGTCCTGGGCCGCAAGCTGGGCGAGGATGACGACCCGGCAGAACTGGTGCCGCTGGTCGAGGCCAAGCCGATCATGCAACCGTTTGGTGATCGCTCCAAAGTGGTCATTGAGCCGATGCTGACCGACCAATGGTTCGTGGATGCCGACAAGATCGTCGGCCCGGCCCTGGAGGCTGTACGCTCTGGCGAGGTCAAGATCGTGCCGGAGTCGGGTGAGCGGACCTATTACCACTGGCTCGAGAACATCGAACCGTGGTGCATCTCGCGCCAGCTTTGGTGGGGGCATCAGATCCCGGTGTGGTACGGGTTCGATCTCTCCGGCGCAGGGTTCACGGACGATGAGGGCGATGGCGACCTCGATCTGGTCGAAATGGGCCGTTTGCTCAATGCACAGTCGCTCCTGCGTGGTGACGAACGTCACCATTCGGCTGCCAGCTTCCAAGACGTGGCAGCGCAGTTCGGTGATGGTCTTGGCACCCTTCCCACGCCGTTGAACCATGCCCGCGTGGTCGAGGTCGAAAACCGCGACGCGGCGGCGCATATGCTGGCGGCGAGCCTTGCCGACTACGAGGCGAACAATCAGGATCCGACCAAGCTGGTTTATCCGGTCTGGCGCGATCCCGACGTTCTGGACACATGGTTCTCGTCCGGTCTCTGGCCGATTGGGACGCTGGGTTGGCCCGAGCTGACGCCGGAATTGCAGAAATACTTCCCCACCAGCGTTCTGGTGACCGGGCAGGACATCCTGTTCTTCTGGGTCGCACGGATGATGATGATGCAGTTGGCGGTGGTCGATCAGATCCCGTTCAAGGATGTCTACCTGCACGGCCTCGTCCGCGACGCCAAGGGCAAGAAGATGTCCAAGTCCTTGGGCAACGTCGTCGATCCGCTTGAGATCATTGACGAATACGGCGCGGACGCGCTGCGCTTCACCAATGCGGCCATGGCCTCTCTCGGTGGGGTGCTGAAGCTCGACATGGCTAGAATCGCGGGCTACCGGAATTTCGGCACGAAGCTCTGGAACGCGACACGCTTTGCCGAGATGAACGGTGTGTTCGAGAACCGGACCCCAAGCGCCGACATCCCCAAGGCCACCGCGACGGTGAACCAGTGGATTATCGGTGAAACCGCCCGCGTGCGCGGTGAGGTGGACGCGGCACTGGCCGCCTACCGCTTCGACGACGCGGCAGCGGCGCTCTATCGCTTTGTCTGGGGCAAGGTCTGCGACTGGTACGTGGAATTCTCCAAGCCCCTGCTGCTGGACGAAGGCCCGCAGACGGCGGAAACCAAGGCGACTATGGCCTGGGTCATCGACCAGTGTCTGATCCTGCTGCACCCGATCATGCCCTTCATCACCGAAGAGCTTTGGGCGGTGACAGGTCAACGCGAAAAGATGCTCGTCCATGCCGACTGGCCGACCTATGGCGACGATCTGATCGACGCCGAAGCCGACCGCGAGATGAACTGGGTGATCGGCCTGATCGAAGGCATCCGGTCTGCCCGTCAGCAGATGCACGTGCCGGTGGGGCTCTACCTGCCGCTGGTGGTCAAGGATTACGGCGATGCCGCCAAGGCCGCGTGGGACCGCAACGAGGTGCTGATCAAGCGTCTGGCGCGGATCGACGAGCTGACCGTGGTCGAGGCCTTCCCCAAGGGTTGCGCGACCGTGCCGATGGAGGGCGCGACCTTTGGGTTGCCGCTGGCCGATATCATCGACGTGGCCGAGGAAAAGGCGCGGCTTGAGAAGTCGCTCCAGAAACTCGCCAAGGAGATCGGCGGGATGAAGGGGCGTTTGGGCAACCCGAAATTCGTTGAATCCGCCCCCGAAGAGGTGGTCGAGGATACCCGCGCCAACCTTGCCGCGCGCGAGGATGAAGCAGCCAAGCTGCAAGAGGCGATGGACCGCTTGGCCGAATTGGGGTGATGCCGAGGGGTGGTGCCTGCGATGACGCGCCAACCCTCACTCCTCTCCTGGAAAGGAAAAAGGGCCGGACAGGGCGACATGCCCTGCCCGACCCACGCCGGACGCCCGGCCGGGTCAAAACCCGCCGGGAGCGATCGGTCATGTGGGATGCGAGTGATCCCTCTTCAAGTGGAAAGCGGCGCCGCCCCGAAGGTCTGATACCAAAGGCGCTGGCGTCTGACTCATTTTGGATTTCTGGGGTTCTCGGTGCGCCGGCGATCTGATTCCATGGCGGCAAAGGAGTTTCCGATGCCTGCCAGAGTTTCCCTTTGCACCGATC
>JAUHVK010000068.1 GCA_030425145.1 Alphaproteobacteria bacterium | reverse complement strand
TCAGACGCAACGCCGCAGCTCGCCCGCTTAACCCTTCTTCAATATACCTCTGAAACCGCGTCCTGAGTGCCGAAGGTAAAGGTGCTGACATGATCCATCCTCCCAAACAGGATGAATCACATCTGATGCTTTAAGGGAATCCCCCGCGATTCAGGTTCAAACAGAAATGCTTTAGCACTGAGCGAGAATGCCCTTCTTTTCGCCTCAATCCAGTATGTTTCATCATCAATGGTCAATTCAATATCCATCCGCCCTGGGTAGGAAGCTGGGCGGCCTGATCGCCCAGTGTAGAATTTCTTTTCAGCATCTACTTCACACAGAGCAAGGTGGCCCTCAGCCCAAGCCGCTGCCGAGAACAGCGCAGAGTTCGAGTTCTCAACGTACCATGCGGGCAGGTCTTGAAATTGGTCATAATAATTCGCGTTGAACTCTCCCCATTTATTGACGATGCCGCGCCAACCGGCTGGAAAGTTATTTACATCACGTTCGAAGGTCATTGCGATCTCTCAGTTAAAATTTCCACCCGATCACCCCACCTTGCCAGATACCAGTCCATCTCTTGCCGTCCTCCGGCTCGGAAACGGACGATCAGTGAACCGTCCTCCTTCCTCTCGGTCTGCTGTTTGGGATGAAACAGATACCCCGCAGCTTCATCGGCAACGTCAGGCAGAAACCGCCAGACGACATCAAGCGGTTCCTCCCGCCATACACCAAAGCTCTCTGATAGCCATTCCTGCAGATCGAACCCTTTGGGGCGCTCATAGACCTCAGCTTCCAACGAAACCCGTTCAAACCCAGCAAGCGCAAACAGTCGAAGATCGTCCTGATATTCGCTCCAAGCCAAAAGGTATTGGCGCCCTTGACCAAATAACATGGCAATTGGGCCGAGTCGGGTATTGCGTGAAAGCTTTGCCGAAGCACGGGCGCGATGATCAGCAGAAATCATGACCCCTGCAAGGATTGCTTCGCGAATTGTAGTTAGAGTCTCGGGCGAAATTTTTTCTCGTGGTCCGGGCCGGAATGCAACGCCGTCAGCCAATAATTGTGCTTCAAGGTCAGCAGCAATCGACCGGCGGCGATCCACGCGGAACATTGCCTGCACCTTTATCAAAAGGCGCTCCAATGTTTCCGCTGTTAGCTCATCGCCCTCACGCCGCGCAATAGCGGCAGCGCGGTGGCCGGCGGTCAGTTCATCAAGCGTGGGTTCAGCCATTCGGCCCAATGATCCCGGCGGGAAGCGCCAGTATTTTCGACCGCTTTCGCCTGAGATTTCCTCAATTTGAGGGTAGGCGTTGCGTACGGCATCACGCATGCGTTCTGCCGTGCGACGGGAAACGGCAAATTCTCGCTCTATGTCGGAAAGCGAAATCCCCTCCGCTGACCCCTGCATTATCAGAGCGAGTCGTTGCAAATCTTCCTGGCGAGCGTAGCGCATGACTCCTCCTAGCAATACGGTACAATCATTCTGACGGCGCACTTTGGCGTCAACGGCCAAAGCCAATCGGTCGCGTTGTTCCTGTCTTTGCCGCGTCCTCAAGGATCAGAGCGCGCAGAATTTCCTCTGGGTCCGCAACATCCAGAGCCTGCATTCTGCGGGCTACGTTCGCGAAATCTCCCGGAGCAAGTCGATCAAGCGTAGACAATTCTTTCGGTGGCGAACATGAAAAATGCGCAGCCCAAGCCAGCGGAAGTTGACCTGCTGAGAGAAAATCGAAGCGGATGCGGAAGGTAAACCGGCGCTGTGTTGCAGGGTCGAGCTTTTCGACGAAGTTGGTAGTGCAGACGAAGGGCAACGGGTGGCTTTCCATCCAGGTCAGCATCTCATTGACCTGGCTCACCTCCCAGCTGCGTTCAGCGCCACGACGGTCAGCCAGCAGACTGTTCGCCTCGTCGAAGATGAGCATGGCAGCGTCGGCGCGTGCGTCAGAAAAGGCCCGCGCGATGTTCTGCTCGCTTTCGCCAACCCATTTCGACATGAGGTCCGAGGCGCGCTTTTCGATCACCGGCATGCCGATGACCCGGGCCAGATGCCGTGCCCATGCGCTTTTGCCGGTCCCCGCCGGTCCCTCAAGACAGAAACTGACCCGGCGGGGTGCACCTGACCGAGCTAGCTGCCCTTCGATCCGGGCTAGATCAACGTCGGCGCGGGCCAGACCTTCGTGCCAAGGCACCTCTGAATAATGCCGCGGCGCGCTGTCGACTCCGCCCTTTGCCAGACGGGCTGCAGCATCCAGCACCTGCGAGACAACAGCCTGCCCACCATCGCAAAGCCTTGCCACCACCATCGCGTCCGAAACAAGCGCCGGGGCCTGATCATGCCGTTCCGCCATGTCCGGCAGGGCGGTGTCCGGTATGCCGACACCATGTCGCTCTTCGAGGCGTTGCCAGATACGCGCTCGCACACGGCCCGATGGCGGGCGCATCATCACCGAGTAGCTGATCCGCCGTAGAAAAGCAGGATCACAGGCGTGAACCGAATTCGTGGTCCAGATCACCGGGATCGGATTGGTTTCGAGAATTCGGTTGAAATGGACTTTCGACAACATGTCATGGCTAAAGCGGAAGCTGTGCCCACCAATCAGGTCTTCCATCTCGTCGAACAGCAGTACTGTGTCCGATCTTTGCCCCAGCATACGAGATGCCATGGCGAGTTCAGCCAAACGCTCTCGGCGCGATGGCTCGCCTCCGTCATCGTCCGTTTCGCCGACCGCACGCAGTTCGGCGCCGACCTCACGCGCGAGCACCTTGGCGAACTCGGTCTTGCCTGTGCCGGGAGGGCCGTAGAGCAGTATGTGCACGCCTGTCTGGCGCTTGGCCAGCGCGTTGGACAGCAGGTCACGCATCAGGTCCGCGTCTTGGCCTAGACCTTCGAAGTCTTGCCATTGAGCCTGCGGCGCAGCTGCACACGGGAACATCAGAGCGATCAGGTCGGAAATGCAATCGACTTCGGCAAGTAGCGCCAGGGTCAGGCGATCGGACAGATCGAATGGCATCCGGCGGTGACGTCCGCCGCTGTTGCGCTGCACCAATCCCGAGTTTGTCAGTCGGCCGGATGCGCGCATGGCAGCGCGGATTTCAGGCTCGGGCGCAGCGCAGAACCACGACAAAAGCAGTGGCACCGTGACCTCTCTGGTTTCCAGCGCGCCATCGACGACATGCTCGAACCCGTCGAACAACTTGTAGAACGCGACGAAGGTCAACATGGATGTTTCGGCCGGGGATAGCCCGAAATGCTCGCCAAGGAGGGTTGAGTTGCGCTGAACGATCTCGCCCTCTCCGCCCCCGGCGGTCGGCACAAGGTCGTGCGCGAGGGTCCTGATCTTGTTCCACCATTGAGAGCTTGGTCGGGTACGAGGCCGTTCGGGACATTCGACTTCGGTCAGGTACTCCAGCCAGCCGGGCAGTTCCTTTGCTATACGGCTGGCTGGACCGAAACGGTTGGCCATCGCCCGCTTCCTCGATCGCGAGACCGGCCGGATTGACGGCCTGATCGAGAAGAAGACCCGGTTCATAGCGCTGCTGAAGGAAAAGCGGGCGGCCGTGATCACCCATGCGGTGACCAGGGGCATCGACCCGGACGCGCCAATGAGGGACTCGGGCGTGGGCTGGCTGGGCCGCGTGCCCGCCCATTGGGATGTGCTGCGCATCGCGGCCCTGTTCCGCGAGGTCTCTCGCCCGGCGGATCCGGCCCTGCCGGTCCTTTCCGTTTCCATCCATGACGGCGTGACGGACGGGGAACTGGCGGACGAGGACCGGGACCGGAAGGTCGCACTCAGCGAGGACCGGACCAAATACCAGGGCGTCGCGCCCGGTGATCTGGTCTACAACATGATGCGCGCGTGGCAGGGCGCGTTCGGGGCTGTCATGGTCAAGGGGTTGGTCAGCCCCGCCTATGTGGTCGCGGCCCCTGTCACCACGTTCCGGACCAAGTTCATCGAACACCTTCTTCACACCAAGAGTGCGGCCGAGGAAATCCGCCGGTTCTCGCGCGGCATCGCTGATTTCCGGATGCGGCTCTACTGGGATCATTTCCGGGCGCTGAAGGTGTGCCTGCCCCCGCTTGAGGAGCAGGACCGCATCCTGTCGGAGATCGACGCCGAAACAGCCCGCATCGACGGCCTGATCTCCCTGACCGAGCGCAGCATCGACCTTCTCCGCGAGAAGCGCGCGGCCCTGATCACCGCTGCCGTGACCGGCAAGATTGACGTGAGGGCGGCGGCATGACTTTTGGCGCGGACCGGTCGGTTTCTTATTGCTTTGGTAGGATTCCTGCCCTATCTAATGTCTCAACAAGACCCGCCACGCCTCGGACGGAACCTCGGTTTCGCACTGCGCACCCCGGCGGGTTACTTGTTTTCAGGGTATCGCTTTCGCGGCACGGAGGTGCCGCATGAAGTTCGAAAAACCCGCCGTCTCCGTCCCGGATCAGGTCGAACTGCTCAAGCGCCGCGGCATGATTGTCGGGGACGAAGCCCAGGCACAGCACTACCTGAACTTCATCTCCTACTATCGGCTGCGGGCCTATTGGCTGCCCTTCGAGGTGCCCGCCGCGAACAACGGTGATCACGCCTTTTGCGATGGGACAACCTTCGAGGATGTGCTGACCCTCTACATCTTCGACCGCGAATTGCGGCTGCTCGTCCTGGACGCCATCGAGCGGGTCGAGGTGGCCTTGCGCGCGCAATGGGCACATCACATGGCCATGAGCCATGGTCCACATGGCTATCTTGAACAGGGCAACTATGCCCATATCGGGCGTCATGCGGATGCTGTTGCGGAGCTCAAGAAAGAGTTTGCCCGCTCGCGCGACACCTTCGCGACCCACTACCGCGACAAATACACCTCGCCCAAGCTGCCGCCGGTCTGGATGGCGGCAGAGGTCATGTCCTTCGGGTTGCTGTCGAAATTCTACAGCGACCTGAAACTGCGCGGCGATAGAAACGCCATCGCAGCCCCCTTCGCGCTGGACGAAAAGGTGGTCACGTCTTTCGCCCATCATATCAGCCATGTCCGCAACATCTGCGCCCACCATGGCAGGCTTTGGAACAAGCGTTTCACGGTGAAGATGACGGTTCCGAAATACCCCGCCAAGCTGCCTGTCGCCATGCGGGATGCCGATCCGCGCTATCTGCACAATACGCTGGTGATGCTCGATTACCTTTTGGCGCTGATCGCACCAGACAATGAATGGAAACAGCGCCTTGTTGCGCTGATCGACGGCTGCCCGTTAGCGGATCCTGCCAGCATGGGCTTTCCGGCGGATTGGCGCGCCAGAGCGGTGTGGAAGGTATGAGGATGCCGATTTCTGCCCAAACGAAGCTGGCAAGACTTGTGAAAGAGGTACCCGTATGACGACAGGGGAAACCTTCGGTCGCACCATCCAGCTTTTCCTGGTCGACGGGAAACCCACCGGCCTGCGCAAGGCGACGATCCACGGCTGGACGGGTCTCTTGTTTGTCAGCGGCGCCTCAGCTTTCGGCGATCTGACCGCGCGGGCCGAGGTGGACCGGACCGGCGTCTATATCCTGTCCGGCCCGGACCCGGACAAGCCCGGCGTGACACGGGTCTATATCGGGTCGGGGAACTCCGTGGCAGAGCGGATCGAACAGAGCGCGAAGAAGCGCGACTTCTGGGAAACCGCGATCACCGTCACCACCAGCGACGACGACCTGTCGAAGGGGCACGCCGAATACCTCGAGGCCCGGCTTATCCGTGTTACCACGCATGCAGGCCGAGTGACGCTGGACAACGGGACCCAACCCGACACCGACCGCCGCCGCCTGCCCGAAGCGGATGTCGCGAACATGGAGCAATTTCTCGCGAACCTTCGGATCATCCTGCCAGTGATTGGGCTCGACATGCTGAAACCTCAGCCGCGCGCCGTGACGCAGGTCGCGAAACCGGCTGATGATAGGACCGCCGAAGAGGTCCATTTCGAAATCCGCCACAAGAGCGGCGTCCAGGCGACCGCCGTCGAAGAGGACGGTGAGTTCGTGGTGCTGGAGGGGTCCGAGGCCCTGATCGGGACCGGGTATGTCCAGCAGAGCTATGGCGGCCTTAAGGACAAGATGATCGCCGAGGGCGCCTTGGTGCCGCACGCGGAGGACCGGATGCGCTTCGCAAAACCCTGGCCGTTCAGCAGCCCCTCGGCCGCCGCGGCGGTGGTGCTGGACCGGAACAGCAACGGGCGGCTGGAGTGGAAGGTCCGGGGATCGAAGCTGAATTATCACGAGTGGCAGCAGGCGCAGGCCGGCGGATCAGAGGTAACGGAATGAGCGACCTGCATCACGAGAAGCACCTCGAGTCCTACATCGTCCAGAAGCTCGCCGCAGCGGGCTGGCTGGTCGGCTCGACCGACGCCTATGACGCGGACCGGGCCATGTACCCTGAGGACCTGGAGGCCTGGCTCCGGGCCACCCAGCCACAGAAATGGGACCGGCTTCACGCGATGAACGGCGACAAAACCCTCGCCATGGTCATGGACCGGCTGGAAACGGCCCTGGAAAAGCAGGGGATGATTCAGACCCTGCGCCGGGGCTTCTCGATCGCGGGGGCCGGTCACCTCGAGCTTTCCGAGGCGGCCCCGGAGGACCAGCGTAACGATGCGGTCCTGCACCGCTTCGCGTCGAACCGGCTGCGGGTCGTGCCGCAGCTGAAATATCACCCAGGCCGCGAGCTCGCCATCGACCTCGGCCTGTTCCTGAACGGCCTGCCGCTGGCCACGGTCGAGCTGAAGACGGACTTCATCCCGTCCTCATTCCCGACCGCTTTCGCCTTCTGCCAGGCGTCCTCGGCCTCTGTGGCCCGGTTTCGAAGCTCCGTGAGCCGATGGTTATAGGCGTCGGTCGGTTCCTGCGTCGCAGCGTACATCGCCTTGTGCGCCGCCTCGTCATCGGTGCCGGTGGCGGCGGCTGTCGCTGTCCGAAACCGAGCCTTCTGGAAGTCGAGGACGTGTGTCTCGTTATAGACCCCCTGATCGTCGAGGAACTCCTTCAGGTCATAGATGACGTTGAGGTCCTGCACCTCCTCGATCTTGGCGCCCCGGTCATACTGGGCAAAAGCGGCCCGGACCACGTCCGGTTCGTTGATGAAGTCGATGATGAAGGTCTGGTCCTTCCCGGGAAAGGTCCGGTTCAGACGGGAGAAGGTCTGGACGATCTCGACCGCGTTCGCGATCTTCTTGTCCACGTACATCGCGACCAGCTTCGGCTGGTCGAACCCGGTCTGGAACTTGTTCGCGACCAGCATGACCCGATATTCCGGCCGGTCGAAGACGTGGCGCAGGTCCTTGCCGCCGGCGTCCGGGTTCATGTTCACCTCGGTGAACTCCGCGTCCTCCTCAACGACGAACGCGTCCCCCTGCAGCAGCTCGTCGTTCGGGTGCATCACCTCGCGCCCGGTCAGCTTGCCCGAGAAGGCGACGAGGGCGCGGATGTTGCCGTATTCCGGGTTCGCGGCGATGAAGGCGTCGAAGGCCCGCTTGTACCGGACCGCAGAGGCCCGGGAACTGGTGACCACCATCGCCTTGGCCTTCCCGTCCAGAAGGTGGGCCACGTTCTTCGAGAAGTGCTCGATGATGAACCGAACCTTCTGGGTGACGTTGGTCGGGTGAAGCGTCATCCACTTTGCCAGCGCCCGTTTGGCGGCCTTCCCGTCGACCCGCTTCTCGTCGACGATCTCTTGTCCGAGGTTGAACGCCGTCTTGTAGGGGACGTAGCCGCGCAGAACGTCCAGGATGAACCCTTCCTCGATTGCCTGGCGCATCTCGTACTTGTGGAATGAGACCGGCAGGTTGTCGTCCGCGGCGGGCCTCGTCGGGTCCGTCGGGCGTCCGAACAGCATCATGGTCGAGTGTTTTGGGGTCGCGGTGAAGGCGAAATGGGACACGTTCGCCGGTCGCTTCCGGGACCGCTGGACCTCCAGAAGGATGTCCTCGACCGTCATCTCCGACATATCCTGCTTGGCTGACAGGGCCAGCGTCGCCTGCAGCTTCGAGGCCGTGTTTCCGGTCTGGGAATTATGCGCCTTGTCGATGATCACCGCGAAGTTCCGGTCTCGGAGGGACTTTTCGGTCAGGATCGCCTCCATTGCGAAGGGGAAGGTCTGGATGGTCACCACGATAATCGGGGTACCCTTCAGCATCGCCTCGCTCAGCTGCTCGCTCTTTGACTTCGACGAGGTCTCCCGGTCGATCGCCGCGATCAGCCCCTTCTGGTGGTCGATTTGCTGGACCGCGTCCTGCAGCTGCCCGTCCAGGACGTTCCGGTCTGTCACGATGATCACCGTGTCGAAGATTGGCGTCCCGTCGTCCCGGCGCAGCTTCACCAGGTCATGTGCCGTCCAGGCTATGGTCGAGGTCTTTCCGGAACCGGCGCTGTGCTCGCACAGGTAGGGGTGCCCCGGGCCCTTCGCCTTCGCGTCGCCGATCATCTTGTTGACCGCGTCGAACTGGTGGAACCGGGGGAAGATCAGGGTCTCCTTGACCGACCAGTTTCCCTTGAGGTCCACCACGTTCTTCTTCTCGACATAGACGAAGCTGTGGAAGATCCGCAGGAACGCGTCCGGCTGGCAGATCTCCTCCCAGAAGTACGCGACCGGGTATTCCCCGTCGGCCCGGGCCGGGTTACCGGCTCGGCCGTTGTCCCCCTTGTTGAACGGGAGGAAGAAGGTGTCCTCGCCCGCGAGCTTCGTGGTCATCCAGATCTCGCTGTCCGACATAGCGAAATGGACCACGGCGCCGCGATGCTGCGTCAGGAGCGGGTGCTTGCGCTTCGTGACCGGGTCGATCGGGGGCCGGTCCTTCCGGTACTGGGCCTTCGCGTGCTCGACCGACTGGGTGAAGCGCGCCGATCACGAGCGCGAACAGGTCGAGACGGCGATCGTGTCGCTGACGGATTTCAAGGCAGGCCTATCGCGGTTTGGCCGCCTTTACGCCTATGTCGCTCAGCTGATCGATCTCGGTGACCCGGACCTTGAGGTCTTCGCCGCCTTCTCGAAGCTGCTAGCGAACCGTTTGGACGGGGTGCCCGCGTCCGAGATCGACCTGCACGGGATCGCGCTGACCGGCTATGACATCGTGGAACGAGAGGAGCCTAGCAACGGCGAGGATGAGGAGCCCCCCACCCTCGACCCCATAAAGGGCGGCGGCGGCGGCGGACGTCCCGGTGCCCTACCGGTCTACATGCAGGAGCTGATCGAGCGCCTGAACAACCTCTTCGGAGATGGTGCGTGGGAGGGTCGATAATTTGCGTCGAACCGCCGGTGGTACCGAATGGAGGAGCGACGGGGCGCATTCACCTTGGATTATCGTAAAGCGTAGATAGGCGCGCAACACGGTGACCGTCATACGCACGGATGATCGAGAGCGTTCTTCTCCCTGGTCCACGACAATCGACCGGATGGATGCAGCGCTGAAATCCTTCGGAATTGCCCCAAGGCGATCCAACCAGCGGTCTGCTTCGTTCAAATAGCGCCGTACGGTCTCGGACGTCACCCCACGCTCGCGGCGTAACCACTCCTCAAAGCCGGTCAGACGTTGGTCTTTCGCGGAAGCGCCGTCAGGTGCTTCGGGCGGGATCAAACCTTCGTCAATCAGGTGTCGAACAAGCGCACGGGCACCTCGCTTGCGGTTCTTGTAGTGAGACGTCAGAACCCTGTCGCCATGCTTGGTCATCTCCCCGCATCGGCATTCGTGCCGCGCAAACCGATCGATGGTTCCGTCACCGATTGCCGTCACCGGGACTCGCTGCTGGAAGACCCATTCGGCAAAATGTGTGGCGTGGCTAAGCAGTGTTGTGCATGACACTTTGCTGTATCCAGCGGCGTCGAGCTTCTGTGCAAAAGTCTCCAGGTGCTGTCCAAGCCGGGCAGTGTCATTTGGGATTGCAACCACGCCGGTCTCTTCGAGATATCGAAGAAACCGCCGGGTATAGGTGGCGTACATCGGACTTCGCAATTGATTGGGGCTGTAGCGACTGCAGCGGCAGCGGTGGCGAAGAAACTTGCCGACAGTCGACGCGTCGAGGTCACGGACTGGGACTTTCCGTGCCCGCGCCCACTTCAGAAAGTGACGGGCAGCGCTTATGGCGCCCGGGGAAAGCCCGGGATTGTCGGCGTGGTACGCGGCGACCAGAGCGAGGTTGTCGACGCCGTCGTGCGCACGGCGCGGAGAGTTCGAGGGGGAGTTCATGGGAGATGTCCTTCTGCGGTTGAGAGCAGAGGCATCATGATTATCCAAAGCGGAAACCCAAAAATGAATCACCAGAACAACAGCTTGAAACCCAGAACTCCGCATAATGGTGACGCGGCATATTATGTCTTATCCAAAGCTTTGGATAAGACGTATTCCCGCGGGGTGATGTCAACGCGGATGTCGCTCCACTCCTCGGTCGGGATTTCCGACAGGCGGCGCTCCATCAGCGCCTCGCCGGTCGAGACGATCTGAATGACGCATGCCTGCCCCGCCGCGAGATCGGCCTCGATGCTGGAGATCAAGGTGGGGGTTTTCATCGACGTCAGCAGGTGTCCGAAGAAGCGCTGTTTGGCGCTCTCGAAGGCCGAGCGCGCGGCGGATTTGGCCTGGCGGTTCAGCGTGCCGCTGTCGCCCGTGATGTTGGCGGCCTCCATCGCCGCCGCGAGGTTGTTGTGGATGATGGCGAAAGCCCCGGCATAGGCATCGTAGATGCCGCGCTGCTCGGGGGTCAGCGCATGTTCCAGCATCTCGTATTCGACACCGTCATAGGAAAGCGACCGGGCTGTGTAGAGGCCAAGCGACCGCAGGTCGCGGGCGAGGACCTCCATCGCGGCAACGCCGCCGGCTTCGATGGCCTCGACGAATTCGGCGCGGGTCGCGAATGGAAAGTCTTCTCCGCCCCAGAGGCCAAGCCGCTGCGCATAGGCGAGATTGTGGACGGTCGTCGCCCCCGTGGCGGAGACATAGACCACGCGAGCATTCGGCAGCTTGTGCTGCAGGCGCAGGCCCGCCCTGCCCTGCTGCGACGCCTCGGTGTCGCCGCGCTCGCCCTTCGATCCGGCCGCATTGGCCATGGCATGGCTTTCGTCAAAGAGGATCGCCCCGTCGAAATCCGCCCCGAGCCAGTCCACGATCTGATCGACGCGGGATTTCTTGGCTCCGCGTTCTTCGGAGCGCAGCGTGGCATAAGTGGTGAACAGGATGCCCTCGGTGAGCGGGATGTCGCGTCCTTGGGCGAATCTTGATAGCGGCGTTACCAAGAGCCGTTCCTGACCAAGCGCAGACCAGTCGCGCTGCGCATCCTCCAGCAGCTTGTCGCTCTTCGAAATCCAGAGCGCCTTGCGGCGACCCCGGCACCAGTTGTCGAGCAGGATCCCGGCTGACTGGCGGCCCTTACCTGCACCCGTGCCATCGCCCAGGAAAAACCCGCGCCGGAAACGGATGGCGTCGGGATCTTCGTCCTTGGCGGCCGAGACCATATCGCCGGTCTCATCCACGGACCAAGACCAGGCAAGATGCGCAGAATGCGCCTCGCCAGCGTAGATCACCGTCTCAAGCTGTGCGTCGGACAGAAGGCCATCACGCAGGACGGCGGTCGGCAGCTTGGGGCAGTAGCTGGGTTTTGGGGGCATGACCGAAGCCATCGCCGCCGATTGCACCAGCTTTGTCGGGTGCGGAACTGCGCCAGAGATGTCGATGGCTTGCAGACGGAAGGTTTCGTAGATCGCGTCGGACAGACGCGCGGCGCCGAGGTCGTCCGCGGTCTCGCGCAGGGTGTAGCCGAGGTCTTCGGCATCCGGCGTGCTGACGTGGGCAACGGTCTTGGGCGACTGGGTTGCACGCGATTTCCAAGCCGCGGAGCCAGACGCACGGGCAGGAATTCCCTGGAAGGGGGAAGTGATGCGGGATCGAGCGGCATCGCCCGTATCCAGTTCGAGCCGCCGAGGAGTCTCGGCCACGATCCGGGACAAGAGGTGCGCCGGATCGACGGACATCGGCCGGGCGAGATCGGCAGTGATCCCACCCCGTTCGCCGCCGCGGCATTTGTCGAAGACCGAAAGGCGGGTCTCGAAGCTGGTGCCGTGCTTAGCAAAAGCGGCACCGGACACAGCGCCCGTGAACACCAGATGCGCGGTCTCGGTCAGGCGTGTGAAGGTCTCGGCCCAGGCCGGGGCATCGGGCGCGAAACCCCCACCCGTGATCGCGATCAGCCGACCGCCGGGGGCCAAGCGCGCAAGCGCCGAGCGCAGATGCCGGGCCGTCGCCTCGGTCGTCCGACCAGCGACATTGGCCACAGCCGAGAATGGCGGGTTCATCAGGATGACGCTCGGACGCAGGCCCGCGTCGAGATGATCGTCGATTTGCGCAGCATCGAAACTGGTGACGGGACGTCCCGGAAAGAGGAGGCGCAGAAGATCGGCGCGGGTGTCGGCCAACTCGTTCAGCGCGAGGCTACCGCCCGCGATCTCGGCGAGGATCGCCAGAAGCCCGGTCCCGGCCGACGGCTCGAGGACCAGATCGCGCGGTGTGATCTGCGCGGCAACCAGCGCCGCCAGCCCCATCGGCAGCGGCGTCGAGAATTGTTGGAAGCGCTCCATCTCCTCCGAGCGCCGGGTATGCGTGGGCAAAAAGCCCGCCACCTTTGCGAAGATCGGCAGCAGCGCCGCGGGCGAGCCGGACCGGGCGAGCAGCGCGCGGCCGAATTTCCGCAGGAAGAGGACAAGCGCCACCTCGCCCGCCTCATAGGCAAGCTTCCAGTCCCAGGCGCCATCGGCATCGGAGCCGCCAAAGGCGCGCTCCATCTCCAGCCGCAGACGCAGCGCGTCGATCTGGAATCCTTGGGCGAGATCGGGCTGCAGCGCTTCGGCAACGGCGAGGATCGCGGGCGCGAGACCAGAAGACGGAACAGGAATGGGAGGGGCAACGGGCGCAAGATAATACCAAGGGCTCCGATCATCGACCCACTTTCACCCAATCTCTTGATCCGATCGACGTGATGACGTCCGGGAGGGCGATCAGGTTGTTCCAGGCCTGGCAGCCTGCATCGAGGATTGCGTCGTA
>JAUHVK010000110.1 GCA_030425145.1 Alphaproteobacteria bacterium | reverse complement strand
TCAAAACGGAAATACTGCACCGAGAACCCGAGTTGGATCGCTCGGATGCCGAGGCCCCACAACAGATGCGACTTCCCCACGCCGGGCGGCCCCTGCATCAGGATCACCTCGGCGTTGCGAATCCACGCCCCAGTGGCCAAGGTATCGATGCGCGACCGCTCGATCGCTGGCTGGAAAGCGAAGTCGAAGTTCTCCAGCGTTTGTCCGGTCGGGATCTTGACCGACTTCAGCATCGTTCTGACGCGGCGCTCTTCCCTACCAGAGCGTTCGGCCTCGAGCAGGCGGTTCAGAAACATATGCGCCGGCATGTCCGCCTGGACCGCCTCGGCCAGCAACGCATCCAGCTCCTCTGCGGCGTAGCTCAGCCCCAGGGCGCCGAGAGTGTCGCGGGTGCCGTCGATGTCGAGCTTCACGCGCAGCCCGGTCATCGCGCGACCTCTGCAACGCGCGCGTAGGGGTCGAGGGAGCGATGTTGAAAGCCGCTGGCGGCGATCTCCTGCGGCCGCCGGCCCATGCGACCCAACGGCATCGGGGCCTCGACGCGGTCAGTGCTCTCGCCCTCGTAGTGGGCCTCGTCCCGCACCAGCAGTTCGGCCGTGCCGCGGGCATGATCTGCGATCACGACCGTGTCCTGCAGCACCTGTACCCGTCCGGCGAGGCCGCGCACCTCCACCAACTGGCCGACAAACCGAAACGGCACGCTGTAGCGGCTACCTTCGAAGTTTACCATGCAGTCGATGCCGACCGGTCGGTACACAACGACATCGAACGGATCCGGCATGGCGGCCGGCAATGGGGTCAGCAAGCGGCGCTCCTGCTCCCAAGCCTCCGCGATCGGCGTTCCGGTCATCGGGCAGCTCAGCTCGTGTGCTCGGTCCTCAAGACGGCTATCTGTTGCCGACTGTAGCGCAGCAAGGTCGTCGAAATGCTCCTTTCGGGGATCGACAACCAAACGTAGATCCTGCGCGTGCCGTTCGACCTTGCCCTTGCCTTGCGGATGACGGGGCTGGCACGCATCGACGTGAAATCGCAGCTGGGTCGCGAAACGGCGATAGGTCTCGTTGATCTTGACCCAGCTGCCGCCCCCGGTCGCGATCGCAGTCTTGACGTTGTCGATGCGCAGGACCGCCGGCACGCCGCCCAGACGTCGCAGGCATCCGATCTGGCAGGACTGCCACGACAGCATGTCCTTGCTTCTTGCCCAGACCACCGCCCGCTTACGGCTCCACGACAGCGTCACGATTAGCGCGACCAGGTCGACCTCTTCACGCCCGAGGGTCACGCCGGGGAACTCCACCCAGTCCACCTGGGCCTGCGCGCCCGGCGGTGTCTCGACCCGACGCCGCGCCCGGATCTTCGGTGCCGGATACGTGCGTTTCCAATACCGCTGTATAGACTTCAGGCTGCTGGTGTAGCCCTGCTCCCGGCGGAGCCAGTCGTGCAGGACGGCCAGATTGATCCGACCTCCAACCTGTTGCAACCGCCAGGCTTCAATCACATCTGCGAAGGCTGCTGCCTTCGGCATCTGCTTGCTCCCGTCGTCGACCACGGCGCGCTTCATGCGCTTGCGATGATACCGGACCGTCCATTCACTCACCCCCAGCAGCCGCGCCACCGCACTCAGGGAATGGCCTTGCTCTAACAAAACCGACATTGCCGTTCGTTCCTCATCTCGAAGATGACCCATCGTCCTCCCCCGGCGAACAATGCCGGGAAATCGATCAAGCCACGGCGAAACATTGTAAACCTGGATGTCGCCATACGAACGTTCTGACGTGTCGCGCTACAATCCGAACCGTCCCGTTCCCGATGGGTTGATGATCGACAAGGAACTACGCAAGCGCGGGGTCACCCGCATGCTGCTTTGGCAGGAATACCGCGAACAGCATCCTGGCGGCTTCGACGGAGAGGTACCCTGGAGCGCCAACTTGTCTTTCCGGCTACCCTTTCAGCCAAAGAAGGGATTCGATGCCTAAGCGGCTTCTGAGGCGGCTCTGACGCAGGGCCGATTGGGCAGTACCCTCCTTGACGAGAAATCTTTCCAGACTCCGAGGGTCAACTCCACCATCGCGTGGC
>JAUHVK010000067.1 GCA_030425145.1 Alphaproteobacteria bacterium | reverse complement strand
CACTGCGGCTGCATGGGCGGCCCGAGATATTCAACACCGACAGTCATACGATTGGTGCCAGTTCCCGGGTGGTTTGACTCAAACACCGATCGACCATTCGCTGGGTTGGTGCCGCATGGCTGTCCGGGAAATGGGGACCACCTCAATGGACTGCATCTCCAAGGGTAAGGCTCGGGTCCGCTACGAGTTCGGCACCAAGGTCAGCATTGCCACCACCATTGCCGAGGAGTTCGTGGTTGGCATGCGCGCCATGCCCGGAAACCCGTACGACGGGCACACGCTGACCGAGGCACTGGAGCAGGTGGAGACCCTGACCGATCTGCGTCCGGATCTGGCCGTAGTCGACCGCGGCTATCGCGGGCATGGCGTGGAGAAAACCAGGGTTCTAATATCCGGCCAGCGTCGCGGCATGACGCCGTCACTCAAGACCCTTCTGCGACGGCGCAGCGCGATCGAACCCGAAATCGGTCACATGAAAACCGATGGGCGTCTCGCCCGCTGCCCACTGAAAGGTACCTCCGGCGATGCGATCTTCGCTGTGCTTTGCGGCTGCGGTCACAACATCCGCAAGATACTCGCACACCTCAGGGCTCTTTGCGCCGCCATCATCGCCTGGTTCCTGGCGGAACTCTTTTGGCACGAACTGCGAAACTCGGGCCCTCAGATCGCCTGATAACGTTGTTCAAGGCTGAATGTCTGAGCTGCTGAAGCAAGTTCCGCTCGATCAAGACATTGGGTCGGTCACCGCTGACGGGGCTTAGGACACGCGCAAATGCCACGACGCGATTGCCGAGCGGAATGCTCATGCTGTCATTCCGCCTCGCAAGAATGCCAAGCCATGGAAGCCTACGAGCAACGGGGCCATCGCCCGGAACCAAGCCGTGGAGGCGTCAAGATACCTGGGCCGCACCCTGTGGCGGCGATGGAGTGGTTATCACCGCCGAAGCCGCGTCGAGACCAAGATGCATTGTGTGAAACGACTGGGCCAGAGCCTCATGGCGCGGGACTTCGACCGGCAGGTCGCGGAGATCCACATCCGCATCGCCGTGCTAAACCGTTACACAGCTCTTGGCATCCCTGTCACAGAGCCCGTAGGATAAGTCCGTCCGGGGAAAGGGGAAGAACGCTCTTCACCCGATTTGTGCAACTTAGCCCGTCGGAGGCGGTATCCAAACCATCTGGGGATCAAACCAGATTGATAGCAACCCACGTCGCTTCAAGCTATCATTGTAAGTTGACCAGTTCGTGGTCTTGTACTTCGTAGGGGCGCAGCTGCTCATACGCTCAAGCTATTATGCTGGATTCGCGAGATGAATCCCCAAACTCATTTGTGCAACAAAGCTCCGTCGCAGTATATCAGCTTGAAGCCCGCGAATGCAATGCGGATGGATCGTCTTTTGCAACTAAAGATGCCCGCACTTATCACAAGGGATCACGACGCAGGACGAAGTCTATGATAAGCGGACCGCCGGAGCAACGGTTGCCGCCTGAAATGTAACCAATGCTGTAGCTTTGAACGGCGGCAAACTGGTCGCAATAAAAAGACTAATTTTCCAGAGGTAACATCAATTGAAAAGGACGTCCGTCATGGTTTCCAAACCCAAAGCCCTACAGGAAAAAGCTGATCGCAATGAGTTGCGCGCGCGTGAAGCAGAGGCTCGCTTGCGCATCATCGAGGCCGAGATCGCCATCATAAAAAAGCGAATGGAACTGCTGACGCTAAAGAAGCAGGAAGAGGCATGATCGGGACGCTACCCGCTTAAAGGTCACGGGCACAATTAACATCGGCGAAGATCCTGCCGCTGTGATTGCGACCGCCGCTGCTCAGATCCTTGAAACACCATAAGGGCCCGCGCCATTTGAAACGCTGGATCATGAGACCGGATATATTTCAGCACCCCGTGAAGCATCAAAATTAGCTCTGAGGTTTCGTCGTGCGCAAGGGCTCTGATGATGTGACCGCCCCCCGACGGCATCGATGTGCCAAGGTGGGTCTGCGATGATCCACAAAGGAGGACGGTCATGTCGGAGATTATCACGGTCGGGCTCGATCTGGCGAAGAATGTGTTTCAGGTGCATGGGGCCGACGGCACTGGTCGTGCGCTCCTGCGCAAGAAGCTGAGACGGGATCAGGTGCTGGAGTTTTTTGGACAGCTCCCGGCCTGCGTTGTGGCGATGGAAGCCTGTTGCGGCGCTCATTTTGGGGACGTGAGATTGGCAAGCTGGGCCATGACGTTCGGTTGATCCCACCGGCCTACGTCAAGCCTTTCGTGAAGCGGCAGAAGAATGATGCGGCCGATGCCGAAGCGATTTGCGAGGCGGCGTTGCGGCCGACGATGCGCTTTGTTCCGGTGAAGAGCGAACAGACCCAGGGCGCGGCCATGGTGTTTCGCGTGCGCGAGCTTTGTGTGAACAGGCATGCAAAATTGGCTCTGTCGCACATTGTGTGATTTTTGGGGGCCCCACTCCTACATCTGGCTTAGATGCTGGAGGGGATGATCACCATGGCAAAGCGTTTTGACACCAGCCTGTTGCCTGGCGGGCTTCGCGCCACCGGATATCACGTGGGCGGCGCGACCCTCGCGATTGACGCAGGGGTTACGGACGCAGAAGTGATTTGCCCGGGTTGCGGACAGCGGTCTACTCGTCAGCATGGACGTTACGTCCGGCACCTCAAGGACTTTCCGGCGCATGGTCGCTCCGTTCAGGTGCGCTTGTCGGTGCGACGGTTCCGCTGTGTTACGTCGCAGTGTTCCATCATGACTTTCAGCGAGAAAGTCCCAGATTACCTTGCGTGCCGTTATGGTCGTCGGACCGGTCGATTTCAGGACCTCGTCGCCTACCTCGGTCGCGCGATGGGCGGTCGGCCAGCTCAAGCACTTGGACGCCGTCTCCGGTTCGGTGTGAGCAAGGATACCTTTCTCCGCGGGGCTGCGTCAGGTGCGCGGACCACGGGCCATGAACCTCGCGTCATCGGTATCGACGACTGGGCCTGGCGCAAAGGGACAGCGCTATGGAACGCTGATCTGCGATCTCGAACGGCGTGCCGTCATCGACCTGCTGCCGGATCGCGAGCCTGCGACCACAGCTCGCATGGCTGCGCCAGCATCCGCAGATCGAAATCGTCGCGCGAGACCGGAACGGCGGATACAGACAGGCGATTTCCGAAGCGCTTCCTTATGCGACCCAGGTTGCCGACCGTTGGCATCTTCTGCAGAACGCAAGCGATGCGTTTCTGGCCGCCGTTCGTCGCGCAATGCCGGCCATACGAAGAACTGTCTGCGGCGCCGAGCTGGATCCCAGTATTCTGACGTCGGCGGAACGCCTGCAATTCGGAGGCTTTCAACGCGCCAGAACACCAACGTGCTGATCCAGCGGATGGGTGCCGAAGGCGTGCCTATCAAGCGGATCGTCCGGGTCACTGGTCTAAGCCGAGGCCTGGTTCGGCGCGTCCTGCGCGGCGAACGGGAAGACGTCTTCAGGCTGCGCCAAAGCAGCCTGACCCCTTGGTTCCCGCAGCTTGAACAGTATTGGCAGGACGGATGTCGCAATGGCGCTGAACTCTGGCGCCGGCTGCGAGCGGACGGTTTCCAAGGAAGTCTCCGCGTGGTCGGGGAATGGGCCACGCGCCAGCGCCGGGCCGAGGCCGCCATTCCGCAGGGCACAGGCAAATGCCCTCCGAGCCGCAAGATCGCCCGCATGATGACCTCTGGTCGGCATCACCTCTCGAAAGCCGACAGCATATTTGTCGCTCAGGTTGAACACGCTCTGCCGCAACTGGTGCAAGATCGTCGGCTCCTTGATGCCTTTACCTCCATGGTCCGCAACGGCGAGGAAGAGGGGCTGGCTGACTGGTTAAATCAGGCGAAGGCGTCTGGACTGGCGGCATTTTCGCGCGGTCTCTCTGCCGATCTCGACGCGGTTACGGCGGCGCTTCGTGAGCCTTGGTCCAACGGCCAGACAGAGGGTCAGATCAACCGGCTGAAAGTGCTGAAACGGCAGATGTATGGCGCCGCAGGTATCGATCTGCTCCTGGCGCGCCTTCAGCATTCGGCATGAAAGGCGCCACAGAAATTGAGTCGGACCCAATTTTGGACGCCGATTGACAGGCATGGCGTGGAGAAAACCAGGGTTCTGATATCCGGCCAGCGTCGCGGCATGACGCCGTCACTCAAGACCCTTCTGCGACGGCGCAGCGCGATCGAACCCGAAATCGGTCACATGAAAACCGATGGGCGTCTCGCCCGCTGCCCACTGAAAGGTACCTCCGGCGATGCGATCTTCGCTGTGCTTTGCGGCTGCGGTCACAACATCCGCAAGATACTCGCACACCTCAGGGCTCTTTGCGCCGCCATCATCGCCTGGTTCCTGGCGGAACTCTTTTGGCACGAACTGCGAAACTCGGGCCCTCAGATCGCCTGATAACGTTGTTCAAGGCCGACTACTCCTGCAGTCAGCCGCGAGAAAAAATGCCGATTTTGCAAATGCGATCAACGGCATGAGGATTATTCAAGCCGCACAAATTAAGGTAAGACCGCATGTCTTTTCCACCGGCCCGGCCCCGCCGGATCAGCCTGTATTCTGGTCGTGGGGCGGCGGGTGCAGTCCGTTTGCGATGGAGGAAGACATGCGGAAAGCCCATGGAACGATCTACGTCGGAATTGATGTGTCCAAGGACAAACTTGCGGTCGCGATCGCGGGTGGAGAGCGTGGTGACGAGGTTCTCAGCCTTGGCACGTTCGAGAACACCCCCGCCAGCGTCGGCAAGTTGCTGAAGAAGCTTGCCGGGCGAGGTAACATCTCGGCCTGCTACGAGGCCGGGCCGACGGGTTACGGCCTCTACCGGCAGATCCGTGCGGCCGGCTGCGAGTGCTGCGTGATCGCGCCGTCCCTGATCCCGGTCAGGGCCGGAGAGCGGGTCAAGACCGATCGACTTGATGCCCAGCGTCTTGCACGCCTTTTGCGTGCCGGAGAATTGATCCCGGTCTGGGGTGAGGGGCGTCCCGGAATTGATCCGGGGGATCAATTCAGCCCCGAACACGAGACGCACGAGGCGATGCGCGATCTGGTCCGGGCCCGGGAAAGTGCCGCGGAGGATCGGCGCCACAAGCGTCAGCTCGTCTCTGCCTTCCTTTTGCGTCATGGGCGGGTCTATCAACGCTCCAAACCGTGGACGATGCGGTATCGGCGCTGGTTGCAGACCCTGACCTTCGATCACCCGGCGCACCAGATCGCGCTCCAGGAGATGTTGCAGGCGGAACGAAATGCCTCGGAGCGGCTGGACCGACTGACCGGGCACATCGAGGCCCTGGTGCCGGACTGGACTCTCGCACCGGCAGTGAACGCGCTGCAGGCGCTGCGTGGCGTCGCGCTGATCAGCGCCGTCACCTTCATGGCCGAGGTTGGCGACGTGCGGCGGTTTGAGACACCTGTGAAGCTGATGGCCTATCTCGGGCTCGTGCCGAGCGAATACTCGACCGGCAAGACGACCAGGCGCGGCGGCATCACCCGCGCGGGCAACGCCCGTGTGCGGCACAAACTGATCGAGGGGGTTTGGACTTACCGCCTGCAGGCAAGGCCGGGCGAGCGGAAGCTCTACATCCTCAGAGAGCAGTCGCCGGAGGTCCAAGACATTGCGTGGAAGGCGCAATCTCGCCTGACGGCCCGATATCGCCAGCTCATCCAGCGCGGCAAGAAGCCGACCGTCGTCACCGCGGCGATCGCGCGAGAGATGGCCGCGTTCATGTGGGACATCGCCCGCCGCACCATGCCCGTGCGATGAACTCTTTCCCCGACGCGCCCAATGGCGGGCGCGAGGTCGACGGCAGGGGAATATCCGACAGTCGCTTTGTGGCCAGCTTCGCGCTGACGCCCGTTGTAAGACAGGAATAGCCCCGAGACGCACAATCGGTCATGCGGTATCCAGCCCGCGCATCAGAGCTTGTTCACCGACGTCTTCAGACCTCGTGCCCACCCTTGGGCGTCCAGACCACGACGAACGCCCGAGCGTAACAAATCGCGTGGCTCGCCCCTTGAAAAAAGACATCAGAGCGGTGTCGCCGCCACACGCCTGTTCAGCTTGACGGGGTGAAGTTCCAGGGAAGCAGCTCATCGATCCTGCTGGCCGGGTGACCGGCGGCGATCGCTTCGAGGGTCGCCTTCAGATAGGCGAAGGGCTCGACGCCGTTGATCTTTGCGGTGCGATCAGGGGGGCGATGCGTGCCCAGGTGCGGCCGCCCTCGTCGTGGCCGGCGAAGAGTGCGTTCTTCCGTGTCAGGGCGATTGGACGGAACAGGTTTTCGACGGCGTTGGAGTCGATCTCGACGCGTCCGTCGTGAAGGAAGGTCTGCAGACCGCCCCATTGGCGATGGATGTAAGTCAGCTTCTCGCCCAGGCGCGACTGGGCTGAGACACGCAGGCGCTGTGCGTGCAGCCAATCACCGAACTCGACCACGAGGGGGGCGCTGCGGGCTTGGCGGGCCGACAGACGTTGGCCTGGGCCCATGCCGCGGATTTCGGCCTCGATGCGGTAGAACTCGGCGATGCGGCGCAGCCCTTCCGCAGCGATTTCCGAGCCGTCGCGGTCGAAGACTTCCTTCAGCTTGCGACGCGCATGTGCCCAACAATGCGCAACCGTGATCGGCGTGCCGCCCTTGCGGGAGGGGCGCGTCAGCCGATCGTATCCGGTGTAGCCATCCAGTTGCAGGGTGCCGTCGAGGCCTTGCAGGATCTGCTCGGCATGGGCGCCGGCGCGGCTGGGCTGGTAGGTGAAGACCACGCCGGGCGGGTCTTCTCCTCCCCAGCCACGGTCATCGCGCGCCAAGGCCCAGAGATAGCCGGTCTTTGTTCGACCACGGCCGGGGTCGAGGACCGGGGCGGTCGTCTCGTCCATAAACAGCTTGCCGGAGGATTTGAGATGTTCGGTTAGCCTGTCGACCACGGGGCCGAGGTGGAAGGCTGCCGTGCCGGCCCAATCCGCCAGGGTGCTGCGGTCGATCTGGATGCCGGAGCGGGCAAGGATCTGGCTCTGTCTGTAAAACGGCAGGTGGTCCGCGAACTTGGACACCAGCACGTGGGCGATGGCACCCTCGGTCGGCATCCCGCCTTCGATCAGCCAAGGTGCGGCGGGCGCCTGGGTGACACCGTCCGTGCAGATCCGGCAGGCATACTTCGGTCGGATGTCGACCAGTACGCGGAGCTGCGCCGGGATGATGTCGAGGCGCTCGGTGCGGTCCTCGCCGATCCGGTGCATCTGGCCGCAGCCACATGGGCAATCGAGACTGGTGGGTTCGATGACACGCTCGATGCGCGGTAGATCCACGGGAAGATGGCCAAGGTTGCGCTGACGCGTCCGGCGCGGGGTCCTGGTGGAGGACGCGGCCTGTTCCTTGCGGGTCTCGACCTCGGCGACGGCGGTTTGCGGGTCTTCGAAGGCCAGTTGCCGATCATCATCGCTCAGCTTCTCGGACCGCTTGCCATGCACGACATGGTTCAGCTCGGCCACCAGATGCTCGAGCCGCTGGTTCGCTTCCTTCAGCGCGTCGCGCTCCTGCAGCACTACCACAACGGCGGCGCGTTGGCTCTCGGGGATTGCGGACAGATCGATGGGCGGGGCGCTGGACATGGGCGGATTATACCTTGCCCAAGGCCCCGATGCCCGGTCATTCAACGAGCCGAGTCACTCTGCCACAGCCGGTCGGCGGACCTCCAGTGACCGCACCCGGCGCCAGTCCAGGCCGGCGAACAGGGCCTCGAACTGTGCCCTGTTCAACGTCATCGCCCTGTCGCGGACCGCGGGCCAGGTGAAGCTGCTTTCCTCCAACCGCTTGTAAGCCATGACCAAACCGCTGCCGTCCCAGAACAGGATCTTCAACCGGTCGGCCCGCTTCGAGCGGAAGACAAAGACGGTGCCGGCAAAGGGGTCCTCCGCCAGCGTCGACTGAACCAGGGCCGCGAGACCGTCATGGCCTTTGCGGAAGTCGACCGGCTTCGTCGCCACCAGGATCCGCACCCCCTGCGAGGGCATCAGCATGGATGCGTCTCGAGCGCGTGGACGATCTCGGCGATGCGGGCCGCAGACGCATCCTGGCCGAGCTCGATGACGATCGAACCCCGGACAACCCTGACTGGCGCCTCGGCGCGGGGCCGATCAGGCTCGGGGGCCGCAGCGATCTCATCGCGGACGACCAGAGGTGCGAAAGCCGGTTCATCGATCTCGACCGCGGGCAGAACGAGCTTGCCCTCATTCGCCAGCCGTCGCCACGCCGTCAGCTGGCTCGGCATGATCTCAAAGCGCGCCGCGACAACCTACACCGTCGCCCCAGGCTCCAGGGTCTCGGCCACCGCCTGCGCCTTCAATTGATCCGGCCAACGCCTCTGACCGGAGGCGAAGACTTCAACACCAAGCGCCGTGAGGAACGAACTCTTTGCGAACATTGCGAAACGCACTCCTTCTCTTCGGATGCGTATCAACTCGCAATGACTGATCCCGTCGGCAATGTGGGGCGGCGACACCGCTTACAAATTAAGGCTCTTGAAAATATCAATTGCGGATACTGTTCGGAGCGTTGTTACACACCCAGTTTGTGATGATTATTGAACAAAATCGGCTGGAAGTTGGCTCAATTATTGAAGGTTTCTGTTCCAACAGTGAACATCCGCACATGCAAAGCGCAAAGAGTAGAGATGAAAGGTTTTTCATGTTTTTGCTCCCAATAATTACTACATTTACGCACATTTTTAACCGCGACTGCTGATGAACCGACGTCCCAGTGAGATGTGGCGTTCACTAATTAGTTCAAGCGAATTAAAGCACACATCACCTGATAAGCGCTCGTATCTTTAGATATGGACTTCTCACTAATGCGCGCTGGCGAGGACTTCAAATTTGACGGAATATCCGACCGAGTTGCAGCGCGGAGGAGGGGTGGCTTGCGAAGGGGGAAGGTGTCCATGAAAGATAAACTAGAACATTTTGAGTCCGGTCTAAATTTTTTGTGGTCAGTAACGCGGCCAGTTGCAGTGGTAGGTGAATCTGAAACGTCGGCCGCTGTGATTTGTGAGAGGCTCACATCTCTCGGGGTGGAAGCAGAGTTGTTCGAAGATGGGGCGGCGGTTTTAGCGGCCTTGCATGATGATCCCGAACACTGGTCTTGCGCTTTTCTGGTAGAAGGATGCGATGATGATCAAGCCGCGCATCGGAGTCTCCTCACTGCTCTTGACTCAATCTCTCCGAGCCTTCCAGTTGTTTCTTTATCTGACAGCCGGATTCTCCAAACAGAAAGTCGGGGGCTGGCAAATGGGTGCGAGGCTTATGAATTCTTTAGAGCGTTTGCTTTGGTTTTTGATAGGAAAGTAGAAAAAATTAGTTTGTGTAGTGACGAGGCGGCGCGGCCTAAACCGCCAGCTAGGCGGCGAAATTGTCGTTGATTGTTATTTGCTTTGAGTCTAAAGGCAACTTGAGGAGGCTGTCTGATCTTGCGAATACGTGAATTCTGTAGAGTTCTTTTGGCCTTGGTCCTGACAAAAGGTAAGGGTGCTCGAATTTTTACCTGTGAAAATTGCGGTCATAAAATTCGGTATGGTGCCGCAAAGTGCGGGTCTTGCTGGTCGGCGGCTCCCAAACTGAATAGGCGGGTTATTCAAGAACCGTTTTTATTTTTTGGCCTTTTGGTTGTAATCGCGACTTTAAGTTATGTGTACGGTTAATGGTTAATTCTAGTGAATTTGTAGTCCGACTTGGCAGAGTCGAAAAATAATTAGGGGGCATGTTCGAGGGGCATGCCTTGGGCACTGAGGCGCCAACAGTTCTTCCCCAAGGAGCTAGGGCGCCTCAGTGCTCTGACGTTTTATGACTACGCTCGGGATCCTCTGAATTGGGTTCTGTTGCACTATAATCTTAGTGGAAAACAGGCTGCGGCACTATTGTTCGGTTTTTGGGTTACTTCTGAGCAAGCGACCAAAATTAGAAAACTCTTCTGCGTCTCGCGGAAAATTACGGGTTCACTTTAGAATCGTCAATGCATTTATACTATAATTTTTAGTTACTCGCTCAGGCTGTGTGTGAAAAAAATGATGAGGCCCTCTTGAAATGCTTTGAAGTCGCTACAAGCGTTGCATCGAAACTGGAGTGCGTTGCTCTAGCTGTAAGGCTAAGAATTTTTTGCGATACTGATCTGTTTGCGTGTTAAAAAAAGTGAGTCCCCCTCCAAAAAAAGATGCGATATTCTCTATTTATTTTATAGTAAAATTTTATGGAATTGTTATCGTCGGACGGCAGAGTGTGTAGCCCGATTGGGGTGCGTTGATAAAAGGAATTCGCACCGCGCGGTAAGCGTGATTCAAGCTGGTATATGCGATGGAGACCCGCTTGGCACGATGCGCATCTGGTTGCTCCATTTATTAGCATGACCTGAAAACTGGGCCGTGAGACAAGAGGGTTAGAACAATGGGTGCGATAGAGTTCTGGATACGTACGCGCTTGGGTGCGCTAGAGCGTCGGTCTGTTGCTGGCGGGAATGAAGATTTAATCGTCGATGCTGACGCGGGCAGTGAGATTTTCCTTAATATTCGTACATCAGACCTACGCGGCTATGACCGCTCGGATGACGATCTGCTTGTCACCCTAGCTGACGGCCGGGTCATTGTACTCGAAGGCTATTTTGATGTTGGCGCAGGCGGCGGCAAGCGCCTGCTCATATTCTCTGACGGATCTCTGAACGACGTTAACTTCGTCGAAGCGGGCAACGGCGCCCTTCTCGCGCAGTACGCGCCGACCGAGACTTTGGGCAGTCTAAACCACTCGGACGAGCTGGGCTTCATCAACGAGCTAGAGGGGGTGGTGGACAGAGCGATCGTCGGCTACGGTGATGAGGAGGAGCAAGTGACGATGTTTGGCGACCTAACAGGTACGGGCATCAGTACGGAGGCTCTAGCCGGCGCTGCTCTTGCCGGCGCTTCTCTGATCGGCGCAGGCCTTAGCGGCGGCGGTGGTTCCGGCGGCGGTGGCGGCGGTGGCGAGGTCTGGGTGGCCCCGACTGTCGACAATGCTGGCAACAACTACCAGATTTCCGGCGACGACGTTCCGATTCTGACCATTACCGGCACGGCCAATCCCGGCTCGACCGTCGTCGTGACGGTGGGCGACGAGGAAGTGACCGTCATCTCCGACAGCGATGGCTTGTGGGAAGCGGTCTTTACCGGCCCGGATTTCCCGAGCGATGGCGTGTACGATGATGTGACCGTCGTCGTGACCGATCCGAACGGCACCGTGACCAATCTGGACGGTCCAACCTTTGAAATCGACACGGTCGGTCCGCTGGTCGACATCACCCACGGCACCGTGGGCGTGGGCGACCTGTTCAATGCAGACAGCCATCCGGGCGGCGTGACCATGTCGGGCAGCACCGAGCCGGACGCAACCCTGATCGTCGAAGTCGAGGGCGTGTCGCAGACCGTCATCGCCGACGGGGACGGCAACTGGTCCGTCACCTATGACGATACCGTCCTGCCGGGCGGCGAATACACCAGCGTCGTGACGATCACCGCCATCGATGGCTTTGGCAACGAAACGATTGTCACCGACACGATCGAGATCGACACGATCCCGCATCCCATCACCATTGACCCTGTCACGGCTGACAACATCGTTTCCGGGGCCGAGGCCGATGCGGGCTTTGTCATCACCGGTACGTCGACCGCTGGCGCCATCGTCACCGTGAGCTTTGAGGGCTTCACGCAGGATGTTCTGGTTGCGGCGGATGGCACGTGGGAAGTCAGTGTCTCTGCAGCGGATTTCCCCGGCGGCGAATACACGTCAGACATCACCGTCACCACGGTCGATCTGGCGGGCAACGCCTCGTCGGCGACCTCGACGGTCGAGATCGACACCGTCAACAGCCTGACGCTGGACAATGGTCCGCTGACCGGCGACGACCTGATCAACGCTTCGGAACTGAGCGCGGGTGTCACCTTGACCGGCACCTCGCAGGCCGGGGCCAGCGTGACCGTGACCATCGAAGGTGAATCGCAGACCGTCACCGCCGACGCGAATGGCGGCTGGAGCGTGACCTTTACCACGCTCACGGGCGGCACCTACGAAACGACCGCCGAAATCGTTGCGATCGACGCGGTGGGCAACACCGAAACGCTGAGCCATACCTTCACGGTCGACACCGAGGCCGCCGTCAGCATCGACACGGCCACGGTTGGTGGTGATGGCGTCGTGAACGCGGCTGAGCAGGGCGGGATGGTCACTGTGACCGGCACGGGCGAGGCCGGTGCAACGCTGGTGATCGAGAACGCGCTTGGCAGCACATGGACGACAACGGTCGGTGCCGATGGCACATGGAGCCTTGATCTGCCCGGTAGCGCGCTGGTCATCGACGGGCCCGAGCATTCCTACCTTGGCGGCGAGGCGACGCTGTATGTCACGTCGACCGACGTGGCGGGCAACGTCTCGCACAGCCAAGGCAGCGTGCAGGTGGATACCCGGACGGAACTTCTGACCCTTGTCGAGGATGCCGACGGTGTCATCAACGCCGCCGAGCGTGACGCCGGTGTGGATGTGTCCGGCTTTGCCGAGCCGGGTGCCGCGATCGAAATGCTGGTCTCTGGCACGGTCATGACGACCACGGCGGATGCCAATGGCGAATGGTCCCTGACCATCCCGACCGAGCTGATCCCGGTGGGCGAAAGCACGCTGGACATCAGCGTGACGGCCACCGATCTGGCAGGCAATAGCCTGTCTCAGGATCTGGACATCGCCGTGGATACCGGCACGGTGGTCGACGTCTCGACCGCCAATGTCGAAACCGATGGTATCGTGAACGCCGCGGAGCGCGCCGATGGCGTGACCCTCGTGGGCACGACCGAACCGGGCAACAGTGTCAATGTCACGATGGGCGGCGTCACCCGCCCCGCCAGTGTCGCCGCAGATGGCAGCTGGACAGTGGATTTCCCCGCCTCGGCCTTGCCGCAGGGGGAAACCGAGGTTTCCGTGACGGCCGTGGCAACGGATGCGGCAGGCAACACGGCCACGGCCACCGATACGCTGGATGTTGATACGCTGGTGCGCAACTTCGGCATCACCTCGACGCCGGGCGGTGCCGACGGCATCGTCAACGCCGCCGAGGCGCAGGCGGGCATGACCGTCACCGGCACGACCGAGCCGGGCGGCACCGTCGTTCTGA
>JAUHVK010000066.1 GCA_030425145.1 Alphaproteobacteria bacterium | reverse complement strand
CCTTCAGCCAGTGCGCCTTGACGCGCGCCAGCTATCTGGGAGCGCACGCGCCAAGGCGCCCGCCAGACCCCAGCCGTTGGGGATTATTCCACCGGTTCACTGACCCTTTTTGCTCCGGGATTGACAGAGGTCGCACGGATGGCAAAATCCACCGGGGCAAAACGGCTTCTGCTCACCCATTTCCGCATCCACATGGACGGACCGGAACGCCACGCCGAAGCATTGTCGACATTGACGGCGGAATTCGGCCCCGACAGCGGGATTGTCGAAGATCTGGACAGCTATACGATCTAGGCCAGCGGTGCGTTGCTTGTCAAAATGGCGTCGAAGCCGACCTTGGGCGCACCGAAGCTCGGCCCGCCGTACCTTGCAAAGACGACATGGACGGCCCGTTCTTGTCATTCGTTGGCCAGACCGATGCTGAAATGTAGCTCCGGTTGCGTGCGCATCGGTGCAGTCGATCGGTGGACCCCGGAGCCACACCTTGGCCCCGAGACCGCGGCGATGATGACGGGGTAGGGCGGCCCGGCGAACCGCCCCTTCCGTGCGGGGGCATTGGCGGGGACAAGAACGGTCGCGAGGTGTGGTCCTTTCTGAAATCGAAATCAGACAAGCCTAGCCGGCACCTTGGCCACAACCACCGGGGTGCCCGCGTTGGAGGCGCGGTTTGCCTTTTGCCCGACCCAGACGGAGCCGAGGACGACAATCGCGCCGAGGCCCTGCAGGAGCGTCAGGGACTGGCCCAGCACCACCCAGCCAAGCAACACCGCTGTCACGGGGCTCATCATGCCGAGCATCGCAACGGCTCCGGGCTCGATCCGGGCGACGCCGCGAAACCACAGCGCATAGGTCAACGCCGCGCCGACGAGGCCGAGCCACAGCAGCCCGGCGAGGTTCGTCATCGTCAGGGGCGGCAGCGTCGGTTCCATGATCAGCGCCAAGGGCAGCAGGATCAAGCCACCTGCCGCCAACTGCCAGGCGGTGAAGCTGAGCGCGGAGACCGGCGGCTGCCACTTCCGGCTGAGTACCGTGCCGGCGGCCATTGAGGCGGCACCGCCAAGACCTGCGGCGAGACCCACGGGATCGAGCCCGGCATCGGGGCCGATCAACAGCAGCGCCACCCCGAGAACCCCGGTTCCCGCCGCGGCGAGCGCGGCCCGTCGGATGGGCGTACCGAGCCACCCGCGCGCCATGAAGATCACCATCATCGCCTGTAACGACCCGAGCGTGGCCGCCACACCTCCCGGCAGTCTGTAGGCGGCCACGAAGAGCAGCGCCCAAAAGACCGCGAAGTTGAAGCTTCCGAGTAGGAAAACACGACCCAGCCAGGCGCGGGGCGGGAGGCAGCGCGTCACTGCCAGCAACATCAACCCCGCCGGCAGGGCGCGCAGCGCCGCCATGGTGATGGGGTATCCTGCGGGCAGCGCCTCGGTCGTGACGAGATAGGTGCTGCCCCAGACCGCCGGGGCGAGGGCCGTAAGAAGAATATCGGTCGTGCGGGACATTGGCTTTATCTCCTGTGTGCTCACCAGAGTGGATGCAAGGGCACGCGCGGGCGCTCCGGCCAGGGATCGAGGCCGATGTCGCGCATCAAATGGGGCGGCAGGTCGCGCGCCATGCGGCGGCGATGCCGAACATCTGTGCGGAGGAAAGAGAAGGTCATGGCTTTTCCTTTCATGCGACGAGGCGCAGGACGGCGCGCAATTGCGCGGCGAGATCCTCGCGCGGGCCGTTGACGAGACGGGCGCCGGTCTCGCGAACGATGAGGGTGGGAACGGAGCGGACCTGAAGCGCGCGGGCATGCTGCCGGTCGGCCTCTACGGCGCGACGGGTGCCCGGATCGTCGAAGATGTCGGCGAAGGCCGAGGCCTCGAAGCCGAGATCCCGCGCTGCGAGACGCACAACCTTCGGATCCGCGATGTTCCGTGCCTCGGCCAGATGCGCATGCTGAAGGCGGTCGAACATGTCCCAGTGGGCGGACTGCCCGCCGATCCGTTCTGCGGCCTTGCATCCCCGCGCCGCGGTCATCCCGTGGGGATAGTCGAAGGGTGCGGCGCGCATGGCGTCGATATCGACCAGTTCTGGCTGGTCGCTGACGCGCCGGCAGACGGCCCAGTGCTCAAGGATCGTCTTGCGGGCGTCCTCCGGGCTGCCCCAGCGTACGGCCATTTCGGCGCGGCTGGCCTGCAGGACGAAGCTGCGGTGCCGGATGTCGAGGTCGAATTCCTCGGTCAGGCTGCGCAACCGCGAGGAGATGTTGAAACACCAGCAGCAGACCACGTCGTGGAAAAAGTCGATGGTGAGGTCGGCCATCACGCGGCCTCCTCGGTCAGGTCGGCCCGCGCGAGGCGCGCGGCGATCCGTGCCACATGCGCGCCTTGGAACCGTGCGCCTGCCAAGTCGGTTTCGGAGGGCTGGCGCGAGCCGTCGGCGCCCGCGATGGTTCCGGCACCATAGGGTGCGCCGCCGACGATGTCCTCGCCTGTTGCCTGGCCGGTAAAGGTATAGGGCATGCCCACGATCAGCATTCCGAAATGCTGGAGCGGGATCTGGGTCGAAAGCAGCGTCGCCTCGTGTCCGCCGTGTTGCGAGCCAGTGGAAGCAAAGACCGCGGCGACCTTGCCGACCTGCGCGTTGCGCGCCCAGAGGCCGCCCGCCTGGTCGAGGAAGGACTTCATCTGCCCGGCCATCATGCCGAAGAGCGTTGGCGTGCCGAAGATAATCGCGTCGTAGGTTTCCAAGTCGGCGGGGGTCGCGACGGGCGTGTCATCCGGGGCAAAGCCGGCTTTCTGCCGGATCGTCTCGGGGACGGTTTCCGGCACGCGGCGCAGGTCGACTTGGGTGCCCGGGACGGATTGTGCGCCTTCGGCCTCGGCCTGCGCAAGCGCGCGAACATGGCCATAGCTCGAATAGTAAAGAACAAGAATGCGGGTCATGGGATCCTCTCAGTGTTCGGGGTTTCCTTGCCCGAGAAGATCGTGGATCGGCGGGGACGGAATAACCGCCCGGCTGTCACTTCACTCTTTACGCCAGTTGAAGAATGTCAGGGCCTAAGCGCGCGCCGCAGGTGGTCGAGAAACGCCGTCACCTTCGCATCCATGCCGAGCCGGGAGGCGGTGACGGCGAATATATCGGGCGCAGGCAGTTCCCAGTCCGGCAGGACCCGGACCAGATCGCCCCGCGCCTCGGCCGGGTTCGAGACGAAATCCGGCAGCGTGCCGATACCCTGGCCCGCGATCAGAAGGTCGCGCAGAACCAAGCTGTTTCCGACGCGCACGGTCGGATCGAGGGCGATGACCGTACTTCCCAAATGACCGGTCAAGGTCCAGGAGGTCAAATGATCGGCCAGCAGGAAGCCGACGATCTTGTGCCCGGTGATATCCTCGGGCGACTGTGGAGTGCCCGCGCCCTCAAGATAGGCGGGCGACGCGAAGATCCGTTGCCGCATGGTGCCGATCTTGCGCGCCACAAGCGCGGAGTCCGGCATCGCGGCACGGATACGGATCGAGACGTCGAACCCGCCATCGACCATATCCACCACCCGGTCGTCCATGGATAACGTAAGCCGCAAGTCGGGATGAGCGTCGAGGAACGCCGGAAGCATGGGCGCGATCACGGTCTGCCCAAAGGAACTCGAGGCATTGACCTTGAGGTGCCCACGTACAGCGCCGGCGCCCTCGCGAATCCGCGCTTCGACCCCAAAAACGGCGTCAAGGATGCCGGAAGCCTCGTCGTAATAGAGCCGCCCGGCATCGGTCAGCGACATCGAGCGCGTCGTCCGCGTCAGCAGCGCGGCCCCGAGACTTTCCTCCAGCAACTTGACCTCGCGGCTCAGAAGCGCGGGCGACACGCCGAGATCCTCGGCAGCGCGCGCGAAACTTCCACGCTCCACGATGCGACGAAAGGCGTGCATGACCGACAGCTTGTCCATGGTCCTCGGTTCTGAAGCTCAACTACGGCGTATTCGGGCCGCATCGTCAGACTTACACGATCGACACGTTCTGTCGAAGCGGAACGGTTCTGCTTCTGCCAATCGCAAAACTCGATGCGGTCGATGCATTCGGCCCTTTGCGGACTTTCGTGAGCTGCCTTGATGCTGCAGCGCAGTCTATTGAATCTACCATCCGCTGCACAACTTGGGAGAGGGACGGCCAATTGCCACAAAATGCGCCGTCTTGGTGCCAGGCCAGCGCTGCAAGCCAACGCTGAAGTTGGGTTTCATGCGGACAAAAGCGATCACGGCTACTTTTCAGGCAGATCAAATCATCTGAGCTCATCGACAGGATAAGCATCCGGCGTAGGCTGATGACAAGGAAAGGACGTCGGGCTTTGAGGCGGGGCAAGAAAAAGGGGCGGGGTTGCGCGGCACGTCAGTTGCCCCGCCCCGAAATCAGTCCGTCAGGAGTTCGAGACCGCAGTTTGACGGTTCTGCTTGGCTTCCACCATTTGAATCTTCGTGTCGTAGATGAAGGGGAAGCCGAAGATTGCATTGCTGAGCAGGTTGATCAGCGTTGCTGCCATCCTGATAACGACCACCCAACAAAAGACGATCACTGGAAGCATATAACTGCCGATCATCACCCCAAGGGCGATGGATGCAAGCAGGGCCAGAATGAGGATTGCGTTGTATTGGCCATACCAAATCATGAGGAGACTCCAAGTTCTTGAGAACCGCACTGGACGATCGGACTGTGACCGGACTGTGGCGGACTTTGGTCTACAAAACTGCCATTCATTAAACTTTTAGCAAATTTCAGCGGTTGCCAAAGCCCTACGACGCAGCAGACGGCGGTGGCGCCGGACCACAAGCCGAACTGCGGATGCGTCCCGGCGCCATCTGTTGTGCGGAACATCTGGTTGTTTGCCATTCGCTTTCGAACAGTACCCTCGTCAGGCGTTCGAATGCCTGCCAGTCGGCAGGCGCGGGTAGATTTACACTGGTGACGTTGACCATGCTGCTCGCGGCTTTGCAATTTCCTGCATGCAAACCTTGGCTTTCGGTTTTCGAAATCGGAACTACGTCTCATAAAGGTATTGGCTTTTCGAAGACAAAGCGTTGCGAGCCGAGAGACCACGCCCAGCCTGCGTGCTCACATGGCCGGTCGCTGGACCAGTCCGGGACACAGGCCTCCTTTGAAGCTTTTGTCTCAGCGCGCTGCAGGTGCGGAGAAGGTCAACTCCCCGCCTTCTGTGAGGGACAAGCCTAGTTCGGAGACCGATTTACTGGCGTATTCCTCTATATATTGTCGCGCCATATTCGAGGTGAGAACGAAGTCCTCGAGACCACGCGGCCATGCTGTCGCCAGACAACCAGTGACTTGCCGAACGGGATGGATCGTTTGACCGTTTATGGAACGCGATGCTTTTCGAAGCCGGTCGCTTCCGCGAATGCCAGCAGACCGGCTGGTTCTGCGGTTGAGGTGCAGCAAGATATCACCGCAAGAGTGCCGCCCAGCAGAGCCGTGGGGTCCCTCAGGCGGAGCCGTGGACTGGAGGACTGCCAGGCAGACGGCCAGAAGTGGCTTGGAAATGAAATAATTATTCCTAAACGCTGGGTACTAAATACAGTAGGGGCGCTGTGTGGCGCCCCCTAAATACAGACCTTGGGACAAACTTGCCTCGGTTTGGGACAAACTTGACCGTCTTCTTCAACCCTTGAAGAACTTGATGAAGTTTGTCCCGTGGGCCTGGAATGGCCAGATTCGTGCAATGAAATCAATGACCTGAAAACAGTATGAATCTAACGAGGTGAAGTCTGTCCCGAAACCGGGGGAAGTTTGTCCCAAACCTGCGGATCTTTACGGTCTGGAAACGAACAAGGGCCCGCGCGGCGGGCCCATGGCAGATCTCGGATTCGGGACGAACTTAGGCGGCGCGAATGGCCAGGACCTCGTTCACCGGCATGACGACAGAGGCCAGGCCGGTCGCCTTCGGGTTCCGGAAGGCGGGCAATTCGCCGGTCATGACACCCCTTATGATTTCGGGCGTTGTCCCAGCCTTGCGCTGGCAGACATAGCTGATCGGATGCAGGTCTTTTCCGTCGGCCACGGGAAGGGCCGCAATCCGGGCGAGGAACCCATCCAGTGTGCGCCGCGCGAAGACCACGTTGCGGATTGCGCCCGGCGCATCCGCCGGGATCAGGGGCTTCAGGATGCCCTCGGAATAAAGGGCGCGCGCCTGCGAAAAGCTCGCCCCGATATAGTCGGCGAGGTCCTCCAAGGGGATCGCGTTTTCGAAATCCGCAACCAGCGTCGCGATTTCCTCGGCATCGAACCGGATCTGGCTCCAGTCTTCGGCGCTTGCATCAGCCGGAATGCGGCCAAGTTTCTTCAGGATGCGCGCCATCTGAACGGTTTTCCGCCCGAGGGTTTCGCCGAGGCTTTGCACGCTGTGGAAGCGGCGAAATTCGATCTCCTGCCCGAGGACCTTGTCGCCGATATCCAGGACGTCATGTTCGATGATGTGGTCGCGCAGGATGTCGCGGATCGGCCCGGGGTCGCGCCCGTCGCACTGGCGGTCGAGCCAGTCGTATAGCTTGCCGTACTTCGCCAAAGGGCCAGCCTGCGCGGCTTGGGCCGGCGAGGTGTCGCGGATCAGATCCAGCGCCTTGATCACCGACTGCCGACCTTTGGCGTAGACCTTGAAGCCCGCCTCGACCGCAGCCTCGTAACGATCCTGGGGCAAGATTTTCGGCGCGACCCTGTGACCCTCTTCCAACACCACGCCCAGCATCAGGGCCGCATCGAGGATCTGCTGCAAGCCCTGCGTTGCCAGCCACGGGCTGTCCTCTGCAGTCCCATGCAGGCGCGCCTCCAGCCAAGTGAGATAGCTGGGCGTCACGCCAGCCGCAGGGCGAGGCGGCGCGATGTCCTCCACGGACATCAGCCCTTCTTGAAGCGTCCGGGGCTTCTCCGGGAGATGCTCCAGCCAGACGCCATGCTGGGCGCAGCGCTTCACCGGTGCGAAACACCACAACAGCCGCTGCTTCCAGCCGCGCGGACCGCCGTCCTCGGCCAGACAGCACGGGCAATACCTGTCGGCGCCGCGGGCGATGAAGCTCCACTGGCAGGGCTCGTCACGGAACAGGACATCCTTCCCGACCGCCTGCAGGTTCGAACGTGCAAGGTCCGACACCTGGACGCCCACGCGGTTGGCAAAGATCTCCAGCGCGTCCAGCTTGCCCAGCACCAGGTCTTCGATCCTGAGCCCGACGTCCGGCAGCAGGCGGTCGATGCCCGTGCCGGTGTGGATAAGTGCCACCCGCGCGGTGTAGGAGAGCACGGTCTCGCGCGGGTCGAAGGGGATGTGAGGGCGGAGGGCCATCAGCGCACCCACCCGCCGGCGATGAGGTCTTCGCGCAGGGCAGGCCATTCGATCGCCTCGAAGGGGGTGTGGGGCAAAAGCCCATACTGCACGCAGAAGGCCCGGTGCGCATCCTCGAGCCGGATCTCTTGCCGCCCCTCCTGCAGCACGCCGATCATGATTGCCTTTGCCAGCCGCACCGACCGCCCCATCGAGCCGCCTTCGGCGAAGAGGATCCGTGCGGCCAGATCTGCGTTCGCCGGCAGGGCGAGGCCCACGCCCGCCGCACATGCGGCGAGCCCAGCTGCGAACTTCTGCGCGTCCGGGCCCTCGTCGTGCAGACGAGACAGCGAGAACTGCGGGAAGCGACGATCCGTCTCCGGATCGGTCTTGATGGCCTCGGGCAGCTTGCCAACACCCGCGATGATGCAGGCCACGGGATAATCGCCCTGCAACAGACTTTTCATCGTCTGGACCGCGCCTTCCACGTCACGACCGGAGCCCTTGCGGGTCAGGTGGTGCGCCTCGTCGATGATCAGAAGGCGGATCTTGCATTCATGCAGGCGATGCCGCGCCACGTCCCAGGCCTCATGCGCTTTTGCCCGCGTGCTGATATTGGGGTATCCGGTCGCCGCGGCGATCCTTGTCGCCAGGGCCTTGATGGTGGCTTCGGGCGGGACGGTGATGAACAGCGTGTTGCCTTCTGCGCCCGGCGTGGCGATCTGCAGTTCCGGCATCGTGCGCAGGGTCCGGCGCAACAGGGCCGACTTGCCGCTGCCGGACTCGCCGACGATCATCAGTCCCAAGGTCTCCCCGGTCAGAGTGTCGATCATGGGTTCCGAGGTCATTGCCCCGTCCGGCCCCGTCTTGAACAGGGTGGCGATACGAGCCTGCAACGCAGCATCGCGCGGCAGCCGGATGTAGCGGTTGGTCAGCCAGAGCGCCTTGTCGTCAACGGTGCTCTCGGGGGTCAGGATAGGATCGATGATTTCGAACATGGGATGTCTCTTTCTAAGTTCAGGGTTGAGTTTCCCCGGGCTCCTGACGCGGCCTGCGCAGGAGGGAGGGGGCAATTTGGGGTGATGTGGGGTTGTGGACCGTGGTCAGGCTGTTGTTTGGTGATGCCTGTGGACGCGCGATCCGGCTCGACAGGTTCGTCTGGTCTGTGTGGTTCTCTGTTCCTTCTACTGTGTTGCGGACGGCCAATTCCGCTGTTGTCCTGTAGGTACGAGCAAGCTCTGAAAGTCCCAAAGCCTTCTGGGCATCTTTTTTCGAGTTTTTTTCAAGTTTCTGTAATTGCTCGAAGATAATCGAAGTTGCAGGCCAATCCTTCTTCCGTTGCCGGTGCTCGCGGCAGAAATTCGGCGCGCGAAAATGGGGGCGGCGACGCGGGAGCGTGCCGGCGAGTTCATTCGTGTGGTTCGTGGTGCTGTGGGTATTCTGGCCGAGCCACAGGGAGTCGGGCAACGACGATCTCGCTGCGAAAAGCAGGGCAGTCCTGAAATTCGAGAGCCGCCTTTGTCAGGCAGCAAAAGGCGTGGAGCGGTGTCGAAGCGGTGCTTTCGCATCGCGTAAGGTAAACTTGTCTGGATTTTCCAACGCCGCCGATGCGCGCCGGCATCGCCCGACACCCACCCTGGTACTGTCGCTTTGCAGGATGTTGGGACCGCGCGCCCTATCGGGATGAAGACCATCGCGGGCGCGGGCCATGGAGCGTGTCGGGGCCGGAAGTCCTATGGGATTGTCCGAGACGACGGGTTTACCGGCGGCAAGCCAGAGCCACATGCCCGGATTCGGGCACTTAACAGAATGAAATGTCCGGAAATGGTAGTTTAAGGCAACTGGTCGGCGTCTGCGCCCTTTTCGACAAGCGCACGCAGGTCCATCATAGGTTTGGTCATCGGGTGTAATCCATGGTTCAGGTTGGTTGTCGCAACCGAACCCTACCGGGGTACCCGATGGCCACCGCAAGCTACACCACGTCCATGGACGTGACTTGGCTAAGGCCCAATGGCTCGAGACTTCGACCGACAGGTCGCTGAACTCCAGATCCAGATTGCGGTGCTCAACCGCGGCACCGCTCTTGGCATACCCGTCATTGAGCCGGTAGGATAAGTCCGTCCGGGGAAAGGGGTACTCCGTTCAAATCCCAAAATGCGCAACAGAGCTGTATTGACGCGAGGTTCGAGTAAGTGCCGAAGCTAAAATCCGAAAAAAGTAGTGCAATGCGTGACCTGAAGTGGGCCGTCACTTCAACTGCACTGATAGTATTTTTCTTATTGCTTGTATTTTATGGAGCATTTGTGAGCGAGGGATTGCATGATTTTGGTCCATTTCGAACTGATGTTCTTCGCATCATATTTATTTTTGGACAGGCGCCAGCATCACTTTATTTGATTTTCTTTGTTTGGAACACGTTCATGAGTGGGGGTGTCAAAAAGTGAGCACATATGAGCCTAGGAGTTGCCGAACAGATTCGGCTCAAGTCTCCACCGATAACGGACACATACGTTTTTGGCATAGGAGCTTATGATGCCTGCAGCTAAATATTTCTGCTTTAGTGCAATGTTTATTTTAGTAAGTTGCGCGCCGCCACTAGATGCGTCATTGCCTAAATTAAGCGGATCTGCAAAATTTAATTCAAATGAAATAGAGGTTTCCTGGAAAGGTATCCCAAAGGGAGTTTGTGCCGATGGTGGCATAAATTCATCTATTGCGGTTCCAAGAATTGAAGCCGAAAATTTGCGTTACGAGTCGAACAAAACCGAAGATGTTGGGGCGGCGCTTTTTGGAGTGGCTGGAGAGGAAAAGATGCGGATTTTGCCAGGTGATTTGCATCATACTGTGAGGATTCCAGAGCATTCATCGTATTCAGTATTTAATCACTCTGGAGAATTTATTAGAGCAGTGAAGAAGGGCGAAAGGGCGAGATTTACCGTAAATTTGACGATTTACCCCTGCAGATACGAAAATTCACTGAAAGCGGGGTATGCAAACCAGAAGCGCGTAGTGTCTATAAATGTAGTCGGTCGAGGCACTTTCAACTAGGGTCAGGATGCATTGATTTCGCGCGAATAGCATGATTCACGGCTTCGAAAACGGAGCGGTGAAATGAGCGATCTGTTCTGGCTGACCGACGCGCAGATGGCGCGCTTGGCCCCTTTCTTCCCGAAGTCCCACGGCAAGCCTCGTGTTGATGATCGGCGTGTGTTGAGCGGGGTTATCTTCTTCAATCGCAATGGCTTGCTTTGGCGGGATGCGCCGAAGGAGTATGGTCCGCATAAGACGCTCTACAGCCGGTGGAAGCGGTGGAGCGAGAAAGGCATCTTCGCCCGGATTATGGCAGGTCTGGCCGCTGAGCACGGCGAAGAGAAGACCGTGATGATCCCCTCTTGTCTTATGACTTCTGTAGCTCCCGTTGCATGATGGGAGCCATCACGCTGATCGCGCAAATTGGCGTGATTGCGGGGGAAGGATCGTACCCCTCTGGGTCATGATGGACCGCTCCCGAGTATGGTCGCCCCCGCGCAGTCTTCGAACCTGAACGGATACTTGGGCTTCGGGCCCGCATGACAAGACAAGGTGGGGGATTTTCATGCAAGATGTAATTGGGATCGACGTGTCCAAATCAACGCTGGATGCTTATTGCTCGACCAGAGGTGAGTTTCGGCAATTCGCGAACGCAGCTGGAGGATTGGCCTCACTGTTCCGATGGGCATCAAGCAGCGGAGGGTTCATCGTCTTCGAAGCGTCTGGCGCCTACCATCGCGATCTTGAGCGCATGCTGACGCGCCGAGGATTGACCTTCGCGAAGGTCAATCCTCGGCAGGCGCGGCGGTTCGCTGAGGCCATGGGGCGTGTTGCCAAGACAGATCGTCTGGACGCCGAGATGCTGGCCAGAATGGGCAGCGCGCTACAGCTCAAGCCCACACAAACGCGCTCCGAAACCCTTGCCGACCTTCGAGAATTGCTCGTGTTCCGCCGCGGCCTGATCAAGGACCGCACCGCTGCCAGGACACGGCTCAAGACTGCGAGGCAGGCCATGCTGCGGCGTTTGCTTACCCAGAGAGTGGGGCAGGTCGAACGGCAGCTGGCCCGGGTGGACGCTGCCATGAAGGCGATCGTGGCTTCCAATCCCGACCTGGCCGACCGCTTGGAGATCCTTGTCAGCATTCCCGGCATTTCGACTACGTCGGCGATGGCATTGCTCGCGGACATGCCGGAACTGGGTGCGCTCAGCGGAAAGCAGGCTGCCGCTCTTGCCGGATTGGCACCCATCTCGCGGCAATCAGGCCAGTGGCAGGGGCATGAACGGATACAGGGCGGAAGTCATTCCGTTCGGCAGGCCCTATTCATGCCGACGCTTTGCGCGATACAGCACAACCATGCCGTTCGCAGCAAATTCGAAGAACTGGTACGCGCCGGAAAGCCGCGCAAGGTCGCCGTGACCGCCGTCATGAGGAAGCTCGTAGTCCTGGCAAACGCATTGATCAGAGACGGCCGAAAATGGGCGCCAGAACCCACTTGATCATAACGGATACTCGGGACATCACTCCGTGATGCCCTGCCGGGCAGTGGACGCGACATATCTCAAGGCCCATCGAACGGCGACCAGCATGGCCGCCAAGTAAGGAGGATCAGGAATTGATCCGGGGGATCAATTCCCCGACGAACGGGGGCGTGGTCGTCTGATCGGTCGAACCAAAGGCGGTATGAACACCAAGCTGCACGCCATCTGCGACAGTCAGGGACGACCGATCGACCTGTTCGTTGCCGCCGGACAGTTGAGCGATTACACCGGCGCACGCGCATTGCTCAGCGGCCTGCCAAACGTCAAATGGCTGCTCGGGGATCGGGGCTACGACGCTGACTGGTTCAGAGAAGCTTTGCAGGACAAGGGGATACGCGCCTGCATCCCAGGCCGGAAGAAACGCAAGACACCGGTCAAATACGATAAGCGCCGCTATGAACGGCGCAACCGCATCGAGATCATGTTCGGAAGACTCAAAGACTGGAGGCGTGTGGCCACCCGATATGATCGCTGCCCGAAGGTCTTCCTTTGGGCCATCGCCCTCGCCGCACTCGTCATCTACTGGTCATGAATCCTGAGCCTACTGGTTATGAATCCTGACCCTATCTCTTATCTTTACACTTTACGCCAAGTTGTCTATCTGACAGCCAAGCCATGGCATCGGTGATACAGCCTACATTCTCACACTTGAGCTTTCCCTGATTAATTGACCAAAGCTCCCTATCTTCCAGAATAAGGCTGGAATTGCGAGGGCCTAGCGTTAATCGCATAGTCGCCCCCATCACAGCTTCTGCGCGAGCTGCGTCCATGAATTTTATCAAGCTCTCATTTTTAAATTTCTTTTCATCTGGATTTTTGAATATTAAAATGACCGGATCACCGGAAATAGATGATCCGAATATATCATTTTCATCTATTTCATATAGAGGCCTTGCCTCCGTGACTATTCCGCATCTTTCTTGTAGTAAATCCGTCGCGTAGATAACATACTCCTCCATGAAACCATCAAAGAAAACTTGATACGGACCATAGCACTTTTCTGCACTACAGTTAATCTTTTCAGATGAAAAAGCCGGCATGGATGAAAGAAGTGAAATGAGCAGCGAAATCTTAATTTGCTTAAATCTTATTCTAAATTTGCACTTCATGGCCGGGCACTCTCCAAAGCAAATGGACTGACAGCGTTTAGGTGGCTCTCATTTCGGCTCACATCATAGAACAGCCCAGTTCCAACCTACAGCTGGAGTTTCCAAATACTCGCCTGTGACGGTGGAGCTTCCGTCACCACGCTCACCGGCGCGAACGAGCCCGCGCCAGAAGACCCAAGCTCACCGTTGCGATACTGACGTCGCCACGTGGTCAGCAGCGATCGGCAAATGCCATGCCGCCGCGCCGTGGCTGCCCCCTGACTGTGGCCGACGAAGCTCTCCTCCACGAAGCGCAATTTGTCATCATCGGACCAGGACCGGCGGAGATCGACGTCGGCAGCGGACAGAACTTCGATTTGAGGGGGATCGATGAAGTCGGACTTACCACCGGAGCATAGTCGCGATCAGACGGCCCTCGGCGGATGTTTACGATTGATCCGATCTCAACGCGACAGTTCAACCGTGCCTTTGGCGTGTGAATCCCGGAGACAAAATGGACAGCGGAAACGGTTGGGTGATCTGACCGTAGCGGAGTAAAAGTCCGCATCTTGGGCCCGAGGCGAACGAGCTGAGGGCGGGAGATGTATTCTGTGGAACTG
>JAUHVK010000065.1 GCA_030425145.1 Alphaproteobacteria bacterium | reverse complement strand
CCTGCACAAGGCCTACTTCCAGCTTAGGAAGCCACTAGAGCGGCGGCTTTATGAGCTGGCCCGCAAGCATTGCGGCAAGCAAGATGTTTGGCGGATCGGCCTCGATAAGCTCCAGCACAAGACCGGCTCGACCTCCACAGCAAAGGAGTTCAAGCGCCTCGTTAAGGCGATTTGCAGGGCGGACGAAGATCAATCACATATGCCGGATTACTGTTTCAGGCTTCTACATGATGTTCTGGAGGTCACGCCAAAACCCGAGTTTCTGGACGTTTATGGCGACAGTTCTGCAATTGCTACAGAGGTTGCGGTGCGTCTGTCGTCCGATGCTTACGAGAAAGCCCGCGAGGCTGCTCCTACCTGGGACGTGTACTTCCTTGAGCAAGAATGGCGGATGTGGATGAACGATCCGCCGCGCCATCCGGATGCCGCGTTCGTGGGGTTTTGCCGAAAATGGTATGAGCGAAAGGGACGCGCCCCATAACAGATAACCCATATCACTTAACAGTTATCTGATAATAGTTATGAGTTGACAGTTATCGGTTATGAGTTAAGGGTTGCGAAAACAAGAAAGAGGCAGGCGATGACTCAGGTCATAAGCGTAGTGCAGGAAAAGGGTGGAGCGGGCAAAACAACGCTCCTAACAGCAATTGCCAGTCTGATGGTCCAAGACGGTGCCAGGATCGCAGTGATCGATACGGACCCTCAACGCCACTTGGAAGCATGGGCCAAGAAGGAACAAACTGATCTTGATTGGCTCTATGAAGAAGATGACGAAAAGCTGATCCCTACCGTCAAAGCTCTCAAGAAGGCCGATCCCGCCTACGATGCGATCTTTGTCGACACTGCAGGTTTTAAGTCGGCTATGGCGATGCACGCTATCGCAGCTGCAAATCTGATCTTGATCCCATCGAAAGCCAATGAAGCCGACGCCAAAGGGGCCAAGCGGACATTTTCGCACGTCCAAAGTGTTGCAGAGACGATGGAAAAAGAAATTCCGGCGCTGGTGGTCATGATGGATGTGGATACGCAGACAAATATCACACAGGCCATTGTTGATGCGCTCGACGCACAAAACGTACCACGCCTCAATGCCATGTGCGCGCATCGAACTGGCTTCAAGGAAATGACGTCCACAGGCCAAGCTCCGCAAGGATCGGCGCGGCGGTCAGCTCAGTCGGTACTTTCAGACCTGCAGAGTAGGGGCCTCTTGGGATTTTATAGGAGCGGGTCATGGCCAAAGTCAGCGTAAACCTCGATGACGACCTCGTTGGAGATGACAGCTCCAAAAAACTGAAGGCTATGACGGCTCCATTACCAAGCGTGAGCAAGTCCAAATCATCCGCCTTGAAAGATGCTCCGCGCGTCCAGTTTTCGTTCACAAACGTACCAGAGCCCATCAAGAATGCATTTGCAGAAGAGGCAAAGAGGCGCGGTGTTACAAAGAAAGAGCTTCTTTATGAATGCCTTAGGGCTGGAGGAATAGAGATCCCATCAACTTGGGAGATAGATGGGCGCAGGAGGTAACAGATAACTGTTATCCATTAAGGGTTCCCTAACTATGATGAGGTTTTATCGGGAGTGCGCTTGGTGTCCATCGCACCAGTGAATTTTGTGCCTAGCCAGAGAATGCAAACTGGTTTAAAGATCTAAAAAAAGATCTTAACGGGGTGTCCGAGCATGAAAAATGGGAAAGTCGAACCGCTGCGCGCTGAAGAACCAGCACCTGAATTGCCGAGCGTAGTAGGGGGCTTTTCTACGGTATTGGCTGACCCGCCTTGGCGTTTCACAAACCGAACCGGCAAGGTTGCGCCTGAGCATCGCAGGCTTGATCGATACTCCACGATGACGCTGGAAGCGATTAAAGCGCTCCCCGTTGATAAAGTCTGTGCAAAGAATGCTCACCTTTACCTTTGGGTCCCCAACGCGCTCTTGCCGGACGGATTGGCCGTAATGGAAGCATGGGGCTTCCGATACGTCTCCAATATTATTTGGGCGAAAAGACGCAAGGATGGTGGGCCAGATGGTAGGGGCGTCGGTTTCTATTTTCGAAACGTGACTGAGATTTTGTTGTTTGGAGTTAAAGGCTCCATGAGGACGCTTGCCCCGGCCCGATCTCAAGTCAATATGATCGAAACTCGGAAGCGAGAGCATTCCCGTAAGCCTGATGAGCAATATGACCTGATTACGTCTTGCTCACCCGGACCCTACCTGGAGATGTTTGCACGGCATCCTCAGAAAGGTTGGACTGTTTGGGGGGACGAGGCCGCAGAGGAAGTCGCACCACGAGGAAAAGTCCACAAAGGCTATGAGGGTGGAGCAATACTGCCGCCTCTTCAATCGAATGAAACCGTCCCTGAAGCGGTCGCTCTAGAAATAGGGAAGGAAGTGAAGCTGCGTTATGAGAGCGGTGAAAGCATTCGAGATCTTGCTGAAGACACAGGCTATTCGATCCAACGAGTGAGGTCTTTCCTCAACCTTGCTGAAACCCAAATGCGGCCACGGGGCAGACGGGCGGTAGAGAAGTCCGCCTAGGGGCTAGTGTAGGGCGTACCGTCCCAAGTGCTTTGATTAGCGGCCACGATCAAGACGGGGCAGGGACCCATGACGCCGCGCCGCACCCGCATTTGTGCTTTGTCGAACGCTGTGACTGTCGAAGTCGTCAGATCAATAGGGAGCTTCTTTACCCTTTCTTCTTCAGGTATCGTATCTTGGTAGTCACCCCAGAGTTTACGCGCCAACTCCAACAAGGGGCGACGATCTTTGGTAATGATAACTCCTGCGGAAATGACCCCGGCTTCATACCAAGACCGATACGAGGCTAAGTCTCTATCGAGGTTGCCGTCTTTAGCGTTCCACTCAACATCGAGCACAACCCTGTTTTTAAAATTGTCTACAAGATAGCCCTCTTGATAGACTTCCGGGAGTTCTCCGATTTTCTCGCCGTCCTTGGAGAAGAGGAGGCCTTTTGTCGAAAGATCCAGCCTGGTCTCTCGCCAGCCCCTTTCGTGGAAGGCATTGTCAATCTGCTCTGCAATGTCGCCCCTGTTGCCTCCAGCCCTGAGCCAATATTGGGGTTCTAGCCGATAGCTCGACAACACGCTGATAATGTCAGCCCATTCGTCCGGACACACAGCACTCATGACTGCTGATGCCGAATTTGTCTCCATGAACGACCAATGATCCCGTGCTTCACTGGGCATCACATTAGGGTCATCGTATGTGCTTGTTTCAAACAACCGTTGCACCAAACGATGCTAATGAACACCGCCCCTCGTAGCTTCCAGAAACACGCGACACCGCTCTCTTCGCTCGCGCGGCGGAGTCACACCTTGATAGGGTTAACAACGGCTAGGTTCCTAAATTTATTGACAAAATCCTTATCATTCAGGGTTATTAGAGCAACACCTTTTGCATAAGCAACCGCACCGATCATAAAATCGGGCAGTACGCCATCCTTCTTTCCGTCGCCTTTGCTCCTCCGATATTCTTTGAAGACTTGTCCTGCAGAAAAGAGGCCTTCATCATTTGCCGGAAGGTCGGCGATGCCGAGCTCGTCCAGTGCCAGCCGTAGCTCCTCCGCAGAGTTCATCCCTGCCGATGCTTCAGCAAAAACCACTTCGGTGATGAACACCATTCCACTCGCTTTGTATTTCTGGAATTCACGCAAGACAGCGGGATGCGCCTGTTCGTCTTCGTTGAGAAGCGCGATCAAAGCAGATGTGTCCAGGCATGCTGACGTCGGTTCCAATTCAACCCCTCATCAATGCCATGAGGTCTGACGAACTCATTGTTGGCTTGATCCCGCGCTCGCGGATCTTCGACAAGGCCCGCACCGAAGCCTCCCGGACGAACATATCGACGTCAAAAGCCTTTAGTTCGTCATGATCAAGGACCTCGTAAGAAGCGTCCAGCCAATCCATCGTGTTCACAACGCCTGCTGGAAGAGATTTTGGCGCTCTCGGGAGCTTCTTGTCTACCAATCCATATGGGCGCGGATCGTTGGTTCGACCTGTATTGATGGCTTCAACGGAACGTTCAAACCTAGCAGGCCCGCCTACGGAAACATACATTTCCAGCAAACGCTTCAGCGCATAGGACTTTTCTACATTCTTACCTCCGGACAGTAGACCGAATTCGAACTCTTCTAGCGCTTCTCCAATAGCAGAGACGTTCAGCCGACGTGCATATTGAAGCCGACAGAGACGATCTGCTGCCAAGAAAGAAGCGTTCATCCACCACCGCTCAATGGTATCAGCGACTACTGAGTCTAGACCACCAATCTGATATAGAAAATTCAAGTTGGTACTCAGTTTCCTAGAGGTTTTCGCTTTGTATCGGTCATCGCTATCCAAGAATGCCTGGATGTCATCAGCGTTGACTTTTGTTACGTCCCACCCGTGCGTATGAGCCAGCCTTTCAACAATGTACCGGTTCGACCATAGGGCGGGCCGTCTTTGGAAATGCCGCGCCCCTTGCCAAGAGCCAACCAACGAGAGGTTGAAGGCGAAGAGCGCCAGTCTGTCAAAATGGGCAGAATGATCGAAGAACACAGCCTGAAAAACGAGCTCATCGAACGAAATCCAATCACCAGCCTCGTTCGAGTAATTGAAGAGAAAGAAGTTCGCTGGGATGTAAAAATTGATGTCTTCCGCCTCTAAGCGCTGACGGAAATCACTGCGTCTGATGTCGCTCTTGGCATCCCCGAACCCAACCCGAATAGCATGATGGAGCTCGGCCAGGCCTCGGCCATCTTTCCCCCAGCCAAAGTTCTTCGTGAAACTGCCAGGGTGCCAGTCTTCTGAATAGTCCGGCATGATACTCCCATGTGACGGCCTTCCTGAGCAAGACTCTCAAGCATTAAGGCTCGATCGTCAAACTCCATAGGCTTGGCATTATGGTGGTTCTGGGTGGAAAGCCGCAAACCTCGCCCCCTTCTACCGCCAAGTTGTTATGTGCCTGGTGGGCCACGGTCCTTGCCATATCCGCTAGCGCATGTTGCTCGGATCATGCTGATACTGACACAGTTGCCGCTCGATTTTTCGCCGATAAGGAACGCTCACGGTTTCCAGTGCTTTCGAAACATCGAACTCCGAAATCTCGATGACGCCGGAGCTTGAAAAGCATAACTCCAAACGAACCAATTGCTCTATGAGATAACCCTGCTCGTCTTCAGCAACAAAGTTCACAGCATCAACGGAGAAATGTCGCTTAATAAGGGGGTCGATATTTCGGTAAAGGAAGGTGAGGGACAAGTCACCTGGCCGGTCGATGTCTGGAGCGCAAAAATGTTGAATCGCATTCCTGGCCTTCCGCAACTCTTCAAAGCTATCCAAGTCTGGAAGGCGCTCGCCATGGACCACCCAGAGCAGTTTTGGCAGGTGCTCCAAGTTGTAGGTCCTGCCATGCTCAATGACTTGCCTGAGGTCCAACGGCTCTTGCGCGGACTTATCAAGCGAGAATATGTCTCGAAAGATCAGCAAAGGATGAGCCTGGGCAATGACGGCCTTCAGAAAAAGCTCACCAGCATGCGCGGCATCAAGGATGGACATGTTCGCCCAGTGCTCAACCCCAGGCCCATCAAAGATCGCATGGGTGTTAGCTTGGGTAAGTGCATCAGATGCCATTCTGAATATGCGTTCCGGAATCTCATCTATCTCAGACATTTTTTGACGCTTTCAAATCTGCAGGGATACTCGTACTCAGGCGCGCCGAACTGTACGCTCGCTCACCTTGAAAAGCCGTGCGATTTCGGCAATCGCGCGATGTTCATCATCCCTCATACGGCGCACCTCATCCCTTTGACTGGGCGTCAGGGCAGGGGGCCTACCACCAATCCGACCCCGTTTGCGCGCAGACGCAAGCCCTTCCTTGGTCCGTTCTGAAATCCGTTCCCGCTCAAACTGGGCGATGGAAGCAAATACGTGAAACACTAGACGGCCTGCCGGCGTTGTCGTGTCGATGTCTTCGGCCAGGGACCGAAAGCCAGCACCGCGTTCCCGGATCACCTCTACAATCTCCAAGAGGTCCTTCAAAGACCGCGCCAGGCGGTCATACTTCGTGACGGTCACAACATCGCCGTCGCGGAGCTGCTCCAGCATTCTGTCCAATTCCGGGCGGGTGCGCTTCGATCCGCTGATCCTATCCGCGAAAACCTTCTCGGCACCGGCAGCTGATAGTGCGTCGGTCTGTGAATTCAGGCTCTGGTCGTCAGTGCTGACGCGGGCGTATCCAATGATCATGCTTCACTGTGACAAAAACCTGCCAAAACCGCAAAGGTTTTGCCGGGGGTTTTTGTCCTACCTAAGCGATTGATCCTAGGTAGGGCAGGGCACTTGGCCAAAAACGACCGTTTTTTGCCCATGGATTCTGGCAGGGGATTTCTGTCCAGTGAGCGGACAAAACGAAACTTCGGCACATTCGACTTACGTCTCGCCTCAGCTCATGCCTGTTCTGCGCCCTACCGCTCCGGTCGCAGCGGTAGGACACTTTCGAAGCCAGTCGAAAAGACGATCAGGCTCCTCTGGATGAGACAGCCGCTTTAGCGCCGTTTCCTCGAAGCGTTTTCTATATCACTGCAACCCGTAGTGGAAACAACCAGTCGCCTGCGAGAGGGCGCCAGCGCTCCGGTAACGGTGCCTTCTCCGGCTGAAGGCGCTCTATCTCCATCAGTAGACGTACCAAGAGCGACCGGGAAAGGGCATGGCCGAGACAAGCATGGTTTCCCATACCGAAGGTTAGCGGGCGGGAGGATCGCTCGGAGTTGAATTGCTCTGGGTCGGGAAACGCATCCGGGTCATGGTTCCCGGCTGCCCAGACCATAGCAAGAGGTGTCCCCGGCTCGATGACGATGTCACAAACCTCTATGACATCGGTAGTGTACCTCATCGTCAACGGCGTCGGACTTGCCAAGCGCAGGCACTCGTCCGCACAGCGTGAGGTCGGACGAACGGCTTTGCTGTTGGCAAATGCTACACGCATCGCGGCGTCAATTCCAACGGCGATTGTCTCGATCCCGTCGAAGGCGATTCCGGCAAGTAGCTCGACCGTTCTGTCAGCGCCCAGGCTCGATTGAAGGGACGCGACAAATGGAGACGGACCACGCAAGGCGATCTTGCAGAGTTCATTGAGATCTATTGCGCCCACTTCTGCCAAATCGGCCTTGTCTGAACGCGGGTTGGGAGACAGCAGGTAAGCCATTTTCTTGACCGCAGCCTCGCACCGTTGGGCATCCTCCGGAGAAAGCCCGAGAAGGGCTGCCCAGCTAGCGCGGACAATGCGCTCGACCAAGTCGACCCGCAGATCGGCTCTTCCAGGCGCAGCTTGCACAACGCCGCGCACAGCTTCGTCAGTTAATGCCTGAAGTGGAAGCGAAGCGAAGGCAGCGATCATCGCGCCACGCTCCAACCGATGCACCGGGCCCGATTGCGTGAACAGCGCACGGTCCAAAATGCGCCCGAGGACAGGCGCGGCCGACATCGCGTTGGTATCGGTCGCCATTCCGTCAGCAGCAGGGTTGCGGGATAGGGATAGAAGCTCCGCGTGACCGAGTATCGCGTAGCCACCCCAAGGAGCGGTCTGAATGCGATCTCCTGTTCGAAAGTCGCCCGCGAATGCAGCAGCAGCAGATGGCCATCCGTCGAGGCTAGAGAAAGTGTCCAAGGTTTTCATCACTTTGATCCTTAAAAGCATGCCGAAGACCTCGCTATCAGCGAGGTTGCTCAGTGAGTCACTGAGGTTCAGCGCTTAAGGATCGATTGATGCATCAGACCACCTTTCGACAGGTTCGATAGAGGTTACCACCGATGATGTCAACAGGGTGAGGGCTGCGCTTCCGGTCGGGGGTATCAGTGGCCCCCGATCACAGAGTCAGAGGCTACGCGTCCGGCTTCTGATCGAACAGGATCACCCGCCCGTCGCCGCTGCTAGGGCTGTTGACCAGCACGAACGGCACATCAGCCCCATCTTTCTCGTAGATGCAGCGATATTCATCTGGCCGTCGAGTGGATCGCACACCTGATCGTAGCGGTAGCTATAGCCGATGCCTTGATCGATCCAGGCCTCGACACCTGCGGGCGTCACCAAGGACATGGGCTGCCCATCCAGCAACAACGTTTTACCCACGTTGAACACTTCATACATCTTTCGGTCTCCTTTATTTGCTCTGTCAGATCACGTCATAGGCTGTGGCCGTCGCCACGATCCCTGTCCCGCGTGTTTTCATTCTCGTTGTCATCGCGCTCCTGCGCGCGGTCGTTATCCGGTTCCAGCCGCTCACGCGGCTTGTTCAAAACGTCCTTCAGGCGGTCGTTGACAGACGGCTTGCGATCCTCGCGACCGATGTCCTCGGAACGGTCCTGCCTTTGACGCTGGGCCGGGGTCCGCGAGGGTCTTACAGCCTCCTCCCCGAGGTCATTTTCGCTGTACCCGTCCAGCTTGTGAACGGCTGCCTGGCCGTCACGCCCCGCGTCCTTTTCCATAATCTCTTTCAGCCGCTCTCGCGCATAATTGCGGCCTTCCGGCTTCGGCGTGTCGTCCTGGTCCCGTGACCGGTCCACGACGCGCGCCAGACGCTCCCGGAAATCCTCCGGGTTGCGTTCGCCGCGTTCTTTCGAAGTCGCAGCCCTGAGTGCGGCCAGACCGGCAGAGACTCGCCCCTGCCCCGCCTCGCGCTCGATGCCATAGGTCTCCCGCGCGATGTCCAGGCGTTCGCGCATTTCGCGGAAGGCGGCGCGCGCCTGGCGGGCGGCATGGACCACGGCCCCGCGCTCGGTGACAGGGATGTATTCCCGGCCCTGACGCTCGGCCATGGCCTTCGCCCGCCGCTCCATGGAATTGGCCGCTGGCCCCAGCTTCAGCTCGGGGTCGCGGTCCAGCTCCTCGGCGGACAGCTTGTCGCCACGATCCAGCGCCGTCTCGCGCTGCTTCTCAAGCGACCGGTGATCGACACGCTCGACCTCTCCGACACGCTCCAGCGCGCGGTTCTGCAATTCGGCCCATAGACCACGCATCTGCTCGATCTCGACGCCGCCAGTCTTGGCGGAGTCGAGCACGCGGGTTTTGGTGGTGAAGCCCCCGGCTTCCAGCTTACGAGTGGAGGTCAAAACATGAGCGTGGTGGTTGCGCTGATCGCCTTCCCGGTGCGGCGCATGGATCGCAACATCGACGGCCACGCCATAGCGGCTGACCAGCTCCTGGGCGAAGTCGCGGGTGATCTGCGACCGAGCCTCGGCGCTGATCTCGGAGGGCAGGGCCAGCTCCCATTCGCGGGCGGTGACGGAGTTGCGGCGAGTCTCGCTGGCCTCGGCCTCGTTCCAGAGGCGGGACCGGTCCGAGGCCCAGTCCGGGGCGTCCTTCGGGGTCAGGATGAAGGTCTCCTCGATGCCCTGCTTGCGGGTGTAATCGTGGACACGGCCTTCGCGCTGGCACTCGATGCGCTCCCCGACACGGTAGGCTGCCGCCGCCGTGGCGGAGCGCCCGGCGCTGCGTTTGATCGTCTTCACGGAGAGGTGGTAGCTGGCCATGCGCCCTCCCCTCGCCTGTGATGCAAATGCGCCCACGCGCCGGAGCTGATCCGTGCCGATGTCCTGACATTGGCAATCGGATCACCCGTCTTTTCTCCACAAGAGTGCGCCCGGAACCGGCGCGGTCCGAGGGGAAAAGACAGCCCGCTTGAGGCAAGCCAACGGCTCTCCGACGCGCGGGCTTGCCAGTGATCTACCCCCAGATCCCCAGCCTCATGGGGGGCGGGATATGGGGGTAGATCACTGGCGGTTTGCCGGGGGCAAACCCGGTTCGTGTCGGCACCGTCAGGTCCGACGACACGAACCTCCCGCAAGGAAGATGCCAGCGGCAGACCAGCCCCCACCGTGGGGCATCGGGCGAGACGCTGGCGCGACCTTGCGGGACGCGATCCAACCGCTGAGGTTGGGCTGGGATGGTTTGGAAGGGGCAGCGCGCCCTTCCATGTCGCGGCGGCACGCGGCGAAGGGGATGGCCATCGGCCGGGGCCTTGCCCCAGAGAGATCGCACGCAAATCTCGGAACCGCAGGTGGAGAGTTTGCATAAGTGCGCCCTTGTCCTTTACAGGCCTACGGGTAAGCGCTACCGATGGTTGTTGCAAGCCTAACCTTTACACCTGCCCTTTTTGAAGTGGATTCCCGAATTGGCCGAGACTGAGCTTGAACGCGCCGAGAAACGCTATGCCCAGGCCAAGGCCCGCCTGCAGGCTCTGAAGAACAGGGAAGCCACCAGACAGCGCAAGCTGGATACACGGCGCAAGGTGATCCTGGGCGGGGCGCTCATGGACCTGGCGGAACGGGATTCCAGCGCTGCCGCAATGCTTGACCGGCTGATCCGCAATCTCTCCCGTGAACAGGATCGCAAGGCCTTTGCAGAGTGGGACGCCCCCTCCCCTGTCGCTGCTGATGATGGCGCGTCCTGATGCGGAGCGTGATGATCGTCTTCGGGGGGCTGTTCCGCTTCTTCGGTCGGTTGATCTTCACGCCCATCATGCTCGGATGGTTGATCGGAGCAATGGCCTTTGGGGCGATACTTGGCTCTCTGGTGGCCACCCCGTTCATCTTCGCCTTCTTCGACCAGACGCCCGGCGAAAGTGCCTGGCAATGGCTGGTCTTCGGACCCTTCATGTTTGTGGGTGCTGTCTTCGGATTCCAGTACTGGCGCATGGCCTCCGGAGCCGATGCCTATTTCGGGCTGACCGGTGATAGCCACGGCTCGGCCCGGTTTGCCAATCGCAAGGAGCTGAAGAAGCTTCAGCGGGAAGACGGTCTTCTCATCGGACGCAATCCGCACACTGGGCGGTTGCTGCGCTATGACGGCCCGGCCCATCTGATCACACTTGCCCCGACACGGGCCGGGAAAGGCGTCGGCACCGTCATCCCAAACCTGCTGGCGGCGGAACGCTCCGTTCTGGTCATCGACCCCAAAGGCGAGAACGCGCGGATCGCGGGCGAGGCCCGGCGGCGGTTCGGGACGGTCCACGTTCTCGATCCATTTGAGGTCAGCGGCCATCCCTCTGCCGCTTACAATCCGCTCGACCGGCTGCCACCAGACAGCCTCGATCTGGGCGAGGATGCCGCCTCCCTGACAGAGGCGCTGGTCATGGACCCGCCGGGCCAGGTGACGGAAGCGCATTGGAACGAGGAGGCCAAGGCCATCTTGGGCGGGTTGATCATGTTCTGCGTCTGCCACGAGGACCGCGACCGCCGGTCCCTCGCCACCGTCCGGGAATATCTCACCCTCCCCCCGGAAAAGCTTCGGGCGCTGCTGGAGCTGATGCAGGACAGCGATGCGGCAGGCGGGTTGATTGCCCGGTCCGCCAACCGCTTCCTCGGCAAGGCGGACCGGGAAGCTGCCTCGGTTCTGTCCAACGCGCAGCGCCACACGCACTTCCTAGACTCGCCCCGGATCGCAAAGTGCCTCGCGCGGTCGGACTTCGCCTTCTCCGATCTGCGCCATCGGATCACCTCCGTCTTCCTGGTCCTGCCGCCGAACCGGATGGACGCCTACAGCCGCTGGCTGCGCCTGCTGGTCTCTCAGGCCCTTCAAGACATTGCTCGGGACGCTGAACGGCCTCAGGGCGCGTCAGAGGGCCATTCTGAGCGCCTCAAGGCCCCTGCCCTCTTCCTCCTCGATGAATTCGCCGCCCTGGGCCGTCTGGAGGCCGTTGAGCGCGCCATGGGGCTGATGGCGGGCTACGGGCTTCAGCTCTGGCCGATCCTGCAGGACATGAGCCAGCTCAAGGACCTCTATGGCGAACGCGCTGGCACCTTCATCGCCAATGCCGGGGTGCAACAGGTCTTCGGGGTGAATGACTTCGAGACGGCCAAGTGGCTGAGCCAGATGATTGGCCAGGAAACCGCCGGGTTCCAGACCGACAGCTTCAAGCCCGGCGATGGCCCCAGCTTCTCAAACAACCTCACGGGCCGCGATCTGCTGACCCCTGATGAAATCATGCAGCTTCCCCCGGATCGTCAGCTCCTGCGCGTCCAGGGGCAGGCCACCGCCGTTGCGCAAAAGCTGCGCTACTACGCCGATCCTGAATTTGCCGGGCTGTTCACACCTGAAGCCCGATAACCCGAAAGCCATCCGCCATGTCAGACACACCCGCTTCCCCTGCCCCGCTCTCAGATGACGATCTGCGCGAAACTCTCGATCTTTTGGCCACGGCGGTCGCCAGCATCTCGGATCGCGTGGATGACCAGACACGGGTGCTCGACCGCGTAAACAAGACAGCGACGGAAGCTCGCTCTGCTGCCTTTGCCGCTCAAAAGCAGACGGACCCGGAACACTATGGCGAGATTGTCGGCGCGACCATCGACGGCAGGATCGGCGATACCCTCACCCGTGTTGGCCAGATGGCCGGTGATCTGCTCCGGGCGTCCAACCATACTCAGGAGGTTCTCAGGAAGGCGGATGAGGCCAGGTCGGACACCATGCGTCAGCTTTGGGAACGGGAGCAAAAGCTGGTTCGCTTCAAAAGCCGTCTTCCTTGGTTTGGTCTGGGTGCTGTCGTTCTGGCTCTTATCCTGACGGTGACGCTTCCTCGTTTCTTGGCCAGCAACGCTTCCATGTGCGCTGTCCTCGGAGCGTCTTGGACCACGACGACCACGGGTGTCGATGCCTGCGTGTTCTACCAACGGTGAGCGGTGAAGCGCCAATGGTGGTTGGTTCAGGTTGAGAAGTCGGGTGTTATATTTGTGTTATAGAAGGTGTTACGAGAATCGGCGGTCTCTCAACGCGTTGATATTAATCCAAAATACTGCGGTGATTTTGCCTGTCGGTGTGTAGAGTATCGAAAATTGGTGGGTAGACTAGCGAAGAACGGTGTGTAGAGTATCGAAGAACGCGCCCGCTTGGTGGGCAGACTGTCGAATAATGGTGGGTAGAGTATCGAATAATGGCGAGGCCTCGTAAACGCACTGCATTGCTTCCGCAGCGGCATACTGAGCCGGACCTTTTTGTGTGCGATATCCTCGACGCGACCCCGAAAAGCGACCGCGCCTCGATGGAGCATCCTCTCTTTTCCCTGTCGGTCAAAAAGGACATGGCTGCGTTCGAGTATGAGCAAGGCAATGTGAAGGTGAAGATTACGCCTGCCGCCGAAGAAGGCCGTGCCAATGTTTTCGACAGGGATATTCTGATCTACGTGCTCAGCCAGCTCATGGCTGCGAAGAATGAAGGCCAAGAAATTGGACGGCGTGTCCGGATCTCAGCCCATGACCTTCTGAAGGCCACGAACCGTCACACCACGGGCCAGGCTTATGCCACGCTACGCCGTGCTCTTACCCGGCTTCAGTTCACTCAGATAGAAACAAACATCCATGATCACGGTGTTGGAGAATGGCGCTCGCTCTCATTCATCACCGATGCTCGGATCGTCAAAGAAGACTCCACGGGACGCTTGCTTAGCGTCGAACTTGAAATGGGTGATTGGCTGGTAAAAGCGATTGAAAACAAGAATGTGCTTACCCTGCACAAGGCCTACTTCCAGCTTAGGAAGCCACTAGAGCGGCGGCTTTATGAGCTGGCCCGCAAGCATTGCGGCAAGCAAGATGTTTGGCGGATCGGCCTCGATAAGCTCCAGCACAAGACCGGC
>JAUHVK010000064.1 GCA_030425145.1 Alphaproteobacteria bacterium | reverse complement strand
TCGACACGCTGACCGCAATGCTGACCTATTCGATGCAGAAGGGGAGCGTGAACATCCGTGCGCTTTTTCTCCACAACCTTTCGGATGCGTTGGCTTCAGTGGCCGTCATAGTCGGCGGGACGCTCATTATACTCTATGAAATGCGTTGGGTTGATCCGGCCATCACCATCGGCATCGCGCTCTACATCCTGTATTTGTCCTTCACCGAAATAGGGGGCCCAATTCGAACCCTGATGCTTGGAAGCCCGCCGGATGTGGATGGAAACGACGTGGTCAGAGCGATCCAGTGTGTCGATGGCGTTGTGGACGTGCATCATGTCCACCTGTGGCAAATGCAGGAGCACGCTGCGGCATTGGACTGCCATATTGTCGTCGAACGCGACCGGATGAGTGAGGCCGACAAAATTAAAGAAAACGTCAAATCAGTGCTGCATGAACGTTTTTCAATTGAGCATTCCACGCTTGAGTTTGAAGCGAGCGACAATGCGCATAAAGAGGCACAGGTGTTCGGACACCGCTCATGACGGTGGTTCAAAGCATCTAATGGTCATTGGCCTCCTGTCCGGTCTGGTATTGATTAGCGCGCTTCTTTGCCCAATCTTCCACCCATCTAGGCACATTTGGTCTCCGAACAGCGAAAGATCAGTCATTCCAAACTTCACATGGGGACTCACATTGGCCGTGTTTGGAGCGATGATCGCTTCGGGCAACAGGCGCGCACCCGTCAACCGCAACCTCGCTTGGATGGAAGCCAGAGCCCCACTTCGCGAAATATCCGGGCAAAGAATAATTCGGATGTGGTGCGACGCAATCCATGGTGATCGGAAGGCGTCTGAATATGGTCTGGTTTCACACGGCGCGACTACGTCAAAAAGTTCATATTATTCAGCCTACCGTCAGCACCATGTTGTCGGACAAGGCCAGGGGTGGAATGTGTAGGTTCTCCGGCGCAGGCCCTTTGCGAATACGACCCGCGGTATCGTAGTGCGACCCGTGGCAGGGACAGAACCACCCTCCAAAATCGCCCGCGCCATCGCCAAGCGGGACACATCCCAAATGCGTGCAGACACCGATCATCACCAGATAGGCGTCATGGCCCGGAATGGCCCGGTTCTCATCCTGCGCTGTGGCCTCGCCGGGAAGATTGGGATTGCGCGCATCGGTGTCCGGCAAGGTGGAGACCGCCTCTTCACGCGCCTGGGCCATCTCCGCTTGCGTCCGGTGGCGAATGAAGACGGGCTTTCCGCGCCAATTGACGGTCAGTTGGGTGCCTTCCGCGAGCCCGGAGATATCCACCGAGATCGTCGCCAGGGCGCGCACATCCGCCGATGGGTTCATTTGATTGATCAGCGGCCAGAGCGCCGCACCGGACGCGACCACGCCCGCGCCAGCAGTGGCATAATACAGGAAATCCCTGCGTTCAGTGTCGTCGGTGGCATCCATAGCACAGCGAGTGTGCAACCTTCCCGCCCCGGAACGTCAACGCGGGTTTTGTAATGTTTTGTCTGCAACCCGGGGGCTGGCGGAGGGAAACTGTGGCGGATCTTCAGCTCAATGGTGGGGCGGTTCGCCTTTTGCCACCATGAGGTGATGCTCCTGGTGATGCGCGCCGATGGTCATCAGCCCGAAGAACCCAAGACCCTGTATCTGGTCGGAATCGCCATCGACGAGGAGGGCAACACCATCCCCGAGATCCTCTGTCGTGACCTCCCAACCCGTCTCGGCAGCCAGGAACGGCTCATGGGCAGGCACCATGGCGCGAATGGCCTCGAGAACGCGCGGTGCTCCGCGGATTTCGAACCGGATACCGGCGGGCCGCACACTGCGGGTAACCTCGGCCTCCATCGTCACAAGCTCCATGTCCACCAGATGTCGCCTCAGGGCCGCGATATCGACATTTGCCCAATCGGTAGCGGGATCGGCGCGTAGGAGCGCCACGATCTCGGCCATGGCGGCAAAGGCAGATTGCCCGGTTTCCTGCGGACCCGGCATCGCATGCCCGGTCGCGGAATGGCTGTGCTGGGCCGCGACGGGTCCAGAAAATGACAGGGCAAGCAGGAGAGCAACAAGGCGCATGGGGGGATCCTTTTGAACGGCACGATACCCGTTTTTCGTAGCACGCAGGCCTGCTCTGGAATATGATTTCAATCATATGCTGCCAGAGCCCTACGACCTTCTCCCGACAACTGCGCGTCAGTCGCACACAATTGCGGCTGGCGACGTGCTCTTCCGACAGGGTGCAAGGACCCTGGGCCTCTATGTGCTGATAACCGGGCGTGTGCATCTCGAACGGGTTGGTCCGAATGGCGAGCGGCTCATCATTCACCGGGCGACATCCGGGACCAGCTTTGCCGAAGCCTCGGTCTTTTCGGAGCGCTATCATTGCGATGCCATCGTGATGGATGCAGGTGAGTTGGTCCGGATCGACAAGTCCGCGGTTCTCGCCGCCTTCGCGAACCCGGATTTTGCGCGGGCCTATGGACGCCATGCGGCCCAACAGGTTCAGGCGCACCGGCAGATCATGGGAATTGTCGGCATCCGACGCGCCGAGGATCGGGTGATGGCGGGGATCGTTGCGGGTCTTCTGGATGGCACCGTCGTCGACTTTGCCGCGCGCCTCCAGCTGACGCATGAGGCGACCTACCGTGCGCTGCGGGCGCTTGTCGAAGCGGGCCGGGTTACAAACCCGTCCCGTGGGACCTACCGATTGGCCTAGCTATGACTGGCAAAGACCGATGTCGCGCCATCAGGCCCGACAAGCAGCGTATCAAACGTATCGCCGGCACCGGGACCGCCCATGCCGGGGGAACTCATCGGCATACCCGGTACACTCAGCCCGCGCGCCGCCGGTTGCTCTGAAAGAAGCCGGGCGATGTCCTCAGCCGGCACATGGCCCTCAATGAAATAATCGCCCACCACGGCGGTGTGGCAACCGGCCAGTTCCGGCGCGATCCGGAGCCTGTCTTTCAGCGCATAGAGGGCGTCCTGATCGACATCCTGGGCCTCGACCAGAAATCCGGCTTGCCGGACATGATCGACCCAGGCCGTGCAGCATCCGCAGGTCGGGGTTTTGACAACCTTGATGATGGGCCCGGCATCAGCCATGGCCGGGAGCGCGATTGTGGCGGCAGCGCCGGTCAGCAGAAAGCTACGTCGTTTCATGTGTCGTTTCCTTTTGAATTGCGTTCGAGATTAGCATCCGGAGCGGCACTGTCGAGGTGATCGCGGTGCGCAGGTGGTTCATGAAGCTCTGCCTGCGGCCCCATCGATTGCGTGACGTCCAAATCGTCCGCGTGGCGCTCGTCGAGGCAGTCCGTTTCAAGCTGCAGGGTCACCATGTGAAACCGGTGATGCTTGGTAAGGTGCGTATAGGCGGTCTCAAGGATGCGCGCGGCATCGGCAGGTTCTGCATGGCGCAGATGGGCCGAGAAGGCGTGCTTGCCGCTGGTCAGGGTCCAGGCGTGGACATGGTGGACATCGAGAACGCCGTCCTGCGCGCGCAGATCAGCGGTCACGGCCGAGAGATCAGTTTCTTCCGGGGTCCCTTCCAACAGAATATGCACCGCCTCGCGGATAACTCCGATCGAGGCCCAGAGGAGCACGACCCCGAAGGCCATACCAAGGATCGGATCGATCGCCAGAAAGCCGGTGAACTCGATGACGAGCGCGGTCACGATGATCAACAGGCTGCCGACGAAGGTCTGGATGATGTGCCAGAGGGCCCCGCGGGCATTCAGATCATCCTGGCTGGATTTCCACATCAGGCCGAGCGAGATCACCTCGGTGACCAAGCCACCGAAGGCCACCCAGAGCATCGGTCCCGTGGGCAGATGGATCGGATTTCCGAGCCGCATCGCCCCCATCCAGATCACCAGAAGCGCCATGCCGAGAAGAAAGCCGCCATTCACGAGCGCGCCAATGATCTCTGCGCGATACCACCCGTAACTGCGCGCCATATCCGCCGGGCGGCGCGCGATCCGCTGCGCAATGATGGCGACGAGCACGCCCCCGACGGCGGACAACGTGTGAAACGCATCTGACAGCACCGCGATCGAGCCGGTCCAGAGCCCGACGGCCAGTTCGATCACGAAGTAGATGCCGGTCAGCCAGGCAGATATGACCAGAGCTTTTCCCGACGACGGCATATGTCCCGCATGTGAATGAGTGGCCATGTCAGATCTCCTTTTTCGGCGTGCGGCGGTCACGCCATACCGCAAAGAGGACGGACGCGGCGGTAAATGCGCCAAGCGCCAGCGCCGTCCAGGTGGCGGTTTGCACGTCCCCATTCATGGCTTCGCTGCCGAGATGGGCGAGCAAGAAGCTGGCCGGAATGATCCCCGCGAGGGTCGCCAGGGCAAACCGCCAAAGGTGCAAGACGCTCAATCCTGCAGCGTAGCTGACCATGTCGAAGGACAGGAACGGCAGCAGTCGGCTTCCGAACACCAGAAACGTCAGTGTATTCTGTGACCCCAGAAGTCCACGCCCGATCGTCTCGCCGACATGGCGTTCCACGAAAGAGCGCCCCAGCCCGCGCGCGAGTAGAAACGCAGCAAGCGCGCCGATCTCCGCGCCGAGCACGACAAGCAGTGTTCCGTAGGTGTGACCATAGGCGGCCCCGGCAGCCAGCGCGATCGGCGCCGAGGGCAGGGGACTGGCCACGATCGCCAGCGTCATCAGCGCCACGACCAGAAGCGGACCAAGAAGACCAGCTGCCTCGATCCAAAGGCGCAGGTCGTCGCGCTCCGGCAGATCGGCATCGAGCCCCGCAAGGTCCGGACGCGCCAGGACGAGAAGCAAGAGCCCCAGAAGGACAAGAACAACGACACGCACCATGGCCTACCTCGTATAAAGCAGCACAAGAAAGGCTGCCGCCATCAGGTCAAAGACGACGCAAAACGGGATGTACCAGTGTGGGACCCGGGCAAGCCGGACCGCATTGTGATGGGCAAGATCCCACAGCGCATGGAGCGCGAGACCCAGAGGCAAGGCTGCCCAATGCCAAAGGAGACCCGCTACGGCCGCCGCACCAAAGACGAGAGCAACCGCCAGCTCAGACCAGAACACGGAGCGACGGCCATCGGCGGCACCGAACCCGATATAGGCCCCGCCGATCAGGGCCAGTGTGACCGCTGCCAAGGCAAGCGAGTCTGCCTGTTCCAGGAGGAGGTGGGCGGGCATTGTGACCACAAAAAGCGCAAATCCGATCCACGCGGGCGCCGCCATGGTCCGGTGCACTGATTGGGCGGGATGTTGCCCCGATATGTCTGGTCTTGCGCCTGTCATGCCGCGTCAGATGGGGCTTCCAGCAGCTGGAGGGTCAAGACATGTCAGGTCGATTGATACATATTGCGACAAACGAGGTGCGGGTCTTTCCCGAAAGAACAATCTATTCTGGGTGTTATGGAACTCAATCTATTGAATAGTAGGCCGATCAGCCAGACGTGCCGATGTGTGGGACCCGATCGCTGATGGCGGCATCGGCGCATATTCTGGTCGTCGATGATCATGCCGAGATCCGGCACTCCGTGACGCGCTACCTGGAGAAAAACGGGCTGCGCGCGACGGGAGCCAAAAGTGCGGGCGAGATGGATGCGCGATTGAGCGAGGACAAATTCGATCTGATCGTGCTCGATATCATGATGCCGGGAGAGGACGGGCTCGCGGCCTGTGCACGGTTGCGTCGGGAGCAGCAGCATACCCCGATTCTCATGCTGACGGCGCTCGGCGACGATGACGCTCGGATCAAGGGGCTCGACACCGGTGCAGATGACTACTTGGCCAAGCCCTTCAATCCGCGCGAGCTTCTGGCCCGGATCAATGCGATCCTGCGCCGTGCGGGGGACGGATATGCACCCCATGGCGGAACATTTGCGGGCAAGCGGGCCGTTTTTGCCGGGATCACATTCGATCACGACGCCAGCCATGTCATTTGCCCCGATGGCACGGTCAATACATTGACCACGGCCGAAGCAAAGCTGCTGACGGTCTTACTTGAGCGTCCTCGGGCGGTGATCGGCCGGGATGAGCTCCTGGAATTGAGCGCCGGCCGTGTTGCCGGACCATTTGACCGAACGATCGACAATCAGGTTTCGCGCCTGCGCCGGAAAATCGAACCCGATGTGCTTCGCCCCCGGATCATATCGACCGTGCGCAATGGTGGATATTGCCTGAACTGTGATGTGGAGGTCGAGGCCTGATGCGAATGGGGTTCCGCTCACAGATCGCCCTTTTGGTGGTGGTGGTTCTGTTCGTGGCGCAGGTCGTGGGTTTGTGGCTTTTCGTCGATGAACGGTCGCTGGCCGTGCAAGCGGCCATCGGCAGCGAGGCAGCCGGACGCGCGGCAAACGTCGCCCGTCTGATCGAGGAGGCACCGCCGACGTTGCATGAGGATATTGTGGCGGCGGCAAACTCGCCCCTTGTACGCTTCGATCTCGGCGACACGCCTGCCGTAACGCACACCCACCATGATGAGAACGGAGCGATAGAAGCGCGCGTGCGTGCGCTTTTGAACGATGGCTACACCCGCGATATCCGGGTCGAAGTGCATGAGATTGAACAGGGGCTGTTGCCGCTGCCGAACCTCTCTCCGGAAATGGCGGAAATGCACGCCGAGATGATGCAGGGCACCCTGGCGGCCCTCGAGATGGAGGTCTCGATCGCCATTGCCGGAGGCCAATGGCTGAACGTCGCCACCCGGTTCGAGCGGCCGCCCATACAATGGTCTTGGGCCTCCACCCTCTCTTTCGTGTTGACGGCCGCCGTGTTGCTGCTTGCGATCTTCTGGTTTCTGCTGACGCGCCTGACGCGGCCACTGAATGATCTCGCCGCGGCAGCCGAGGAGTTCGGGCGCGGTGGCGGGCAAGGACCCCTCACGCCGGTCGGCCCAAATGAAGTGCGGAACCTGACGACGGCCTTCAATGACATGCAAACGCGCCTGGCTCGCTTCGTCACGGACAGGACGCAAATGCTGGCCGCCCTGGCCCATGACTTGAGATCGCCACTCACCGCGCTCACGGTTCATGCCGAGATGGTGGAGGATGCGGAGACCAAGACCGGCATCACGGCCTCTCTCGACGAGATGCAGGATATGGTGGAAGCCACGCTGGCCTATGCGCGCGGTGTGGGACAGGACGAGGCCCTGCAACGGACCGAGATTGGCGCGTTCCTGACCGACATTCGGGACGCTACCAACGGTGCGTTGGACGTGCGCCCGGGACCCGAGGCAATGGTGCAGATCAAGCCCAAGGCGCTGCGCCGTGCTTTGCGCAATCTCATCGACAACGCGGGGCGCTACGGGCGCAACCCGACCCTAACCTGGGGCGTCTCTGACGAGAGCATCGAGATTTTGGTCGAGGACGATGGGCCGGGAATCCCTGACAACCGCTTGCGCGATGTGTTTCAGCCCTTCCTGCGCTTGGAAGGATCGCGCTCCCGCGAAACCGGAGGCCATGGGCTGGGCCTTTCAATCGCCCGCAGCATCGTTTTGCAACACGGCGGCGCGATCACCCTGTCGAACCGTGCAGAGGGCGGACTCCGTGCGCACATTGTTTTGCCCGTGACTGCGCATCAAGCTGCAATGACATCTCCGTCAGAGCATCCCGAAGCGCGCGCCGAAACCGGATTTTCGGCTCGGACTAAAAAAGTGTAGCGCCGCGGTCCAACCGGCGGGTTGATACATAACCTTACAAAATTCCGGGGCTCCCTGCGTTCCGTCGCTCACTGATCTTCGATAGAAAACAAAGCGTTCGACATGGAAACGAGGCAGAGCCATGCAGGCAAGAAATCGATCCTTTTGGTCGCGTCGTCATTTTGTCGGCGGCGTCGGCGCGGCGCTCCTGTTTGCGCCTTCGGTGCTGCGCGCAGAACCACGCGCACCGGTTCGGCGCAACGCTTCGAGCTTCAGAACCCACGATTGGCAAGACCACTTCGATCATCTGGGCAAAGGCATCATTATCGCGGACACCAATTCACGGCCGCTTCAGCAATGGACAGCCGACGGTGAAATGTTTCTTTATCCGACATCGGTTCCAATGACGGATGAGCTGACGCGGCGGGGCTATACAGAGATCGTTTTCAAAGATCCTGAGCCGGATTGGACACCCACGCCATCCATGCGCGAGCGCGATCCGTCCTTGCCGGCCTATATGCCGCCAGGTCCGGACAATCCGCTCGGGGTGCGGTCGCTGCATTTGACCTGGCAATATTATCGCATTCACGGGACACACGATACACGCAAGATTGGTCGTCGTTCGTCGAGCGGCTGCATCGGCCTCTACAACGAACATATCATTGAGGTTTACAATCGGACACCGGTCGGAACGCAGGTCAAATTGATCTGATGGGGCGTTACACGATCTTATCCGTCGCCCTTGCGGTGGTTCTTGGCATTGGCTTCTGGTGGACAGGACCAACTGACGATGACGTGGCAACGACCACGGACGACGCGTCTCGCGCCAACGGGCCCATGGTCGATGTCGCCTTGCCGGAAGTGCTGTCGGCCAACGCGGAGGTCGGCAAACTGGCCTACGATGCGAAATGTGCAGCCTGTCACGGCGCAAATGCTGCCGGGCAGGACGGTGTGGCGCCCCCTCTTGTGCATAAGATTTACGAACCCAGCCACCATGGGGATGCCGCTTTCCTTCTGGCGGCCAAGAATGGTGTCCGTGCGCATCATTGGCGCTTTGGGAACATGCCGCCGGTCGAAGGTGTCACCGATGGCGATGTGAAAATGATCGTGGCCTATGTGCGTGAGTTGCAACGCGCGAATGGTATAAACTGACTGAAGAAACCGACGAAGGACGATCCGTGATATACAGAGTCGCACTGACAATTTTTTTGGCGCTGACCAGCGCGCAAGCCCTCGCCCATTCTGAAAAGGAAAGCATGACGCCTGCAGACGGAGCCATTCTTGACGCCGTACCGGAGACGATTGGATTGCGCTTCAACGATGGGATGCGATTGACGAAAGTCGAAATGACCCATGCTGAGACGCACACCGAGGCTCTGGACCTCGGCACCCAATCCGGTTTTGTCAAAGAATTCTCGCTTCCTCTCACGCCCATGGGGCCGGGCATGTATCACATTGAATGGCGCGGGCTTGGTGTTGATGGGCACCCGATGAACGGTGTCTTCTCGTTTGAAGTGAAGTGAGCGGTGCCGGATATCTGGGGACAGGCTGCGGTTGCCACAAAGTTTTTGCTCTATCTCGGCGTCCTCACGAGTGCCGGGCTGATACTCTGTCGCCAAGTCTTTTCCGAGCAGTTGGCTGGGCTCGACCGTTTTCTACGCGCCTGGGCCGTCTTCTTTGCTCTTTTGGCGGCTACAATGTCATTCCTCGGCTTTGCCGTGCGGGGCGCGGTGCTCATGGATGATGCTTCAGGCATGACTGATCTGGCGATCCTGGCGTTGCTCTGGGAAACGCCGCCCGGAGACGCCCTGCTGTTGCGGCTACTGGGCCTGGGGGCACTCCTGACCGGTGTGGTCTTGGGGGGACGGTGGCTATGGGTCGCGCTCTTGGGCAGTTTCTTGGCAATCTGGAGTTTTTGCGAGATCGGTCATGTCGCCAGCGAAGATCGCCTGTGGTTTCAGAGCGTCTTGTTCGGTCATCTGATCGTTGCCGCATTCTGGATCGGCGTCCTTCTTCCACTCCATAAGCTTTCGGGGTCTGCGGACACATTGCGAGTTGCTGCCGTGCTTGGACATCGCTTTGGACAGGTCGCATCTGTTGCGGTCCCACTCCTACTACTCGCTGGCGTGGTAATGACCTGGCGACTGGTTGGTTCGTTACCCGCGCTTCTCGGCACTGCCTATGGTTTGACACTTCTGGCAAAGATTGCCGTCGTGACGCTGCTTCTGGCCCTTGCCGCCATCAACAAAACACGGCTTGTGCCCGCTTTGCAGAGCGGTGATCCCAAAGCTGGGCCACACCTTGCAAGATCGATTTCTCTCGAATGGGTTTGTATCGGTGTCATCTTGCTTGCCACGGCTGTCTTCACCTCAATTCTAACGGTGCCATCATGAAACTTTCAAAACGCGATTTTCTTCGCATGAGTGCTGCCGGTTTGGCGTGCATGCCGAATTCACTGTTCGCGCAGACAGACATGCGCGCGGTGACAGCCCGGGTCGCAGATATACAGCTTTTGCCTGATGACTACGGAAAAACACAGATCTGGGGGTTCGATGGTATCGCGCCGGGCCCTGAAATCCGGGTTACGCAAGGCGCGCGGGTACAGAGACGTATTATCAATGAGTTACCCGATCCGACATCGACCCATTGGCACGGGATCCGCATCGACAATGCGATGGATGGGGTGGCCGGTCTGACGCAGGACGCCATTCGCCCCGGGGACAGCTTTGACTACGATTTCGTTGTCCCCGATGCGGGCACCTACTGGTATCACGCGCACAACCGCTCGTTCGAGCAAGTCGCACGTGGTCTTCAGGGTGCGCTGATCGTCGAAGAGCCGGAGCCGATCGATATCGACCGTGAAGAGGTCCTGATCCTCGACGATTGGCGGATCGATCCGGAAACAGCCCAGATTGCGGATACTTTCGGGGCGATGCATGACCTCAGCCATGCCGGGCGTCTTGGAAATTACATCACAACGAACGGCGTCTACAATCTCGCAAAGAGCGTGAAACGGCATGAGCGTCTGCGCCTGCGGCTGATCAATGCGTCCAACGCCCGGATTTTCCAACTTGCGCTGGAGGGGCTCGAAGGCTGGATTGTGGCCATGGACGGGATGCCGCTGGCCGTGCCGCAACCCGTGGAAGGTTCATTCCTGCTGTCGTCGGCACAACGGGTGGACCTGATCGTCGACGTGACCGCAGAGGTCGGCAGCGCAGGCCATATCGTGCAATTGAGCCGCGATGAAAGCTTTTCTCAGGTGGCCTTCGAGGTGACAGGCGACGGTACACGCGCGCGGCGCGGAACGCCTCAACCCCTCCCACCGAATGCCCATGCCATCCCCGATCTGGGATCGGCAAGGGACATCGCATTGCTGATGGAAGGGGGGGCCATGGGCGGCATGCGCGGTGCCATGATGGGCGGTCGGATGTCTTCGATGCGCGACATGATGGAGACAGGAAACTTCTGGGCCTTCAATGGCGCGGTGGGGGGCATGGATGGTCCAGCACTGGCGGAGTTGTCGCGTGGCGAAACCGTTCGGCTGAAGATCACCAATGACACGTCGTTTCCGCATGCCATGCATCTCCATGGGATGCACTTTCACGAGATCGCAGCCGATGGCAGCCTCGGCGCGCTACGCGACACCACACTGCTGGACCGGGGCGAAGTGCGCGCCCTTGCCTTCGTGGCAGACAACCCCGGAAAATGGTTGCTGCATTGCCATATGCTGTCACACGCGGCGTCCGGCATGATGACATGGGTCAATGTGGCATGAGAGCGATGGCTGCCATCCTCGGGATTGGTGTCCTGGCGGCTCTCGGGGCGGCAGCCTATGTCTGGACCGGGTCTGCCGGTGATGTCCAAAGCGTGGTGATGCCGGAAAGCGTCGATCTCGTGGCCGGCGAAGCGCTTTATGCCGAGACCTGCGCTGCGTGCCATGGGGCCAATCTGGAGGGTCAGGACAACTGGCGGAGTCCGGGCGCGGACGGTCGGCTGCCTGCACCTCCCCATGATGAAACGGGTCACACCTGGCATCATGCCGACCAGGTGCTGTTCGACTACACAAAGCTTGGGGGCCGAGAGGTGATGGCCGCTCAGGGCATGGAGTTCGACAGCGGTATGCCCGGATTCGGCGACCAACTGTCCGACCAGGAAATCTGGAATATCCTCGGGTACATCAAGTCGACCTGGCCCGAGGAAATACAGGATATTCAGTACGCGCGCACCCATGGTGTGCCGGTGAACTAGGAGAACTCTCATGAAGATCGCAATGACGATGTCTCTGGTCGTCACTTTGCTCGCCCCATTCGCGTCTCATGCTGACGCGCTCAGCGAAGACCGGGTCAAGGAATTGGTCCTGGAGGCCATCCGCGAAAACCCGGAGATCGTCCTCGAGGCGGTTCAGATCATTGAACGGCGTGAACAGGAACGGCAGGCGGCCGCGGCGGCGAGTGTCCTCTCCGAAAATCGCGATCTCCTCGAGAACGACCCGAACGCACCGGTTCTCGGAAATCCAGAAGGCGACGTCACGGTCGTGGAGTTCTTCGATTACAACTGCCCCTATTGCCGTAGGGTAAAGCCGCATATTGAAGCGCTCTTGGACGAAGATCCCAATGTGAGGCTGGTCTATCGAGAGTGGCCGATCCTCGGCGACGGCTCTGTTTTTGCCGCGCGCGCCGCATTGGCCGCGCGAGAGCAGGGTAAATACGAGGAATTTCACTGGGCGTTGATGGGCATGCAAGGCCGGGCCGAGGAAGCGTCCGTCATCCAGGTCGCACAGGAGATTGGTTTGGATATCGCGCAGCTGCGACGGGACATGCAGGCACCTGAGATCGATGCCCATATCGCGGCGTCAATGGAGATGAGCCGCGCGCTCGGCTTCAATGGCACGCCATCCTTTGTGATCGGAGACGCGCTGGTTCCGGGGGTCATCGAGGCCGATCAGATGATCCGTCTTACGCAGGAGGCACGCGCCGCAGGTCAATAGTTTCCTGACAATTGGCGAACGGACACAGTCAAGACGAGTGAAAGAGGTATTTTGATGGCCAAACTGACGCGTCGGCACTTTGTGGTAGGGTCTGCAATGCTCTTTTCGGCGCCACTCGCCACGTCGATATCGGCAGCGCCCACGTCCCCGCGCGCGATGTGGGATGTCTGGGATGCGCAAGTCACACCTCCGGGTTATGACCCCTCAACTTCCAATCCGTGGGGGGTTCATCCGCGGTTCCTACCGGTTCGGGTGGAGGCAAAGGCGGGCCTCGTGCCGGGTGACATCCATGTCGATGCCGTTGCGCGCTACTTGTATCATATCGAGCCGAACGGCAGCACGGCGATGCGCTATGGCGTGGCCATCGCACGCGGGACATTGTACGAGCCGGGTGTCTACACGATCCGGCGTAAAGCCAAGTGGCCCACGTGGCGTCCAACGGACGACATGATCGAACGCGACCCGGACCTTTATGCACAGCATGCGGAGGGGATGGACGCGGGGCCAACCAACCCATTGGGATCCCGTGCGCTTTATCTCTACGTGGGGAACCGGGACACTTATCTGCGTATTCATGGATCGCCTGAGCCGCGTTCGATCGGAGGTCGGGCGAGTTCGGGGTGCGTGCGCATGATCATGGCACATATCAACGATCTCTATCCCAACGTGGAAACGGGCAAAACCGCTCACCTGTATCCGCCCGAAGATGCGATCGGGGGCTAATGGGGCATTTTGGTGTTGCTCAAAGCGTCTTGAACTAGCTCACCGCCTGGCAGATTGGATTGCCTTGTGGCGTTCTGAGAGGCAACCAGGTCGCTTCAACCGGGCCGTTGTGAAGATACCAAAAACAATTGTCATTCGGATCAAGCCGTACCTTGTTGAGGTTCTGGTATGGCGCAGCGAGACCGACGAGTGGTTCAGGCAATTCGGTGAAGGCACCGTCCGCATCGACCACGGGTGTCGTGGAACATCCGGTCAGCAGATAAGCACTAAAGATCAAGCCCGACGCCTTCAAGATCGTGTTTATCCGGCTCTTCAATCCTCCGGACCTTCTTCCAGAGCGGTCGCCGGATAACCAGCTTCCGCAAGAACCTGAAGCAGGGCCGCCGAGGAGGAGGCTGTCGAGTCGATCTCTGTCGTGTGTGCAGCCAAATCCGGCCGAATGGTTGCGGACGGGTCTGCAGCCTTGACCGCTTTTTCGATAGCTGCAATGCAATGGCCGCAGCTCATGTCTGGGACGTGAAATTTCATGGTGTATCCTCTTCTCACTCATAGGAACTAAGGGTTCCAGCGGGTGGAAGGTCAAGCATCCATCGATGTTGGAAAAGGGGCTTTTGAGGGCGCGGGTGCGTTGCTATCCGATGACTTGCCGCTTCCATGGCAGGACTTCCCCATGAAGAAGAACATCACGCCATGTGCGCCGAGGCAAAGGGCGATTGGTGCTAGAACGCCCAAAATGTCCTGCAATCCAAAAAACGAGCCGCCTCGGGCAAAGAAAACAAGCAGCGGAAGCAGCATCACCGCGCAGCACACCCACATGCCGACGTGCATCATTTTTGAATTCTGCGGCTGCTGTTCCTGATCTGACATTTTCATCGGGCACTCTCCTGACCGGGGAATAGCGCACCGGTGGCTTGTCCGCCAAGTTTACAAATCGATACATTTCAATTGGAAACAGGGTGTCACGTTGCCCTTAAAGGCGAGACGGCAAACGGGAGTGGAAAAGTTCTGGGGGTTCAGAGCACGAGCAACCTATTCTCCCGCTGTGATGACAGGAGGATTGACGATGAAAGTACGGATCAGGATCGAAACGGAATTTGGCTGGGGCGAGCGTCGGGGC
>JAUHVK010000021.1 GCA_030425145.1 Alphaproteobacteria bacterium | reverse complement strand
ATGGCTTCCAAGGCAACCTTGGCCTTGAATTCTGATGTGTAGCGTTTCTGTGTCGCCATCTTGAGTGTTCGTCCTTCGTCAGTTGCCAGAGCTTAGCAACTGGTCCGAATTCCCGCGACCACCTCTGTCGCGGTCCCTTGCCGGTACGTCCGTCATGTCCTCGCCGGCGATCTCGATCGTGCCGCGTGTGAGGGGCTCCAGGCCAGCGATACAATTCAAGAGCGTTGACTTGCCGCAACCCGAGGGACCGACGAGCACGACGAAATCTCCGGGATCGATCGCGACATTGATGTTTTTCAACACGTCAACGGAGCCGAAGCTCTTGTAAAGGTTTCGAATTTCGAGGATTGGTGCCATTCGGTTATCCCTTGACTGCTCCCGCGGTGAGCCCTCGGGAGAAATTCCTTCTGACCACGACATAGACGAGCAAGATCGGAAGAGCGGCTATTGCTGCGGCAGGCATGTCGACGTTGTTTTTCTTCACCCCCTTGCTGGCTTTGGCGATGTTGTTGAGAAAGAACGTGATCGGTTGAACGGATAGCTTATCTTCCAAGCATCGCAGCCCCCCCAAAACACAAACCGCTCGGAGGGATAGAAATAAATCAATCACGGTTGACGCGGCCATTGTTTGACCTGTGTCAATCGATACGAGATAGTCCAAGTCTGGGCTCGCAGCATGCATCGTCACCCGCCTGCCCGATGATCGTGTCCGGCCCCGGTCGGGTGGATGCCGTCAACACTGAAGTAACTTTGGTCGGTGAAATCGCCATCGTAGTTGAAGATGTCGCTGGTGACATTCGCGAAACCGTAGGCGGCGGGATTGTCTTCGAGATCGGCGATGAATTCCGCACTGTCGATATTTAGCGCGGTCTGTCCGTCAACCGCCCCAACGCTTTCCGCATAGTCCCGCAGCGTGTCGTTGTAGGTGTCGGTCAGGCTGTTACAGTGCGTTTCCAGAAACGAACCCGACGGCGGTTTCGATGTTGTCGACGATTGACCCGTCGAGGTTCAGTATTTTTTGACCGAATATTGAAAGCGCGTTTATGGTTGCCTCTGTGTTTTTCCCTACCTCGCATCCCGGAGCGCCCCCCCGCTGTCGCTTGTGCCATCAGCCTGTCACCTCCGGGCACGGCGACGTGTGTGACCGACCCTTGTGCCAGACCCGGCTAAAAATCGAAGCCACCGCCGAAACCGCGCGCCGCAAAGAGGCGAAAGAGGCGGCATGGCGCGCCATGTCCCAACGCCGCACGCGCAAGGTTTTGCGGCAGGCGGCAAAAGAAATCGGTGTGCCGCATCTGGGCCGGATCGCACACGGTCTGGCGCCCTATATCGACATGCCACAGGTGTCTCTGTCCGAGTCGCGCCGCGCGGCGTTTGTGGCGCATCTGAACGCCGTTCTTGATAAGGGGTTTGACGATACCGATGGTGTCCCCACGCCACCCGAGACCGATCCTCAATACACCACGCGACTGGCCGAGGAAGCGCCGGAACCGATGGTGCTGAACGCCGCCTGCATCGCCTGCCAAGGCGATTGCTGCCTGATGGGTGGTGACCGACACGCGTTTCTGACGGTCGAGACAATCCGCTGCCAGCGCTGGAAAGATCCAAGTGTCACCAAAGACGCACTTCGGGGCGCCTTTCTGTCCCGCATTCCAGAGACATCTACGGTCGGAAGCTGTGTCTATCACGGTTCGCAGGGCTGCACGCTGGACCGGCCGCTCAGAGCGGATATCTGCAACAGTTTTCAGTGTCCCGCCCGGCGTGATCTGGCAAAGGCGGTGGCGCGACGGCCCGGCACGGGGGCGGTTGTGGCGGGGCTGTCCAAGACCCATGTCTCCGACCCGTCCGCCGGTGCGCCCTATCTGCGTGTGGTGTCGGTGACAGAGGCGGGTGACGTGACCGTGCATGACCACCTCAGGCTGCCTGCTCTGCGCAACAGTCGGACTGAGGGGTAAGCCGCCTCAGACGATCAACAGATCGTCTACCACACCGACAAGCTCGATCAGGAATTGGCTGCTACCGTCGATCCCGGACGCGACTTCAAGCGTCTGTTCCGCCGTCGCTATCGCCGCCGCGCGGCTTGGGGCGGATCCGTCGTAGAGGGCCATCGTATCGGTGGCCGCGGTCACATCGCTCAGGCCGAGCTCTGTGGCGAAGAACAGCCCGATGTCGATCTTCCCGTCGAGATAGGCGCGGTCGGCAGCCTGTTGGGCCACAAAATCGGGGCTGGCGCCCGCCCCCGGATCGGCGCGCGCGCCTTCAAGGACGCGCAGCACAAAATCACCCCGACCGACGGCCCCGGACTGAAGCGCACTGGTCCAGAAATTCATCCCGGCTTCATCGCCCACACGGCCCAGCGTGTTCTGGTAAACAGAACTGACAAACTCAAACAACTGCGCGTCAAGCGGGAAGACCGCCTGCCCTTCTTCTGACAGGGCAAACGCATCGGAAATCTGATCCAGCGAAATCCCACTCGCCAGAACATCCGCCCAGAACAGCAAACCGAGAGCGTCGGGGGCGCGGTCGAAATAGCTGACATACACCTCAGTCAGACTGCGGAACGCGTCTTCCGTTAACGTCGCGCCACCGTCAATGCGCGACAGGTCAAAGCGGCCATCGGCAAAGTCGATCACCTCAATCCCGCGCAATGTGTCCGTGCCATCCGCACCACTGCGGTCGGTGAGAACACTCTCCTCTGCGCTGATGCTCAGTGTGTAAAGCTGTTGCGCCCCCTGCATGACCGCGATGTCTCTGTCCTCACCTCCGGTCAGCAGATCGTCCCCCGCCAGCCCGGTGATCGTGTCCGGTCCCGGCGTTCCGCTTAGCGTGTCGTCACGCTCAGAGCCGGGCACCACATTCCCGGCCATGGCGGTCAGGTCAAACCCGGTGGCGGCGGCGGTCTCAATCACATAGTCGGCAATCGCGGCATGGCCGGCCCCGGTCGGGTGAATGCCATCAACACTGAAGTAACTTTGATCGGTGAAATCGCCATCGTCGCTGAAGATGTCGCTGGTGACATTGGCGAACCCGTAGGCAGCGGGATTGGCTTCGAGATCGGCGATGAATTCCGCAATGTCGATATAAAGCGCGGTCTGTCCGTCAACCGCGCCAACGCTTTCCACATAATCTCGGAGCGTGTCGTTGTAGGTGTCGGTCAGGCTGTTCCAGAGCGTAGCGAGAAATGAACCCGACGGCGCTTCGGCACCGAGAAAGGCACCGCCGATGGTGGGCTGTCCCAGAAACACGAAGTTCCGCGCACCGACTCCGGTCAGAATGTCGACGGCGGTCTCAATGTTGTCGACGATGGAGTCGTCGAGGTTCAGAATGTCGAAAATGTCTCCGATCGAGGCATCCGCGAAGCGCAGAAAATCATTGCCGCCGATCCAGATCACCAACACATCCTGATCGTCCGGCGCAGGGATATCGCCCGATCCCACAAGGGAGGCAAAGCCCTCGGCCTGCTGGACGGCCCCCGGAATCGCCGGGTCGGCCGTTGAGGATGAGACTGCACTGGCATGGGCAAAGTTGATGCCGTTCAGGGCCGAGCCGCTCAGGTAGCCGTCGAAATTCGGCGCTTGGCTGATCGAGGTGGCCGCAGGCGCAATGGCCAGATCGTTGCGGATGTATTCGTGCCAGACCGGACCGTTGCTGGCACGTCCGGCGAAATACAGATCAATGGGTTCGTCCTGCATCTGGACGGCACGGGCGCCGTCGTCCGAAAGGCTGTCGCCGAAAATATAAAGCTGACCGGTGCGCATGGTCTGTCCTTGCCGATGCATAACTCCCGTAATGCGGGAGCATTCGCACCATCTGCCTTTTCGGAGGCATTGTCACCTGCAACTCTGTGCGGCAGGGCGCGATGAGTCGGCGCATCGCGGCTTTCCGCTGACGGAAAGCCTCACGCCTTGGCGGCTTTGGCCTCTTTCACCTTTTTCGCCAAATCCTGAGCGATGGCAAAAGCGCCCTTGATCTTGTCGCTGTCCTTGGCCCAGTCGCGGCGGACGATGATCTTGTTGTCCTTGACCTTCGCCAGACCCTTCTGGTCCTGGATGAAGTCGACCAGACCCTGAGGAGACGCGAACTTGTCGTTGTGGAACTGGATCGTCGCGCCTTTTGGCCCGCCATCGAGTTTCGCAATCCCTGCGCGTTTGCACATCGCCTTGATCCGGACAACCAGCAGCAGCGTGTTGACCTCGCGCGGCAGCTTGCCGAACCGGTCGATCAACTCGGCGGCAAAGCCCTCCAGTTCGACTTTGGTGTGCAGCGAGGACAGGCGGCGGTAGAGGCCCAGACGCACGTCCAGATCCGGTACGTAGTCTTCCGGGATCAGCACTGGCACGCCAAGATTGATCTGCGGCGCCCATTGGTCGTCAGCTTCGGACAGCCCTTCCATCTCGCCGGATTTGATCTTGGCGATCGCCTCTTCCAGCATCGATTGGTAAAGTTCATAGCCCACATCGCGCATCTGACCGGACTGTTCCTCGCCCAGCAGATTACCCGCCCCGCGAATGTCGAGGTCCTGGCTCGCCAGCGTGAACCCTGCGCCCAGCGTGTCGAGCGATCCGAGCACCCGCAGACGCTTTTCGGCGGCGGGTGTCAGTTTGGCGCGGGGTTTGGTCGTCAGATAGGCATAGGCGCGGGTTTTGGAGCGGCCCACCCTGCCCCGGATTTGATAGAGCTGGCTGAGGCCGAACATGTCGGCACGGTGAACCACCATCGTATTTGCGGTGGGAATGTCGAGGCCGGATTCAACAATCGTAGTCGCCAACAGCACGTCATACTTGCCGTCGTAAAACGCGTTCATGCGGGTGTCCAATTCGCCCGCCGCCATCTGACCGTGGGCCACGACATAGGACACTTCAGGCACCTGCTCTTTCAGGAACTCTTCGATTTCAGGCAGATCGCTGATGCGTGGCACGACAAAGAAACTCTGCCCGCCGCGATAGTGTTCGCGCAGCAGGCCTTCGCGGATTGTCACCGCGTCGAACTCGCTGACATAGGTGCGGATCGCCAGACGATCGACGGGGGGAGTGCCGATGATCGACAGGTCCCGGACGCCAGACAACGACAACTGCAGCGTGCGCGGGATGGGCGTTGCCGTCAAGGTCAGCACGTGGATGTCCGAGCGCAGCTGCTTGAGGCGCTCTTTATGCGCCACACCGAAATGCTGTTCTTCGTCGATGATCAGAAGACCGAGGTTCTGGAAGCGGATGCCTTTGGCCAAAAGAGCATGGGTGCCGACGACGATATCGACGGTACCTCGGGCCAACCCGTCCTTGGTCGCCTGCGCATCTTTAGACGACACAAAGCGCGACAAGGGTCTGACTTCCAACGGAAATCCCCGGAAGCGTTCGGCAAAGCTTTTATAGTGCTGCCGCGCCAGCAAAGTCGTTGGCGCGATCACCGCGACCTGTACGCCCGACATGGCCGCAACAAAGGCCGCGCGCATTGCAACTTCGGTTTTGCCGAAGCCCACATCGCCGCAGATCAGGCGGTCCATCGGCTGGCCGGAATGCATGTCGGCCATCACATCTTCGATGGCGCGGAGCTGGTCGTCGGTTTCCTGATACGGGAAGCCCGCCGAGAACGCGTCCCACGCCCCCGGTGGCGGGTCCATCACCGGGGCTTTGCGCAAGGCGCGTTCGGCAGCGACGCGGATCAGCTTGTCCGCCATCTCGCGGATCCGCTCTTTCAGACGGGCTTTCTTGGCCTGCCATGCGCCGCCGCCCAGTTTGTCGAGCAGGCCTTCCTCGTGGCCGTATTTGGACAGCAGTTCAATGTTTTCGACCGGCAGGTAAAGCTTGGCGCTTTCGGCATATTCCAGCAGCAGGCATTCATGCGCCGCACCAAGGGCGCTGACGACCTCCATGCCAAGATAGCGGCCGATGCCGTGATCCACATGCACCACCAGATCGCCCGGTGAGAGCGATTGTGTCTCGGTCAGGAAGTTCTCGGCTTTGCGGCGCTTTTTCGGTGCGCGGATCAGGCGGTCGCCCAACACGTCCTGTTCCGAGATGACCGTGACGCGCGTGTCTTTTTCCCAAGGCGCCTCGAACCCCTGCTCCAACGGCCAGACGGTCAGATGCAGCCCGCGCTTTCCAACGCGGGTCAGGTCGGTGATCGGGATGGTCTCGGCCAGACCTTCGTCTTCGATCAGGCCGGTCAGACGTTCCCGCGCACCTTCGGAATAGGACGCGATGACAACCGGACCGTCCTGCATCTTCTTGCGAACGTGATCGGCCAAAGCGCTGAAGAGGCTGATGTTTTCCTGCTGCCGCTCTGGTGCGAAGTTGCGTCCGATACGCCCGCCCGCATCCACCACACCGGGACCAGACGCCTGTGTCAGCGGGTGAAACTGAACCACACGGCGGTCGCCCAAAGCCTGCGTCCAGCCTGCATCGTCCAGATAAAGCTGCTCTGGTGGAACGGGTTTGTAGACCGTGTCCATGCGCGACTTCTGCGCCAATGCGACCTTGCGGGTTTCATACTGGTCGACGATCCCGTCCCACCGGGCAAGGCGTGCGGGTGTGATTTGATCGTCCTGCGTGACCGGCACGCCGGGCAGGTAATCGAACAGCGTTTCCAGACGGTCGTGGAAGAAGGGCAGCCAATGCTCCATCCCCGCGTGTTTGCGCCCTGCGCTGACGGCCTCGTAAAGCGGATCGTCGCTGCCTGCGGCCCCAAACTCGATGCGGTAGTTCTGGCGGAAGCGCGTGATCGCAGCCTCGTCCAGAATAACCTCTGACACCGGGGCCAGTTCCACCAGATCAAGCTTTTCCGTCGTGCGCTGCGTGGCCGGGTCAAACCGCCGAGCGCCGTCAAGCACATCGCCGAAGAGATCAAGCCGCACCGGCCCGCCATCCCCCGGCGGGTAGATGTCGATTATACCGCCCCGAATGGCATAGTCGCCCGGCTCCATCACGGTCGGAGCCTGGCTGAACCCCATGCGGACCAGGAAATTCCGCAACGCCTCTTCGTTCACGCGCTGGCCGACGCGGGCAGTGAATGCCGCCTCGCGCAACACTTCGCGCGCGGGAACCCGTTGCGTGGCGGCGCTCATGGTGGTGAGCAGCACATATTGCGACGGCATCGCATGGGTCAGCGCCGCAAGCGTCGCCATCCGAGTGGCGGAAATGTCGGGGTTCGGTGACACCCGGTCGAAAGGCAGACAATCCCATCCGGGAAACACAAAAACCGGCATGGAGGGTGCATACAGCCGTAGCGTGTCGCGCATCTGTGCCAAACGGCGGTCGTCGCGCGCGATATGGCACACCGCGCCGCCGTGTTTCTCGGCTTCGGCCAGAACCAGACGGGCGTCAAAGCCTTCGGGCGCGCCGCCCATGGTGATATGCTGAGGTGTCTTCATAGCGCGCTCATGTGGCGCGCCGCCGGGTCCACGTCAACCGCCAAGAGCACCAACGCTGAGGTTCATGTACATTCCCCACATGGCGGTGACGAAGATCGACACCATGCCGATCCCCTGAACCATGAGGCGGTGCCGCGCCAGACGCTTGTAGACCGCGTCAAGATCGTGGTCCTTTTCGCGCAGCGCTCGGGCTGTCCGTACGCTGAGTAGGCTGACCAGTGACATCGGAAAGCCAATCAAGAACAGCGCCTGTGCAATCTCGACCCAATAGGCCCAGCCGAGTACCGCAAACCCGGTCAGAAAGAATGATCCTCCGGCGATGACCCAAAGCCCTGCCTCTTCAGCGATATAAAGAATTCGAGCCGTATTGATGCGCAGCAAATCCGTCAGGTCTTCGGCCGCCGCCCCACCCCGGCGTTTGGCACGGCCTACCATATCAAACGGCACGCCCAGCACCCAATGGCTGGCCGACGACCAGACCACCGCCAGCGCAATCCAGAACCAGAGATTGGAAAAGGACCGCATGTCGATCAGTTCAAAGACGGAAGAGTACCAATCCAAGGCGCGCGTAATCCCTTGTTCAAATGGCCTTAACGCGAGGCAGGCCTTGTTCCAGCGGTCATTCCATGCCACCCAAATACGGCAAAGACAAGGACTGCCCCCATGAAACCGATTACCCCCGCCTTTCCAGCCACAAGACTGCGCCGTTTGCGCCGCACCGCAGCTCTGCGTGCCATGGTACGGGAAAACGCGCTGACACCGGATGATTTTATCTGGCCGGTCTTTGTGCGCGATGGCGAAGGGATCGAAGAACCTGTGCCGTCGATGCCCGGTGTTGTACGGCGATCTGTCGACAAGGTGGTTGACGCGGCAGGTGAGGCCCATGCGCTGGGCATTCCTGCAATCTGCCTCTTTCCCTATACGGATCCATCGCTCAAGACCGAGGATTGCGCCGAGGCCTGGAACCCCGAGAACCTGTCCAACCGCGCCACCCGCGCGATCAAGGATGCTGTGCCCGATCTCCTGGTGATGACCGATGTGGCACTCGACCCCTACAACATCACCGGCCATGACGGGTACATGGATGCGGACGGCTATATCGAAAATGACCGCACCGTTGAGGCGCTGGTCAAGCAGACGCTCAGCCAGGCGCGTGCCGGGTCTGACATTATCGGCCCGTCCGACATGATGGACAGCCGCATCGCCGCGATGCGCTCTGCGCTCGAAGGCGAAGGGTTCCAGAACGTCGCGATCCTCAGCTATGCCGCGAAATACGCCAGCGCCTTTTACGGTCCGTTCCGCGATGCGGTGGGTGCGTCGGGCGCATTCAAGGGCGACAAGAAAGGCTACCAGATGGATCCCGCCAATTCCGACGAGGCGATGCGCCTGATCGCGCGGGATCTCTCGGAAGGCGCGGATATGGTGATGATCAAGCCCGGCATGCCCTATCTCGACATCTGTCGTCGCGCCAAGGACATGTTCGGCGTACCCACCTTCGCCTATCAGGTGTCAGGCGAATACGCGATGCTGGCAGGTGCCGCCGAGCGCGGCTGGCTCGACCATGATCGGGTGATGCTCGAAAGCCTGATGGCGTTCAAGCGCGCGGGCTGTGACGGGGTGCTCACCTATTTCGCACCGGCCGCAGCACGGCTTCTCAACGGCTAGCGGTGCGCCGCTTATCGTGATCCATGCTTAGTGACAGGGCGCGTCTCTGTCGCTATACTTTCGCCCAACCGGCGGTACAGCCGGATTTCAGAGGCATCGGCAAAGAAAGAGCAGCAACCATGACATCCCTGACACGACGCGAACTGGCCCTGGGTCTGGGCGGCACAATGCTCCTCGGGGCGTGTAACAATGCCGTGGGTGGCAATGGCGGCGCGCGGATCGACGCCCGGGTGGATGCCACTCTGGCCGAAATGTACCGCCGCTTTCCCGGAACGCAGAACCTTGCCGCCAATGCCAATGGCTTGCTGGTGATGCCGCTTGTGACCGAGGCGGGCCTTGGTCTGGGTGGCGCGTTTGGACGTGGCGCGCTGCGTGTGGGTGGCATCACGGTGGATTACTACTCCACCACCAAGGCCAGTGCCGGGCTTCAGATCGGCGCGCAGCAATATGCGCATGTGCTTTTCTTCATGACCGAAAACGCGCTGATGAATTTCCGCCGTTCGCCCGGTTGGGCGGCAGGCGCGAATATCGAATACGCGATCCCCGAAGGTGGCGAGACCATTGCGGCCGAGACCACAACCTCGCTGGCGCCGGTCATTGCGGTGATCTTCGGGCAGGCCGGTCTGCGCATCGGCGCGACGCTGGAAGGCGTGAAATACACGCGGATCATTCCCTGACGCAGGTGGCTTGGGGGCTCTGCCCCCGCCGCGCTGTGCGCGGCTCCCCCGAAGTATTTTTGAACCAGAGAAGATAGGGCTCGGGTCCACCCCCTGCACATCTGGCAGGGGGCTTCTCCGGTTACGGTCATCGGCGCTTCCGCCTGTTCCGCCATTATAGAATGGCGCGTTAAGGTTAACGCGTGGTTACTTCTCTGGTTGAGAAATACTTTCGGGGGTGAGGCGCGGCACGCGCCGAGGGGGCAGACGGCCCCCTGCCCGGTCAGCCCGCCATCGCTGCGGTCAGAGCTTTGAGCGCCGCCACCGGGTCATCCGTCCGCCAGATCTCTTCACCGATGCCGAAGAAATCCGTCATCGGGGCGAGGGTGCGGACGATGTCGGTATCCAAACCACCTTCGGCCACAACCGGAATTTCAATCATTTCAGACCACCACTGAAAGAGATCCGGCTCGGCGCGGGAGCCGTCGCCAAGGGCGGTTTCGCCCACCGGTCCAAAACTGACGTAATCCGCACCCGCTTCGCCCGCGCTCATCCCGTCGTGGCGCAGGTGACCGCAGTAGGCGCCGACGATGGCATCGGCCCCCAGTTCCTTGCGGGCCATACGCACCGAGCGTGCGCCGTCGGTGAGGTGCACACCGTCGAGGCCAAGGCGCTGGGCGAGAACCACATGGGTGTCAATCACCAGCGCCACATCGAACCGATGCGCGACCTCACGCACCGCATCGGCGGCACGCAGGATCAGGTCTTCGTCGCGTGTGGCCAGCGACAGGCGGATACAGGCAATGTCCTCGGCATCCAGCACGCGGGCCAGATCGGTCGGGAAATGGCTGAGCTCGATCTCAGGTGGTGTGATCAGATAGATCTGCGGCTGCTCTGCATCGGACATCTTCGGCCCCTTCCTTGATGGTCGCTCCCCTATATCGTCATTTCGCGCCGTGCGCCAAGAGCTTGCGCCGCTTGCCCTTTGATCTTTGGCGCAATAGTCAGGCGCGACCTGAGATTTCTGGAGTTTTCCCATGCCAAGCGACACGCCGCAGCCGGCTTTTGTGTTGGTCCGCCCGCAGATGGGCGAGAACATTGGCGCTGCTGCCCGCGCGATGCTGAATTTCGGTTTGGACCGGATGCGGTTGGTGGCGCCGCGTGACGGATGGCCGAACCAGAGCGCGGTGGCCATGGCGTCGGGTGCGGGGCGCGTGCTGGACGATGCGGTTCTCGTGGATCGTACGGTCGAGGCCGTGGCGGATTGCACCTACGTCTTTGCAACTACCGCGCGTCAGCGGGACTTGACCAAACCGGTCATGACGCCGGAACGTGCGATGGAAGTGGCGCGTGAGAAGATCGCGGCAGGCGAAAAGGTGGCGGTGCTCTTTGGACCGGAGCGGGCTGGGTTGGAGAATGACGATATCTCTCTTGCAAATGCCATCATCTCGGTGCCGGTGAACCCGGAATTCCCGTCGCTGAACCTCGCGCAATGTGTGTTGCTCACGGGCTATGAATGGCGACGGCAGACGGTGGAGATAGCGTCTGAAGTAACCGAGATGGCGGGCAGCGACTGGGCCAGCGCGATCGAGGTGGACCGGTTGGCAGAGCATTACGAAGAAACGCTCGACAGTGCGGGGTTCTTTTTCCCCGAGACCAAGTCCGACAGCATGCGGCGCAATCTGCGCAATCTCTGGAGCCGTATGCCCCTGACCCAGGCCGATGTGCGAATGCTGCACGGGATGCTGCGGCAAATGGTGCGTTGGAAGACCAAGGGTTAGGTCTGCGCCTTGAAGGCCCCCACCCCTGCACCTAGTCTTTCGCCCGAGAAGGAGACCCCCGGAATGAGCAGCAGACGCAGCATCTTTGAAGAGGTCGGTGCAGAGACACCGCGCAAGGAAGCCCCCAAGGGCGGCATGATCGACGCTGGAAAGCGCGGCGCGCGGGGCGCGATCCGGGTCTGGCTGATGATCCTCTTTGCACTGGTCATGGTGATGATCGCCGTGGGCGGGCTGACTCGTCTGACAGACAGTGGCTTGTCGATCACTGAATGGCGGCCCCTGACCGGGGCGATGCCGCCATTGTCCACCGAGGACTGGCAGCGGGAGTTTGATCTCTACCGGCAGATCCCCGAATACCAGTTGCAGAACAAAGGCATGAGCCTTTCCGAGTTCCAATTCATCTATTGGTGGGAATGGGGTCATCGGCAGTTGGGCCGGGTGATCGGTCTTGTCTGGGCGCTGGGCTTTTTTGGCTTCCTTCTCGCCCGCAAGATCCCCACGGGTTGGACGGGGCGTCTGTTCTTTCTTGGCGTGTTGGGTGGCCTTCAGGGTGCGATCGGTTGGTGGATGGTTGCGTCGGGCCTGACGGGTGCGATGCTTGACGTTGCCTCGTACCGATTGGCGACGCATCTGGGATTGGCCTTTGTCATTCTGGGCTTCATCGCGTGGTACACGTTCGAGCTTGGCCGCGAGGATCGCGATCTGATGCAGGCCCGGCGGTCGCGCGAGGGCAAGCTCTACGGGCTGGGCACGGGCCTTCTGCATTTCAGCTTTCTGCAAATCCTGCTGGGCGCTTTGGTGGCGGGCATTGATGCCGGGCGCACCTACAATGACTGGCCGCTGATGGCCGGGGCGTTCCTGCCGCCGTTCCCCTTCGACATCGAGCCTGTCTGGCGCAACTTCTTCGAGAACGCGGGGCTGGTTCAATTCATGCACCGGATCGCGGGGTATCTGCTGCTGGCCTTCGGCATCGTGGTCTGGCTCAAGGCGCGCAAGTCGCCAAATGCAGATACACGGTTCCGGTTCAACGCGGTCTTTGCCATGCTCTGGGTGCAGATGGCGCTGGGCATCGTGACGGTGCTGTACATGGCGCCATGGCAGATCGCAATTGCGCATCAGGTGGGGGCGGTGATCCTTTGGGTTCTGATCCTGCGGGCGCGGTTCGGCGCGCAATATCCGGTAAAACAATCCATTCGAGGAGCGACGGCATGAGCACTGCCTATGACGAGTTGATGGCCTTCACGCGTGAGACCGAGGCGCTGGGCCAGATCGCCGGGCGTCTTGGCTGGGATCAGGAAACCACCATGCCGCGCGGGGCAGCCGCGCAACGGGCCGAAGAGATGGGCGCGCTGGAATCGGTACTTCACGCGCGGCGCATGGACCCGCGTGTGGGCGATTGGCTGGCCAAAGCCAAAGGCGGTGATGACGAGGCCAAGGCGCATCTGCGACACATCCAGCGCGATTTCGACCGCGCGTCGAAAGTGCCTGCCGATCTGGCGGCGGAACTGGCGCGGACCACATCCATGGCGCAGGGCATCTGGGCCGAGGCGCGGGCGAATGACGATTTCGCGGCCTTTGCGCCGACGCTGGAACGGGTGCTTGATCTGCGGCGTCAGGAAGGTGCGGCTCTGGCCGAGGGCGGCGATCCCTATGACGCACTGTTGCAGGATTACGAACCGGGGGCGACTGCGACGGAGCTCGATGCGATGTTCGGTGCATTACGCCCGCGTCTGGTCGAACTGCGCGACAAGGTGCTGGGCGCCCCTGCCCCGGCGGCGCTGAGCGGCACGTTTGACGAAAGCGGACAGATGAAGCTGTCGCGGCAGATTGCCAAGACGTTTGGCTATGACATGAGCCGGGGACGTGTCGACAAGGCAGTGCATCCGTTCAGCTCGGGTTCAGGCAATGACGTGCGGATCACCACGCGGACCAATCCGGTAGATCCGTTCAACTGCATCTATTCGACGATCCACGAGGTTGGTCACGCGGCCTATGAGCAGAACATCGACCAGGCTTATCTGCTGACGCCTTTGGGGCGTGGCGTGTCGATGGGTGTGCATGAAAGCCAGTCGCGGATCTACGAAAACCAGTTGGGCCGCTCGCGGGCCTTCACTGGCTGGTTGCATGGCCAGATGGTCGATGCGTTTGGCGATTTCGGCATCAGTGATCCGGATGCGTTCTACGGCACGGTGAACCGTGTTCACAAAGGCTATATCCGCACCGAATCCGATGAAGTGCAGTACAATCTGCACGTCCTCCTGCGTTTTGATCTCGAGCGGCAGATGATCGCCGGGACATTGGATGTCAGTGATCTGGAAGAGGCGTGGAACACGCGCTTTGAGGCGGATTTCGGTTATGCGGTGGACAAGCCGTCGAACGGTGTGTTGCAGGACGTGCACTGGTCTGTGGGGCTGTTTGGCTACTTCGCCACCTACTCGCTCGGCAACGTCTATGCAGGGTGTCTGCACGAGGCGCTGCGCAAGGCGGTGCCGGATCTGGATGCGCAACTGGCAGCGGGTGATACATCGGCGGCGACAGGCTGGCTTCGGGATAATCTGCAACGGCATGGCGGTCTTTATGAACCACGGGACGTGGTGGAGCGCGCCTGCGGGTTTACCCCGAACGAAGGACCGCTTCTGGCCTATCTCGAGGAGAAGTTCGGCGAGATTTACGGGGTTTGAAAAGCCGTGTCAGTGGAGGCCCTATTCAATCATGGAGGGTATTAGAAAAAATTTTCTCGCCTTTGCGTCGTATTTGACCTAACGTAAGCACTAGACCCGGAGTCGGAGTGCATCGTGCCTGTATATCGTATTTTTACGTGGAACATGCAGCGCGGACGGTCAATTATTGCAGCTCCGTATTCGTCCGAAAACAAGGTTTTGCAAGCGAAAGCCCGACGGCAGATGATCGAGGCGTTGTGCGCGACGTCCCACTTTGGATTTGTGACAGAGCCTGGATCTGATTTGCGAGGAGCTGTCACAACGCCAAATCAAACCAGTTTGCTCTTGCCAGAAGGTATGGGTTATTGGAATTCGTCCCCGCTGGAAGACAACCAAGATGACGGCAACGCGTGTCGGAATCTTTTGTTTTCAAAAGAGATACTTACGCCAGTAAATCTTAATTACACATCGGGAGGCGATAATGCCTTTCGCTATCCGGCGGCCGGGTATTATCAGATCAACGGTGCTCGGATCCTATTAGTCACTCTTCATGCAACGTCCAGTTACACGGCGCATGCTAATGCAAACGGGCTTTTGGATGCATTTGATGAAAGCGCATTCGCACGTTTCTATGCTGACGCAGTCATCATCGGTGGTGACATGAACAGTAACAGTCGCCATTTTTCCATGCCCGGAACTGCGACCCATCAAAGCGACCACATCTTGGATGGATTTGTCTGTGAAAGATATGACGGGGAGGACATCGAAGCTGTAGCTCATATTCCCCTGATCCAAACATCGTATTCGGCGATGCAGAGAAAACTGGTGATCGCCGACCCATCACATACGATTCCGATCGGGTACTATGTTCGTGAAAGTGACTCGGGTCATTGGGCGCGTGTTTCCGATCATGCGCCGGTATTGGCCGAGCTTCACGTTGACATCATCAATACAGCAAGCAGTTCGGAATAGGGCTTTTACGACGTCGACTGAAGGTCGGACCACTAGTGGACCGTGAATTCCCCCACGACCTGCTGCCATTCCCCGGAAGACAGCAGCTTGCGGTGGGTGTATTGCACCGAATGCAGCGGGCCGTCGATCGTGTCCTGCCAGAACTCGATGAACCCGAACAGTTTGGGGTGGTCCGGGGCCAGATCGTACTCTTGCCAGACAAAAGTGTTCAGGACGTTCTTGTAATCCGGCATCCGGTAAAACAGTTGCGCGGTGGTCAGTCCGTAGCCCCGCAGCATCAACTCGGTTTCACTCATCTCGGTCATGCAAACCTCATCGTTTCTTATTGTATGAATAAGTTTGCCACGAATTCTCGAACTTTCAACAAAAACAGTGTGTTAGCCATGTACTGAAGCGAGTGCCAAAGCGACAGTGCCACTAAATTGGTCAAGTGCATTGCGGCCTACATCCTGTCTCTGATATACAGTGGCTCAACAAAATATAGAATGACAGACAGCAGGCTATCCACGTGAGCGACACGCCAGAAACACCTGAAAACGCAGAAGATATGCCGCCTGAACGCCCGAAATACACGGGCCCGCAGGTATCCATCGCGGACGAGATGAAGACCTCGTATCTCGATTACGCGATGAGCGTGATCGTCAGCCGCGCAATCCCCGACCTGCGTGACGGGTTGAAACCGGTCCACCGGCGCATCCTCTACGCGATGCACGAAAGCAACAACAGCCACGACAAACCCTATCGCAAATCGGCGCGTCCGGTGGGCGATGTGATGGGTAAATACCACCCGCATGGCGACAGCGCGATCTATGACGCGTTGGTACGGATGGCGCAGGATTTCTCGATGTCGCTGCCGCTGTTGGACGGTCAGGGCAATTTCGGGTCGATGGACGGCGATAACGCGGCGGCAATGCGCTATACCGAAGTGCGCATGGACAAGCCGGCGGCCTACCTGCTGGCTGATATCGACAAGGAAACGGTCGATTTTCAGGACAACTATGACGGCAAGGACAAGGAACCGACGGTGCTTCCGGCGCGGTTCCCGAACATGCTGGTCAACGGTGCGGGCGGGATCGCCGTCGGCATGGCGACCAACATCCCGCCGCACAATCTGGGTGAAGTGGTCGATGCCACGCTGGCGCTGATTGATGAACCGGACCTGAGCACCGAGCAGCTGATCGAATACGTGCCCGGCCCCGATTTCCCCACCGGTGGAATCATGCTGGGCCGCTCGGGTGCGCGCAAAGCGTATCTGGAGGGACGCGGTTCGGTCATCATCCGTGCCAAGACGCGCGTCGAAGAACTGCGCAAGGATCGCTGGGCGATCATCATCGACGAGATCCCCTATCAGGTGAACAAGGCCACCATGATCGAACGCATCGCCGAGGCGGCGCGGGAAAAGCGGATCGAGGGGATTTCCCACGTTCAGGACGAATCCGACCGCAATGGCGTGCGCGTTGTGATCGAGTTGAAGCGCGATGCCACCGCCGAAGTCGTGCTGAACCAGCTTTATCGCTTTACCCCGATGCAGACCTCGTTTGGCTGCAACATGCTGGCGTTGAATGGCGGGCGTCCCGAGCAGTTGACCCTCCGCAAGTTCCTGACGGCCTTCATCGACTTCCGCGAAGACGTGGTTGCGCGGCGCACGGCGCACCTGCTGCGTAAGGCACGGGAACGCAGCCACATCCTCTGCGGCTTGGCCGTGGCCGTCACCAATATTGACGAAGTGGTGCAGACGATCCGGTCCTCCGCCGATGCGGCCGAAGCGCGGGATCGGTTGATGACCCGTCGATGGCCTGCAGCAGAGATCCTGCCCTATATCAAGCTGATCGACGATCCGACCCATACCGCAAACGAGGACGGCACTTATAACCTGTCCGAAGCGCAGGCGCGCGCGATCCTCGAGTTGCGACTTCAGCGTCTGACCCAGATCGGGGTCAAGGAAGTCACTGACGAGTTGGAAGAACTCGCGGGCAAAATCCGGGAATACCTTGAAATTCTCGGATCGCGTGACCGGATCATGGGCATCATCGCGGACGAGTTGCACGAGGTGAAAGAACTTTTCGCGGTGCCGCGCCGGACCGAGATCGTCGACTGGTCGGGCGATATGGAGGACGAAGACCTCATCGAGCGCGAAGACATGGTCGTGACGGTTACACAGTCCGGCTATATCAAGCGCACCCCGCTGACCGATTTCCGCGCACAGAAGCGCGGCGGCAAAGGGCTTTCGGGCATGTCGACGAAAGATGACGACGTGGTTACCACGCTCTTCGTCGCCAACACCCACACGCAGCTTTTGTTCTTCACCACCGAAGGCATGGTCTACAAGCTCAAGACCTGGCGTCTGCCACAGGGTGGCCGTACCGCCAAGGGCAAGGCCATCGTCAACATCCTGCCGATCCCGTCTGGTGTCTCGATTGCCGCGATCATGCCGGTGGACCGCGACGAAAGCCATTGGGACGATTTGCAGATTGTCTTTGCCACCAGCGCCGGTGACGTGCGCCGCAACGCGCTGTCGGATTTCACCAATGTGAAGTCGAACGGCAAGATTGCAATGAAGCTGCCCGAGGGCGTGGAGCTGGTGAATGCGCGGATCGCGTCGGAAGATGACGATGTGATGCTTGTCACGGATGCGGGTCGGGCGATCCGGTTCCAGACCACGGCTGTTCGTGTTTTCAAGGGCCGTGACTCCACGGGTGTCCGGGGCATTCGCCTCAACAATGGTGACCGTGTTGTGAGCATGGCTGTCATTCGCCATTTCGAGGCCGATCCGGCAGAACGTGCCGCATATCTCAAGATGCGACGCGCCGTGGCGGGACTCGCGGATGATGCCGAGATCGAGGATGATGAGGACGGTGCAGCACCGGGTTCGATCACGCAGGAACGCTATGCCGAAATGTCGGCGGCGGAGAACCTGATCCTGACCATCACCGCCAAGGGCGCGGGCAAGCTGTCATCGTCGCATGATTACCCTGTGCGCGGGCGCGGAGGCCAAGGTGTGCAGGCCATCGACAAAGGTATGCGCGGTGGTTCGATCGTCGCCTGTTTCCCGGTCGAAATGGACGACCAGATCATGCTGGCCACGTCGCGCGGTCAGTCGATCCGGGTACCGGTCGATGGCATCTCGTTCCGGTCGCGCAGCGCTGGCGGTGTGCGGGTGTTCAACACCGGGGCCGACGAAGAGGTCGTCTCGGTGGCGTGGATTGCCGATCAGGGTGACGAAGACGAGGATACCGGCGAAAGCTGATCCGAAATTACATCAGAATCACCCCTCAGGCGCTTGAAACTAAAGACTTTTAACGGCGCGGAATCATCCCGCGCCGTTTTCTTTTTGTATGGTGCGATACGGGTCTAACGGCACTTTCAGACGAAATTCGGAACAAATTCACGGGTATTTCACGGGGCGAATCCACAAAGGTCAGGTATTCCAGACCTGCGCTAACTTGGCGTCTTCTGTATACCAAACAACATAAGGAGAGTTCTTCGCAGACCACGACGTCAGCACATTATTTCAAGTGTTTGGCGGTTCCGATCCTCGATTGGACGCGGATGCGATGGGTAACGAGTATTTTTTTCCTTTTAAGGTCTCTTTTTAATACCTCACCGGGTTTGACCCTCATCCGACATCGGTGTGTTTTTTATTAAGTCGGCCCGATTGTTCGCCCCGTGCGGCGGTCGGGCCTATTTCACGGAGTGCGAGCATGACGGACCTTCTAGAGGCCATGCGTGCCTATCCTGATCTTTTGCAAACCTGTGGTGTGATCGGCTCGATGATGTATGTCGGGGGCTTCGCACTGGTTCAGACGGGCCGGATTTGTGGCAATGGACCGTATTACTCCTGCAATCAGCTCACCGCTGCGACGCTGGTTCTGACAAGCCTTGTCGGCGCATTCAATCTGGGCGCTTTTCTGATTCAGGTTGGGTTTCTGATCTTTGGCTCGATTGGCCTAGTGCGCCGTCTGCGGATGCGGCGACAGGGGCGTTACCCCAGTGGTACGGGCGTCATTCGGATTCTGACGGATGAGCAGACCGCACCTGATTTTCGAGATGCCTCGCCAGAGACTTGCGATTGGGAAATGAATCCACGCGTTCCGGGGTATGATAGACCAGTTCGACCTTACCTTGGTGCCGCTGCGCCAGCACCTTGAGAAGATGTTGGGCGAATCCCATGTCGCCCCACCAGCCGTAAAAGCGCGGATCTTCTCCATCCGGGGCGTGGTAGATCACGGTGACCGGCTGAATGTGCATGTAGTGCACGAGCTGCTCTGAAAAGAACGGCGCAAACAGCGTCGGTTTGAACGGGAGCACCCGGATCGTATCGGTCGAGGTGCCTTCGGGAAAGAACAGCAAGCGGTGCCCGTGTTCGAGCCTTTCCTCAAAAAGAGCGATATGCGTTTTCACATCACGCGGGTCGCGCTGGATAAAGACAGTCCCGGTCGCCCGTGCCAGCCAGCCGATGCCGGGCCAGGACGCGACCTCGGATTTGGAGACGAAATACACGTTCTTTCGGGCGTTGAGCGCAAAGATGTCGAGCCATGAGCCATGGTTGGCCACCACGGCGCCGGGCACCTTCAATCGCGGCCCCCTTACAAGAAGCGGCAAGCCCATAATGACGAAGGCCGAACGGCAGACCGCTTGCGTGATGTATGGTGTAACGGGGCGATCGACGCCAAAAAGCGGCCGCTCAACCAGCCTGATCAGCAGTAAGAGAGCGAGCCCGCCGAAGACCACAAAGCCCAATACACTGCCCCGCAGGAGCACGCGAAGCCAGCCGGACGCCGAGATCGGAGGATCGGCGATAGGCTCGTCACTGTCCCATGTCGGACTCATGTCGCCCGCCCAGCCGGGCGATCAAAGCGACCCGCATACATCTGTTTCGTGTCGAGGATCAGGCAGACATCGGTGGTGTTGAAGGCCGCATCCAAATAAACCCCCTGCCCGATTGCTCCGCCCAGCTTGAGGTATGATTTGATCAGCGCCGGCGTGTCGCGCATCGCGGCTTTGCGGTCGATCTGCTCGGGCGGAAGCAGGTCGGGTTGCGGGCGCATGGTTGATGTGACGCGCAAAGGCTCCGGCGCCAGATAAGCCGCGTGCAGATACGAGATCGGCTGCTGTAACGCGGTCAAATCGGTACCGTGAAAGCTGGCCGTGCCGAACAGGATGTCGATCCCGCGATCCGCTACATAGCCGGCCAACCCCTGCCAAAGCGCCATCAGCGCCGGGCCACCGCGATGCGCGGGGCGCAGGCAGGAGCGTCCCAGTTCCAGCAGCGTCAGACCGCTGCTCAGCAATGGCGTCAGATCAAATTCATTGGCCGAATAAAAGCGCCCTGCTGCTTTGGCGTGAGCCTCGGTCATCAGGCGATAGACTCCGATCACGTCGTCGGGATCACCACGCAGGTCGCGCAGCAGCAGATGGTCGGCATGGGCATCGAAGGCATCGGCTTCGATCTGGGCGACGTGGTCAATCTCGTCACCGTTGCCGCCCAATTCGTCCACAAACACCTCGTAGCGCAACCGCTGTGCTGCGCGGATGTCGGCCTCGGACCGGGCAAGCGAGACCTGATACTTGGGAGCAGTTTGTAGCATTCTTGGGGTGGCCCACCTCGTTCGAGGCCACCTTAATGCGCACCCATCTGACGCGCAACGGCGTCGGGCTGACCGGAAAAACTAGTTTATTTTTAGGTGATTAAGTTTTTATCAACCCTTGGTCGAGATGTTCACTCATCGAAAACAGGGACCAGACCAATGCGTGATCCGTCAATCACCACCTTTCCGACTTCACGGAAATTGACCGTGATGCGGTCACCGATATTCGATTGCACCTGCCCAATGCCCCAATCCGGCTCATCGGGATGGCGGACCAGTGAACCGGGTTCCAAAAGGCTGTTGAGGGAAGTCATGCGCGGTCTCCGTACTGTGTGGTGGAGGATATAGTGCACCAGAACGCAGCTTTACTGGCGTCCTTGATCGGATCGCGCATTTGCCACGACCTTATCAGCCCTATTGGCGCAATTTCCAACGGATTGGAACTGGCCGAATTGACGGCGACGGCGCCAATCGGTCCGGAAATGTCGCTGATCCAGCAAAGCTGCGATTACGCCGCAGCCCGAATCCGGTTTTTCCGCATTGCCTTTGGCACGGCGGCGGATGCGACGTTTATCCCTGTGGTCGAAGCGCGCAAAACGCTTGCCGATCATTACGTGGGCACGCGGATTTCGGCGATATGGCAGATCGACGAAGATTTGACGCGTGATGCGACGCAGCTTGCCTATCTTTCCGCGCTTTGCCTTGAGACCGCGCTGCCACACGGCGGACGCTTGGCGCTTGCACGGCAGGATAAGGTGCTTGTGGCCGATGCCGAGGCGACCAGCCTGCGCAGCGATCTGCCGATCTGGACCGTGTTGACCGATCGAGGCTGTCCCGACCTGCCCGAAATCAGCCCGGCCCATGTTCAATTTGCGCTGTTGGCTCGAATTTGCCGGGATCGGAGCTTTTTTCCCGATCTGGAGGTCGGAGCGTCCCGTATGCAGATGAGACTGCCCCTATCCGCTCCACCGAGTTGAACGGTTAGAAATCTGTGCCACCGCAGCGCGGACCTGATCCGAGATGGGGCCATGGCGGGGTTCATCAAGAAGCGTGGTCAACAACGCCTCAGAGGGTTGGGCCTTACGTGTCCATTGCAATGCCCGAAGAATGTCAGCCGCGTCTTGCGGCAGATGGTCGGGGATTTCCTGCCCAGCAAGGGTTGCCCAGACGCAACTCCAAGCGCGGCCGACACTCCACGGGTTATATCCTCCACCACCAGACACAATCAGGCGCGGGGCCATCCCCCCCAGGGCCGTGACCGCCGCAACATGGCAGCGGTTTGATAGGGTGAGCCGCGACAGCGGATCCTCGGTCACGGCATCCGCGCCGCATTGCAGGTAAATCGCATTCGGCTTTTGCGCAGCGACGGCAGGCAGGATCACCTCGTTAAGAATCAGATCGAACTCCGTGTCGTTGAAACCGCGTGGTACGGGGATGTTGATCGCCGCACCGCCCGCATCGTCGTCCAGCGCACCTGTAAACGGCCAACGCCGGTCTTCGTGGACCGAGATCATCTGCACCTGATCGGAGCCGTGAAACGCCACCGCGACACCGTCACAGTGATGTGCGTCGATATCGACATAGACAATGCGTTTGAGGCCCATTTGCAGCAGATGCCGGATCGTGAGCACGGGTTCGTTGATATAGCAGAACCCATTGGCGCGGTCGGGCATCCCATGATGGGTGCCGCCGCCGGGGTTGTAGGCCACGCCGCCGTTGCGCACATGCTCGGCGGCCAAGAGCCCACCGCCAGCGGCAGTCGCGGGTCGGCGGTACACTTCGGGGAAGACCGGGTTCGACAGCGTGCCGAGATCATGTGCAGGGTCCGGGCGCTGCGTGGCTTCGGCCCGTTGCAGCGCCGTGATGTAGCGCGGGGTGTGGAACGCGGTCAGGGCCGAGGTTTTGGCGCAGGGGCTGGTGCGGTACTGCGTACCGGTCAGCCAGCCAAGACTACGGCACAGATCCGTGACCGTGGGCACCCGTGGGATCGACAGCGGATGGAGCGGACCATAGCTTGATCCGCGATAGATGCGTGCGCCGATGAAGATGGGATCCGTCATGTGTTGCGATCTAGGTCAGCGACGCCCGCCCGCCATGCAGTACCGCAAAACGAGTCGACTCGTTTTGCGGTTCCGTTGACGGAAACGTCACCCCGCCTCGGCCTTTTCCGACAGTTCCAGCCAAAGGTCTTCGGCCTCGGCCAGCGCGGTCTGGCGCGCGACCAGAGCCTCGGACGCCTTTTTGAACTTTACCGGTTCACGGGTGAAGAGATCGGGATCCGCCATCAGCTGTTCCAGCTTGCCGATCTCTGCGGTCAGGCGGTCGATCTCGCCGGGGAGTTCTTCAAGGCGATGTTTTTCGGTAAAGCTCAGACCGGATTTCTGCTTTGTCTCAGCAGCAGGCTTCGGCGCTTGTTTCGGCGCAGGTTTCGGCGCCGCTGCTTCTGGGGCGTCGTCGCCCCGCTGGGCGCGGTAATCGCTCCAGCCGCCGGCATAGACCGTGGCGCGCCCACGACCCTCCATCGCAACCGTGGTCGAGGCCACGCGATCCAGGAAGTCGCGGTCGTGGCTGATGAGCAGCACGGTGCCGTCATATTCGCCCAGCAGATCCTGCAACAGGTCGAGCGTTTCGACATCCAGATCGTTGGTCGGTTCGTCAAGCACGAGCAGGTTCGATTCGCGGGCCATGATCCGCGCAAGCAGGAGGCGCGCCTTTTCGCCACCCGAAAGCGACCGCACCGGCGCGCGGGCTTGTCGTTCGTCGAAGAGGAATTCCTTGAGATAGCCAACCACGTGTTTCGGCGCGCCGCGTACCATGATCTGATCGGCCTTGCCCGACACCCGCATCTCGGGATCGCCGGTCAGGTTTTCCCACAGGCTGAGATCATCGTTCAACTGCGCGCGTGTCTGGTCGAAGACGGCAGGCACAAGGTTCGTACCCAGTTTGACCGTTCCGGCATCGGGTTCAATCTCGCCCATCAGCATACGGATCAGGGTCGTCTTGCCCACACCGTTTGGGCCGATAAAGGCCACACGGTCACCGCGCTGCACCGTCAGGGAAAAGTTCCGGACAATGGTTGTGTCGCCAAAGGTCTTGGTCAGACCGACAGCTTCGATCACCTTGCGGCCGGATTTCGGCCCCGAGGCCAGTTCCATCGCGGCGGTGTCCTGACGTTTGATCATCGCGGCGCGTTCGCTGCGCAGATCCTGCAGGGCGCGCACCCGGCCCATATTGCGCTTGCGGCGCGCGCTGATGCCTTCGACCGCCCAGCGGGCTTCGGATTTGATCTTGCGATCCATCTTGTGGCGCTGGAGGTCTTCGTCTTCCCAGGTCTTGTCGCGCCAGGCCTCAAACGCCGCGAACCCCTTTTCCTGGCGCCGCACCGCGCCGCGGTCGATCCAGAGCGTCGCGCGGGTAAGTTCAGTAAGGAAGCGCCGATCGTGGCTGATCAGGACAAAGCCCTTGCGGGTGCGCTTCAACTCGTCTTCGAGCCAGCCGATCGCCTCGATATCAAGGTGGTTGGTTGGCTCATCCAGCAACATGAGGTCTGGATCCTGAGCCATCAGTTTGGCCAGTGCCGCGCGTCGGCGTTCGCCGCCAGACGCGGTGTCCGTGGCGCGGTTCGGATCGAATTTCAGCCCCTCGCCCGCGCGCTCGACCTTGTAGAGCTCTGAAGGATCAAGCCCATGCATGGCGTAATCACCCAGCGTCGCAAAACCGCTGAGGTCGGGATCCTGCTCCATATATCCGGTGCTGATACCCGGCGGTACGATGCGTTCGCCGTGATCCGGCTCCACCAGCCCGGCCATCACCTTCATCAGGGTGGATTTCCCCGAGCCGTTGCGCCCGACAAGCGCCACGCGGTCGCCCGGTTGGACGACAAGACTGAGATCATGGAACACCGGCTCACCCCCGAAGGTGAGCGAAATGTCGTTGAGTTGGAGAAGCGGAATGATGGCCATGCCGTCGCGCTACGGCGCGGCGCGCGCAAGGTCAAGGGGGGTGGGTTGTGCGGCGCGCGCCAAGGCGCGCAACCGGGCTTTGCGCGGCTCCGGTATCGCGTCGATTGCCAGCCCGGTGAAGACGTGCAGCGTATCGAGATCAGGGTCGCGCACGGCGTGGTCGCTGACCCAGCCGCCCATTTTCAGATAGCTGCGCAGAAGCTGTGGCAGGTGAACCGGGGCTGTGCCTGTTTCCGGCAGGTTGGTGCAGCGGGATGACCGTCGTTTGGGGCGCAGCTCTTCGGGGCCGAGGTGATGTGCCCGCAGCCATGCCAGCTCGGCCTGATGTCGTGCGGCGTTGCCACCAGGAAAGGAGCTGCATCCGATCATCCACCGGATGTCGTACCTGTCCACCAATACACCCAGCGCCGCCCAGGCCAGCCGCAGAGCGGTTGCGTCACTGGGCCCGTCGGATTGGCAAAAACGACCAAGTTCGAGGATCGGCCCCAACACGTCCGTGAGAGGCGAAAGGTCGTAGTGTTGGCCGGTGTAACAGTTGGAGAGATCGGAAGCCGACTCGATCAATCGAACCCGGAAGGCCACAAGTGGTTGGTTGGGAAACGTGCTGACACATCCGTGCAGGCAATCTTCGTCAAACGGATCTTCGTCGCAGTTCCCTTTGCGAAATACCCCTGCCCTGAGCGCCATTGCCGGAACGCGGCTGCACGGCGTTTTCCCGATCACAGCGCTATACTGCCCGAACCGCAAAAAGACGGACATCGGATCAGCAGCGACGGTGTGCGCCGCTGCTGTCCCGGTCATCAGTTGAAGAAGTCGGCTGCGTTGATGCCACCGATATTCCCAAAGAGTTTGCGAATGAACCCGATATCGCCGTCACCGGACCGGGTGATCCGACGTGCGATTGGCACAACCTGCCCATCTGCGAGGCCATAGCGTTCGATGTTTTCGACAACACCAGAGGAATCAAAGGTGATTGCCAGCACTTCGCGGTCAACGACTTCGGGTTCTTTCCACCCAAAATGGCGCACATCGCTTTCGATGTAGTAAAAGCCGGATTCGTTGAGCGTGCCCGAGGTCGACGGCACGCCGATCAGGTCTTCCACGGTGCTGCGGGTGTCGACACCCGGCACGATCTGCTGCAATTCGTCTTCGGAGGGAACATAGCCGTGCGTGCGGTAGCGCGCGGTGCATCCGGCTAGGGAAATGCACAGAAGCGTCACAAGCCCGATCCTGACTGTCGATCTGATGCCCTGCATGGCGCCTCTCTTGCGTTGGCGTTCGCTGCCTTTTATCCCGATTACACGGCCTTTGGCCTGCGTTCAAGCAAAGGGTGCACACAAGATATGCCACAACAGGTTCTGAAACCCGGAGAATTTCGCGTCAGCGACCTGCCGAGCAGACGGGAAACGTCGGTCTCGCTAGAGCCCGACGCACCGGCGCGCGCGGCGATTGCCGAACAGCTTGGATTGCTGGGGATCAAGAAATTGCGCTTTACCGGCAAGATCGCGCCGTCAGGTGCACGCGGCTGGACGTTGACCGGCGAATTGGGCGCCACGGTGGTGCAGCCCTGCGTCGTCACGCTTGATCCGGTGACGACACGGATCGATGAAGCAGTGGAGCGCCATTACCTTCCCGCCGAGTATCTTGAGGATGCCGAACCAGGTTCCGAGACCGAGATGCCGGATGACACCAGCACCGAAGTGCTTGGGTCTGTGATCTCTGTCCATGATGCGATGATCGAATCGCTGGTTCTGGCCTTGCCGCAATACCCGCGCTCGGAAAACGCGGAATTGGGCGAAGCGGTGTTCGCCGAGGACGGTGTGACGCCGCTCAAGGACGAAGACACCAAGCCTTTTGCCGGTCTTGCCGCCCTTCGTGACAGGCTTGACGACAAGTCGTGACATTGAGGTCCAGAAAACGCTTGCGGAATCCACGATTGCCCCTATGTTCGCGCCTTCATCCGAGGTGGGGTTGTCACCCGGCCCGGTTTCCCCTTATGAGGCCGGACACACCTGAAACGCGGCATGGCGAACATGCCACAGATTATTGCTAATTGAGGTTGAGACATGGCCGTCCAACAGAACAAAGTATCCAAGTCGCGTCGCAACAACCGTCGCGCACATGACGCGCTGGTCGCAGCGAACCCGAACGAATGTTCGAACTGCGGTGAACTGAAGCGTCCGCACCACGTGTGCCCGTCCTGCGGTCACTACGCAGATCGCGAAGTAATCGCACAGGCCGACGAAATCGACCTGGACGAAGACGCGGCATAAGCAACGATAGGGCGAAACCCTCCGCATGACCTCTTCGCAGGATCATAACAAGGTGGGATCTACGCCAATCGTGCTTTCTATCGACGCAATGGGCGGCGATTTGGGGCCGGAGGCAGTTGTCTCCGGCATGTCTCGTTCTGCGAAGGCGCTCCCGGATATCCGCTTCCTTGTCCATGGCCCCGAAGCCAAGCTGTCCAAGCTGATCGAGCGCAAGAAGTCCCTCGCGGGACGGTGCGAAATCCGGGACGCCTCGGGCGTCGTGTCGATGGAAGACAAGCCAAGCCACATCATGCGGCATGGGCAGGACACCTCGATGTGGGCTGCCATCGAAGCCGTGCGCGACAAAGAAGCGACCGTCGCCGTGTCCTGTGGCAACACCGGCGCGCTGATGGCGCTCTCCATGATCCGCTTGCGCAAGCTGCCGGGGGTGAACCGCCCGGCTATTGCGATTCTGTGGCCCTCGCGCAATCCGCAGGGGTTCAACGTGATGTTGGACGTCGGCGCCGATGTGCGTGCCGACGCGCAGGATCTGCTGCAATACGCGCTGATGGGCGTGTCCTACGCCCGTAACGGTCTTGACCTGGAGCGTCCGCGTGTCGGGTTGCTGAATGTCGGCACCGAAGAACACAAGGGCAAGGCCGAGCTAAAAGAGGCGCACGAACTGATCGGGCGCATGGCCGACAAGGCGCAGTTCGATTTCGTCGGATTCGTCGAAGGCGGCGATATTCCTGGTGAAGCCTGTGACGTGATCGTCACGGATGGCTTTACCGGCAATATCGCGTTGAAAACCGGCGAAGGCACCGCGTCGCTGATCGGCGACCGCCTGAAGGAAGCCTTTGCCTATTCGCCCCTGTCGCGCCTGGCCTCGCTGCTGGCGCTGACGTCGCTGCGACGGCTCAAGCGGAAGATTGACCCGCGTCGCGTGAACGGTGGCGTGTTCCTTGGTCTGAACGGCACTGTTGTGAAATCGCATGGATCGGCTGACGAAACCGGCGTTGCGGCCGCGATCGAACTGGCGGTGCAACTGGCAAAATCCGGATTTTCCGAGCGGCTCGCGGCGCGTTTGGCATCCATTACCGACATCGTGACCGAGTCGGACAAAACAAAAAAAGAAGATGAGGAGAGCCCGAAATGACCATACGTTCGGTTGTCGTAGGGCTGGGACATTACCTGCCAGAACGCGTAGTGCCCAATTCGGAATTCGAAGCGGAGCTCGACACATCGGATGAATGGATCAAGTCCCGCTCCGGCATCGAACGCAGACATTTCGCAGCCGAAGGTGAAACCACTTCGGATCTCGCCACCAAGGCCGCCCAAAACGCGCTTGCGAATGCCGGGCTGTCGGCAAATGACCTTGATGCGATCGTGCTGGCCACCTCGACCGCCGACCTGACCTTCCCCTCTGCCGCGACCATGGTGCAGGCCGCTTTGGGCATGACCCGTGGTTTTGCCTATGACGTTCAGGCCGTCTGCGCGGGCTTTGTCTATGCGCTGGCCAACGCCAATGCGCTGATCGTGTCCGGTCAGGCCAAGCGGATCATGGTCATCGGTGCGGAAACCTTCAGCCGCATCATGGACTGGTCGGATCGGTCGACCTGTGTGCTCTTCGGTGACGGTGCTGGCGCTGTGATCATCGAAGCGCAGGAAGGCGTCGGCGACAAGACAGATCGTGGCATCCTTTCCGTAGATTTGAATTCCGACGGCCAACATCGCGACATCCTCTATGTTGATGGCGGTGTCAGCACACAGACGACAGGTTTCCTGCGTATGCAGGGCAAAGAAGTGTTCCGCCATGCTGTGGAAAAACTGGCCCAGACCGCAACAACCGCGATGGAAAAGGTGGGCATCTCCGGCGACGAAGTTGACTGGATCGTGCCGCACCAGGCCAACATCCGCATCATCCAGGGCACAGCGAAGAAGCTTGGTCTGTCGATGGACCACGTGGTTGTGACCGTTCAGGATCACGGCAACACGTCGGCCGCATCGATTCCCCTCGCCCTTTCGGTTGGCGCGGAACGCGGCCAGATCAAGCGCGGCGATGTGATCGTGACCGAAGCAATTGGCGGCGGTCTTGCCTGGGGTGCGGTGGTCCTTCGCTGGTAAACTGAGAGCAGTCCAAGACCGTTCTGCCAAGCCGTTGATATTGACTCGTAAATTCGCAGGGCGCATTCTGCCGCCAACCCGGGAGGTTATGTGCAATGGGACAAAAGACACTCACACGTATGGACCTGAGCGAAGCTGTGTTTCGCGAGGTGGGGCTTTCGAGGAACGAAAGCGCGGATCTGGTTGAGACCGTTCTCAATCACATGTCCGACGCCTTGGTCGCTGGTGAGCAGGTCAAGATTTCATCCTTCGGAACATTCTCCATCCGCGACAAGGCCGCGCGTGTTGGGCGCAACCCCAAAACCGGGGAAGAAGTGCCGATTAACCCCCGCCGGGTACTGACGTTCCGTCCGTCCCATCTGATGAAAGACCGGGTCGCCGCTGGCAACAAGGGATGAGTGCATGAGCAAATCCGCAGACGCCTTTCGCACCATCAGCGAAGTTGCCGAATGGCTGGAGACACCGGCCCACGTCTTGCGGTTTTGGGAAAGCAAGTTCACGCAGGTCAAACCGGTCAAACGCGCCGGGGGCCGGCGCTATTACCGCCCGTCGGATATGCGCCTTTTGGGGGGCATCAAGAAGTTGCTGCACGATGATGGGATGACCATCAAAGGTGTGCAGAAATTGCTTCGGGAACAAGGCGTTAAACACGTTTCTTCACTTTGCGCACTCAGTCTGGGTGATGAGGACGAGGTCGAAGCGGTCCTGTTGGAAGACGTCCCGGCATCCGAGCCGGTCGACACTGTGGTGCCTTTCGCCAAGCCGGAGGCCGACGCGCCGCTTGCAGAGGTCAGCCCCCCGGAGTCCGCCGAACCGGCCCCCGTGGAAAAGGCGTCAGCGACCGCAGAAGAGGTAGAGGTTGCAGACGCACCGACGGCACCCGAAGCCCCTGCCCCTGAGGTTGTCGCTTCGGAGCCAGCAACACCCGTCGCCGAAGACGCCGTGACGGAACCTGTCGCATCCGCACCGGCGCCTGCACCGGAACCCGGACTTCCCAGCTTTCTGCAACGCTCAATGGCGGATCGCAAAGCTGATGAGACGGCATCGGAGCCTGAGACCGCTCCTGAGCCAGAGACGCCCAAAGCTGCGCCCGAACCACCTGCAGAACCCGCGCCAAGCGCTCTTACCTATCTGGCGCGCGTGCGAAAGTTGTCGCCGGAACAGGCGCAGAAGATCGCACCGATTCTCGAACAGCTCAAAGCGATCGCCAGCTAACGACATTCGCAGGCAAACAGTCGAAATTCGGACTTGCGGCCAGATCTAAAACCGTTATGACAGGCCGCAGTCGGGCTATAGCGCAGCCTGGTAGCGCGTCCGTCTGGGGGACGGAAGGTCGCAGGTTCAAGTCCTGCTAGCCCGACCAATCATCACACAGCTATCAATACCGCTTCGCAGGGAAAAACGCCCTCGCATGGGGCGAAGCAGCTTGCTATGCAAGGCGGACTGCGACGAAGGGGGGTTCCGATGACAGGTGTGTTGGCCAATCAGCAGATCACGGATCTGATGGATCGGGGCATCATTGCCACGGAGACACCGTTTGTGGAGGGCCAGGTGCAACCCGCCAGCCTCGATCTGCGGCTGGGTCATGTGGCCTACCGTGTACGCGCATCGTTTCTTGCGGGCAAAGGCCGTCGCGTCGAAGACCGCTTGGCCGATTTCGAAATGCACCGCATTTCGCTCGACGGGGGTGCGGTACTGGAAAAGGGCTGCGTTTATCTTGTCCCGCTGATGGAGCGCCTCGCCCTGCCCCATGACATCAGTGCTGTCGCCAATGCCAAAAGCTCGACCGGGCGGCTGGACCTGCTGACGCGCACGATCACCGATGAGGGCACCGAGTTCGACCGCATCGCAGCTGGATATGCCGGGCCGCTTTATGCCGAGATCTGCCCGCGCTCTTTTTCGGTGCTGGTGCGTCCGGGAATGCGGCTCAACCAGATCCGGTTCCGCAACGGGCAATCTGTGCTGTCGGACGAAACGCTGCGCACGCTGCACGCGGAACAGACGCTCGTCACGGGCGGACCAGCCGTGATCAGCGATGGCTTGGGCTTTTCGGTCGATCTGAAGCCGGAAAACGGTGATCTGGTCGGCTACCGCGCCAAGCCGCATACCGGTGTGATCGACCTCGACAAGCTGGGGCATTACGCGCCGTCGGAGTTCTGGGAAGAGCTGCGCACGACAAACGGCCAGATCATCCTCGACCCGGATGCGTTCTACATCCTCGTCAGCCGCGAAGCGGTGCATATTCCGCCCGATTACGCTGCCGAGATGGCACCGTTCCTGGCAATGGTCGGGGAATTCCGGGTGCATTACGCCGGGTTCTTCGATCCGGGCTTCGGCCATGACGCGGCAGGTGGCACAGGATCACGCGGCGTGCTTGAGGTACGCTGCCACGAAGCGCCGTTTGTGCTGGAACACGGGCAGATCGTGGGCCGGTTGGTCTATGAGAAAATGGATCAATCCCCGAGCCAGCTTTACGGCGCGGGGATCGCATCGAATTATCAGGGACAGGGTCTGAAACTGTCCAAACACTTTGCCGCGAATTAAACGCGCGGATCCTGATGGCGCGGCGCGCCCGCTTTCTTGCGTTTGGCCAAAGCGTTCTGACCGGCATTCATGCCAGCGTTGATGCCGGAATTGATCATACGGCGCATTACCGTGCGCATGACCATGTTGATGATCTGATTGAGGTTCATGGCGTCCTCCTGTCTCGTTTGCTGCCTCGGATCTCAATCTAGACGGCAAATGCGACGATATTCAGGCGGCGAAACTGAGATTCTGCGGCGGTTCGGCAGACGCCGCGCCGACAATGCGTCGACGCATCGCGTCTTTCCGGTGACGCAAAGACCCGCTCAATCCTCGAAGAGTTCGGACTGACCTTCTGTGGTCTCTTCCTCGGAATCCACGTCGCCTTCCCCCATCTGCGGCAAAGTTCCGGGCGGCGGACGGTTCTCGAGCAGACCGGCTGCACGCAATTCCTTGAGCCCCGGCAGATCGCGTGCGGATTCGAGACCAAAATGGTCAAGGAAGTCCTGCGTCACCACAAAGGTCACCGGGCGGCCCGGCGTCATCCGTCTGCGGCCAAAGCGGATCCACTCCATTTCCAGAAGCTGATCCACCGTACCCCGGCTGACCGACACGCCACGTATCTCTTCGATCTCGGCGCGGGTGACGGGTTGGTGATAGGCGATGATCGCCAATGTCTCGATCGCGGCGCGGCTGAGTTTGCGGGTCTCGACCGTTTCCTTCTGCATCAGGAAGCCAAGGTCAGGCGCGGTGCGGATGGCCCAGCAATCCCCCACCTTGACCACGTTCACCCCCCGGCCCTCATAGCGCTTGCGCAGATAGACCAGCGCCTCGGCGGCGTCTGAGCCGTGCGGCATCCGGTCGTTCAACTCTTTGACCGTCACCGGTTCGGCTGTCGCAAAGAGGATCGCCTCAACCATGCGCTCCTGTTCGCCCATGGGTGGCGCTTCGAACAGGCTTTGTTCGATCTCGGTATCTGTATCGGTCTCGGCGATTTCGGTGTCGTCGGTCATCGCCCATCTCTCCGGCGCAGTTCAATCGGGGCAAAGGTCTCGGACTGGCGCAGTTCCACTTTGCCTTCTTTAGCCAGTTCCAAAGACGCGGCAAAGGTCGCCGCCGTGGCAGAGCGCCAGCGCACCGGGTCCGCGTCCCAACCATCTGGCATGTAGCTGGCAATGTCGGTCCAAGCGCCGGCAAAGCCAATCAACCCACGCATACGTTCAAGCGCCTGCTCCATCGTGAAGACCGCATCTCGGTCCATGATGAAGGGGCGGAATTCGTCCTTGGTGCGGATGCGCGCATAGCCCTGCATAAGGTCGAGCAATGTCGCGGTGTATTCCACCTTGCGCACGCGCTGCACCTCTTGCGTCAGACCACGGGAAAAGAAATCCCGCCCCAGCTGGTCACGCGCCATGAGCTTGGCGGCCACGTCGCGCATCGCCTGCAAGCGTTCAAGCTGAAACGCCAGATGCGCCGCCAGCTCTTCGCCGGACGGGCCTTCTTCGGTGGGATCGGGCGGCAGCAGCAGGCGCGATTTCAAAAATGCGAGCCATGCCGCCATCACCAGATAATCAGCGGCCAGTTCGAGCCGGAGCGCTTTGGCTTTCTCGACAAAGGCAAGGTATTGCCGGGCCAGTTGCAGAACCGAGATCTTACGCAGATCGACCTTTTGCGTGCGGCTGAGTGTCAGCAGCAGATCCAGCGGCCCCTCGAACCCGTCCACATCGACGATCAACGCCTCTGCGGCCAACCGTTCCGCAACGGCGCTTTCAGACCTGTCCGATGTCGCGTCGTTCATGCACCGCGCCCTTGCTCCAGTTCCGCAAGCTTGGCGGTGAGGGCGGCAATGTCAACATCATCCGGGGTGGTTCTGCGTGCGAGTGCGGCCTCGGCGCGTTGTTGGCTGGCGTCGGGCATGGTGCCGATCCGGTCCATCAAGGCGATACGCTCGGCCAGATCGCCGTTGCAATGCAGGATCACGTCACAGCCTGCAGCCATCGACGCGGCACCGCGTTCGGGAACCGTCCCCGACAGCGCCTGCATTCCGATGTCGTCGGTCATCAGCAGGCCCGCAAAGCCAAGATCATCGCGGATGCGGCGGATCATGCTGGGCGACGTGGTGGCCGGGCCGGTTTCGCCAAAGGCGCTGTAAACCAGATGCGCGGTCATCCCCATTGCCACATCGGCAAAGGGACGGAAGGCGGCGAAGTCGATGGCGTCCAGCGTTTCCGCCGACACGTCGATGCGCGGCAGGTTGAGGTGGCTGTCCATCTGCGCAAGCCCGTGTCCGGGGATGTGTTTGATCACCGGGAACACGCCGCCCTTTTCGTGACCATCGACCACGGCGCGGCCAATTTTTACCACTTGGTCAAGATTTGATCCGTAGCAGCGATTGCGCAGGAACGGGTGGGTTTCGGGCCGGGCCACATCCAGCATCGGAGCGCAGTTGGCGTCGATACCAAGGGACATCAATTCATGCGCGATAATCCGGTAGCGGAGGCGCATACCCTCGACGGAATTCGGCCCCAACGCCTCGACATGATCCAGCGGTGGTAACCAGTCGATGGCGAGCGGCGTGCGGAGGCGCTGCACGCGTCCGCCCTCCTGGTCGATGAAGATCGGTGCGTTCCATCCGACAGCGGCGCGCAACTCGGTGGTCAGGGCACAGATCTGATCGGCGGTTTCAAGATTGCGGTCAAAGAGGATAAAGCCGAACGGGTTCGCCTCTGCAAAAAACGCGCGCTCGTCCGGGGACAGGCGCGCGCCGTCACAGCCAAATATGGCAGCTCCGAATGGTTTGGTCATCACCGATTGACCACCGGGATACAGTCCGCACCTTCAGCAACCAGCGCCGCGCAGAAACGCCGGGACTCGCTGAGGTCATCAAAGCCATGTGCGCGTAGGCGGTAGAAAACGCGGCCGCCCGAAGTGGCCTCTTCGATCACGCGTTCCTTTCCGTCGAGATATTCGCCGAACCGTGCCGACAGTTTGACCCATTGTTCGCGGGCAATCTCGGGGCTGTCGAAAGCGCCGAACTGGACAAGGCGGGTGCCTGCGGGAATGTCGCTCGGGGCGCGTTCGGCAACTCCAGCTTCGACCTGCGGGGGCGGCGCAGAGAGTGACGCCAGTTGCAGCCCTTCCGGGCGCTGTGCCGGACGCAGAGACCGCGCGACGCCGGGGATCGACGCCGGGATGGTGTCGGCAGAAGCGAAGTCTTCTTCCTCGGCTTCGGTGTCGAACACGCCGGTTTCCGGGGCCGGGGCGATTTCGGTAAAGGGCTTGGCATTGGCCGCGATCTGGTCCGCCAGCGCCTTGATCGGATCATCGGCATTGGCGATGTCGGTCAGGGCGAGCGCTGGCGCTTCGGAGTTTGCGTCTTCGCGCAGCGAGGCCAGCGCCACCTCTTCGCGCGGCGAGAGCGCGCGGGTGTCGGTGATCTCGGTCAAGATCATGTCTTCTTCGGTGATGTCGAGCGGGCGCGGTGCCAGAACGATCTGATCCGGCGGCGGGGCCGACGTGCCCGTTCCGGCCACGTTGTTGACCGCCAGGCCTTCATGCCGGGCGATCTGGCCACCGGGGTTTTCGGGGGCCACGCGCATCGGACCTTCGATTGCCTGAACCACCGGCACGCCGGAAACGTCCCGAACGATCAACCTGTAGCCCCAAACTCCCACGCCGACCACAAGCGCCAGCGACATGGCCGCGCCCAGCCAATTGGCTGTCGTGGCCAGGTTGCCAGAGGATCCGTTCCCGCGTGCGGGCCCTGTCGAATGCATTTCTGCCATGTCCGCCTCGTCTCCCGGCGGTCATTGCCACCGGTGTTTCTTGCCTTAGCCTCGACCGGTCATGGCGCTTTTGTCAGCGCATTTCTTCGACCGGTGTGACGCCCAAGATACCAAGACCGGCGGAAATAACAACAGAGACAGCCCGCGCGAGGGCGATTTTCGCCTGCGACGCTTCGGTGTTGCCTTCCTGCAAAAAGCGCAGTTCCGGCACATCGTTGCCCTTGTTGTAGAGCGCGTGCAGATCCGAGGCGAGTTCGTAGAGGTAGAACGCAACCCGGTGCGGTTCGTTTGTGCGGGCGGCGATCTCGATAAGACGTGGCCATTCGGCCAGCTTGCGCGCCACTGCGAGTTCGCTGTCATGGGTCATGCCGGACAGGTCGACACCTGTCAGAGTGGCATCATCCACGGCCATTCCAGCCTCTTTCGCCTTGCGCAGCACCGAATGTACCCGGGCGTTGGCGTATTGCACGTAAAAGACCGGGTTGTCCTTGGATTGCTCGAGAACCTTGTCGAAGTCGAAATCCAACGACGCATCGTTCTTGCGGGTGAGCATCACGAACCGGGTCACGTCGGGGCCAACTTCGGACACCACGTCGCTCAGGGTGACGAAGGTCCCTGCCCGCTTGGACATCTTGTAAGGCTCGCCGTTCTTGTAAAGTTTGACCAACTGGGTGAGCTTGATGTCGAGCGGCGTCTTGCCATCAGACAACGCGCTGACAGCGGCCTTCATCCGTTTGACATAGCCGCCGTGATCGGCACCGAAGACGTCGATCAAGAGGTCATAGCCGCGCTGGACCTTATCGAAGTGGTACGCGATGTCGGGGGCGAAATAGGTCCATGACCCGTCCGATTTCATGATCGGCCGGTCCACATCGTCGCCATGCGCGGTCGAGCGGAAGAGCGTCTGTTCGCGCGGTTCCCAATCCTCGGGCGTTTTGCCCTTGGGCGGCTCCAGAGTACCGCGATAGATCAGGCCCTTTTCCCTGAGGCTGTCGATGGCCGCTTCGATCAGGCCCGTGCCGTAGAGGGATTTCTCGCTGAAGAAATGGTCCATCTTAACGCCAAGCAAGGCAAGGTCATGGCGGATCAGGTCCATCATGGCATCGGTGGCGAAATTGCGAACCTCTTCCAGCCACTCTTCTTCCGGCGCGTCGAGGAACTTGTCGCCGACCTTGGCTTTCAGCGCCTCGCCGACTTCGATGAGATAATCGCCCGGATAGCTGCCTTCGGGCCAATCGACGCTGAGGTCATGGGCTTCCTGGTAGCGGAGGTAGACGGACCGCGCGAGTACATCGACCTGCGCGCCACCATCGTTGATGTAGTATTCGCGCGTCACGTCGTAACCCGCGTAATCAAGCAGCGATGCCAGCGCATCACCAAACACCGCGCCCCGCGTGTGACCCACATGAAGCGGACCGGTCGGGTTGGCGGACACGTATTCCACGTTCACCCGGAGCCCCTGCCCCATATCCGATTTGCCGTAATCGGTGCCAGACGACAGGATCGTCTTCGGCAGACCCTGCCAGACCGCATTGCCCAGACGCAGGTTGAGAAAACCCGGACCAGCCACTTCGGCGGACGACACGCGCGCATCTTCGGCCAGCTTTTCGGCCAGTGCTTCGGCAATATCACGCGGCTTTGCAGCAGCGGGTTTCGCCAGCACCATTGCGGCGTTGGTTGCCATGTCGCCATGCAGCGGGTCGCGCGGCGGTTCGACCGTCACGTTGGCATAGTCGAGACCTTCGGGCAGAGCGCCTTCGGAGACCATCGCGTTCAGGCTGTCGATCACAAGCGCCCGGATATCGGAAAAGAGGTTCATGTCACACGTCCTTTGTTCGGGACGTCCTCTACCACCTTGGCGCGCGGCGTCAAACGTTAGGCTTGCCCTTCTGCCTTGGCGCGGTGTTCTTTCATCGGCAGCATGGCAATCAGACGTGTTCCACGGGCGTCTTTGGGGGAGTCCTTGGGCCCAAGAATGCGCAGCGTGCCACGTGGGCCGATATCGGCGATCGGGATGCCTTCGGGGTGGGTGTTGTACCAATCCTCAAGGGTGAATTCCTCGGACAGTGTGGTCGAGCGGAATTCCCACCCGTCCCACATGCGGCGTTGCACCTGCCAGTACGTTTCACCCGCACCGATGGCCCGCCCGCCCAGTTTCGGCGGCAAGGCATAGCGCGCGGAATCCGAGGCTTCCCGTGTAAGCTGATATACGTTCTCGCGCCCGAATTCCGGTGCGAGGTCGGTGGCCACAAGCGTGTTGTAGGCATCGTTGTCGGTTGCCGCGATTACGGTTTCATAGGCCACAAGGTCAAGGCGGTGCTCAGCCCCTTCCGACAGGATGTCGCCGGTATAGATGCTCAGGCCAGCCTCGCGGGCGTCGCGCAGGTGGCTGCGGTTCGGATCCGCAATCATGACGGGAAGTTCCAGCTTTTTCAGAAGCTTGCCGAATTCGACCGTCCAGCGGTTGCCACCGACCAAAAGCACACCCGGAGTGGTCGAGGCGGTGAGGCCCAGCAGACCCGCGACGGGTTTGAGTGTGAAGCCGTGCAGGACAACCGTGCCTGCCACCAACGCAAAGGCGATTGACGAGATCATCGCCGCATCCTCGATCCCGGCTTGGACCAGACGGTCACCAAAAAGGCCCGCCACAGCCACCAGCACCACACCACGCGGGCCAGTGAAGGCAACCAGCAGCCGTTCGGCCCACGGCACATTGGAGAAGGCCAGCGAGATCAGAACGGTCACAGGCCGCGCGATCAGGATCACTGCGACCACCGTCGCCAGCGTCTGCCAGTTCATCGCCAGCAGCGTTTCGCGGGACATGTTCGCCGCCAGCAGGATGAAGACGCCGGACACCAACAGGATCGTGGCGTGTTCCTTGAAGCGGTGCATCTCGGCATGGCTTGGCAGATGCGCATTGGCGATCCAGACGCCCATGATGGTTACGGCAAGAAGCCCACTTTCATGCAGAAGCGAGTCGGATGCGGCAAAGGCCGCGAGCACGCTGACGAAAAGCACCGGAACCTTCATGTATTCCGGTACCCAACCGCTGGAGAAGGATTTTGCGATGCCCCACCCGGCGGCGATGCCCACTGCGGTTGCGATCACGATGCCGATGGCAAGGGTCCAGACCACTTCTTCAACCGTGGCAGCGGTCTGCCAGACCAGAACGACCTCAAAGGCCAGCACAGCGGCCAGCGCGCCGACGGGATCGTTGACGATGGCTTCCCATTGCAGCAACGCCGCAGGGCGGCGCTTGAGCCGCGCCTGACGCAGCAGAGGCGCAATAACCGTTGGTCCGGTGACGATCATAATCCCCCCGAACACAGACGCCGCCGCCCAGCTTAGACCGCCGACATAGTGCAACACGGAAGCCGACATCAGCCAGCCAACCGGGCCACCGATGATGACCAACCGCTTCACTCCGACTGCTGCATCCGCCAGCGACTTGAAGTTGAGCGTCAACCCGCCCTCGAAGAGGATGATCGCCACGGCGATGGCCACAATCGGTTGCAGCAAATCACCAAGGGCCACCGATGGATCAAGGACGCCCAACACCGGCCCGACCAGAAGCCCCGCCAGCAACATCAACACGATCCCCGGAAGGTTGAGCCGCCAGGCGAGCCATTGCGCCCCGACGCCCAATGCGCCGACCAATGCAAATGCGGTGACCGGGTTCATGCCTGCTTCTGCGGGTGTTGCCACGATGAAATCCTTTTACGACCTTGCAGAAATAACGTCGGACCCCGTCAGGCGCGCATGTTCCTGCAGGGCGAACCGGTCGGTCATTCCGGCTATGTAATCCCCAACCAGACGTGCAAGTTCCGTTTCGGTCTCGATTTCCGCGACATCCTTACGCCATTGCTTGGGCAGAAGCGACGGGTCTGACATGAAAAGCGGGAACAGCTCGTTGATGACCTTGGTCACCTGTGCCCGCATCTCGACCACCCCGGGTGCGCGGTACATGCGGTGGAACAGAAAATCGCGGATCACCTTGAGATCGGTCCAAAGCGCCGGTGTGAATTGCACCATCATACGCCCCGCTGCGCGAATGTCCTCGGGCGACTGCGGATCAAGCTCTTGCAGATTGGTGCGAGTGACGTTGATTACGTCGCTGACCAGGACGCCGAAAAAGCGGCGCAGGGCTTCGTGCCGACGGCGGTAGTAATTCAGGCCGGGATAGATGCGATCAACTTCTGAAAAACAATCACTTACGATGGGAAGCTCAGCCAGTTCATCAGTCGAAAACAGCTCGGCCCGCAAGCCGTCATGCAGATCGTGGTGATTGTAGGCGATGTCATCGGCAAGTGCTGCAACCTGTGCTTCGGCACTGGCATGGGTATGCAATTCCAGGTCATGCCGCGCATTGTAGGCGGCCAGAGCATGTGGGATCGGCTCGCCCACCGGACCATTGTGTTTTGCAATACCTTCAAGGGTTTCCCAGGTGAGGTTCAACCCATCAAACTCGGCATAATGCCGTTCGAGCGCGGTAACGATGCGGATTGCCTGGGCGTTGTGGTCAAACCCGCCATAAGGCTGCATCAGCGCGTCAAGAGCGTCTTCGCCAGTGTGCCCGAAGGGCGTGTGGCCCAAGTCATGCGCCAGCGCCACCGCTTCGGTGAGTTCAAGATCAAGTCCCAACGTCTTGGAAATGGTGCGCGCCACCTGACCGACCTCAATCGAATGGGTCAGACGTGTGCGGAAATAATCGCCTTCATGTTCGATGAAGACTTGCGTCTTGTGCTTCAGCCGGCGAAAGGCCGAAGCGTGGATGATCCGGTCGCGATCCCTTTGAAAACACGAGCGAAACGCGCTTTCTTCCTCGGGATATAACCTGCCCCGCGACCTGCCTGGATCGCATGCGTATTGCGCCGTCATGTTAGACCGCCTGTTCTTGTTCCCTGTCCCAAGCGCCCTTATATTCAGATCAGTGCACAATTCAAAGCGAACCCGAGGGTGACATGCAGCTTCCACCGAAAGTGACAGATCGCGCGTTCGAGCGTTTGTCGGAAATTGGCGCCGGAGCCGAAGGCAAAGCCTTGCGCGTGGCGGTAGAGGGCGGCGGCTGTTCGGGGTTTCAGTACGAGATCAAGCTGGACGATCCGTCCGACGACGACCTTGTGCTCGAAGGCCATGGCGAACGGGTTGTCGTGGATTCGGTGTCGCTTCCGTTCCTTTCGAATGCGGTGATCGACTTTTCCGAAGAACTGATTGGCGCGCGGTTCGTGATCGAAAATCCTAATGCCACATCCTCCTGCGGATGCGGCACAAGTTTTTCTATGTAAGATTTAATGCAACGCGCCAGTCGGATTGGCGCGTGCAAAGCCGTGGAAGAACGCCTCAAAGTGTTGGGACGAGGTTTCCGCCTGTTCCAGAACATGCATGGCTTCGGGTGACAGCCGGTCTTCCATGTAAAGCCGCATACTGATCCAGTCGCCGCTGCGCGCGTCGTCGAGGCTGAACATCGCCTCGGACATTTCGCGCATGGGCGTTGCACGCGCGACATTGCGGTCAAAGCGCATCCGGTCATAGGCAAAGCCCTTGGCAAAAGAGGGATCACCGATAAGCGCCTGATGCCAGTTGCAGACCAGGAATTCGTGATAGTCGTCCTGAACGCTCACGGATGGTCCATCGGTGACAGAAAACAGCGCGGTTTCCCGTTTCAGCCAATTCGTCCAGAGCACGGGCGGCACCTCTCCGGCATAGATCATGGCGATGCAGATCTCGGACAGAAGATCGGCATTCTGTTCGATGAAGGCCAGAAGCCCGGCGAAATGCAGACTGCGCTTGGCGTCGGCATCGAGATGCGGGTCGCAGCGACCGTATTCGCTGAGATAGAACACAAGGTGGGTCAGCTCATAGGCCGCTTTCTTGTTGGGGAGTGCAAAAGTGTCGGGGCGTGCCATGAAATAGCGCACACGCTCTTCCAGCGTGGGATCACTGCCCTTCGGCGTCACATCGCGCCGGGACATGAGGCGCAACGCCTCCATGCGTTGCAGATCCGACAGTTCGGCGCGCGGTAGATCCTGCGCCTGCGCCCAGTGCAATAGCAGTTCACCCTGATCGCCCGGCATACCGAGATCTTCGAGGTCGAGGGTGATCGACAGGAAGAAGCGGTAATATTGCGGAAAGAACCGCAAGCGTTTTTCGACCGTTTGGTAAAATTCCGAGTATGCGTCGAGCGCGGCCTCGCCTGGGCGCGTTCCGGTGCATTCAAGAATGTTCAGGATCTCGGCGTTTTCCTTGAGCCAGAACACGTCATCGCCGTGGCGGCGGTGTTCCGCAAAGCAGCTCAGAAGCGCGCCAAGGCGCGCCTCCTGCGGGTTGATCCGGGACGGGGGGGTCAGGTGAATGACATTGGTCATGGTCCGTGCCTCCATGGGGGTGTCAAGGGACGGGCCGCCCCGCCCCGGGTCAAAGCGGGCTTTACGAGCCGGATGTGAAAAGTGCGCAGCCTTCGCCATCCGCGGTGGTCTTGGCTGTCACCGGACCGGAACCGGAGGTGAATGCTTCGACAGCGTCACCAGTGCGCGCATCCGACGTGGTCGGTGCGGAACCCGAAGTGAATGCTTCGACGGCATCGCCAGTGCGGGCGTCGGACGTCGTGGGTGCAGAGCCGGATGTGAACATCTCGACAGCGTCGCCAGTACGGGCATCCGAAGTGGTGGGCGCGGAACCAGACGTGAACGCTTCCACCGCGTCGCCGGTTCGGGCATCCGACGTGGTCGGTGCAGAACCCGAGGTGAAGGCTTCAACTGCGTCGCCGGTGCGGGCATCCGACGTGGTCGGTGCGGAGCCGGACGTGAACATCTCTACAGCGTCGCCAGTCGTTGCGGATGTGCCCTGCGGTGCGGAGCCGGATGTGAAGAGACCGGTTGCATCACCCAGCAGAGCTGTTGTGCTGGTGGTCGGAGCCGAACCGGAGGTGAACATTTCGACCGCATCGCCAAGAAGCGTATCGGTTGCAGTTGCGGGAGCGGAACCAGACGTAAACAGCGCCGTTGCATCACCACCGTGAATATCGCCACTCACGTCGGTATTATACTGATTTTCTTGAAGGAACTGGGTAGTTTGGATTTTACGAAGTGCGGTCATTTGGGCCTCCTGTTGCAGATTGGGTGGCTCAAACGTGGCACGCAAAAATTGAATTTGAGAAGTGCGTTTATCGTTTAACGTGTGTTTTGGAGAGTTATCCACATGAAAACACCCGCATAGGTTGTTTCAAAGTCAGCACTCCTGAAGTTATCAACAGATTGCAGAAATCTGGGGATAAGTTTCTGACGGCTCCGAAACCGGAAGCGCTTCGTCACAAACCCGTTACCTCACAGACCGATTCACGGCCTGAATACGCGCGTCGATTCGTAGAGATCCGCGCTTGTGCGTCTCGGCCCTTCTTGGGATAGAAAGGGCAACCGGGGAGACGACTTATGAAAATCGCGACGTTCAACATCAACGGAATCAAGGCCCGCCTGCCCGCCCTGACCGACTGGCTCAAGGAAAGCGCACCGGATGTGGCGTTGTTGCAAGAGATCAAATCGGTGGACGAGGCATTTCCGCGCGAAGAGCTCGAAGACCTTGGCTACACGGTCGAAACCCACGGGCAAAAGGGCTTCAACGGCGTGGCGATCCTGTCCAAGCTGCCGCTGGAGGATGTCACGCGCGGCCTACCCGGCGATGACAGCGACGAACAGGCGCGCTGGATCGAAGCGACGGTGATCGGCGACACACAGGCGGTGCGCGTCTGCGGGTTGTATCTTCCCAACGGGAACCCGGCGCCGGGTCCGAAATACGATTACAAACTGGCTTGGATGAAACGGCTCGAAGCGCGGGCACGCGATCTTCTGGCCGATGAGATGCCTGCCCTGATGGCGGGCGACTATAATATCATCCCGCAGGCCGAAGACGCGGCGAAGCCCGAGCAGTGGAAAGACGACGCCCTGTTCCGGCCCGAGTCCCGCGCCGCATTCCGGCGAGTGCTGAACCTTGGCTTTACCGAAGCCTTCCGCGCAGGCACGTTCGGTGGCGGACATTATTCCTTTTGGGATTACCAAGCCGGAGCGTGGGAGCGGAACAACGGAATCCGCATCGATCACTTCCTTCTGACCCCCGCTTGCGCCGACCTTTTGACCGAGTGCTGGATCGAAAGTGCTGTCCGCGGGCGAGAGAAACCGTCGGATCACGTACCCGTCTGGGTATCGCTCGCAGCGTAACCGTTTGGAGCGCCTTGCGGAAAGCCTAACCCCGGCATACATCTTTAACGACAGACACAATCGGAGAGCAGCGCAATGGCCATGGAAGCGCAGGAAATCGAAGAACTTATCCGCGCAGAATTTCCGAATGCCAAGATCACCATCACGGATCTTGCAGGCGACGGGAACCACTATGCCGCCGAGGTGATCGATGAAAGCTTCAAAGGGAAGAACCGGGTCCAACAGCAACGCGCGGTCTATGCCGCCCTCAAGGGAAAGATGGACGGCTCGCACGGAGAATTGCACGCGCTTGCGCTGACCACGAAAGCCCCGACCTGATGCCCGCGCGGCTCTGGATTATCCTAATGATCTTGTTGAACGGACCGTTCGCCTGGTTCACCTGGCGACGTCCTAAGGCGCAGAACCCCTGTGGAGACGTGGGATGATCGACTTTCTCACCAACACCTGGCCAATGTTCGCCGCTATTGGCCTTGTCACCCTTATCACTGTCGGCGCCACGATGCCGTATATCCGCAAGGACCGGAAACGCCGCGAAGAGATGGAGCAAAAGAATGACTGACGCGAAACAGATTATCGACGACACCGTAAAATCGAACGACGTGGTGCTCTATATGAAAGGCACCAAGTCGATGCCGCAATGCGGGTTTTCCAGCAAGGTGGCCGGCGTGCTGAATTACATGGGCGTCGACTATGCCGATGTGAACGTTCTCGCAGATGAGAATATCCGCCAGGGTATCAAGGATTATTCCGACTGGCCGACGATCCCGCAGCTTTACGTCAAAGGCGAATTTGTCGGTGGCTGCGACATCATCACCGAGATGACGCTGTCGGGCGAACTCGATCAGCTCTTCGACGAAAACGGCGTGGCCTATGACAAGGACGCGGCGGACAAGATCCGCGAAGCCAACGCCTGAGGCGCGGCTCTATCCCCGGAATTGAAAACGGCGCCTCTCTGGGCGCCGTTTTTTCGTTTTAGCGTGAGGGCCGCCTAGCCCGCTTTTTCCTCGACATCGCGGGCCAGTGCCTCGGCGCGGGCTGCGATCTCTTGCAGGGACTCGGTGACATCTGTCGGCACCACGGGAACCTCAATCCGTTCCGGTTCGGGCGGTGGTGCATCCTTGAGCGCGCGAAGCTCCGACAGGTAAGCCTCAGCGCGGTCTTCGCTTTCGCGCAGCTTGTCTTCCAATCCGGCGGTTTTGTCCGCCAGCATCAGGCCCGCCATCAGCAGCATCCGCGCTTCTGGAATACGTCCCACCTGCTGCGCCAGAACCTGCGCTTCGGTGTCGAGCATCCGAGCGGCGGAATGCAGGTATTGTTCTTCGCCTTCCTGACAGGCCACATCAAAGCTGCGACCGCCGATTGTGATTTCGACTTCAGGCATCAGTTCGCCTCCTCGGGTTCGGCCGCATCTTCGAGTAGCGGTGTCAGGGACGCAATGATCGCGCGGGTCTCGGAGGCTTCGACAGACCGTGCCGCGCGCAAGCCTTCAAGCTCTGCCAGCATCGCTTTATTGATCAGATGCGGCTCTCCGACATTTTCGGCCAGCGCCTTGCGCAACTCTTCGTTTGTTGTGCGAAGCATTTCGTTCGACTGACGCAGGCGTTGCAGATCAAGATCAAGTGCCGCGACATCGACTGTCGGCGCGGCCGGTGCCGGAGCAGGCGCGGCTTCCGCTTTGGCCTTGGCTGCCTCGAGTTCGGCACGGTGGCTCTCGTGCAGCTTGCGCACGCGTTCTTCGAGCTGGGCATTTGCCAGCTTCTCTTCTTCCAACGCCTCGCGCAGTCGCGCCACCTCTTCCGGGTCGATTTCAGGAGCCGGGGCCTCTTGCGCAGGTTGGGACGCACGCTCCTCCAATCGCGCGACACCTTGCGCGACACGGTCCAGAGCAATCGTTATCCGGTGTTGCAATTCATCGATTTGGGTCATTTGCCTGATCCCCGTTTGTTGTTCGCCCAGCTATGCCGCAGCACCGCCGAAGGCATTTTTCCGTGCTCTCGAAACGAATCGCTCCGTCCTCTTAATGTTAAAGTTTAACAATCCGCGTATCAAAATGCGCCCCCTTATACACTTTCGCCCCGCCCGTGCGGCTTGAACTCTGCGTTGACACTGGTATGAGCGCCCCCAAGTACCCCTTTTCCCCCTTGATGAAGGACGAGACGGCCCGTGGATATCGAGACCCTCAAAGCCCAGAACCCCGACCATTGGAACAAGGCAACCGCAATCCGCGCACTGACGCTTGATGCCGTGGCGGCAGCAAATTCCGGACATTCGGGCATGCCCATCGGCATGGCAGATGTGGCGACAGTTCTTTACGAAAAGCACCTCAAGTTCGACGCGACCCACCCGAGCTGGCACGACCGCGACCGTTTCATCCTGTCGGCGGGTCACGGCTCGATGCTTCTTTACTCGCTGCTCTATCTTGTGGGTGATCCCGAGATCACGCTGGAGCAGGTCAAGAACTTCCGTCAGTGGGGCGCGAAAACCGCAGGTCACCCGGAAAACTTCCTCGCACAGGCCATCGAAACCACCACTGGTCCGCTGGGTCAGGGCATCGCCAATTCCGTTGGTTTCGCCATGGCCGAGGAAGCGCTGCGCGCACGGTTCGGCAAAAAGCTGGTCGACCACCACACCTATGTGATCGCCGGGGACGGCTGTCTGATGGAAGGCGTCAGCCACGAAGCCATCGGCATTGCCGGGCGTCAGGAACTGTCGCGGTTGATCGTCTTCTGGGACAACAACAACATCACCATCGATGGTACAGTCGAATTATCCGACCGCACCGATCAGGTCGCGCGCTTTACTGCTGCGGGCTGGCATGTTCAGGAAATCGACGGTCACAACCCGGCCGAGATCGACGCGGCCATCACAGCAGCCAAGGCAGACAAGCGTCCGTCGATGATCGCCTGCAAAACCCATATCGCACTGGGTCACGCGGCGCAGGACACCTCCAAGGGTCACGGCGCACTGACCAATGCCGAGCAGAACACTGCGGCGAAATCGGTCTGGGGTTGGAAAACCGGCCCGTTCGAAGTGCCCGCCGACATCAAATCGGCCTGGGAAGAGATCGGTCGTCGCGGTGCAACAGAACGCGCCGAATGGGATGCCCGTCTGGCCTCCATGTCGGCGTCACGTCAGGCAGAATTCGCCCGCACAATGGCAGGCGAGGCACCGAAGAAGCTGTCCTCGACCATCAAAGCCCTGAAAAAGCAGATCAGCGAAACCACACCCAAGGTGGCCACACGCAAGAGCTCGGAAATGGTGCTCGAGGTGGTCAATCCGATCCTTCCGGAAACCTTTGGCGGCTCGGCTGACCTGACCGGATCGAACAACACCAAGACCGGTGATCTGGGTGTGTTCGACACTGACAACCGCAAGGGCCGCTACATGTATTGGGGCATTCGCGAGCACGGCATGGCCGCCGCGATGAACGGCATGGCGCTGCATGGCGGCATTCGCCCCTATGGCGGCACGTTCATGTGCTTCACCGATTACGCCCGCCCCTCCATGCGCCTGTCTGCGCTGATGCGGGTGCCGACGGTTTACGTGATGACCCACGACTCCATCGGTCTGGGTGAAGATGGCCCGACCCACCAGCCGGTTGAACATCTGGCGATCAGCCGCGCAACACCGAACACGCTGGTGTTCCGCCCCGCTGATACCGTGGAAACCGCCGAGGCGTGGGAAATCGCGCTGACACAAACCAAAACGCCGTCTGTCCTGTCGCTCACCCGTCAGAACCTGGCCACCGTGCGCACCGAGCACAAGACCAAGAACCTGACTGCGCAGGGCGCGTACGTTCTGGCCGATGCCGAAGGTAAGCGTCAGGCGATCCTGATGGCGACCGGTTCGGAAGTCGAGATTGCCATGGCGGCGCGCGACATCCTGCATGCCGAAGGGATCGGCACGCGGGTTGTGTCGATGCCGTGCTGGGAACTTTTCGAAGAGCAGGACGAAGCGTATCGCAAGCGCGTGCTGCCGGGTGGACCGGTGCGTGTTGCTGTCGAAGCGGGCATTCGGTTTGGCTGGGACCGCTGGCTGTTCGGCGAACGTGGCAAGCGCGAGAAGTCGGGCTTTGTCGGGATGCACGGGTTTGGTGCCTCGGCTCCGGCGGAAACGCTGTACGAAAAGTTCGGCATCACCGCTGAGGGCGTCGCCCAAAAGGTCCGCGATCTGGTGGAAGGCCGCTGGCAGTCTGATCCGCGCGCTTAACGTAATTTCGGGCGGCCTCGCGTGTCGGGGCCGCCCACTCGCGATGCATCGATGCATCGCCGGAACGCGTTGACGCGTTCGCAATCACCCAAATCTGCTTTTACCCGAACTTCCTTGCGTCTACGCAAGGACGAAACGCGTTGACGCGTTTCAAGCACTACAATTGCAGTACCGGGCTCCATGCTGCGCCGACGCAGCATGAACACGGCTTGAGACGTTTAATTTGATCGCCGCGCATCTTGGATTCTGCAGTCGCTACGTTGACCTGTTGTTATACGCGCATGGATTTACCGAAAACGCGCGCCTCTGCCCGACGGACATGCCCTCTGCGAAAGACTCGGCGGATCGCGCTGCACGACCAACCGCACGGGATCGCGGTTACAGAACACCACCAGTTGTTCGCCATTTTCAACCAGAGTGAACCCGCGCCGCTGCACCTCGCGCAGGAAGGCATCGCGGCCCACAACCCGCTCCACATCGCGGGCGGACCGGTGGATCACACCGCCCCGCCCCACCGCCTTGGCAGAAAACACGTTGCGCAGCCAGGTGTCGGGATCAAGGTAACCTGGAATCGTCATGCCCCGAGAATTACGCGCTCTTGGTTAAGGCAGGCTTAACCCGCCTCAAGCGCCTTTCGGCATCACCGCCGTCCAGATCGGCCCGACGATCTTGACCCCGATCGGGATCAGGATCAGCCCCCAAATGAAGCCCAGCACAAAATCGATCCCCGCCGTGATCGCCCATTCCAGGAACGGCTGCCCGGCCCCAAAGTCAACGGCGATGTGGTGGATCGTCTCCTCGGGCATATGCCAACCCATCTGCGCCACCGAGTGCACGATGATCGACCCACCGACCCAGAGCATGGCTGCGGTGCCGACCACCGTCAGCGTCTTGAGCAGCCACGGCATGAACTTGACGATGCCCCGGCCAAGTGCTCGGGTCACGCCCAAACGACCGACCTGGCTGAGCCAGAGACCCACATCGTCCATCTTAACGATCACGGCCACAGCGCCATAGACACCGAGGGTCACCATGATGCCGACCAGCGCCAAGGTCGCGCCTTGCATCCAGATGTTACCTTCCTCGATCACAGACAAGGCAATGGTCATGATTTCGGCCGACAGAATGAAATCCGTCTTGATCGCGCCTTTGACCTTTTCTTCCTCGAGATGCAGCGGGTCTTCGATGTCGTGACTGCCATCCGGACCACCGGAGTGGTCGTCATGCGGCAGCAGCACATGCGCGATCTTTTCCGCGCCTTCGAAGCACAGGTAACTGCCGCCGAGGATCAGCAAGGGCGGGATCATCCATGGCGCAAATGTTGAGAGCAGCAGCGCAGCAGGTAGCAGGAACACAAGCTTGTTGATCAGCGATCCGCGCGCAATGCGCCAGATGATCGGCAATTCGCGGGCTGGCTCGAACCCGTGCAGGTATTTCGGCGTGACCGCAGCATCGTCGATCAGAACACCGGCTGTCTTGGACCCTGCCTTGGCCGCAGCGGCACCGATGTCGTCGACAGAGGCAGCAGCCACCTTTGCAATGCCTGCCACGTCGTCAAGAAGCGCCAACAATCCACTCATACCTATGCTCCGTTATTCTATCTTGCCCCAGACATAGCGTCCGTAGCTATGCGCCGCCAGCTTCGGTGTGCGGGCGCGGCCTGCCCTTTTGAACAAACCCGCAAATCCGGCAATTGGGTTCCCAACAGTACGAATCTGCCAAGCGCGCAATTATTTCTGATTCCGCAACATCGCTCCGGTGTTACCGCAAACCGTCCAGTTGCGTTAGCGCCATCATGTGCTTCGGACACAGGTTTTGCGCTAACGTACTGTGAAAACGACGCTTTTTTACTTTGCGACTGCAGCATACCTGCGTATACGACCGTCAACCCAAAGCGCAGGAGACTTGCCCATGACCGTCACACTTGGAATCAACGGGTTTGGTCGCATCGGCCGCTGCACGCTCGCTCATATCGCGGAAAGCTCGCGTAATGACGTTCAAGTCGTAAAGATCAATGCGACAGGTCCGATTGAGACCAACGCGCACCTTCTGCGCTATGACAGCGTCCATGGCCGCTTTGCCGGAGACGTGAAGATCAAGGGCAACACGATGGATCTGGGCCGCGGCCCGATGGAAGTGTCCTCGACCTATGATCCGCAGGAACTCGACTGGTCCGGCTGTGACGTGGTTCTGGAATGCACCGGCAAATTCAACGATGGCAACAAGGCCAGCGTCCACATGGAACGCGGCGCGAAATCGGTTCTGATCTCCGCTCCGGCCAAGAATGTGCAGAAAACAATCGTGTACGGTGTGAACCACCGGTCGCTGGTCGAGGGCGACACGATGATCTCGAACGGCTCCTGCACCACCAACTGCCTTGCGCCGCTGGCCAAGGTGCTGGACGAGGCAATCGGCATCGAGAGTGGCATCATGACCACGATCCATTCCTACACCGGTGACCAACCGACGCTGGACCGCCGCCACGCCGACCTCTACCGCGCCCGCGCCGCCGCGATGGCGATGATCCCGACATCCACCGGGGCCGCAAAAGCGCTGGGTGAAGTGCTGCCGAACCTCAAGGGCAAGCTCGACGGCTCGGCCGTACGCGTGCCGACGCCGAACGTGTCCGCAGTCGATCTGACCTTCTACGCAGGCAAGGACGTCACTGTCGCCGACGTGAACGAGGTTATCCGCGAGGCCGCCGCCACCCATATGGGCACGGTCCTGGCCTATGACCCGGAGCCCAAGGTCTCCATCGACTTCAACCACACCACGCAATCGTCGATCTTCGCGCCAGACCAGACCAAGGTTGTCGGTAAGCGCATGGTCCGGGTGCTGGCATGGTACGACAACGAATGGGGTTTCTCGGCGCGTATGGCCGATGTTGCAGGTGCAATGGGTCGCCTGCTGAACTGATACTCGCGTCACACGCACAGAATTCTCAAAACCCCGCCAGACCCGGCGGGGTTTTTCTTTTGTGCAGAAACCGAAATGCGCGGATTCTGGCTCTAAACCAGAGTTGCACTGGCCATGTTCTTGCCTCTAGACCAATTTTGAGGCGCTCCAATCAGTGTCATCTCCAACTCATCGGCGCTGCATGTCGCAGCCTGCATGATCCACACAGGAGACAACCCATGACCCGCATTCTCGCCCTAGCTCTTGCCCTCGCCCTGCCCGTGTCTGCGTTCGCGTCCAGTGACGACTCTCTTCTCACCCCGGAACGCAAAGCCGAAATCACCGAAAAGCTCACCGCCGAAGGCTATGAGGTTCGCAAGATCGACGTAGAAGACGGGATGATCGAAGCCTATGTCCTGAAAGATGGTCAGCGGCTCGAAATCTATCTCGACGCCGCGCTGAACATCGTCCGCACCAAGATCGACGATTGATCCCATCAGGTCCGCGCAGACCTGCGCGGACCGCCATCTTCGGAGCGTGCCATGACATCCTACAAAGTCTGGGATCCGTTTGTTCGGATCTTTCACTGGGCGTTGGTGGCGGGGTTTGCCGCCAATGCGTTGTTCACCGATGACGAAAGCAAACTGCACGAATGGCTGGGCTATGCGGTCGTTGCCCTCATCGCCGTGCGGCTGGTCTGGGGGGCGATCGGGCCGCGCTATGCACGGTTTAGCTCGTTCTGGCCAAGCATGACCAAAGTCACCGCGCAGGTGTCCGACATCGCCACGGGCCGCACCCGGCTGCATCTTGGTCATACACCGCTTGGCGCGCTGATGATCTTCAACCTGCTGGGCACGGTGCTGTTGATCGGGGCGACCGGCTACATGATGACCACAAACGCATTCTGGGGTGTGGACTGGGTTGAAGAGGCGCATGAGGCCTTGGTAACCTGGGCCGAGATTTCCATCGTGCTGCACGTGGCTGCGGTGATCTGGGAAAGCCGCCGGACAGGCGTCAACCTGCCCCGCGCCATGATCACCGGCATCAAACGCGTGCCAGACGGAGCCAGGACAGAGCTGTGACGCTGAACTCCTCTACACGACCCGTGTCGCTTCTGGTCCTGATCGTCGCGCAGACCCTTTGCGCGGCGTTCTTCCTGTGGGACGTGGGTGTGGATGGATTTGATCTGGGGCTGACGGCTTTTCTCTCAAGTCATTTCGTCATTGAGTTGCTGGCTGTTCTGGCACTGATCGCCGGAGTAGTGTTCGAGATCCGCTATCTCTTTGCCCTGCTCCGCCGCAAAGCACATCTGGAAGAGCAACTGGGGCTGGCGGCTGGTGCGTTTCATGACATCGTCGAGGCGCGGTTTGAGACCTGGGCGCTGACACCATCGGAGCGGGATGTCGCCCATTTCACGCTCAAGGGGTTTGGCATTGCCGAAATCGCCGAACTGCGCGGCACCGCCGAAGGCACGGTCAAGGCGCATCTGAACGGCATTTATCGCAAAGCGGGGGTTACCGGACGTGGTCCCTTTGTCAGCCTTTTCATCGAAGACCTCATGGCTCTGCCGCAGGCAGACGCTGCTGCGCTGCCCACGTGACAACCGCGCGCGTGTCTGGCATCTTATCCGCGCGAGTAGAGGGGCACGCGCGACATGACGAATACACTCGCCATCGGTTTGGGACTGTTGGTTCTTGGTGGTCTGGCGATTGATGCCTTTCTCACCGGGAGTGACGGTTTCCTGTTTCTGGCGTCGAAACTAATTGAATTGCTTGACTGGATCGCTTTCTGGCGCTGAAGGCGACTGAGCAGCTAGATCAAATCTCTCAACGCCTTCGGCCTCAGGCTTGCCTGCGTGGCAGAGAATGGCAGCTTCATATTGCCATCGCCCTTCCGCACCACGATCTGGTGGTAGTAATTCCAGTTGTGCATGTTGGCTTCGGTTAACGGTTTGAAATAACGCGCGCCTTCGCCATAGGTCAGATCGTACAGGCTTTTCCAATTGTTCATGTAGTAACGGGCGCTTTCGTAATCGAGAACGCTTGCCCCGTCCCCATCCTTGATCAATGTGTTGATGTGCCGGGCAAAGGGTTCGAACCGCGCTGCCTCTGAGGTGATGAAGATCAGCGCCACAAACGCTTTCTTGTCGGCTTCGTTGCGCTGTGGTCCGCTGATTCCCAGTGCCCCGTGGATATGGGTCAGGTTGAACGGATGCGGCATCGGCTTGTTTGCATAGCTTTCCTCAACCGCCGACAGCCTATGGCCGTTGATGACCTTCACGTAATAGGGCGAAGAGGTTTCAATCCCGATCGTCACCGATCTGGTTTTGTCTTTCACTGTTCCGCTCAACGTGACCTCTAGCAGCGGCGGTGTGCGACGGGTGAAGGTTTTGCGCAATGTCTCGATCATGTCGAGATATTGCCCACCGAGAATATCAAAACTCTGAGCCATGGCCGATCCAAGAATATTGCGCGGCGCAATTTGGCAGCCGGTATATCAAAAATCTGGGAACCAATCCGCCGCAAGAAAGTCTGTCATTCAATGACACCAGGATACGCTTTCGGCGCAGCTTCTGTCAAAAAGAGAAACCTCTGGTTGCAGGCGGTTTCGCCCTTCCCGATCCGGGTTTTGTGAAGCGCTCGGCTTGGAGCATCGCTTGACAGCTTCGCGCTCTTCTGTTTGTTAGCGGTAACGGAACCCGGCAGAACCTTCTTTCCGAACCAGTGAGGGCATCCCAATGAGCACCAAAGTCGCCATCAACGGATTTGGCCGCATCGGCCGCAACATCCTGCGCGCGATCATCGAGTCCGGTCGTACCGATATCGAGGTCATCGCGATCAATGATCTGGGCCCGGTCGAAACCAACGCGCATTTGCTGCAATTTGACAGCGTGCACGGTCGTTTTCCGGTCGAAGTGCAAACCGGTGAAGATTTCATCGACGTGGGCCGTGGCCCCATCAAAGTAACCGCGATCCGCAACCCCGCCGACCTGCCCTGGTCTGATGTGGACGTGGTTCTGGAATGCACGGGCATCTTTAACAGCAAAGAAGCGTGCCAGGCGCATCTCGACAACGGGTCCAGCCGTGTGCTGATCTCGGCCCCCGGCAAGGATGCTGACAAGACCATCGTCTACGGCGTCAACCATGACAGCCTGACAGCAGACGACATTGTTGTGTCGAACGCCTCCTGCACGACCAACTGCCTCGCGCCGGTTGCCCATGTGCTGAACAATTCCATCGGGATCGAGCGTGGCTTTATGACGACGATCCACTCCTATACCGGCGACCAGCCGACACTGGATACGCTTCACAAGGATCTCTATCGCGCGCGTGCTGCGGCGTTGAGCATGATCCCAACCTCGACTGGTGCCGCAAAGGCAGTGGGCCTGGTGCTGCCGGAGCTCAATGGCAAACTTGACGGTGTGGCGATCCGCGTTCCGACGCCGAACGTATCTGTGGTCGACCTGACCTTCACCGCCTCGCGCGACACTTCGGTCGAGGAAATCAACGACGCGGTCCGCGCCGCCGCCGACGGCCCGCTCAAAGGCATCCTTGGCTATACTGACAAGAAACTGGTGTCGTCGGATTTCAACCACGACCCGCATTCGTCGATCTTCCATACTGACCAGACCAAGGTGATGGACGGCAACATGGTGCGTATCTTGAGCTGGTACGACAACGAATGGGGTTTCTCGAACCGCATGGCTGATACGGCTGTCGCAATGGGCAAGCTGATCTAATTTTGGCTTTTTACCAATTGGTAAAGTGACAAGGCCGGGCGAATTCGCCCGGCCTTTTTCGTTTGCGACCCTTGCACTGGACGCAAGGCGGGCTTTCACCACTGTCTATTGTTCTGCGCTGCAGCATTCCTATTTTCACTCCTGTAGCTGGTAGCGCAAACAAACTGCCAGCACAGGACCATAGAGCAAGGAAAGGACGTATCATGGCCCATTTCATGTCTTCCCTGCGTGACCGTCTTCAAAAACGGGCCGCGTATAACCGCACCGTTCGGGAAATCCGGGCAATGCCGCTTGATGTGGCGCTGGACCTGAACATCTATCAGGAAGATGCGGAAAAAATCGCAGCTCAGGCCGTTTACGGTCGCTGAACCCCGGCATCACGCTGAATAGTGACACGGCCGCGCCTTACAGCGCGGCTTTTGTCATTCTTCTCGACCGAATTTCTCGTACAGGGACTGGCGCACCGGCGCTGTGACGAATTTCGACACGTCACCCCCCAGACGGGCGATCTCCTTGACCAGCTTGGAGGCAATCGCCTGGTGCCGTGCCTCGGCCATGAGGAAGACGGTTTCGACCTTGTCATCCAGAGCCCGGTTCATCCCGACCATTTGGAATTCATATTCGAAATCCGCCACCGCTCGCAGGCCACGTACAATGATCGTCGCATCCACATCGCGGGCGCAGTCGATCAGCAGGTTTTCGAACGGATGAACAACGATCTCGATCCCGGTCTGTTCGGACAGGGAAACGCATTCGGCTTCGATCATCGCCACGCGTTCGTCGAGATTGAACAACGGCCCTTTGTCCCGGTTGATCGCAACACCAATCACAAGCCGATCGAGAAACACTGAAGCCCGACGGATGATGTCGATATGGCCCATGGTGATCGGGTCGAATGTCCCGGGGTAAAGACCGATGCGCATGGGCAGTCTCCGGTAAGTCGTCAGTTGCGCATGTCTGGCATCAAAGCGGACCGGAGTGCAAGTCGAAGTCCGACCGGCGCTTAGTGCCCCATAATCATCCCTTCCAGAGCGTTCCGCTCCATCGCCAGTTCGGTCAACCGGGCCTTGACCACGTCGCCAATTGTGATGAGGCCCACGAGATCGCCGTCTTCGACCACGGGCATGTGGCGGAAACGGCCTTCGGTCATTTGGCTGAGAACATGGTCGGCGTCATCGTTGCGACCGCATGTCACCAGTTTCGACGTCATGTAGGTATCAACCGTATCCGAAAGGCAGCCTGCACCGCGATTGGCCAGCTCGCGCACGATGTCGCGCTCGGACAGGATGCCCAGAGCCTTCTTGCCATCATTCGACACAACCACGGTCCCGATGCGTTTTTCCGCGAGGATCTTTGCCACATCCGAAATCGTGGTACCGGAACTTACGGTGACAACAGCATCGGTGGCTTTGCTTTTGAGAATCTGATGAACTTGCATGGTCTGTCCTCCGGTCCCTGTGCCCTTTCAGCGTCCTCGCAGGCCCGTGTTCTGTCAAGTACCTGAAAGTAGTGTCTCCAGTCGCGCGACTTCATTGCGCACACCATTGGCCAGCGCGGTAGCGAAACGGGTGATGCGGTCAAGGCGGCGATCTTCGGCGTGGCGCACCAGATAAAAACTGCGCGTGAAGGACAAATCCTGCGTCAATACGCGCTGAACGCCGGGGGCGAAGGGCAGCGCAAAATCATGTGCGATGCCGATCCCGCCATGCTGGCGCAGCAGTTGCACTTGAACCGACGCTGAGTTCGACGCCAGCGCAACGCGGTCGAGACCGAGGTCGCTGAGATAGTCCAATTCCTTGTCGAAGATCATATCGGGGATGTAGCCGACGATCCGGTGGTCCCGCAGATCCGCGACGGTGGTGAGCGGCGGGCGTGAGGACAGGTAGGTTTCGCTGGCAGCAAGATGCAGCTTGTAGTCGGTGATGCGCTGATAAGATAGGCGCGACGCGGTGGGTGGGCTGACGGTGATCGCCATATCCGCCTCGCGCCGAGACAGGTTCACCACGCGCGGCAAGGCGACGATTTGAAGGTCAAGATCCGGGTTCGCTTTGGACAGATCGGCAAACACACGCGGCAGAACGAAATTCGCGCAGCCATCCGGTGCGCCTATCCGGATCTGTCCGGTCAGGGTTCCCGCTTCGCCAGTCAGAACGGATTGCGCGCCCTGCATTGCCTGTTCGGCGCGCTCTGCGTGTTCGGTCAGCCGTGTGCCCGCTTCGGTCAGCGTGTAGCCCTGCGGTGCCTTGATAAACAGCGCCTGACCCAGCGATTCTTCCAACCGAGCCACCCGGCGACCCACGGTCGCCGGATCCATGCGCAGCGCCCTGCCCGCGCCGGACAGAGTGTCATGACGCGCGACGGACAGGAAAATACGCAGGTCATCCCAGCTTTGCACATCCAAACCTTTGCATTTTTGCAAAACCCATTTGGGATATTGCCTCTTTGATCGGCATTTTTGCAAGACTAAGATGTCGCCAACCAGACGAGGAGGATTCCATGCAAGAGTTGACCCATTACATCGGCGGCGAACACGTCAAAGGCACGTCCGGACGTTTCGCAGACGTCTATAACCCCGCAACAGGCGAAGTGCAGGCGAAGGTCCCGCTGGCCTCGACCGACGAGGTTGCCAAGGCGGTCGAAATCGCGGCCAAGGCCCAGCCCGCATGGGCGGCCACCAACCCGCAGCGTCGCGCACGCGTGATGATGGCTTTTGTCGGCCTGCTGAACCGCGACATGGACAAGCTGGCCGAGGCGCTGAGCAGCGAGCACGGCAAGACGCTCCCCGACGCCAAGGGCGACGTACAGCGCGGTCTGGAAGTGGTTGAGTACTGCATCGGCGCGCCGGAACTGCTCAAGGGTGAATACACCGACAGCGCCGGTCCGGGCATCGACATGTATTCGATGAAGCAGCCGCTGGGCGTGACAGCGGGCATCACCCCGTTCAACTTCCCAGCCATGATCCCGATGTGGATGTTTGCCCCGGCCCTCGCCTGCGGCAACTCGTTCATCCTCAAGCCGTCCGAGCGTGATCCGTCGGTGCCGCTGATGCTGGCGGAACTTATGGAAGAAGCCGGATTGCCGAAGGGTGTCCTGCAGGTCGTGAACGGCGATAAGGAAGCCGTGGACGCGCTGCTGCATCATCCGGTGGTCCAGAGCATCGGCTTTGTCGGCTCGACCCCGATTGCGGAATACATTTACGGAACAGGCTGTGCCAACGGCAAGCGCGTGCAGTGTTTCGGTGGTGCCAAGAACCACATGATCATCATGCCGGACGCCGACATGGATCAGGCTGCCGACGCGCTGATCGGTGCGGGCTACGGTGCCGCTGGTGAACGCTGCATGGCGATCTCGGTTGCTGTTCCGGTGGGTGATGAAACTGCCGACCGCCTGATCGAAAAGCTGGTGCCTCGCATCGAGAAGCTGAAGGTCGGACCTTACACCGCCGGCAATGACGTGGATTACGGCCCGGTCGTGACCGCAGCCGCCAAGCAGAACATCCTTGGTCTGATCCAGTCGGGTGTCGATCAGGGTGCCGAGCTTGTGGTCGATGGCCGTGACTTCAGCCTTCAAGGCTATGAAGACGGGTTCTTTGTTGGTCCACATCTTTTTGACCGCGTCACACCGGACATGGACATCTACAAGAAAGAGATCTTCGGCCCGGTTCTGTCGACTGTGCGCGCGGGCTCTTACGAGGAAGCCATCCAGCTCGCGATTGACCACGAATATGGCAACGGTACCGCGATCTTCACCCGCGATGGTGATGCGGCGCGCGACTTTGCCAACCGGATCAATATCGGCATGGTGGGCATCAACGTTCCGATCCCGGTGCCGCTGGCCTACCACACGTTCGGCGGCTGGAAGAAATCGGTCTTCGGCGATCTGAACCAGCACGGCCCGGACGCCTTCAAGTTCTACACCCGCACCAAGACAGTCACGTCGCGCTGGCCGTCGGGGATCAAAGAGGGTGGCGAGTTCAACTTTAGGGCCATGGATTGATTTTTTTGATCCAAGCAAGCAAAAAGGGCGGCACGTTCCGCCCTTTTTTCATGTGAGGTCCAGTGCCGGTTAGCGTCCAGATCATTGCTGAGCACAACCTTGTCTATGTCAAGTACACCGGACCGATGAAGGTGAGCGAAACTGCGGCAGCACTGACCGAATTCTCTAAACACCCGTTTGCCGGACCGGGATTGCGTCATCTGGTCGATCTGACGGAATTGACGGACCTCGACCGCGACTATGCCAAGTTCATGGAGCTTCAGGCCAAGAAGGTCGAAACGATGGCTGGGCATGGCATCGAAACCTTCATGGTCTATTACGCGACGACGCCAATCGGGCTCCATGCGGCCAGTTTGGGCAAGAACGGTTGGACGCCGGAAAGTGGCGTTGTGGCTATTGTCCTTGAAGACGAGGAACACGCGTTGCATGCGCTGGGGCTGCCCTATGAAACCATTGCTGGCATGATGGACAAGGTAGATGCTCAAAGCGTCTGAGATGCGGCCATTGTGGCATTGATTGTATGGGCGATTTCAAGGACAAAGTTCGGGCTGTCCACGTCCCTGCCCTAATCGAGTGCCCATGCCTGCCAGTTTCCACATCCTGCCTGACGAAAACCTTGTCTATGTCCGGTACAGCGGTCTGATGCTGGTCGAGGATAGCCTGAAAGCATTCGGCGACTATGCGCGCCATCCCGACGCGCGGTCTGGTCAGCGGCATCTGATCGACCTGAGCCGGATCACCGACATGGAGCGCGATTTCGTCCGCGTGATGGAGTTGCAGGCCTCCAAAGGGGCCGAACTCGCTATGCGCGAGGCAGAAACCCTGATGGTTTACTTCGCCTACACGCCGATCTCTCTGAAAGCCGCTGCTCTGGCAAAGAACGGCTGGTCTGCCAGCCAAGGGGTGATCGCCATCGTGCAAGAGACGGAAGAGGCCGCGCTGTCAGCGCTAGGGCTTCGGTTTGATCGCATCGACGCAATGCTGGATGCGGCGCTACGAAAGACGTCCTGAGCCTTCAGGCCGGAAAGCTGATATTTCCGGACGACACGCTGCCAAGGACCCCGATCATCGTTGCAATGCCATGGGCTGTCAGCGGGTTTGCCGTTCCAGCAGGCAGAGTAATGACGTCACCATAATGGATCCCCGTATTGCTGACGACATCTGTGCTGAGCCGGTAATTCTTGCCGTTGGCAATGCTGAAGGTCGATTGCATGTCGCGCAGCGCCTGACGCGGGTTGAAGATGGCACTGGCCACAGCGCCAGCTGCGCGGGTCTGGACTGCAAGCGGATTGGCCTGCCACATGTTGCGCGAGGCAAAAATCGCCACGCCGGGCGCGTTGAAGGTCACAAAGGGCAAGCCCATACGCGATCCGACCACCTGTGCCACCGCGCCGCCTAGGGAATGGCCGGTGACGTAAACCGGTCCGTGCTTCTGCGCACCAGCAGCAATCGCCTCACCGATCGGATACATGGCCGTATTCATGCCAAGGGTCAGTTGCGCATCCTCAACCAGATCCGACGCATTGTCGGTGCCCCGGAATGCCACGACGAAGACCGACCCGTCAGTGTAGATCACCGAGCGCAGACCGGAATTCGGCTCGTACATAGGCGTTGCGGCCGTCCAGCGTGGGACTGAGGGATTGGCATCGTAGGCGCCGCTGGACATGAGGGCGTAGTCGGAAATGGTTGGCATTTCAAAATCCTTGTCGTCAATAACGCCAAGGAGATTACCCGGATTTCTGAAAATGCTGACTCTTTTTTGAACAACAGGGTTTTCGGTAGATCAGAATGACGCAGCAACAGGTTTTGCCTTTTGCGGATCGAGCGGTCATCTTGAACACGTCAAACCGGGAGACACGCCATGCAGGAGCCGCCATTCAGCATCGGGATCGAAGAGGAATACCTGCTGGTCGATCTGGACAGCATGGCCCTGGCGAAAGCCCCGGATGGTTTGATGGAGGCGTGCGCGGCCGAGCTTGAAAAACAGGTCAGCCCGGAATTCCTGCAATGCCAGATTGAGATTGGCACCAAGGTCTGTGCCGACATCAGTGAAGCCCGCGAAGACCTCAAGCGTTTGCGCAGCACCGTGGCGCGATGCGCCAAAGCCTACAACCTTGCGCCGATAGCCGCGTCCTGCCACCCGTTTGGGGACTGGAAGAACCAGCACCACACCAACAAGGACCGCTATAATGATTTGCAGGACGCCTTGGGCGGCGTGGTCCGCCGGATGCTGATCTGCGGGATGCATGTGCATGTTGGGCTGAACGACGATGCGCTGCGCGCCGATCTGATGGGGCAGATGGCGTATTTCCTGCCGCATCTGCTGGCGATGTCCACATCCTCGCCCTTCTGGCAGGGCGAAGATACCGGGCTGGCGTCCTACCGCATATCGGTGTTCGACAACCTCCCTCGCACCGGTTTGCCGCCGACCTTTGACAATTGGTCGGAATACGAACGCTCGGTGCAGGTGCTGGTCGATCTGGGGGTGATCGAGGACAGTTCGAAAATCTGGTGGGACCTGCGCCCGTCACATGCCTTCCCGACGCTGGAGACGCGCATCATGGATGTGCAACCGCGGCTTGAGGACACGCTGACCCTTGCAGCCATCAACCAATGCCTGATGCGGATGCTCTGGCGGTTGCGAGTACGCAACCAGCGCTGGCGGCGGTATGATCCGTTCCTGATCCGCGAAAACCGCTGGCGCGCGCAGCGTTACGGCGTCACCGACGGGCTGATCGATTTTGGCCGGGGCATCATCGTCCCGATGGCAGAACTGACCGAGGAGCTGATCTCATTGGTCGAAGAGGACGCCGGCATCCTGCGCTGTGTCCCCGAGTTGGAACATGCGCGCGACATTGTCGCGGAAGGCAATGCCACCAGCCGGCAACGTGCTGTTGTCGCTGAAGCGAAAGCTGCTGGCAAAGACCAGGACGCCCAGATGCACGCGGCGGTGAGCCATCTGGTCGAGGCGTTCCACGAGGGGCTTTGACCTTTTGCAAAAGTCCTGAAACAGTTGGCAATTAAACGAACGTTCAATTCTCGCAGCCAAGGGGAGGAGCAGCGCGATGGATTTTGCCCTCACGGAAGAACAGACCGCCATTTTCGACATGGCCTATGCCTTTGGGCAGGAGCATATCGCGCCCTATGCCCGCGACTGGGAAGCTCAGGGCACAATCCCGAAAGAGCTTTGGCCGCAACTGGGCGAATTGGGCTTTGCCGGTCTCTACGTCTCCGAGGAAAGTGGCGGGTCCGGCCTCAGCCGGTTGGACGCGACACTTGTTTTCGAAGCGCTGTCGATGGCCTGTCCGTCGGTCGCTGCGTTCCTTTCAATTCACAACATGTGCGCCAAGATGATCGACGCTTTTGCCAGCGACGAAATGAAAGCGCGCGTGCTGCCCAAGGCGATGACGATGGAAACCGTGTTGAGCTACTGCCTCACCGAGCCGGGCAGCGGGTCGGACGCGGCCGCACTGAAGACGCGCGCGGAGCGGACAAATGCGGGCTATACGCTGAACGGTACCAAGGCGTTCATCTCGGGTGGTGGCTATTCAGACCTTTACGTCGCCATGGTGCGCACAGGTGAGGATGGGCCCAAAGGCGTGTCGACCGTGTTGATCGAGGATGGCACCCCGGGCCTGAGTTTCGGCGGGCTGGAAGACAAGATGGGCTGGCGGTCGCAACCGACACGTCAGGTTCAGTTCGATGATTGCAAGATCCCGTCGGAAAACCTGCTGGGCGAAGAAGGCCAGGGCTTCAAATACGCGATGGCCGGTCTCGATGGCGGGCGGCTCAACATCGCGGCCTGCTCGCTGGGTGCGGCGCAAACCGGTTTGACCTCCACGCTCGCCTATATGGCCGAGCGCAAAGCCTTCGGCAAATCCATCGACCAGTTCCAGGCCCTTCAATTCCGACTGGCCGACATGGAGATTGAAATGCAGGCCGCGCGTACCTTCCTCCGCCAAGCGGCGTGGAAGCTCGACACCGGCGCACCGGATGCGACCAAGTTCTGCGCGATGGCCAAGAAATTCGTCACAGACACAGGCAGCAAGGTTGTGGACCAGTGCCTGCAACTGCATGGCGGCTATGGTTATCTTGCCGATTACGGCATCGAAAAGCTGGTCCGCGATCTGCGCGTGCATCAAATTCTCGAAGGCACCAACGAGATCATGCGCCTGATCGTGGCGCGGCAGATGCTCGCCAAATGAAGACCTTTCGGGCTTCTCTGTTTTGAAAATACCTCGGGGGTGAGGCCCGCAGGGCCGAGGGGGCAGAGCCCCCTTCCCCCACATGATAGGCACAGAATGATGACCGATATCGACATTCGCAAAGATGGCCACGCTGGACGGATCACGCTGACCCGCCCGAAAGCGTTGAATGCTCTGACCTACGACATGTGCCTGGCGATCGAGGACGCCCTGTGGGATTGGCGCGATGATCCAACCGTGAAGCTCGTGCTGATCGACGCGGTCGGCGAAAAGGCGTTCTGCGCCGGCGGTGACATTGCCGAGATGTACGCCACGGGCATGGCGGGCAATTACGCCTATGGGCAACGCTTCTGGCGCGACGAGTACCGGATGAACGCGCTCTTGTCCGAATATCCCAAACCCGTGGTCAGTTTCCTGCAAGGTTTCACCATGGGCGGCGGCGTCGGCGTGGGCTGTCATGGATCGCATCGCGTTGTCGGAGACAGCAGCCGCATCGCCATGCCGGAATGCGGCATCGGGTTGATCCCCGACGTGGGTGGGTCGTTTATTCTGGCAAATGCCCCCGGGCGCATCGGTAACTATCTCGGCCTGACTGCCGACCGAATGGGTCCGGGCGACGCGATCTTTGTCGGCTTTGCCGATCTCTATGTGCCGGAAAGCCAGTGGGAGGGCATCAAAGTCGCTCTCTGCACTCACGGCAATGTCTCCGCTTTGACCAAGGCCGCGCAAGATGCGCCACAGGCTGCTCTCGCCGAACATCGGGCACAGATCGATATACTGTTTGCCGGAGAGACACTTGGCGAGATTGTCACCGCGCTTGAAGCCGATACGGGGGATTTCGCCAAACAGGCGCTGACCAAACTCTCGCGGAATGCGCCGCTGTCTATGGCCTTTACGCTGGAGGTGCTGAAGCAGCTACGCTCTGGTCCGAGCGACATCCGGCGCGCACTGGAACTCGAATACCGGTTCACCTCGCGTTCGATGGAGCATGGCGACTTCATAGAAGGTATCCGCGCGGCGATCATCGACAAAGACAAATCACCCAAATGGTCGCATGATCTGACCGGGGTACCCCAGGCGGAAGTGGCAGCGATGCTGCGTCCGGTGACGGGCGAAAACGTGACATTCGAACGGAGGAGCGAGGCATGAAAATCGGGTTTATCGGACTGGGCAATATGGGCGCGCCGATGGCAGGGAACCTGGCGAAGGCCGGCCATGATGTGACGGGATACGACATGGCGACCGTGACGGTGGACGGCGTGTCCAACGCACGCACCGCCGCACTGGCCGCAGAGGGTGCGGATGTGGTTATCACCATGCTGCCCAACGGCGACATCCTGCGCGCGGTGGCGGCACAGGTCATTCCTGCGATGCGCAAGGGTGCGGTGCTTCTCGATTGCTCAACCGTGGACGTAGACAGCGCCCGCGCGGTTGCCAGCGATGCCGAAGCTGCCGGATTGCTGCCACTGGATGCCCCCGTGTCAGGCGGGATCGGCGGCGCGGCAGCGGGAACGCTGACCTTCATGGTGGGTGGCTCGGACGAAGCCTACACAACTGCCCTGCCCCTTTTTGAAATCATGGGGCAGAAATCGGTTCATTGCGGCGCATCCGGCAATGGTCAGGCGGCCAAGATCTGCAACAACATGATCCTTGGTGTGACCATGATCGCCACCTGCGAAGCCTTTGCCCTTGCCGATAAGCTGGGTCTCGACCGGCAGGCGATGTTCGATGTGGTGAGCACCTCTTCGGGATACAGTTGGTCGATGAACGCATATTGCCCGGCCCCGGGCATTGGCCCCAAAAGCCCTGCGGACAACGACTATACCCCTGGTTTTGCTGCGGAATTGATGCTCAAGGATCTCCGACTGAGCCAACAGGCCGCCGAAGCCTCGGACGCGGATACACCGATGGGACAGGCTGCCACCACGCTTTACCAGCGCTTTGTCGAAGAGGAAGACGGTAAGGGGCGCGATTTCTCTGCGATGCTGCCACGTTTCGAAAAACGCGGGTGGGGTTAATCGCGGACCTATCCAAAGTTAGAACCTAATAGCCTAAAGATTGCCTAAAAGATAACTTAATCACCACAAAAGATCGCCGCCTTGCACAGGCAAAACCAGTGCTAACTCTGGTTTTATGCAAGGCGGCATCACATGCCTATCGCTCAGGAACTTCCGATCGACATCAATGCCACGGCATTGCAGATGGCCAATGCCATATTCGGCAACGGCGTCACGGTCAGCAGCGCAACCTATTCCGGCGATTTCCGCTCTTCCGGCATCTACAGCAATGGCAACACGATCTCTCCCAACGTCGTTCCGGGAGATTCCGGCGTCATCATGTCGACGGGGCTTGTGGCTGATTTCACGAACAATTCCGGGACAACCAACACCAATATCAGCGGATCGACCGGGACCAATACAAACGGCATCAACCGTGATGCGGATTTCGATGCACTGGCCGGACGCAACACCTTTGACGCGGCCTTTCTTGAAGTGGTGTTTACGCCAACAGGTGATTTCATCACCGTCGATTTCGTCATCGCATCGGATGAATATCCGGAATTCGTGAATTCCGACTTTCTCGACACAGTCGGTGTTTGGGTCAACGGGGTCGAAGCGACGGTAAATGTCGGCAACGGACAGGCGTCGATCGGTAACATCAACAGCGCGACAACACCGAACCTTTATAAAGACAACACCGGCGACCAGTACAACACCGAGATGGACGGGCTTACCGTGACGCTGACTTTTGTCGCGCCAGTGAACCCCGGAGTCCCGAACACGATCAAACTGGGTGTCGCGGACACGTCCGACCCCAACTATGACACCAATTTCCTGATTGCCGGCGGGTCTATCCAGTCATCGATCATCGCGCAGGACGACAGCGCAAATCTCGGTCTGAACAGTTCCAAAACTATCAACGTGCTGAACAACGACAGCACAACGGGGGGCACGCTGACCGTTACCCATATCAATGACATCGCTGTTGGCCCGGGTGGCACAGTCACGCTGACCACGGGGCAGACGGTGACCCTGAATGCAGATGGCACTCTGACCGTGCTGTCCGACGGAGACATAGAAACCACCTATTTCACTTACACGATCAACAACGGGCTGGGACAGGAAGACACCGGCATCGTTCAGGTCAACCAATTGCCCTGCTTTGTCGCAGGAACGCTGATCGATACGCCGCGGGGTCCGGTTCCGGTCGAAGACCTGCGCCCCGGTGATCTTGTCATCACGTTGGACAATAGCGTTCAACCCATTCGCTGGGTCGGATCGCGTGAGATTGAGGCAACTGGCAATTTTGCCCCCATCCGTATCTGCAAAGGCAGTTTTGGGGCCGAGGCGGATGTTCTTCTGTCACCACAGCATCGCGTTCTGGTTCGGGACATCTGGGCCGACCTGATGTTTGGGGACTCGGAAGTGCTGATCAAGGCCAAGGATCTGGTGAACGGCAAGACCGTGCGCCGTGAGGAAAGTGCAGCCTCGGTGACCTATGTGCATCTGCTCTTTGATCAGCACAACATTCTGACGTCGAGCGGTCTGCTGTCCGAAAGTTACCTGCCCGGCCCGATGATGCGCTACACGTTCTCGGACGAAGCCTGCGCCGAAATCATCACGCTGTTCCCCGAACTGGCGAATCTGGACACGGGCAGCTGGGAAGCTGCGCGGCCCATTCTTAAAACCTACGAGGCGCAGGCGCTTAAAGCCCGCGCCGCGTAAGCTATCATTCCGCAGCGATCGGTTTCTTCGCCGTCAACATCGGCTTGAGGTAGCGCCCGGTATGGGACGCTGCGACTTCGGACACCTCTTCGGGGGTGCCGGTCGCCACGATCTGACCACCACCATCGCCACCTTCCGGGCCAATGTCGATCAGCCAGTCCGCGGTCTTGATGACATCGAGGTTGTGTTCGATCACGATGACCGAATTCCCCTGATCCACAAGTTCATGAAGCACTTCGAGAAGTTTGCGTACATCCTCGAAATGCAAGCCAGTTGTCGGCTCATCGAGGATGTAGAGCGTTCGTCCCGTTGACCGTTTGGCAAGCTCTTTCGACAGCTTCACACGCTGCGCCTCACCGCCTGAAAGCGTGGTCGCCTGCTGGCCCACCTTGATGTATCCAAGGCCGACGCGCACCAGTGCGTCCATCTTTTCGCGGATGCTCGGCACCGCCTTGAAGAACTCCTGCGCGTCCTCAACTGTCATATCAAGAACGTCGGCTATGCTCTTGCCTTTAAACTTGATTTCCAGAGTCTCACGATTGTATCGCGCGCCTTTGCAGGTCTCGCAGGTGACATAAACGTCGGGCAGGAAGTGCATCTCAATCTTGATGACCCCGTCACCCTGACACGCCTCGCAGCGCCCACCTTTGACGTTGAAACTGAACCGCCCCGGCTTGTACCCACGTGCCTTGGCTTCGGGCAGACCAGCGAACCAGTCGCGGATCGGTGTGAAAGCCCCGGTATAGGTCGCCGGGTTCGATCGCGGTGTGCGCCCGATGGGGCGCTGGTCGATGTCGATCACCTTGTCCAGATGTTCCAGCCCCTTGATCGTTTCGCAGGGCGCTGGCGTTTGACGCGCCCCGTTCAGCCGCATGGAGGCGGTTTTGAACAGGGTCTCAATCGTCAGCGTGGACTTGCCGCCGCCGGACACGCCGGTCACGCAGACGAATTTGCCCAGAGGGAATTCAGCCGTCACGTTTTGCAGGTTGTTCCCGGTCGCTTTGACGACCTGAACAGACTTGCCCTTCTTGCCCGCACGGCGTTCCGACGGAACCGCGATCTCGCGCGCGCCGCTCAGGTATTGGCCAGTCAGCGAAGCGGGATCGTCCGCCACGTCTTTCGGTGTGCCGTGTGACACGACGCGGCCGCCATGCACGCCTGCGCCCGGGCCGATGTCGAACACATAGTCGGCTTCGCGGATCGCCTCTTCGTCATGTTCGACCACGATCACCGTGTTGCCCTGATCCCGCAGGGATTTCAGCGTTCCCAGCAGGCGGTCATTGTCGCGCTGATGCAGGCCAATGGAAGGTTCGTCGAGTACGTAGAGGACGCCGGTCAGGCCAGAGCCGATCTGGCTGGCCAGACGAATACGCTGGCTTTCCCCACCGGACAGCGTGCCTGCATTGCGGCTGAGCGTCAGGTATTCGAGGCCCACGTTATTGAGGAATCCAAGCCGTTCGCGGATTTCCTTGAGGATGGCCTTGGCGATCTCGTTCTTCTGATTGGTCAGGTGCTCAGGCACCGTCTTGCACCACTCGAACGCCTCTTTGATCGACATCTCGACCACTTGCCCGACATGGAGCAAATGTTCGGGATCATTGCTCGGGCCGATCTTCACGGACAATGCCTCTTCCCGCAGGCGGTAGCCACCGCAAGTGCCGCAGGAGCGGTTGTTCTGGTAGCGCTCGAACTCTTCGCGGATCCAGTTGCTGTCAGTCTCGCGGTAGCGGCGCTCCATGTTCGGAATCACACCTTCGAAGGTGCGTGTCACTTGGTAAACGCGGCCACCTTCGTCATAGCGGAACGGGATCTCTTCCTCGCCTGAGCCGTAGAGGAAGACCTGTTGCACATGCGGATCAAGGTCTTTCCAGCGCGCGTTCTTGTTGAACTCGTAGTGCTTGGCAATCGCTTCGATGGTTTGCAGGAAATACGGGGATTTGCCTTTACGCCACGGCGCCAGCGCGCCTTCCGCGATCTTGAGCGTGACATCGGGCACCACCAATCGTTCGTCAAAGAACAGCTCAACGCCCAAACCATCGCACTCCGGGCACGCGCCAAACGGTGCGTTGAAGGAGAACAGGCGTGGTTCGATTTCCGGGATGGTGAAGCCGCTGACCGGGCAGGCAAACCGTTCGGAGAAGGTGGAGCGTTCCGGCTCGCCTTCGCTGGGTGCGGTTTCGAGAATGGCGATGCCATCGGCGAGATCCAGAGCGGTGCGGAAACTGTCGGCCAGACGGGTCTCAAGCCCCTCTTTTACCACGAGACGGTCAACCACAACGTCGATGTCATGGCGGAACTTCTTGTCGAGCGTCGGCGGCTCGTCCAATTCGTAGAACTGCCCGTCGACCTTGACCCTCTGAAAGCCCTGCTTGCGCAACTCCAGAAATTCCTTGCGGTATTCACCCTTACGGTCTCGCACGATGGGCGCCAGAAGATAGGCGCGTGTGCCCTCCTCCATCGCCATGACGCGGTCGACCATGTCCTGCACCTGCTGTGCCTCGATGGGCAGACCTGTGGCCGGACTGTAAGGCGTTCCGACGCGTGCAAAAAGCAGACGCAGGTAGTCGTAAATCTCGGTCACCGTGCCGACCGTCGAACGGGGGTTCTTCGACGTGGTCTTTTGTTCGATGGAAATTGCGGGGCTCAGGCCGGAGATATGATCCACGTCCGGCTTTTCCATCATGTCGAGGAACTGCCGCGCATAGGCGGACAGGGATTCCACATATCGGCGCTGGCCTTCGGCATAGATCGTGTCAAACGCCAGGGAAGACTTGCCCGACCCCGACAGACCGGTGATCACCACAAGCTGATCGCGCGGGATGTCCACGTCGATGTTTTTGAGATTGTGCTCGCGCGCACCGCGCACTTCGATGTTTTTCAGCTCGGCCATACAGTCCCCCGATGCAGTCGGTTAACACATAGTAGACGAGGTTGGTTTCTCCAATCGAAAAATGAGAACAAAGGCGGAACTGCGCCAATCGCCCACAGGAAAAGCAAACGACCCCGGACAATGCCCGAGGCCGTCGCAATACCCAAATGCCATTGGTTACCGATAGAGAAGCGATGTGCCGTTGTGGAAGATGTGTACCTTGTCCGGAGATGCGCCGAGTTTGACCGTCTTACCCCGCAATTCGGCATGGATGCCGGGCAGTTTGCCGATCACAGCATGGCCGTCACCTTGCTTTTCGAAATAGAGCAGCGTGACCTCGCCCAGTGCTTCGGTGATCTCCACGCGGCCTTCGAAAATGTGATCGTCGGACGTGCCGACGAAATCCTCGGGCCGGACACCGACATTCACCTTGAGCCCCATATCCGCATCGGTGGTCGGGTAGTTGGACACCGCCGTACCGCCATTATCCATCTTGATCGTGGTCTGCGCCCCGGTGCCCGTAATTTCGCCCGGAAGCAGGTTCATCGACGGTGAACCGATGAACTGCGCCACAAATTCGCTGTTGGGTCGTTCATACAACTCCAGCGGCGCCCCGACCTGCGCGATCCCCTTGTTGGCCAAAACGACAATGCGGGAGGCTAGTGTCATCGCTTCGACCTGATCGTGGGTCACGTAGATCATCGTGCTTTCGGGCATCTGTTCCTTGAGTTGCGCAATCTCGATCCGGGTGGCGACGCGCAGCGCCGCATCGAGGTTCGAAAGCGGTTCATCGAACAGATAGACTTTGGGGTCACGGACAATCGACCGGCCAATCGCAACCCGCTGTCGCTGACCACCGGACAGCGCCTTGGGCAGACGGTCGAGATAGGGATCAAGTTGCAACATCGTGGCAGCACGTTCCACAGCAGCGTCGATTTCTGCCTGCGGTTTCTTGGCGATCTTGAGTGCAAAGCTCATGTTCTCGCGCACAGTCATATGCGGATAGAGCGCGTAGGACTGGAACACCATGGCAATGCCGCGCATCGCGGGCGGCATGTCGTTGACCACCTGCCCGTCGATCTCAAGCGTACCACCGGTGATCTTTTCCAGTCCGGCTATCATCCGCAGTAGCGTGGATTTGCCACAACCGGATGGGCCGACAAAGACGATCAGTTCACCCGTTTTTATTTCGAGGTTGATGTTGTTGAGCACGTTGACCGCACCCGCATAGGTCTTTTCGACATTAGTCAGCTTCAAGTCAGCCATGACTGTCCCTCCCTAATCCTGTCTCTCTCAGGACTTCATTTTCAGCGCGAGGCATGGCTGCCACGGCCCAAGATGCAATTTGCCATCTGCCTGCGGTCCGGCACTCCCCAATTCCAGACCGATCTGCGCCCAGTTCCCCGCTGGCATGTCCATCGTGGCGGGCTGGTCGCTGAGGTTGAAGGCGCAGAAGATCGTCGCGCCGTCGTGGCTGCGGGTGAAATGCACAACCGTATCGGTGCTTTTGACGCCATCATGGTCGCCCTTGGCCAGCGCCGGCTGTGCGTGACGGAAGGCGATTGCGCGGCGGTAATGATGCAGGATCGCGGCCGGGTCGTCTTCCTGATGCGACACCGTGCGGTTCAGGTGCTCGTGGCTCACCGGCAGCCAGGGCTGGCCCGACGTGAACCCACCGTTCTGGTTCGACGGCTCCCACACCATCGGCGTGCGGCAGCCATCACGGCCTTTGTATTCCGGCCAGAACTCGATGCCATAAGGGTCTTGCAGATCCTCAAACCCAACCTCGGCTTCCGGCAAACCCAATTCTTCGCCCTGATAGATGCAAACCGATCCGCGCAGACACATCAGCAGCGTGGTAAAGAGGCGCTGTGCGGCGGGCGACAGGTTCCAGCGCGAGGCATGGCGCGCCACGTCGTGGTTGGAAAACGCCCAACAGGCCCAGCCGTCTGCAGCGACGTCATCGACCTGACCCAGCACTTCTGCAAAGCGGGCGGCGGTGGGTTCCACGCCAGACAGGAATTCGAACGCGTAGCACATGTGAACGCGATTCTCGCCCTTGGTGTATTCGCCCATGATCTCGAGCCCGCGCTGCGCGTCGCCAACCTCACCGACGGAGGTGGTGCCGTTGTATTCGTCGAGCAAGGCCCGGAACCGCTCGAGGAAGGCCAGGTTCTCGGGCTGGTTCTTTGAATAGAGGTGTTCCTGATGGTTATACGGGTTCACCGACGGCGCGATGGTCGAGTTACGCCGTTCCTTGGGCAGCGCCGGATTGCTGCGCAGTTCCTTGTCGTGGAAATAGAAGTTGATTGTGTCGAGGCGGAAACCATCGACGCCCCGATCCAGCCAGAACCGCGTCACGTCCAGAAGCGCCTGTTGCACATCCGGGTTGTGGAAGTTGAGGTCCGGCTGCGAGGTCAGAAAGTTGTGCAGATAGTACTGCTCACGCCGCGGGTCCCACTGCCATGCCGATCCACCAAAGATCGACAGCCAGTTGTTCGGCGGTGTGCCGTCGGGCTGTGGGTCGGACCAGACATACCAATCCGCTTTTTCGTTATCGCGGCTGGAGCGGCTGAGTTGGAACCAAGGGTGCTGGTCCGAGGTGTGCGACAGAACGAGATCAATCATCACACGGATCCCAAGACGGTGCGCGGTCTGCACAAGCACATCGAAATCTGCCAGTGATCCGAACAGCGGATCGACATCACAATAGTCACTGACGTCGTAGCCAAAATCCTTCATCGGAGAGGTGAAGAACGGGCTGATCCAGATGGCATCCACGCCCAGTGAAGCCACATAAGGCAGCCGTTGCGCGATACCCAGCAGATCGCCAACGCCATCGCCGTTGCTGTCCTGATAGCTGCGCGGGTAGATCTGGTAGATCACCGCGCCCCGCCACCAGTCATTGTCCACGGCTGTGTTTTTTGCGGCCAGAGTTTTTGCCACCTTCATCGTCCTGTATTCCTTGCATCCGCACCCGCAGATGCGCTGTGAGAGTTGGCCCCGCCGCTTTGGCGGAACGCGTTATTTTACCGACCCGGCCAAGAGGCCACGCACGAGGTATTTCTGCATCGCGAAGAACACCAAGAGCGGCACCGCGATGGATACGAAGGCTGCGGTGGCGAGGATTTCCCAATTGCCGCCGCGCGTGCCCAAGAGTTCTACGATCTGGTTGGTCATCACCGTAGTCTGACCAGTCGCATCAATCAGGAACACCTTGGCCACCAGCAGGTCGTTCCACGTCCAGAGGAACTGGAAGATTGCAAAGCTGGCCAGTGCCGGGAACGACAGGGGAAGGATGATCTTGGTGAAGATCTGGAACTCGGTTGCACCGTCCACGCGGGCATTCTCGATGATGTCCCGTGGCAGACCAACCATGTAGTTGCGCAAGAGATAGATCGCCAAGGGCAACCCGAACCCCGTATGTGCAAGCCACGTGCCGAGGTAACCTTTGCCGATCCCAATGCCGAGATGCAGCTTCAGAAGCGGGATCAGCGCGAGTTGCAACGGCACGACAAGCAGACCGACCACGATGGCGATCAGCAGCGCTCTGCCCGCGAAATCCATCCAAGCGAGCGCATAGGCAGCAAAGGCAGCCACCACGATCGGAATGATCGTCGCCGGGATCGTGACCGTCAGCGTGTTGAAGAACGCCTTGGCCATGCTGTCTGTCGCGTTGCCGGACAGCAGAACCTGCTCGTAGTTTTCAAGGGTGAAATCCGGCGGCAGCTCGGCGGTCACAAAGACGCGCTGACCGCGCCGCCCTTCCATCTCGACCGGGCTTTCGAGGCGGTAATCGCCGTTGGCATCGACCGTGATGCGTTCGCCGTCGCGCAGTTCCGCCGTGTCGCCCGGCGCATAGGCACTGATGTCACGCGAGGATGTGCCCCAGCTTGCCATGTCGATGTCATCAGACAGACCTTCCCCGGTGAAGAGATTGCCTTCGATCACGTAAACCCCGTCCGTCAGAACCTGTTCATCCGGCGCTGCCGTGCGCAACGTCAAACTTTGCTCCGTCGGGAACAGCGCTTTCCACCAGCCCGAGGTCGCGATCTGGTCCGCGGTGCGGAAAGACGACACAAACAGACCGACTGTCGGGAACAGCCAGAGTGCCACAAGCGCTGCGACCGAGATGTGAACCGCCCATGTGAGAGAGGATTTGGTACCTGCGATATTGTCCATTCTCAGTCCCTCCTCAGCGCATTTCTTTGCGCGCGTTGCGCACGTTCCAGTACAGGATCGGTGTCACCAGCAGCATGATGATCATCGCGCTGGCCGAGCCTACGCCCCAATCGCGAGCGACGAACAACTGGTTGAACATGTAATTGGCCAGAACCTGCGTGCCCCATTGGCCGTTGGTCATGGCAAACACGATGTCAAAGACTTTGAGGACCACCAGCGTGATCGTCGTCCAGACCACGACGATGGTGCCTGCGATCTGTGGCATCTTGATCTTGAAGAAGATCTGGAACGGGTTAGCCCCATCGACGATCGCCGCTTCGATGGTTTCTTCGGGAATGCCGCGCAGCGCCGCCGACAGGATCACCATGGCAAAGCCAGTTTGGATCCAGATCAACACGATCATCAGCAGAAAGCTGTTCCAGAACGGCGTGGTCAGCCATTGCTGCGGGTCATTGCCCGTCAGCCAGACATAGATCGCGTTCAGCACGCCAATCTGTTCCGTCCCCGGCGGGCGCGCATCATAGACCAGCTTCCAGATCACAGCCGCACCGACAAAGGAAATCGCCATCGGCATGAAGATCAGCGACTTGGCAAGATTGCCCCAACTGATCCGGTCGGTGAGCTGTGCTGCCAAAAGCCCAAAGGCGGTCGACATGGCAGGCACGACAATCAGCCAGAACATGTTGTTGACCAGCGCTTCCCAGAATTTGGGATCCCCTGACATCTGCACATAATTGGCAAAGCCGACGAAGTTATACACCGTGGTACCGTCGGGCAATGTCTCGCGTTCGGTCAACGACAGACGGATTGTCTCGAATACCGGATAGGCAAGGTAAAGCCCAAGTGCCAAGATCGCCGGCAGAAGGAACAGCCACGGACGGATCAGATTGGCGCGGTTGATGTTGCGGCCCGCGTTGGGACCTTTGGCAGGAAACAGAACCTTGTCGAGAAACTGATTGGAAAAATAAAAGTAACTCAGGCAGCCGCCGACACCGATGGCAATGGTCAACAGACCTTGAATTGCGGGATGCATCTGTCCCTCCCAAACATGAGTGATGATCCAGTGTATGCCACTGGCGGTCCCTTGAACGGGTCTTTTTGGCTTTTCAGCTTTAGGGGGTGAGCTGCGCGATTGACCGCGCAGCCCTGCATTTTTGAATTACGAGCTTACTTCAGCGCGTCCCAGCTCGACTGGATTTCACCAGCCACGGCGGCTGCGTCCTTGCCGCCGGCGTAGTCAACCATACCGGTCCAGAATGTCCCCGCGCCAACACCGCCCGGCATCAGGTCGGAGGCGTCAAAACGGAAGGTCGTGGCGTCCAGAAGGATCTGGTTCATGTTGGCTGCCGCCGTGGTCGAGAATTTCGACAGATCGACACCTTTGTGCGGTGTGAGGAAGCCACCGTTCTCCATCCAGATCTCGTGCGCTTCGGGTGACTGGAGATACGCAATCAGATCATGTGCGGCCTGATTTTCGTTGGTGATCGCCCAGAGCGTCCCTGCACCCAGAACCGGTGCACCCAGGTCCTTGCCCTCATAGGCCGGAAAGTAAAAGAAGTCGGCATCAAGACCTACTTCTGTGCCCTCCGGGAAGAAGGCCGGGATGAACGAGGCCTGACGGTGCATGTAGCACTGCGGCGGCGCTTCAAAGAGTCCCTTCGGACTGTCGCGGAAATCGGTCGAGGCCACGGCCCCGGCCCCACCGGCCACATAGTCGTCATTGCGGGCAAATGCGCCGAATTCTTCGATCGCAGCAACAACGCGCTCGTCGGTGAACGGGATTTCGTTGGACACCCACTGGTCATAGACGTCGGGCGTCTGGGTGCGCAGCATCATGTCCTCGACCCAGTCGGTCGCCGGCCAGCCGGTTGCACCACCAGACCCCAGACCGATGCACCATGGCGTTTCACCATCGGCGACGATCTGATCCGTCAGCGCTTTCAGCTCTTCCATCGTGGTCGGAATTTCGTAACCTGCGTCCTCGAAGTTCTCGGGCGAGTACCAGACCAGCGATTTCACATCGACCTTGTAGAAAAAGCCATAAAGGGCGTCTGCGCCGTCCGGACCAGCATAGGTACCCAGATCGAGCCAGGACTGACCGGCGGCGTAGTTGTCGCGCACCCAGTCAGCGGTGCCATCCTTGAGCGGCGTGAGGAAGCCACGCGCGGCCATATCGGACGCCAAACCCGGCTGCGGGAAAACGGCGATGTTCGGAGCCGAACCGGCCTCGGCATCAACGACGATCTGCTGTTCAAAGCTGTCGGAGCCGACATAGCTGACGTTGTGACCGGACTTCGCCGCGAAATCGGACAGAACCGCCTCGACATTGGCCTGGTCCGGGCCAAGCCATGGGCCGAATACAGTAAGGTCTTCGGCAAACGCGGCGCTGGAGCACAGCGCGGCAACCGCCACACTCGATGTGAGCGTCTTTTTCATGAGGTACCTCCCAAGTTGCGCATGTTAGCGCCTGACTCATCCCCCGCGCCGGAATCACTCCAAAGCGCTTTGGATACTCAAAACTCCCCGATTTGTTAGCGTGTGTCAATCCGGTGGTATCAGGAAAAAACCATTGTTTTATGCTGCTTTGCAGAAATTTTGCGCGCGTAAAGGGGCTTTCCTCGCACCTGATTTTGTGTCTTATCTATAGGAGAAAATCAAAGCGCTTTGGAAAATGCCGTGAATCTCAAGGAACTTTCGGAACATCTTAACTTGTCGCAGACCACTGTGAGTCGCGCGCTGAACGGATATCCCGAAGTCAGCGAAAGCACCCGCACCCGCGTACTCAAAGCGGCGCAGGACCTGAATTACCGCCCCAATCTGCGCGCCAAGGGACTGGCGACAGGCCGCGCTTTGGCCATCGGTCACGTCATCCCGGTCTCTAACCAGCACGAGATGGTAAACCCGGTTTTCGGTGACTTCATCGCGGGCGCCGGTGAAAGCTACGCGAAAGCCGGTTACGACATGATGCTCAAGCTGGTGCGCGACAGCGACGAGACCCGCGCCTATGAAGACATTCGCGCCCGCGGCACGGTGGACGGGATCATCGTACATGGCCCGGTTATCAACGATGAACGTATCGCGCTTTTGTCCAGGATCGGTCTTCCGTTTGTGGTGCATGGCCGTTCGACCGATGTGAACCTGCCCTATTCCTGGATCGACGTGAACAACCGCGGCGCATTCGAGCGCGGTACGCAATTCCTGATCGAACTGGGTCATCGCCAGATTGCCCTTCTGAACGGTCTCGAACACATGGATTTCGCCTTCCGGCGGCGCAAAGGCTACGAAACAGCCTTGCAAAATCACGGCATCTCGATCGATCCCAGCCTCATGCGCAGCGAGGAAATGACCGAAGTCTACGGCTACCGCGCCGCGAAGGAGATGTTGTCGCGCTCCAGCAAGCCAACCGCGTTTGTCTGTTCCTCGATCATCACCGCCATCGGTGTGCGTCGCGCGGTGCATGAGGCCGGCCTTGTTCTGGCGCGCGACGTGTCGATCATCACCCATGACGACGCGTTGAGTTACCTCGAAAACGGCGACGATGTACCTATATTCACGGCGTTGCGTTCGTCTGTGCGCTATGCCGGGGCCGAAGCCGCCGAGATGCTGCTGTCACTGATTGCAGGCCCAAAACACACGCCGACCACCCGCCTGCTCGAGGCGGAACTCATCATCGGGCGGTCCACCGGACCTGCCGTAACCTGAAGGACATTCCGAATGCTGACGTTCAAACGACAGGATTTTCCTGACGACTTTCTGTTTGGCACCGCCACGTCGAGCTACCAGATCGAGGGACACGCCTTCGGCGGCGCGGGAAAGACCCATTGGGACACCTTTGCAGCCACGCCCGGCAATGTGGTTCGCGCGGAAAACGGCGACCGCGCCTGTGATCATTACCACCGGTTCGAAGAGGATCTTGATCTGGTCAAGGCGGCAGGCCTCGACGCCTATCGTTTCTCAACAAGTTGGGCGCGGGTCATTCCCGACGGATGTGGTGCGCCGAACGAAGAGGGTCTGGATTTCTATGACCGATTGACGGACGCAATGCTTGAGCGCGGGCTGAAGCCTTGCGCCACGCTCTATCACTGGGAATTACCGGTGGCGTTGGCGGATTTGGGAGGCTGGCGCAATCCGGATATGCCCAAGTGGTTCGGCGACTTTGCCGAAGTCATCATGAGCCGGATCGGCGACCGCATGTTCTCGGTCGCGCCAATCAACGAACCGTGGTGCGTTGGCTGGCTGTCGCATTTCCTGGGCCACCATGCGCCCGGGCTACGCGACATCCGCGCGACGGCCCATGCCATGCACCATGTTCTCAAGGCACATGGCACCGCCATACAAGTGATGCGCGGGCTGGGCATGGGCAACCTTGGCGGTGTGTTCAACATGGAATGGGCAACACCTGTCGACGATAGTGCGGCGGCCAAGAAGACGGCCGAACTCTATGACGGGTATTACAACCGTTTCTTCCTGTCGGGTGTGTTCAAGGGTGAATACCCCGCAAACGTGATGGAAGGGTTGGAGCCGCATATGCCAACGGGGTGGCAGGATGACTTCGGCATCATCCAGACCCCGCTCGACTGGTGCGGGATCAACTACTACACCCGCAAAATCATCGCGCCGAATGATGGTCCCTGGCCCAGCCATCACGAGGTCGAAGGCCCGCTGCCCAAGACCTTCATGGATTGGGAAATTTACCCCGAGGGCCTCTACAATTTCCTCACACGCACCGCACGCGAGTATACCGGCGACCTGCCGCTTTATGTGACCGAAAACGGGATGGCCGCACCGGATATGATCGAAAACGGGGTGGTCGAAGACCCGCACCGGATTGACTATCTCAACCAGCATGTGGCCGCTGTGCAGCGCGCGATGAAAGATGGCGCACCGATAAAGGGCTATTTCATCTGGTCCCTGATGGACAATTACGAATGGTCGCTCGGGTACGAGAAACGCTTTGGCCTTGTCCATGTGGACTTCGACACACTGGACCGAACGCCAAAATCCTCCTATCACGCGCTCAAATCCGCGTTGACCGGGACCTGACATGACCAAGACCACGACTCTGACCGCGCTGGTCGCCGATCTCGGCGGCACGAACACCCGTGTTGCCCTGACAGATGGCGGCAACGTGCGGACCGAGACCATCAAACGCTTTCGCAATGCCGAACATCCTGACCTGCTGTCTGTCCTGCGGGCCTATATGGCGGAACAGACCGTGGTTCCGGATGCGGCCTGTGTCGCGATGGCTGGGCCGGTGCGCGATGGCGTGGGCGAGTTGACCAATCTCAGCTGGACCGTCGACCGCGCGTCGGTGGCCGAGGCCACGGGCGCAAAAACTGTCGCGGTGCTGAACGATCTTCAGGCACAGGGTCACGCTCTCGACCATCTGAAACCAGATGTGTTGCAGACCATCCTGCCCGGTCAGAAAGCGAGCGACTATGCTGCACGTCTGGTGATCGGGATCGGCACCGGCATGAACGCAGCGGCGGTCTACCGTCTGGACGAACGCACTTTGGTGCCGCCGTCTGAGGCCGGTCACGTCTCCCTGCCCGCCCAGAACAGCGATGAGCTGCGGCTTCTCGACTGGATCGCCAAGAAACACGGCACGCCGGGTCTTGAAGACGTGCTGTCAGGTCGCGGGTTCGAACATGTTTACGAATGGCTCTGTGATGAGGCGGGCCTGGATGCACCGCTCGACGCGGGTGGAATCATGCAGGCCGTTAATGATGGCTCCAGCAAGATCGCCGAAGACGCAGCACGCATGTTCATCCGCATGATGGGCCGCGCGGCGGGTAATTTGGCGCTGGTGCACCTGCCCTTCGGTGGCATCTACCTGATCGGCGGCGTGGCGCGCCACTTCGCGCCGCATCTGGAGCGGTTGGGTTTCCGCGAGGCGTTCTACGACAAGGGCCGCTTCTCGGAATTCATGGAACAGTTCCCGGTGCATCTGGTCGATGATGATTACGCCGCCCTGACCGGATCGGCAGCGCATCTGAAGGAGTTGATGGGTTAAGCCTTCAGCTCCCTGAGCACTCCAGCCGGACCAAGGCCTTTTCCAGCAACCTCAACCTCATGCGGGTTGTGGTTAAACCAGAACCGTTCTACGCCTGTGTCGCGCAGGCGCACGCCCACGGGCAGGGCGATGGTGTCGACTTCGGCCCGGTCGCAGAGATTTTTTACCAAACGGTCAAAAAATGCGTCGTCCCCCCACCCCCCGCAATAGGAGGTGCTGCCGGACCGCATGACAACCGGCATTCCGTGGTCCGTCGCAAAAACCGTTTCGGCCTCACCTTCCAGATGCTCGAACCAGTTCTTCACCGCGCCACCCTTGGCCACCGGGATCGGCATGTCCGGGCGCAGGGTTTCCAGACGTGACACGGCTACGTCCAGCCCCGGCCATGCGGGCGGCAAAGGCACTGGGATGGTGAAATCACCATCGCGTGCGGCTGAGCGGGGACCAATCAGGACCTCGGCATCGCATTCGTGCAACGCGGCCTTCAATTCATCGGGCATGGTCATCATTCCCGGCGCTGCGACCACGCGATAGCCTGCGAAATCGCGCTGCGTCGGCGGCAGGATGTCGAGCGTCACACCCGCCCGCCGGAACGCGCGGTAGAGGTCGAAGACCAGACCGAAATAGTCCATCCCCTGCCCCTGTGGCTGTACCTCCCACGCCCATGCAGCGTCGTAATCGAAGACCAGTGCAACAGGGGCTTGGCTGATGGACACGTCCGGTGCGTCGGCCAACTCCTGAGCCACCTGTTCCGCCTCGACATAGCCGGGCGCAACCACACTGTCGGGTCGCAACAAGCCTGCGTGCAATTGTTCCTGTGCAAAGGGCGCCTGACGCCAGCGAAAGTAACACACTGCCTCGGCCCCATGGGCAAACGCCTCCCACGTCCAGAGGCGGACCATGCCCGGCAACGGTGCCGGGTTGTAGGGTGCCCAGTTCACCGGGCCGGGTTGCTGCTCCATCACCCACCAGCGCCCTTTACCAACCGCACGGTAAAGATCATGGTGAAACGCCTGAAAGTCGGGATCACCTTGGCGGGCAAAATGGCGCTGCTCCTCTGGCGATGCGCCGACGCGGTCTTCAAGGAAGCCCAGCGGGTAGCTGTCCCATGTTGCGATCTCGAGATCTTCACCCACCGCGAAATGGTCGAAATCGGTGATCCGCCCCATGTAGTTATGCGAAATCGGCGCGTCTGAATGTTGCCGGATGATCTCGACCTGAACGCAGTTGAAGCGCACGACCTGATCGGAAGAGAACCGTCGAAACGCCTGCACATGGGCGGGGTTGGGTTCGGTCACAGTCAGGTTCGGCAACTCAATCTGCTCGAAATCGTCATACTCCATCGACCAGAACACGTTGCCCCACGCGGCGTTGAGCGCATCGATGTCCCCGCCATTGCCATGTCCCGGATAGCGCGCCCGCAGCCAGCCGCGAAACGCCTGACGCGCGGCATTGGAATAGGAGAGGATCGTGTCGTGGCAGCCGTATTCGTTGTCCGTTTGCCACGCGGCGACATGCGGGTTTTGGCCATAGCGCTTGGCGACTTCGGTCACGATGCGGCGGCATTCGTCAAGGTAACCTTCATGGCTGAAGCAGTAGTGGCGGCGCGATCCGAATCGGCGGGGGTGGCCTTGGGCGTCGACCGCGAACATATCGGGATGCTTGTCGCAGACCCAGCGCGGCGGCGTGGCTGTTGGTGTGCCCAGCACGACTTTGAGGCCAGCAACGCCCAGTACTTCGATGGCTTCGTCCAGCCACTCCCAGCAGTAATCACCCGGAGCGGGTTCAATTCGAGACCATGCGAATTCGCCGATACGGACCCATGTAAGGCCAAGCGCGGCCATGCGGGCGGCGTCTTGTTCCCAGATCGCGCGCGGCCAGTGTTCCGGGTAGTAGCAGGTTCCGAGCGTGCGTTTCATAAGATGACTTGGTGCTCTTTCTGGCCTTTGGTCCCTGAGGGAATGGCAAAGGTCTTGCCATCATTCTCGCCTGCAGGGTCGAGCCCGTCAGCGGCGCTGGTAACAAACAGCGTGCTGAGGTCCGGCCCGCCGAAAGCCGGGCAACTTGACTGCACGCCGGGCACGGCAATGGCGCGGATCAACGCACCGTCGGGGCCGTAGCAGGCCACACGTGATGCGCCCCATTGCGCGACCCAAAGGTTGCCCTCGGCATCGACAACGGCACCGTCAGGGTTCAGTTCGGCGTCATTGAGATCTGTGAAGAGCGTCGGCTTCCCGTCAGGGTAGCCGTCGTCATCCAGTGCCACCTTCAGAATCTTGCGCTTGCGCGTGTCAGTGTAGAACGCGTGGCTGCGGTCAGGTGCAAAACAGATCGCGTTGGAGATGGTAATCTTGTCGAAAAGCTTGGTCAGCGTGCCATCGAAATAGCGGTAGATCGCGCCTGCCCCCGGTTCTGCATTCTTGCCCATCGTCCCGATCCAGAACCCACCCCACGGATCGGCGCGACCATCATTCGAGCGCGTCGCCGGGTTGTCGGATTCCAACGGATGGATAAAGGTGCTTTCGCCGGTCTCCGTCTCGAAGACCGACAGCGACGTTTCACTGGCGATCAGCAGAACGCCTGTGTCGATCCAACCGGCGGCAGAGACATGTTCGTCGAAGTCCCAGCTTTCCTCGTTTGTCCCGTCGCTGCGGTAGAGCGTTTTGCCAAGGATATCAAACCAGTAGAGAACCTGCTCCTGCGGGTGCCAGAGCGGGCCTTCACCAAGGGCGCAGACCGTGTTGCTGAATATGGAGGCCATCAGGACATCACCGCGTCATAAGCCGCGATAATCTCTGCCGCGCGGGTTTTTATCTCGGCAACAGATGCGCCGGGTTTGTAGAGCGCGGACCCGATGCCAAACCCATCCACACCCGCCGCGCGCCAATCGGCGAAGTTGGACGGGCCAGCGCCGCCCACGGCATAGGTTTCCGTGCCCGGTGGCAGAACCGCCTTGATCGCCTTCAAACCCTCCAGTCCGATCAGCGACCCGGGAAATAGCTTCAGCCCATCCGCCCCGTTGCGCAGCGCGGTGAAGCATTCGGTGGGCGTCATCACGCCGGGATAGCTTTTCATACCCGCCTGTTTCGTCGCGACGATCACACGCGGGTTGCAGTCGGGCGACACCACCATCCCCGCGCCGATCTGCTGCAGGCGCTGCACGTCGTCGGGGTTCAGGACGGTGCCTGCGCCGATCAGAGCGGTCTGGCCGAACGCATCCACCATCTGTTTGATCGACGTGAACGGATCCGGCGAATTGAGCGGCACCTCGATAGAGGTGATGCCTGCGTCGATCAGTGCCTCGGTGATCGGGGCGGCCTCATCCGGGGTGATCCCGCGCAGGATGGCGATGATCTTACGGGTCATTGCGTGGTCTCCTTAAGACCCGCGTAAGCTGCTTTCAGCCCTTCCAGAGTCATGCGTTCCGCATCTGTGCGTTCCACCGGAAGGCCCTGCGCGCCCAAAGCATCGGCATAGGCCTTGCACAGTTTGTCATCGCCAATGAGCGCTACATGCTGACCCAGCCAATAGGGCCGCGCGGCGGCGAGTTCGGCACCAATCAGAAGACCGGACAGGCGCGCGCGGGCCTGACCCGCGTGAAGATCGTTGAGCAAGCCCTCAGCGCGTATCGAAAAAAGACGCGCAGCAATATCCGATGTGTTGGACATGGCCGTGGAGACCGCATCGGCGAACGCATTAGCATCCCAACCTTCACCACCCGCTGTGTGTCGCAGGACGGAGTGCTGTGACAGGAGCGCAAACATCTCTCCGGTCATGAAGGTGCGGAAGCTGACGATCTCACCTGCGCTGATATGCACCCATTTGGTATGTGTACCCGGCAGGCAGATCACGCCGTCGAATTTCGGATTGAGCGCGAGGAATCCGGCGATCTGCGTTTCCTCGCCGCGCATGACATCGGCGGGATTGGTCTGCTTGACGCCGGGCAGGATGTGGACTGACAGGCGCGGGTCACTGGTCGGCACATGGGTCGCCCGGTCGATCCCGGGCGGGGTGCAGGGAGCGGCCACATATTTCGCCTCGGCCCAGCCCTGGCGCGATCCGGCCATGCCGCAGACGATCACAGGCGTTTTGCCGGCACCGAGCAGGTCCCCGGCCAGATCGAGCAGCGCAGGCTCAAACCCATCGCGCGAGAGCGTCCCCATCCCGGCATCATTGCTGCGACGGATCTGCACCGTGCCGCCCTGCGTCATCGCCCAGACACGCAGGTGGGATGTCCCCCAGTCGACTGCAAGCCAATCCGTCATGCTGCCACCGTCACAACGCCGCCGTCTACCGCCAGCGTCTGGCCCGTCATCATTCGGCTGGTGTTCGAGGCGAGGAAGAGCGTGGCATCGACCACGTCCCGTTCGATCAGGTGTTCCTTGATGCATTGCTTGTCGAGATGTGCGGCAAGCGACTCAGGGTCAGCCCAGAGTTCTTTCTGCTTGTCCGTCAGCACCCAGCCCGGTGCCAAAGCGTTGAAGCGGATCCTGTCCGGTCCGAATTCCCGGGCAAGGCTTCGTGTCATGCCAGTGATGCCCGCGTTCGATGTGGTGTAGGCGATGTATCCTGCGTTTCCCATCATGTAACTGATGGAGCTGAAATTGACGATCGCGCCGCCACCCGCTGCTTTCATGCCGGGGATCACCGCCTGGCAGGCAAAGAAATAGGCGTCGAGGTTGATCGAGGTGGACCAATCCCAGAACTCCGGATCGACATCAAGCGCGCTGTGCCGTTTGTCATTGGCGGCGTTGTTGACAAGAACGATGATCGGGCCATGCGCCTCTGCCGCCTGTCCGATGGCAGCTTGCAACGCGGCGGTGTCGGTGATGTCGCATGGGATGAAGAGCGGCGCAGTCCCATGCTTGGCCTTCATCTCGGCCACAAAAGCCGACGCATTCGAACGGCCGACAAAGGCGACCTTCGCGCCCTGCCCCAAGAACCCGTCCGTCAGGGCCGCGCCAATACCGGAGCCACCTCCGGTGATGAAGACCGAGGCGCCCTTGAGGTCGTGAAATGTCGCGTAGGTGGTCATTCAGGCGGCTTTCTTCAGTCGAGCAAATTCCGGCAGCATGTCGCCATGCGCGGTCAGCAGATCGGTCACAAGGTTGCGGATCTGGCGCAAGTCCAACTCGGCAGCAGTGTGCGGATCCATCATGGCGGCGTGGTAGACATGTTCGATGTCTTCGTCCACCAGCGCGCGGACCACAAGTTCCTGCACATTGATCTGCGTGCGCATCAGCGCCACAAGCTGCGGCGGGATGTCGTCGATCACCGAAGGCTGGATGCCATTGGCGTCGACCATGCAGGGCACCTCGACCGCGGCCCCGCTTGGCAGTTGCGGTGCCTGACCCCGGTTCGGCAGGTTGCCGTAGATGGTGTAGGGCTGGTTGGTGACCATCGCGTTCATGATTTCGGCTGCGAATTCATGACTCTTCTTGAACGCGATCTGATCCGCCGTGCGGTAAGCCTTGGCCTGATCGGCCCAGTCGGCCATCTGCTCAACGCAGCGCTTGGGGTATTCGTCCAGCGGCACGCTGAAGGTGTCGATCAGGTCCTCGCGGCCTGACTTGATGAACCACGGCACGTATTCGGCCAGATGTTCAGAGCTTTCGGTGCAGAAATAGCCCAGATGCTCCATCACCTCATAGCGCACCTTGTTGGCACAGCGGGGCATCAGCAGAGGCGGTTTGGGCAGGCTGCCCGCGCGATAGCCTTCCCGCAGCGCCGGATAGAGCGATTTGCCCTTGTGCGTCAGGTCCAGAAAGAACGCCACATGGTTCACACCGGCCACGCGATAACGGATTTCGTCTTTCGGCAGATCGAGATCATGCGCCAGTTCTTCAACCGTGTTCTGCACGGAATGGCACAGCCCCACCTGCTTCACATGTGGATAGCGTTCGGCAATCGCCCAAGTATTGATCGCCATCGGGTTCACATATTGCAGCAGGGTCGCGTTCGGGCACAGCTCTGCCATATCCGCTGCGACGCGCCAGAGGTGCGGAACGGTGCGCAAGCCGCGCATGATCCCACCGACACCCAGCGTGTCGCCGATGGTCTGACGCAGCCCGTATTGCTTGGGGATGTCGAAGTCGATCACGGTCGACGGCTCATAGCCTCCGATCTGAAATGCCGTAACAACGAAGTCCGCCCCCGCCAAGGCGCGGCGCTGGTCCGTTGTGGTATCGACCTGCGCCGACCGACCGGACGCCGCAATCAGCTTTCGCGCCACCAGCGCGGATTCCTCCAAGCGCTGTTCATTGATGTCCATCAGCGCGAAAGTGGCGCCTTCCAGTGCCGGAAAGTGGAGAACGTCACCCACGATATTCTTCATGAAGATCGTCGAGCCTGCGCCGATAAAGGCGATGCGTGTCATTGTCTTTGGTCCTTATTTCACCGCGCCCAATGTCAGGCCCGCGATAAAGTGTTTCTGCATGAGGAAGAACATCAGCACCGGCGGCAAAGCTGCCACGATGCTGCCCGCGCTCATCAGGTGATACGCAGCACGGTATTGTGCGTTGAAGCTGGTGATGCCCGCCGTGACCGGCTGCGCGTCCGGCCCTTGGGTCAGGACAATAGCCCAGAAGTAGTCATTCCAGATGAAGGTGAAGATCAGCACAGCCAGTGCCGCCAGCGCCGGTTTCATCAGGGGAAGCACGACAAACCAGAAGATACGCCATTCCGCGACGCCTTCGACCCGTGCCGCCTCGATCAGAGGGAACGGCAACGCGCGGATGAAGTTGCGCATAAAGAGTGTGCAGAACCCGGTCTGAAAGGCGATGTGGAACAGCACGAGACCGGTCTTGGTGTTGTAAAGTCCCATGTCGAGCGTCAGGTCGCGCACCGGCACCATCAGGATCTGGAAGGGAACGAAATTGCCTGCAACGAACATGAAGAAGACCCAGATGTTCGACCGGAACTTGTAGACCCCCAGCGCAAAGCCGGCCATCGCGGACAAGGCCACCGCACCGATCACAGTCGGCACCGTGATCAGCACCGAGTTGAGCATGTAACGTGGCATGTCGGAGTTGAAGAAGACCTGCCCGTAATTGTTGAAAAGCTCGACCGACCCTGGCACCCCCCAGTAATTGCCTTGGGTAAAGTCCGTAGCCGGTTTGATCGAAAAGATAGCGACCGCAATCAGCGGCAACAGCCAAAGGATCAGCGCGATGGGTAGCATTGTTTTGTAGGCGGTCTGCGCGGGCGCGCTGGCCTGTTGGATGGGGCGCGGGAACATCAGACCACCTCCCCGTCAAAGCACCACGACATGCTCTTCATCTTGCCAAATAAACTCCCGCCGGAGGCTCCCGTCAGACACCACATGCTCAATGCCCCTTCTCTTCGCGATACATCGACCAGAGGAAATAGGCGATGAAGACCAGCATGATGAGGAACAGCACCACGGCGATGGCTGCGCCATACCCCATGCGGAAGCCGTATTCCGACAGTGCCTTTTCGAACATGTAGAACGACAGCACGCGGGTCTGGCCGAACGGGCCGCCGTTGGTCATGATCGAAATCAGGTCGAAAGAACGGAGCGCGCCGATGATCGTCACCACGAAAGCGATAAAGGTGGCGGGCTTGAGCTGTGGGATGATCACGTACCAGAGCATCTTCCAGCCCTTTGCACCATCCAGACGCGCGGCCTCGACCTGTTCGGGATCCACCGCATTCAGGCCGGTGAGGTAGAGGATCATGCAATAGGCGGTCTGCGGCCAGAGGCCGGCAAGAATGATGCCATAAGTCGCCCAAGTCGGATCACCCAGCACATTGACCGGACCGAGGCCCACCAGCGCCAGCATGTTCGACAAAAGCCCTTCGTTCGGCAGGTAAAACCACGCGAACACAAGGCCGACGACCACCTGAGACAGAACAAAAGGGAAGAAAAACAGAGACTTGTAAATACGAATGCCGGTGACTGTCTGGTTCAGGAACAACGCGATGAACAATCCAGCCGGGATCGCCAGAAGGTAGAAAACCAGCCATTTAAGGTTGTTCCAGAGCGACACCTCAAAGGCGCGGTCATTCATCAATTCCTGGTAGTTGGCAAGGCCGATATATTCCGCCTGCCCCAACCCGTCCCAATCATAGAGCGAGATCGAAAAGCTCTGAAAGATCGGGATGATGACATAGACCGCGAAGAACAGGATCGCGGGCGCGAGAAAGAGCCACGGGGTGACCGCGATTTCGTTGCGTTTGTACCAGCCGCGTTTCGGCGGGTCGGTGTCGGGCAAGGCTGCGGTCGTCATGTCGGTTCTCCTCCACACGGGCCACGCGAAAGCCGGGGGGCGGCTTGCGGATGGGCCGTGACGGGCCGGGAAAATCCCGGCCCCCACGCGATTGGTTTACTTGTAAACGCGCTGGCGCACCTGCTCGAGGCGGGCCAGAATGTCGTCAAGGTTGTCCGGGAATACCATGAATTCCTGGAAGCCCTGCATCGCTTCGGCCGCCATTTCCGCAGGGAAGTCGCGGTCAAAGAACTGCGCCACGCCACCGGGGCTGTTCGAGGACAGCATCGCAAAGCCCTGCTCAAGGAACGTGTCTTCGTCAATCGATGCAGACGCGTTCACCGGAAGCTGGCCAAGGTTCGCACCATTGTTGATCTCGGTCTGTTCGTCCGCCGACACCACAAAGCGCAGGAATTCCCGTGCCGCTTCCTTGTTGTTCGCATTGGCTGGGATGTGGAACGTGTCGGTCGGCGCGTCTTCTGCCATCGCGACGCCTTCGGTGATCGCCGGGAACTGGTAGAAGTCGAGTTGATCGTCGCTCAGACCTGCTTCGCGCAGCGGTGCCACGGCGAAGTTGCCCATGAGGTACGCTGCGGCGTCACCATTGACCATGAAGGGCAGCGCCTCTTGCCAGGAGTAGTTCTGGTGGTTGTCGACATAAGCACCCATGTCAATCAGTTCGCGCCAGTTGGCGAAGGTTTCGCGCACGCGATCATCAGTCCACGCCACATCTCCAGCGGCCATTTCCATATGGAAATCATACCCGTGCGTGCGCAAGTTCAAGTAGTCAAACCAGCCGCCAGCGGTCCAGAGGAACTTGGTTCCGATGGTGTAACACTTGACGCCATTGTCGAGCAGCGTCTGGCAGTTGGACTTCATCTCGTCGAAATTGGTGGGTTCGCTCAGACCGTACTGATCATAGAGGTCTTTGCGGTAGTAGATGCCCCACTGGTAGTAGGTATAGGGCACGCCCCACTGTTTGCCGTCGATGGTCATTGCGCCTTTGGTGGAAGCGAGGTTGTCGGCAATCGCGGGTTCCGCCCAAAGGTCGGAGACGTCCTCAAACAGACCGGCTTCGACGTAGGGACGCATGCGGTTCGCCGCATACCATGTCGCCACATCCGGCGCATCGGCGGTCAGGAAGTTTCGGATCTGTGTCTTGTAGGCTTCACGGTCGATCACCGTGGTTTCGATGTTCAGGTCCGGATGCATGTCCTGGAAGCGGCCAATCATCGCTTCCATCGTTGCGCGCGGCGCCGGGTTCGATGTGTCGAGGAAAATCTTCAGATCGCCGCTGAGCGAATGGCTTCCTGCAAATGCCGTCGAGGCTGCAAGTGCAGCCGTCAGCGCCAGAGCCGACGCTTTCAATGTGGAACGCATGGTGTCCTCCCTTATGCTCCCAAATCTGGTGCAAGTTTGGTTTCATTATTTGAAACCTTGTTTTGCATATTGAAATCATAACAGCGACTCGCCTATGGTTGTCAACAGCCGTCAGGGCGCGACCTGCGGCGAGGGAGGATTTCGCGAAGATGGCGTCGGTTGAACGAAACGATGGAACCGTGGGAAAAGCGCTGTCCGTTCTGGACCAGATCGCTTCCTATGGACGCCCTGTCCGCTTTGGCGAGCTATTGGGCGACTCGGAATTGCCCAAGGCAACGCTCTACCGGTTTGTGCAAACCCTCACCAATCAGGGGATGCTGCAATATGATCCCGACCGGCAAACCTATGCGCCGGGATTACGGCTTGTGCGTCTGGCCCATGCCGCGTGGGCGCAATCGTCCCTTGCCCCGGTCGCGCGGCCTCATATCGACGCACTGAGCGCCGAGACCGGGGAAACCGTGCACCTTGCGCAATTGGACCACGCGCAGGTGCTTTATGTCGACAAGCGCAACGCCCGCGATCCGGTTGAGATGTTCAGTCAGGCCGGCAAGGTCGGGCCTGCCTATTGCACCGGCGTCGGCAAGGCGATGCTGGCTTTCCTGCCCGATGGAGAGTTGCATACCGCCCTCGCCCAGCAAAGCTGGCATCAATTCACGTCAGCGACCCACAGTTCGCCGGAAAGCCTTCGGACGGAATTGGCCGAGATCCGCGCCGAAGGGCTGAGTTTCGACAGAGAAGAACACGAAATCGGGATTGTCTGCGTTGCTGTACCGATCCTGAATTCTCAAATGCGCCCTCTCGGGGCGTTGTCAGTGACAGGCACAACCCGGCGCACAAACCTCGAAACCCTGCGCGGGCTGGGACCGCGGCTTAAACAAGCCGCGTCAGCGATTGCCCGCGATGCCGAAAGCTGGCTGTTCCCGAGAACTGCGCAGCAGCCCCAACCCCTTAACAACGGAGAGATGACCCATGTCCGGAGTGACGCTTGACTCTGTCATCAAACGCTATGGCAACACGCAGGTCATCCACGGGATTGATCTTGATATTCAGGATGGGGAATTCTGTGTGTTTGTCGGTCCGTCAGGCTGCGGCAAGTCCACATTGCTGCGCATGGTCGCCGGGCTTGAGGAAACCACCGAAGGCACGATCCGCATCGGCAACCGCGACGTGACGCGGCTTGACCCGTCAGATCGGGGCGTGTCGATGGTGTTCCAGACCTACGCGCTTTATCCGCATATGACGGTTGAGGAAAACATGGGGTTTGGCCTCAAGATGACCGGGCATCCCGCGTCCGAGATCAAGACCAAGGTCGCCGAAGCAAGCCGCATCCTCAAGCTCGACGATTACCTCAAACGTAAACCCAAGGCCCTGTCCGGCGGCCAGCGACAGCGCGTTGCCATTGGGCGGGCCATCGTGCGCGGGCCTGAGGTCTTCCTGTTTGACGAACCGCTGTCCAACCTTGACGCGGAACTCCGCGTCGAGATGCGGGTGGAAATCGCACGCCTGCACAAGGAAATCGGCGCAACCATGATCTATGTGACCCACGATCAGGTCGAGGCGATGACGCTGGCGGACAAGATCGTCGTCCTGCGCGCCGGTCGCATTGAACAGGTGGGCGCACCGATGGACCTCTACCGCGACCCAGACAATCGTTTTGTTGCAGGGTTCATCGGATCTCCGTCGATGAATTTCGTTAGAGGCACGGTCAAGGGCGCCGAGGTGGTATCAAACGGCTTGGCCCATAATGTTCCGAAAACCGGATCGGCGCAGGACGGACAATCCGTGCTGGTCGGCCTTCGGCCCGAGCACCTTGGCGTGAAGCCTGGCACCTCACATCGCGTCGATCTGACGGAAAGCCTTGGGGGCGTGTCTTATGTTCACCTGATCGGGCCGGACGGCGAAAAGATCATCGTCGAAGAGCGTGGAGATCATCGGTCATCGGTTGGCGATCAGGTCGATCTCATGGTCGATCCCACTCATATCTACCTGTTCGATGCGACATCTGAAGTGCGGCTTAGGTAGAACAGCCTCCTTCTTTGCTGGAAGCTTCTTCCAAGCCGCAAAGGTTCCTCACTATTAACCCTCTATCGAAAGACATTTGAGGGCATCCATGTGAGCGCGCCTCCCCTCAAGAGCGAGACCTATAATTAGGTTCTCTGATGAGGAGGAGACATTGGATGGCGCGAATTGCGACAGAAACAGAACCCGATTTTCCCATTTACGAAGCCGCTCCGCTTCCGTCGAATGAAGAGGCCCGCAACGCGCGGGTACATCGGTCCGGAGTGATGGATGTTCAACAAGAGGATCGTTACGGCCTCTATGTAGACTTGGCCAAATTGATCACGGATTGCCCAGTCGCATATACGGGACTGTTGGATCAAGACCGGCAGTTTTTCCTGGCGAAAGACTTTGGCGGATTGATAGAGGCTGATGAAGTGCCGCGTCATCTGACACTGTGCCAATATGCGCTCGGTTCTACGCAGCCCTTGATTGTGCCGGATTTGCGTGATCATCCGAAGCTCAAGAACAACCCACTGGTGACGGCATCGCCAAATTGGGTGTTTTGGGGAGCCTATCCACTGGTAAGCACGGACGGTCTGGTGTTGGGTACGCTCTGCACGGTGGATTACAAGCCCCGCACTATGGAGCCGGTGCAAGTGAAGCGCATGCAGGCCTTGGCAAATAATCTGATGCTGTTGATCACACTTCAAATGGAAGAGCGCGACGCCATCACCGAACGAATGTCCAAACTCTCGCGCTATTTTCATGAGAACAACCCCGATCTGAAGCCCGGCGAAATCGAAAGCTTCCTTGATCTGTGCGCAGGCAAACCCGTCGACTCCAACCGTCTCCAACGGCTGTCCAACTGGGGAATCGTGACCTTGGACGGAAACTCGCCGAATTTGTCGGCCAAGGGTCGCGAAATCCAAGCCGAGCATGGGCTTCACGCATCGACATTCCGGCGTCATGTGATTGCGCCTCAGAAGTCGATCGAGATCGAAGACTTGTTTGCGATGATGGAGTGAGAGAGAGCGCCATGTACACAAAGATTTATCACATCAAGATGGCAAGCCTGACCGAAGGTAAAATCGCGGCGTCTTATGCAGCAGAGGAACTCGGAGGCTTGATCGCCAAGTCAAACATCTCGGCGCTCAATATCCTGCTGTGCAAAGAAGGGACATTGTACATCACGGTCAACTTCGATGAGGCCACTGACATGAAGAAATTTCAGTCAGACCACGAGGAACTTTTCGATAACCTACGCAGCAGCTTCACCTGCAAGACGCTGGATTTTCAGGCCGTCCCTGTGTTCCGGTACGAGCGTGAAGCGACCAATGCCATCATGGACGGTTTGACCGGCTGACAGATACATACCGCATCGATCAATTGAGCGGGATCGACACCTTGAACTGAACCGTCTCAACTCCGGGATTCACTTTATAGATCCCGGAGTTCGACCGATGATCATAGATGAGGGCCATTCGCCAGCCGCGATCATTCTCGTAGCCCAATTCGAACCCGGATCGGAACGCGATGGTTCCGCCAAGATCGAACCCGCCATTGTCGAAATATACCCCCGGCATGGCGTGCAATTCGGCATACGTTCCTCTGCGACCAATGGGGATCGTGTAGATTGCCCCGGCACCAAACCAGGTTTCGCCATTCTCGCCCACCGAAAGGCCTGCAGCCCCACCAAACGGCCCGCGCATCTGGCCCAGATCATAGCGCAGATACACCTCTCCGGCAGACTCCGCCTGACGTTCCAGCACTTGCCCGCCTGAGATCGACAGCCGAGGTGTTGTCTGGCTTGCGCCAAGGCAACCTTCAGCAGTCCCGCAGTGGTTCGTCCTCATGTCCATCATGCCAAGGATAAAGAGCAGGGCTGCAAAACTACCGTCTGCCATGGAAAACTGTCCTCTGCCTGAAGCTGTGCCACCACGGATGCGCCAAATCATGACCGTTGTCCAGTTGGCGGGAATAAGAAAGACCACCAACGCGAAAGATCACGATGGATTTGCCCGAAGCCACGGCAAAAATCGTCGTTTTCAAACTTTCGGGGTATTTGGTTGCGGGTGCAGGATTGTTGATATCGACGACTTCGGCCGCGCAGCCAGCGAAGCGCCGTTCAGCTTAAGCGCTCATGGTATCCTGGATCTGGCGCAGACCAACGCCGATCCCGCCAAGCAAGATGGCAAGCTGCTTTGCGTCCAGCTTTGCGATCCCGAGTTCTATCCGTCGCGCCTGATCCGCAATTTCATCAAATCCAACGATACTGGACGAGCCGACAAGCGAATGCGCTTCCATCTTGCAGCGGTCCAAGTCGCCGCTGTCATAACTCGTCTGGATTCGATCCACGATGGTCAGGCCGTCCTGAACATAGTCATCAACCAGTTCGACCACCCCCTCGATCGTCATGAACGTCAAATGACTTTTCAAGGCATCGGCTGAAACCAGTTTCCGAAGACGAGTTTCAGGATCTTCGTCACTTTTGGCTTTGCCTCCCTTCGCATCCGGAGTGGCGTCACCATCCGAGAGCCCCATCACTTCGCGAATTCCGGATTGCAGGTTTTCGTACTGAACCGGCTTGGTCAGCACCCTGGTTGCCCCCAGAGCCATGGCATCTTCCATGATAATGGGGATTTCGTGGGCCGTCAGAAACACAATCGGCGGCAGTTGATCAGGAGACCACTGTTCGCGCATTCGGCGCACGGCCTCTAGCCCGTCAATCTCGGGCATCGCCACATCCATCAGGATCAGATCGTATTTTTGGGGGGCAAATTTCCGAAGGGCGACGGCACCGTTTTCAGCCAGATCCACATTTGCGCCCATGCGGCGCAGGAACGTGAGCAGCATTTTCTGGTTGATGGCGTTGTCTTCGGCAAGCAGGATGCGCAACCCCTTGATAGGCCTGCTTGCCCGCGAGAAATCTTCCTGTTCCACGACACTGTTCAAAGGCGCGGATATCATCGGAATTTCGAACCAGAACACCGAACCTTTCCCGAGCTCGGTTTCAACACCGATCCGGCCATTCAGCCCTTCGACGATCCGCCGCGAAATCGCCAAGCCAAGGCCAGTTCCTTGGGCAGCCGCCGTCAGCGAATTCGGGATCTGGGAGAAATCCTGAAACAGATCTTTGATTCTGCTTTCTTCGACACCGACGCCAGAATCCTCGACTTCGATGCGCAGAACCTCGTTTTCACTGTCCCCATATCCGCGGGCGCGCACAATGACCGGACCATCCTCCGAGTATCGCACGGCATTTGTCACGAAATTGGAGATGACCTGTCTGATCCGCGTGGCATCACAGATTATGCGCTCCGGAACAGATTCATCAATCGAGGCCAGAAAGTGCCGTTCGGCCATTCGTTCGTCCGAACGCACCATGCTGCCGATGCTCTCGACCAATGCACGTAAATCGACGTTTTCCTGCGCGAAGGAGATAACGCCGGCTTCCATTTTGGAAAAATCCAGAACGTCGTTCACGATGCGTGACAGCGCAAGCCCGGATGCCTTGGCGTATCGCAACAACTCCTGTTTGGAACGGCTTTCCTCATCCATGGCCAAAAGGTCGATCATGCCCATAAGGCCACCAAGAGGCGTGCGGATTTCATGGTTCATTGTGGCAAAGAAGCGCGACTTGATCGCAGCGTCTTTCTCGGCCTTCTTCAGGGCCGCGTTCAGTTCCGCTGTCCGATCCTCGACGGCCTTTTCAAGTTCGGCGGCGTGTTTTGACAGGGCTTCGCTCACAAAGAAAAGCTCGCGGCTTTTCTCCTCGAGCAATTGCTCTGCATGCTCGCGCGCCGTTCGCTCACGCTCGTACCGGCTTCGGGATACGGTTGCTGGCTTTTCGGCATTCGAAGTCATCTAGTCACTGCCAGTTCACGACTGGTCCACCAAAGAGATGCGGAATTTGGTTGATTGCATGGCATCCGCGAGGGCGCTCATTTCAATAGTGGCTTTCTGGTTGAAAAGGTTCAGACATGCTTCGATCAAACCCCTGCAGAAAGGAGCCAACGGTCGGGGCGATGTGTACACCATATCCAACTCCTTAACGCTGAACCGGTCAGTCGCGAACGTCGGAAGTTCCGCGTCGGGGTAAAGTTTGCGTACCTCGACATGAATTTCGTCCTCGATAGCCTCAAGGATGTCGAACGCCGACGTCTTGCCTTCGAAAAAGCTGCCATAGCGCTTGGTGAAGAATGTCATCATCCAGTGCCCGAACAGGCGCTGAAGCTCTTCCCCATCGATGCCCGAGTGATCGCTGAATGCGGACACCAGAGTGACAAGTTCCCCGCAAGAATAGGTACCAACCGAGGTATAGGCACCGCCGCTTTCAAGATCCGTTGTATCAAGGATCCGATCGACGACCTCTTCACCGAAGGTTTCTTCGGCCATCTCCAAAAGTTCCAGAAAGATCGAGCCTTTCACGTTGGCACCCCTTTAGGCTGATGGCCGGAGTCGGTCCAAGGGGGATCAGCCAACCATAAGATTAGGAGATAACGACCTTAGAATAGGTCTTTCCTGTCACCAACCTTTGCGAACGTCAAAACATGTTTTTCACAACATTTCGGAAAAAATCGAAAGATAGAAATATAAACAGTATATATTTCAGATATCCAATCAAAATTTGACGCCTGGTCAAATAAGGCAATCTATCTTTCGCGCCAGCTCAATAAACTTTTGGCAATCTTATGCCAAACGGCTCAAATCCATTCATTCTAATGAATCTAGAGATTCCGTCGAACATGCAAATCCGATGTTGTAGGGGATGGGCACGACCTCGCAAGTAACCCAAGAAAAGGAGAGTAAAAAAAGGCCGCAGAAAGACTTGCATTTTCAATGATGCTACAAGACCAAATTAACAAAACCCAAAAATTCGAAAACGCGCCCCTCCCGGTGATGCGTTTGAAAGTCGTTGTCGCCGAGCACCACTTCAGTGCGGGAAGATCACTGGTGCACCGGACATGGGGCGAACACAAATTCCGGACAAGTCATAGCTGCCTTGGGGGCACCTGTCTGATCGTTGAGATATAACGAAAAATTTGGTTGCGGGGGTAGGATTTGAACCTACGACCTTCAGGTTATGAGCCTGACGAGCTACCGGGCTGCTCCACCCCGCGCCAATTAGGTCCGATCTATTTACCTTTATGGAAAATTTCAAGACCCAGACCAAAAAACAGAATACTTTACTTAATAACAGATACTTAATTTGCGTTCCTCGCGCGCCTCATTCCAAAACTTGAAAAGCCTCGCAGGTGATACCACCGCCATAGCGCATAAAAATCGTACCGGGACGACCAAATCGGGCGACTGACTTAGTCACTAATTCGCGCTCAGCCGGCCAAGCATAGATATAGATGATGTCGAAATCGAAAATTCCAACTCCAAACCCGTCTTCTGGCGGAGTGTTGTCGTAAATGGCTCCGGGTTTGTAGCTGGCTTCCCGAATACGCAGATCAATCTGATGGGCTACCGCCAATTCACGGGCAGCCTCCACAAGCCGAGGTTCAATTTCGAGCCCCGTCACCGTCCACCCCTCAAACCCGGCGAGACAACTGACAATACCGAGACCGCTGCCCCATTCGCAGAATGAAGGTCGGCGCGTCCGGAGATGTGGTTTGATCGCTTGAAGGAACCGCCACGCGATCAATCCATCGGATGTCACAAGCGCAGGAATCCGATGGTCACCTGTCAATTGTTGCAACTTGTCCGCCCGGACGGCTGCGTCAGAGATCAGCTTTGACACGCGTTTTTCCGGTGTCTCATCTGACAATCGGATGTTGAGCGGCTCAAGACGGGGCATGGTTGGAACCAAGACAGGGATAGAAACCCCATTATTCGGGCATTCCCGACACGCTTCGTCAAGACTTGGCGCGGGAATTGTCCTGGTGCGGTGAGCTGATTGCTGGTTTGGTTTGGTGTTTTGTAATCGTATAGAGATTGGGGATTTTATTAGGTTTGGCGGTGACCTACTCTCC